>JBEKPG010000110.1:0-2524 GCA_049520955.1 Bathyarchaeia archaeon | reverse complement strand
GCCGTTTAGTTCTTGATCTCGATTCAGGATGGTTAAACTGGTACAAAGGCAAAATCTGGAGATTCATATACTTTGGATGAAACGCTTTTTAAGGTCTCGACTGATAATGAGTTGGGAAAAATGCTTTCTGAAAATGCATTAGAAGATTCGAGAACTTTTAGCTTGGATAAAGCTGTTTATGAATGTATGAAAAATGTTGAGGAACTGCTTGAGCGGGGGTCAAACAGTGAGTAATCGATCTGTAGTGTCTGTTGTTGTACCTACTAAAAACTCCGAAAGTACAATAGACAAATGTCTAAAATCAATCAAGGAACAAACGTATCCAGATATCGAAATTATAGTTGTTGATAATTATTCAAGTGACAAGACACGGGAAATTGCGCAAAAATATGGGAAAATACTGTTTAAAGGTCCCGAAAGAAGTTCCCAACGCAATTTTGGTGCACAGTTCGCTTGTGGTGATTATGTGTTTTTCATTGATTCTGATATGGAGTTGACGTCTAAGGTTGTGGATGATTGCGTTAAAGCGGCTGTTTGTAGCCATGCAAATGCAGTTGTTGTTCCTGAGGTTTCGGTTGGTGAAGGTTTTTGGACCAAGTGTAAAGCTTTGGAAAGGTCCTGCTATGTTGGTGACGACACTATAGAAGCTGCTAGATTTTTTGGAAAAGATGTATTTTTTGGAGTGGGCCGCTTTGATGAAGAAATTACTGGTCAAGAAGACTGGGATTTGCATGTGAGAATTAGCAGAGCAGGTTTTAGAATTGGTCGAATTAACTCATTTATTAGGCATAATGAAGGGCGGCTGAGCTTACGAAAAACAATGATAAAGAAGCGTAATTATGGGAAAACTTTGAAGGTTTATAAAACGAAGCATCCAAAAGAAGCAAGCGCTCAACTAACTCTAATAAGACCGGCATTCATAAGGAACTGGAGAAAACTAGCGAAAGATCCTGCTCATGCTTCGGGTATGCTTTTTATGAAAGTTTGTGAATTTGGCGCTGCGTGGATAGGTTTCTATTAGCTTTGCTAATGGAGAATTCGAGCATTGCTGGGTATTCTTTTATTTATGATACGAGTATACTCGGTAGAACTCACTTGATAAATGGGTTGATTGTAGGGTGATGCCGATCATTATGCCTGAAGAAATAACGAGTGAGGGAAAAGCCGAGCGGTTAGGTATTGTGCTAGTTCATTTCGGTGATAACAAAGTTCGCACAACTAAGTGTTTGGATTCTTTCATTAGGGCTGCTTCATTGCTTAAGGAAAATAAGCCATTCATTGAAACTTCAATAATAGTTGCTGATAATTCAGGAAATCTCAATCTGGAAAATTATAAGCCTGTGTGCTGCGACGTCAGACATTTTAATCCAGGACGGAACATAGGGTATGCTGGCGCATGTTATGTAGCTGCAAAACTGTTAGAAGATTGCTCAATATTGCTGTTTAGCAATAACGACGTAATTTTGAATGAAACCTCTCTTCTTAACCTTTTAGAAAGCATGAAGTCCCTTCCTAACGTTGGAGCCATACAACCATTGGTTCTGATAGAAGGGTCTTCAAAAGTGGACAGTATAGGCATGACAAGTAGCGTCTTGATGCAGGGTTTTAACTACTCCAATTGGCCTATTAAACCCATAAGAAAGTTAGTTCTTGAGAACGGATTAAAAGTGATGGAGTCCTTTGGCGTTGATGGAATGTTATTTATGCTTAGTGGACGAACGTGGGATGAAGTAGGAGGTTGGGATCCACAATTTTTCATGTTTAACGAAGATAGCCTTTTATCATGGAAGCTAAAATTGGGAGGGTACAACAATTATGTTGCCCTCAATTCAGTGATATTTCACAAGAGGGGTGGAACAGCTGAGGGTTATTATGTAAAGAAAAATCCGATTCTTTCTTCTTATTATACTTCAAGAAATAAAATGTTGTCAATACTTTACGTTTACGAAGGTCTATGGGTACCCATTTACTTCTCTAGTTCTGTTATTTTCGAATTTGTAAAAAATTTTATGCTGTCTCTAAAAAACAAATCAGCCATAAACCTCTACTACTACTTTAAAGCACTAACGTTCATACTAAGCAGACATAGTCATATTACATCCGAAAGGTCAAAAGTTCTAAGAAAATTCGGGGCAACCTATTTTATTGAGCAAGGCTACATCCTCAGCTTCTGGTCATCCATGCGTCTCATGCTAAAAAGAAGGAGTAACTTCATTGAATGAGAACTCGCTAAGCATAGGAAATTTCAGTTTGAAGATTAAATCGTTGAAATGTTACTGGGTTGCTATTCTTATAGCGGCTATATGGCTATTCATAATTCTTTACTATACACGAGGAGGACTCCTCATAGGAGGAGACCAACCAGGATTTTACAATGGACCGAACGGTATTCTCACAGCATATCCTAATGTTGTTGTACCTAGTATAGGCCTGATTTTGGCAAATGGGAACATATATGTTGGCTTTTACTTGGGCCTGTTTATAGGACTTTGCATTAATCTTTTCGCATTAACCTATTTAGTAA
>JBEKPG010000109.1:0-2527 GCA_049520955.1 Bathyarchaeia archaeon | reverse complement strand
GTTTGGTCTCTGTAGGTTCCGTTTACGTGTTCGCTCATGGCTTTTCAGTTGACCTAAGGATAGTCTAGATTTAAGGTTAACGGTGAATAGCTAACAAAGAAAGAGACTTTTCACACAGTCTGAAATGGGTTCGGAACCATTAATTCTGACCTCAACAAAATAGTCACTATAGGATATAGGAAGGGAAGTACTATCCCCATTTTCCTAGTAAAAATGAATTTTTTGACCAGTTGCTTAAGGATACGTGCCCGGTGGGATTTGACCACAAAAGGGGGCGGAACTCATCGGTCAAACCAATACTCAGTAGAAGAAAAAAGCCCAAAGGCAATTAATGAACACATGCGCACACTAAAGATGCTTTTCCACCCATTATAGCATTAAATGAAGCCCCATGCTCAATTCAGCCCATAGCACAGCTGATGCGATAGCAACTTGTGCTATGGACAGTACAGCGCCGACTTTAAGGTATTCTTTAAGGCTAATGGTCACGCCTTTACGCTTCATCGTTTCCAGCCATATAACAATAGCCAGTGACCCTAACGGGAAAAAGTGAGGACCCAAGTTGTTTCCGATGATGTTGCTGAAAATCAAACGGGTTAAAGCTGTCCCGCTTAACGCTGCTTGCTTTATGCTTAGCAATCCCAGAATCGTCATTGGCCAGTTGTTCATGAAACTCGCTCCGATGGTCACAATCATGCTCGGAACAAATACTCCCAGCATGGACGGAAATTTGCTCGTTGCTACAAGAGCAGAAGACAATAGATTTGTGATGCCAGCGGTTTCCAAACCTTGAACGACGAGGAAAATGCTAAACATAAAGAGTACAATGTCCCAGTTGATGTCCCTTGCCAAGCCAATGAGTCCTTTCTTCTCTCCGTTTACCGATCCATTCCATTTGAGTGTAAACCAGTAGACTGCTATTAGAAACGCTGCGCCGCTGCAAATCACTAGCGAAACAGGAAATCTGTTCAGAGAGGTCAAGACGTAGCCTATATCAATCGCTATAAGCGTGACCAGGCTCACTCTCAGCAAGAGAGGTGAAATCACGTTTTTCCCTTTGGTTAAGGTGTCAGCAGCTTCCGCATCGTAAACTTTGGGGATTTGTTTTCTAAAAAAAAGGTAAAATAATAGCAAACTGCTGAAGATGGTTGCTACTCCCACTGGACCCATGAAAATCAAATGGTCGATGAAGCTGTATTTGAAAAAATCGGCACTCAAAATGTTAATGGGGTTGCTTGTAATCAGCGGCATAGACGCAGTGTCTGCCATCAATCCAGCGGTGAAAAGGTATGCAAGCTTCCCCTTCGAATCTATGCCTAAGCAAGTTACAATCTCCAGCACTATAGGAGTTAAAATCAAAACTGCGCTGTCATTCGCAAAAAGAATACTCACCGCTGCAGTAAGCAAAGAAACGTAGAAAAAAAGCCGCAGACCACTACCGCCAGCCAACTTTACTACGCGCAACGCAGCCCACCTAAAGAAGCCCATAGCATCCAACGTCACAGACAACGCAACGATGCCCAGAAACGCTAAAGCCGCATCCCAAATGTTCAGAAATGACTGGGCAGCTTGCCCCAAACTAACCGTGCCAAGCAACAATGAGGCAACCGCGCCGATTCCAGCGGCGTAACCCAGTCTTAATTTGAATGGGCGCTTAATCATCAAGAAAAGCGTTACTGCAAAGACAGCAACTGCAGCAACTGTAATATAATCCAAGAATAGGCCTCGCATCGTTCTAGCAAACCGTTCCTTTCAGGTATAAATAATTAGCTTATCAGGCAAACAATAACTTGAGGCAGTTAAGAAAGAAATTGCACAAAAAAGAGAATTAAAAGATGGAAAAAGCTAACCACAATGAAAGCGAAGAGTGTATTTCCCGTAGGGCCAGCGCGCGTGTCCTAACTAGCTTGTAAATGAGCTGGAAGCTTTTTCTATGGGCAAAAACTGAATTTCCGTAGAAATCTGTTAATCTAAATAACATTTGTGTCTTGTATGCTTACTAAACCCTTGTCTCCGACTATTCTTTTTAGTTCTGGAAGAAGTGGCTCAAGCTTTGATTGCTCATCAATAACTTCAATTATCAAAGGCATGTTAATTGTAACGCCTTCAAGTTTCAGTGTTGACCTGCCACGTTTTCCAAACCCATCAACCCCTGTCCACAACGTAGCGCCTGATATACCAGCCTTCATAAACATGTCAAGTAGTAGTCGTTGGAGACGTTTACCACATAGCTCATCTTTTTTCTTTATCCTGATTATAAGACTCCACATTTTTGTCTTTGTCGTGTATATTTATAATTAGCCAATTTAGTAGACCACTTTGTAGTAGCTTAATCTCCGCTATTCTTGAGTGAGTTTCATCCTTGGTGCATATCACAAGTGCGGTTTCTTTTTTAACCTCTGCAGCTTGGAGATAATTAAGGAAACAGATATGGAGATTAAAAAACAAATGGAAACACCTACAAAGAGAAGCAAACTAACCATTGCTGCATTTGCCTTGTCTCTTGTTGCAGGAATCTTGATTTTGA
>JBEKPG010000108.1:0-2783 GCA_049520955.1 Bathyarchaeia archaeon | reverse complement strand
CCCTCTTCTAAAATACACCGCCATAGAAGTGGATGGCGAAAAAGTCGTTAATGAATCACACTTTTCGTCATTGCCAAAAAAGTTCCAGGTTGAAGTAATAAACACCGAAAAAAATTACGCTGCGCTAAGTGGAAGTATTTAGACTTAGACACTAAAAATGGAGGTGAGAATAACGACTGAAGTAACAGCTGTGATAATTATCGTTGTAACCATTGCTCTTATGTTAATAGGTTATTTTCTTATAGGACCACCTGGTAACCGCAGATGGAATAAGAGAAAAAATTAATACTGGACCGTTCTCGTCTACTCAAGTCACTGTAGATGGCAAACCCGCTCAAAAAGCCTGAAAGTGCGTCGCTAGCCCAAAAGATTGAAATCTAGCCAAACTAACCGGTAATCTTTTCCGGTGTAAATATCGGAACAACCATGCGCGCTAAAGTGGAAGTAACTAAGATGGAAGAGGCGTGCGCTTTTGTATCCTTATCATGTATGTTTAAAAGGGTCATACTTGTCAAGCTTGATTTCTTCATAGAAGTTGGTTTAATTCATCTGAATATTCAAAAAGGTTCCATACGTAAATATTTTTATAATGGCGGTTCACACTAAATAAGCAAAGTGTACCCAATCGAGTTGTTGCGTCTTTGGTGGAAAAAAAGAGCGCTAAAATATTATTGGTCAATCCTCCGATTCCTCCAAAAACCTACATGCATACGACGCTATTTCCTCTCATAGGTTTAGCTTACATGGCAGCCATTCTCGACAAACACGGCCATGAAGTTACTGTGCTAGACTGCCCGGCGCTAAAACTTACTCATGAAGATTTAAAGCGTGAGATAGCTAACTTGAAGCCGGACATAGTAGGCATCACCTCTGTTACGGTTAATTTCCCATCAGCTCTTCAAGCCGCTAGTGCCGCAAAAGAATCTTATCCAAGAGCCCTCACCGTTTTGGGAGGACCACACGTCACATTTCTAGATGAACAAACTCTTCGTGAACAGAAAGAAGTAGACTGCATAGCAAGACATGAAAGCGAACTAACTATATTGGAACTTGCGGATCATGTGTCTAGCAATCGACCGAAAAGTCTTCATGAGATTGATGGGATAACTTTTAGGGAAAACGGTCAAATCATTCGCAACCCTGATAGAAAATTTATTCAAGATTTAGACAGTTTACCTCGACCAGCATACAAGTTTTTCGCGTTAGAGAAATATCGATACTTAGGGAAAATGATTTTTCCCATAATGGCTAGCAGGGGATGCTCAGGAAATTGTGCATATTGTCTTGCTTCAAAAATGTCTGGACGATTGGTTAGAAAAAGAAGCCCTAAGAACGTCGTCGAGGAGATGGAATGGTTAAGAGATGAGTTTGGAGCAGATGCTATCACTTTTCATGATCCAACGTTTACGTTCGATAAGAAGTGGGTCTGGGAGATTTGCGACGAAATCAATAGCAAAAAGATCAAAATTCCATGGGATTGCACAACAAGGGTCGACTATGTTTCTAAGCCCATATTAGCTAAAATTAAGCAAGCCAATTGTCAAATCGTTGGCTTGGGGATTGAGTCAAATAGCCAAAAGATTCTAAATGCTATGAGGAAAGGGACGACCACGGAACAAAATGAGCAGGCGGTTAAGATGGCAAAGGAAGTTGGTTTGGCTTTCGGTTTGTTTCTAATCATCGGGTATCCAGGCGAAACAGCTGAAACATTAAAGGAAACCCTTGATTTTATCCGAAGAGCCGATCCAGACGATGTCTACATATCTTTTCCTACTCCACACCCTCAAACGGATCTCTATGACATGGTTAAAGAGAATGATTGGAAACTGTCTACAGATTGGACCCGCTTCGATAGCATAACGCCAGTCTTCGAAAATCCGTCTTTTCCAGCTAAGGCAATGATAGAAGCAAGGACAAAACTCTTCAACCAATTTTATTCTCCATCAAACATTGTTCGGCAATCACTTAAAAGAACGTATTACAGCAGGCTTATAGCGAGAACGGCGTTAAACTATCAGTTAATGAGGATCAGACTGCCGAAGTTGATTTCTGCCAGCCTTAAGAGGGCAAGGCCTCAACAAAGTGCTTTGAACCGCAAGCAGACTGGGGCAATTAAAACTGAGAAGCTCCAAGTTCGAGAGAAAGAAAGTTAACTGAGTGTTTGCTTTTACTCATCCTTCTGTGTGGAGAAGAGTTGAAGAAGTCGATTTAGCAACGTGCTGGCGCGCTTAGCGCGCGGCATCTTTTGTTTAGACTCACGAATTCTTTCAACGGACTTCTCCGCTAATGAAACTATTTTCTCCGAGTCAACCGTTAGAATTCTGCCATCCTTGACAATTTTTCCATCGATTATGACAGAATCGACATCGGAAGCAATTGTCGAGTAAACTATACTTGAATAAACATCATTTAAGGGTGAGAGGTGAACTTTTCCCATATCAATTGTTATAAGGTCTGCCTTCTTGCCAACTTCTATTGAACCTATTTGGTTTTGTAAACCGACACACCTTGCACCTGACGACGTTGCCATTTTTAATGTTTCAGCAGGACTTATTACACCCGCTTTCCCATATCTAACATTTTGCAGTAGTGGGGCCAAAGTCATTTCTTTGAAAATGCTAAGGTTATTGTTGCTTACAGCGCTGTCAGTACCCAAACAGACAGTTATGTTCCTGTTCATCATCTCTCTTACAGGAGCGACGCCATTACCCAACTTTGCATTGCTTGTAGGACAGTGAACAACCGTTACTTTTCTCTGAGATAGAAGATCCATGTCTTCATCG
>JBEKPG010000107.1:0-3215 GCA_049520955.1 Bathyarchaeia archaeon | reverse complement strand
TTTTACCGACAAGTCTATCACTCACTAAAAGAAAAAAGAAAGTTAGAGTCTGTGTTTCTTGATGAACTTCAGCATGCCGAATACGAAGACCGCGAGAATTGAAAGCCAGAAAATGGTCCAGAGGATTCGTACATCCAGGTCCCCAAAAGACTCAAGGGGCAATTTGTGGTTTTTTTATTTACTTGATTTTGGGAAGCCCTGTCTCAGATATGAACTTGTTATAGCACCATCATCATTTCTTGCAACTTGCCAATCATACTTCTGCTTCGTCATAGCCGTTCCTATTTGTTTATGAATAATTTTACTATTCTTGAATCGCTTTAGAGCTAATCATGCCGATTATCTGAGTGAGTTCACATTCAAATTCTCTGCTTACGTCCTCTTTACCACTCAGAGCGTGAGCAACCTCATGTAAGAGTGTTCCAGCATACGTTTCGAGATTCTCAAGTGTGTTTCGCTTTACGATGATTCTTCCTTTTCCTCGTTCCCATACACCTTCTGCCTCGACGAACGAACCAAGTTGTTTTCTCATTGTTTCGGAGACCTTTATTTCCTTGACAACTTTTGGTTTTCCTCCGACTAAGCTCAAAATCTCTTCAGTTCTATCGAAAATCTTTTTCTCTTCTATTTTCAAATCTTGAGGTTCTACAAACTTGAATTCAAAGCTCTCAGTGTATTCGATTGAAAATTGACCTAAATCTCTTATAGGGTTTCCAGAAATGTCGAGCTGACCCTTAATTCTGTATTTCAAATTGGATGGTATTGGAATTATTTGGTATCCCGCTTGCTTAGCTTCATTTACCATCATAGTCTCATTCGAGATTTCTTCTGATGTAAGGAACACAACTTTTTCCAAAGAATTTAGAATCTTAACAGCGTGTTCTTGGACATCTAACCATTTTAGTTCGTCATGTATTTCCCCTGAGTCATAGTTCTTAAGGTCATCGGCTAAATCATGAGCAATTTCTGTACTGCCACTTGAGATTAAAATAGACCTTACTCTTTCGGAATATGCACTTCGACCAACATTGGAACGCTCTCTGTTGAGTGCTTTTCGAATTACTTCATTGAGCGCAGTTATGTTGTAGCTAAAAAGAAAATTCTCTTCCTCCGCCACCTTCACGCCATTGATATAGATTCTGGCAACCGTAGCTTTTTTTCTTAAAACATCACCGTACTTCGTTTGCTCGATAATTGGTTCTCCAGAGAATTTCAAGAATAGGTCTTTCGCCTTTTCAATATCTTTATCGCTGATTCCTTTAAATGTGAACTCTGTACCAACGAAGTTAGGGTCAGAAGGTGGTAGAATATAGGCGTGGAGGGTTTTTATGTCCTCAAAGCCATGTTTCTTTAGCTTGCTTATGGTTATGTTCCCGTATTTCGATTTAATCAAAACATTAACGTTATGTCTATCGAAGGTAGCTAGCGCATCTTTCAGACCGATACCGAATTTGCCAATCATATTAGGGTTCTTTTGCTTTTCCACATTCTCCTTTTGCGTTAGATGTTCATATTTTAGTCCACGACCATAGTCTCTGACACACCAACAGCCTTCTTGGTCTTTTGTAATTTCTATTTCACGAGTTTTAGTCAGTTGTTGCTCATCAAGGGCATTAGCGATTACCTCTCTCAATGCATGATAGATTTCCCAATCTTCCAAAATCTTCTCAATATTCAAGTCGAATGCCTTAGTCTCGATTTCGCTATCAGCGGTCACTCATTTTTCCCCTGTCCATTTTCTACGTTGGAATTCCCTTAAATAAATTTAAACAAAAGTTATGGATGCGCTAACTTCCAATTGTATTCGTCAATAAATCTTGTTGCTCTTTTACCAAATTCTTTTTCCAACTCTCTTGTTGCTGGACTTAGTTCCTTGAGCCTCAGTTGCATTTCACACAAGAAGTCAAAATAGTCCGCTCCATACCCCTTCTTCTTCAAATAGAATACTCTGATTCCAGCATCCCACATTATGAAAAAATCTGGACAGCACAAATGAAGCACTTTAGACGCCGTTGTCGAGCACGCTTTTTTCAATTTTCCTTTCGCACTAGTGAATTCTAAGCGTGCAATTTTATCAAACAAATCAACTATTTCTTCTCGTTGATGTATCAAATCGGCACAATCTTCTAGTTTGCTCTTTCTAAAGCGTTCAATTTTTAATGTGAAGCTTGGTTCTTTGATTCTTTCAAAGACCGCTTGTAAACCAGCATACCCCAATTGTCTCTGCATGTTGCCCCAACCAAAAAGAAACGCTGATAACATTCTATCTCTCACACGGTCATCGATTAAGCTCAGGTCGCACTTACTGAATTCTTCAACGCATTGAACGTAAATGCAATCAGTTATTCCCCACTTATCTTCATTTTCTCTAATGCTCTTGCAAAAATCTTCACTTGATAAGATTGTCATAAGAGTCTCCCTTTCAAACAACAGTACCTTAGAAGTGTTATATTTTGCACTTTGCTCTTAAGTTTTTAGCCCTAATACACTCAAGTTCAGAGGAATGCTCTAGTAACGGATTTAAAACCATTTTTGGCCATTTTAGGAACAAGAATGCGCGCTTCCCGAGTATCTAAGCTGCTGCTGGTTCAGGCTTGGGCAGGTATTGTTTGGTTCTTATGTTATCTATCTTCGCTCTGACATCGCATATCTTTGCCTTAATTTCAATCAGGTCTATGCAGAGGTCGATGTCGCCTTTGGTATAGGGTGCGCCTTTCAGTGATGTGCCTTTTAGCGTTAACAGTTTACCGATAACCTCACTAGCGCTTGCATAGGTTTCGAAGTTGAGGCCGTAGCTTTCAACTAGTGCCTCAAGAGCCTCACGTACCCCATGCGACTCAATTACCTTTGTCACTTCATCAGCATTCTTAACGAGAGCCAAACGCTGCTTTTGCAGGTCGCTGAGGTTTACGGTGACGGAGAATTCTTTGCCTTGTAGCTCTGCGATTGCTTTGTCAACTAAGCGTTCTACGTGAGGGCTTGCTTTCAGATTTAATTTCTCTTTAGATAAGACTTGAAAGGTTTTCCACTTAACTGGGTCAATGGTGATTGTTACGGTTGTCTTGGTTTTACTTGGCACGCGGTTCGTCCTCAAATGATAAATTGCTAAATATTTAATTTTATAGAAATATAGTAGGATAGCAAATCATAATTCTACTATACTAGCGCGCCAAAAAGGCAGTTTTCGCGCACGCGACTATTTATTTTTTAGCCCT
>JBEKPG010000106.1:0-3386 GCA_049520955.1 Bathyarchaeia archaeon | reverse complement strand
GCAACGCAATCCGAGAAGGCGCATACGCTTTCCTTAAACGCCAGTACACAACGATTGCCGTCATCACGGTAGTCGTGTTCATTTTGCTGTGGGTTGCTATACCTTTACCAGGCACTCCTTTGGGTGTTGGCACAGCCGCAGCATTTCTGGTAGGCGCTGTTGCCTCTTTAGCAGCAGGCTACATAGCCATGGACAACGCGACAAAAGCTAACGTGCGGACAGTCGCTGCCGCAAGAGATAGCGGCGCGGAAAAAGCCCTTAAAACTGCATTTTATGGCGGAGCTACAATGGGTTTGGCAGTTACTGGTTTATCTCTTTTAGGTGTAAGTTTTCTGTTTCTGATTTATGGGGGGTTCCACGCCATGTTTGGGGGACTGAGTGTTAGTGCTGGAGCAGATTTGGGCAGAACCGCTGCAAGCGGTATTGTCGGGATGGGTTTTGGTGCTTCATTAATCGCTCTGTTCGCGCAGCTTGGAGGGGGAATTTACACTAAAGCAGCAGACGTAGGAGCTGACCTCGTAGGTAAAGTCGAAGCAGGCATACCTGAAGATGATCCACGCAACCCCGCAGTTATCGCAGATAACGTCGGCGATAACGTCGGTGACTCAGCCGGTAGGGGCGCTGACTTGTTCGAATCCGCGACTGGAGAGAACATCGGCGGAATGGTCATCGGCGGCTTAATCAGCATAGCCACTGGAAACCTGATATTCCTATTCTTCCCGCTCATCGCACGATCACTGGGAATCTTTGCCACATTAATCGGCATGCCCTTCGTTAAGCTAACTGAAGCAGAAGCTAAACACCCTATGAAAGCACTGAGAAAAGGCCTCATGGTCACCACAATCGTAGCTGGCATCTTGTTCCTGCTGGCTGACATCTTCTTGTTAGGCAACATCTACTTGTACTTCTGCTTACTCGCAGGCTTAGCCGCAAGCGTATCCATAGACTACATCACAGACTACTACACTGGAGCCGACAGAGGCCCAGTAAGGAGAATAGCTCAAGCCAGCCAAACAGGAGCCGCCACCAACATCATCACAGGCTTCGCTGTCGGGTTGGAAACAACCGCGTTACCTGTAGTTTCATTAGTTATCGCATTGATCGTTTCCTACTTCTTCGGAGTGCAATTCGCTGATCAAATACACCTAGCAAGCGTTGGCCCGCTTCCCGGCTACTTCATAGGCGGAATTTACGGAACTACCTTAGCCACAATGGGCATGCTTGCAGTTATGGGCATGATTTTAGCGCTTGATGGTTTCGGACCAATCGCTGACAACGCAGCAGGCATAGCTGAAATGTCAGGTGAAGGCGGCGCAGAAGAAACAATGGAAGCCCTCGATGCCGTAGGAAACACCACCAAAGCCCTAACAAAAGGCTATGCCCTCGGCTCAGCACTACTTGCAGCACAACTACTATTTCAAACATACTCGTCAGAAGTCATATCTCACTTCGGCGGAACATTTTCAGTCGACATCTCTAACCCAGCTATTCTAGTCGCAGGGTTCATCGGAGCCATGTTGCCCTTCTTCTTCAGTTCACAGGCAATTAGCGCTGTTGGGAAAGCGGCAGGCGAAATGGTTGAGGAAGTTAGACGTCAATTCAGAGAAATTCCGGGCATTATGGAGGGAACTGGCAAACCTGAATATGGCAAAGCTGTAGACATCAGCACAAAATCCGCGTTAAGAGGTATGGTGCTTCCAGGTTTAATCGTTGTGGTTGTTCCAATCGTCATAGGCGTTCTGTTAGGACCTGAAGCAGTAGGTGCACTTGTCATCGGCGTAACACTTTCAGCAGTTCCACTTGCTCTGCTAATGAACACTGGCGGCGGCGCATGGGATAACGCAAAGAAATACATTGAAGCAGGCCACTTTGGCGGTAAGGGTTCACCAGCTCACGCAGCAGGAGTCGTAGGCGACACAGTCGGCGACCCAATGAAAGACACTGCAGGACCAAGCCTTCACGTACTCATAAAACTGATGAGCACTCTCTCAATTGTCTTTATCCCACTGTTCATAGGCGTACTATCAGGCGCACTGCACATCTAAACAAAAACTCGGGGAAAGTTTTTTTTCTCCCCAAAACTTTTGGTATTTCGTCTGTTTATGTTTCTTTTTTGATTTGCATTGCCATTTCTTTGCCTAAGTCAGTGAGGTAAAATAGTTTGTATTCGTTGCGTCCGTCTCTGTTGAGCTTAGTTTCTTCGCGAAATAGCCCAGCGTTCGCTAACAATTCACAAAGTTTTAGATCTATTGACGGAGTTGGTGTGCCTAAACTTTCATCTAAAAGACTGAGGTATTGGTCTTTGCTGTTTAAAGCTGCTAAAAGGCATCCCTTGAGAAGTTCTGTTTTTTCTTGAACGTATTTACACATATAATCCTGAAGCTGTTGGCTCATAAAAATTCACCTAAATAGTTTATGATAATTTATGTATAAAAGGATTTAAATTTTGCCTGCAATAATGCCCGTTCTCTAATTTTGGTGGGGCTTATCGTTTGAGTAGAACAACTTTAGTTGTGCTCTATTTTTGTTCTGGTTGTTTTGGGTTGCTTTTTTAAAGCAAAGCTTAAATCGTTTGCAGGTTGCGTGCACAGAAGCACAAAAAAGTGCAAGGAAGTGCAAAAAAGCACGAGGAAGCACAAGGAAGTGCAAAAAAATGCAAGGAAACCTTTTAGCGTCCCTTGAAGTGTTTTAAAAAGGAGAAAGTGCTCAGATTGCCGTTAACTCAAAAGGTTAATTTCAATTTTGCACTGAAGGGTAAGGAGTTTGCAGACTGAGTGAGAAAAGTCAAGAAAAGTTTGCATGTTAGTTTTTTTTGGAGGGTGGACTTTTCGCTATTCCCGTGTTGCTGCGAACGCTGTTAGCTACGCCGTTTCTGGGAAATACTCGTTTTACACGCTTCAACCGCGAACAAGGGTGAAGGCCGAAGAGTTGGCTCTTGAAAGATTCTTCCTTGAAGCTGAAAAAGTTGTCCCAGAAAAACTGCAGAAAACACTTGTGAGCGAAGTCATGACTACTAAGCTAATTGTGCTACATCAAGGAAGCACTGTTAAAGATGCGCTAGACACCTTTGAAGGCACCAACCTCCGTGTCCTACCCGTCATAGACACTTTTGGTCATGTCGTCGGCGTTGTGAACTTGGAAGATATGGCTTATGGTGACGTAAAGCGCTATTCCTTGAGTCTCTCTGAAACAATAATATACAATCTAGTGTTGATCAGCGAACAAAGTAGCCTTGAGAAGGTTGCGCAGTTTATGATGGAAAAAGAGGAAGACCACATTTTCGTCGTTGATAAAGAAGAGAAACTAATAGGCGTTGTTTCAGGAATAGACATCGTTAAGAAAATAATAGAACTGTTATCTTCGTGAAAGCTATAGCAACATCTGTT
>JBEKPG010000105.1:0-3440 GCA_049520955.1 Bathyarchaeia archaeon | reverse complement strand
GTTTTCTAGCTACCCTTGATTTTGAAACCATGGGCTATTTCATTATAGCGATTTTCCTGATTTCGTGGCTTGTCGCTATGGCTTACTATAGGTACAAAGGATACGAAAAAAATGCTTTTCCAACAAAAACCACCACTTGATCTGGATGCCGCAACCCAAGACACATCCCTTTGGTTAATGTTAATGCAAGCACACCCGAAAGACCAGATAAACATTGCTAAGCAGTTAAAATCTTAGATGCCATGAATGGGAATGAGCAGTTAATTGAGTTAGCTGTGAGCATCTGGACTAGAATTGGCTATGTCGACAAATTTGTGGAGGTTCAAATCCCTTTGACCCACTTTATTTTTGCAAAAAACGGCTTCTTCGCAAACTTGCTCCGATAAAAGACAAGTCTATCAGCATTGAAGTGTTTACCGTGCGACGGATAAATTGTTTTAGCGTTGTTCTCAATTATTTTTTCCCAGCTTCCAAACACTGAATCCAAATCTTTTATGAAGATAGACCTAAGCTTTAGACTTCCCCCTCTGTCTAGACAAGAAAATGGATCTCGAACTGCACGCGTGCAGTTTACAAGCATAAAGTTTGTTTCGGTTAGCATCTACCTAAACGAACATCTTCATTTCTCTATTAGGCGAGCTCTTTGAGCGAGTCCGCTGGGATGCGCTTAATGTTTTAAACGAATCCTATTCAAGATAGGCACAAAATGACTGGCGAAGCAGAAGGGCTGCATACCAAAACGAGCCCAACTCAGGCGTCACTTTATCAATAGATAATGTTCGTTGAAGGCGAGAGTTCGAACCGCATTATGGACTTGGAGGTTTGAACCACAACCAAAGTGAATATACCTCACCCTTTCTTTGCGAAAAAGCAAAAAATAAGCAAAAAGTGCAGGGGGTTAGCTTGAAGCCGTCGTTTAAACCGTCGTTTGCGCTCACGAGCTCTTTGACTATGATCTGTCTCAAGGTTGGGTTAGGAACCAATCCCAAGTCTAATAATAAGAAAAGAGAGAAGTTTGAAAGGGCTGGTCCCGAATTGTAACGTTTTAATAATTAAACTTGAAACATTTCAGGTTATGAGGTCAGCTTTCTCAACTGACCGTATGAGGACGAAAGGGAAATATGAAAAAGATAAACCTAAAGCGAGTCTTAACGATAATTTCCGTTTTTGGCCCTGCAGTTCTCGTATCAGTAGAATTGTTTGATCCTGCAAGCATCGTTGCTGCAACAGCGGCGGGTGCAGCGGTTGGCTTTGCAGTATTATGGGCAGCCTTCTACTCAGGCGTCTTGCTGATTGGGATACAAGAGATTAGTGCTAGACTAGGAGTAGTCACTGGAAAAACTTTAGCGGAAAACATACATCAAAGGTTTGGATCACGCTATTCCTTTCCACTTTTCACAATTTCGATGTTTCTGAACCTCGCCACGCTAACTGCTGAAATAATGGGTCTAAGCCTCGCATTGTCCTTCTTGTTCAAAATAGCCTACCCAGTAGCAATTGCCATATCGATTCTGCTAAATATTATTCTAGTTTACTTAACCTCATACGACAAATTAGAGAAAATCTTGATAATCTTAGTCACTGCAATCTTCTTATCCTACGTATATTTTCTCTTCTCGCTTCACGCAAACTTTGGCACGATAATTTACAATTCGTTGGTTCCTTCCTTGAAGGCTAACTCTTTCTACTACGCTGAGGCGATAGTAGGGGCCTCGATTACACCCACCTACGTCATCCTTCACAGCGGATTAGTTTACGAAAAAGGATGGGCTCATCATCACGAGAAAGGAGTGGAAGACCTAATCAAGGAAAACAAATCCGTGAGAGATGAAAGAGTCGATTCTTTTGTTAGTATTCTCATGGGCACAATCCTCACCATCATCATAATGGCCAGTGCTGCACTACTGATTGGGGGCAAATCTGTATCTAGTTTCGCGGATATTGCAGCCCCTTTCAGCATTAAATTTGGTATAGTGGGGGTGGAAGTTTTCGCAGTCGCCTTTGCCTTCGCTGGAATATTAGCTGTGGTTACTGTGGGCTTGGGCACCGTTTACTCTGCCTTCGGATTTTTGGGCCTTGAGAGCCGAATTAAGGCAAGAAGGTTCCGGCTCGTATTCGTCATAGCGCTCGTAATATCTGCATTTTTCGCGCTCATACCAAATCAAATTCAAGTAATGGTCTTCACCCAATACCTAAACGGACTCCTGCTACCATTTATCCTCGTGCCTCTGGTAATTATCACCCGAAACAAGGAGTTAATGGGCAAATACAAACTCGGAAAAGCCACCTTGACTTTAGCTGTGGCAACGATCGTAATAACAACGATTCTCTTCATTGCGAGCATAGCATCACTTCTGTAAAGTTCGATGGATTAGCACTAAAAAAATACATAAGAAAACATTCGAGAAATTCAAAAGAACATCGAGCACATAAGCAAGATTGTGGCAGACCTTCAAGATTTTGCAAGGGCACTCTTCTACTAATAAGCGAACCTTTCTTCGCAATAAGTGAGCCGGACCGGGTTTACCCCTTGCTTAAAATTTGATTTCAGTATTTACCCAAATCCAAGATCTCCCAATATCGGGACAAGGCAGAACGCAAACTCAAAGTCTCACTATTTCAGCAAACCATGCATAAGTTTTTACCGTCTCACGTGCGGATAATTTTACATCTACGTCCTTTTGCTCAAGCCTATCTATTCTCCATCCATCTGAAAAGGCAGCGCGTATCTGTTCCTCAGACACATGCGGACCTCTATACCCCTCCCTTTTTGCGTTAGCCGTGCTAAAGGCTCTCAGAAATATTACGGCACCAGCTTTACACGCATTCTTTAACATAATCACATACTTCTCACGGTCGTCTTCATGCAGTGAATGGAAACAGCCTATGTCTATAACTGCACCAAATCTCTCATCGTACCCGGTCAATTTGAAGATGTTCAACTGCAGAAATTCTGCATTCTCTATCCCTTTCTCTGCCGCTTTTTCCTTTGCCCTTTCGACAGCTTTCGTTGAGATATCTATTCCCAAAACAGCGTGTCCTTTAGCCGCAAGATAGAGCGCGTTGTCTCCTGTACCGCATCCAGAGTCCAAAACTAAGCCACTAATCTTTTCTTGAGCCTCAAGCTCGACCACCCATTCATAAGGCTCATTCACATCGAAAGGGTTCTCCTTTTGACTATAGACTTTCTCCCAGCTTTCAATGTATTCTTGTTCGTTTTTGTCCTTATCTAAACCTTTTACTGACATAAAATCGCCGTATGTTCTATCCGACAAAAACATTAGAGTTTGAACCAAACTTTTGCAGGATTATTTCAAAATAAAATGGACCACAGCAACTCCCACCAAGACCCAAAAGAAACCCGAAAAGTTCAATTAATGTTACCTGGCGGCCCGATGGGATTCGCTTAAACTATTAAGCAAATCCTAAACCAAAAACCA
>JBEKPG010000104.1:0-3729 GCA_049520955.1 Bathyarchaeia archaeon | reverse complement strand
TTTTGTTTTCTGAATCAGAAATGGATGAAAGAATTAGGAGAATAAGAGAGGACCGGCAAGAAAGAAGACGAAAGAGAGAAAAAGCTTCCTCTCAAAGGCAACTTGCAAAGTCAGCTAAATCACTGGGTGCAACCAAAAATCTATGAGGTTCTTATCTTCCATTATTATTAGCCAGGCATTTTGGAACTTTGTTGGGGCTCAATACAAGTGAGGTTATTGTGCTCTTTACGCCTTTGATCTTCATGATTCTGTTTTTCAGTACATCGCTTAAATCCTCGATATCCGACGCACACACAACCGTAACTATGTCAAATTCACCTGTTACCTCATAGATTTCCTCTACAGCGTCTATTTTGGAAAGCGCTTGAACCACGTCATCAATCATAGAGGCCTCCGAGAAAATGTTTACAAAGGCATGTAATTCATGCACTTATTTCACCAGAAAAACTGTCACAGTTTCCTCAATATTTAATTGGTCAATGTGAATATTGTACTTTTCTATTAACTTCTTCGTCGTTTCTTGTGAGAGAGATCAAAACTAGAATTCTCTTTTATGGCTAACAGTTTGATTATCTTAGAAGTATTTACTTTGTGCTGGGAGTTTTATGTAACTTCTTATTACCTCAAAGCCATTAGTAAATTAAATTCCTAGCCATATGTTCATATACCGATTGCCCAAATGTTCTTTTTTCGGCCCGTGGTTATGCCGTTCTGCAGCATCATTAATATATGAAAATCGCCAGTCACCACAGATTATCTAGCCTCATTCTATCAATGTTGTCCGGGGTACTTTGGAGCCTTTCTCGCCTTTTCTGAATGGGTTCTCAGCTTTCTTGATTTATTCGGTGAATTTCAATCAGAAGCTTTTTATTTTTAAACTTAAAGACTAGTTATGAACAGCTTATGTCAGACATAATCAAGGTAGACAATCTTGTGGAAGTTTATTCTGACGGCACAAAAGCCGTTGATGACATCTCTTTCAGCGTGCAGGAAGGAGAATTCTTTGGTTTCCTAGGACCAAACGGCGCAGGAAAAAGCACCACAATCAAGATTCTAACCACGCTCCTTAGAAAAACAGCTGGTACCGTTACTGTTGCAGGTTACGATGTTATGAAGCAAGCAGCAGATATCCGCAAGATCATCGGTGTTCAAAGTCAAGAAACAACCGTCGACGGCGATCTGACCGGCAGAGAAAATATCACACTTCAAGGACATTTCCACCAGATGAACTCGGATGACATCCAAAAACGAGTTAACGAACTTTTGACTCTTGTGGGGCTTGAGGAAGCCGCCGACAGACGCGGCAGAAACTACTCAGGCGGCATGAAAAAACGCCTTGACCTAGCCACAGCTCTGGTTCACAAGCCTAAAATCCTTTTTCTAGATGAACCAACAACAGGTTTGGACCCTCAATCGCGCTCCGCCATTTGGAGTTATCTAGAAAAATTAAACAAAGAAGAAGGCATAACCATCTTTTTAACAACTCAGTATCTAGAAGAAGCCGATAAACTATGCAAAAAACTCTCCATAGTCGACGCTGGAAAAATTGTTGCAAGTGGGTCTCCCGCTGAGCTAAAACGTGAAATTGGAGCGGACTCTATAAGAATCTCGTTGGAGAACTGCCAAAAAGACAACACTAAAGCCAAGGAACTCATCAAAACCATGAATGACGTCACCAACATAATAGATTCAGAAGAGTGCCTCACAGTTTACGCTAAAAACGCCGGTCTGCTAATAGCTGATATTGTGAGGGCATTAGACAGCAGCGATATTCGGATTGCATCAGTAACATTTTCTTCACCCTCTCTGGATGACGTTTTCATGAAGCACACGGGCAGACGAATAAGAGCCGAAGAACTAGTCAAGTCTCCAGGTTACATGGCTACAAGATTCGGTGGAAGGAGATAAACAAAAATGACCCTGCTTTCTGATACACGCTACATATTCATAAGGTACCTCACGAAACTTGTTCGAACTCCTATTTTGCTTTTCTTTTCTCTCTTCCAACCCATTTTATTCCTTGTACTGTTCACACAGATTTTTACGCGGCTTGGTAGTCTTGGCATATTACCAAACGGAGTAAGTTATCTAGAGTTTGCTTCTGCTGGGATTGTAATGCAAAACGCGTTTGGAAGCGCACTACAGTCGGGAAACTCGATAGTGGCTGACATCGACTCGGGGTTTTTACAGAAAATGCTGGTGACACCGTTGAGTCGCCCTGCGATTCTGCTAGGCAGGTTAAGTAGTGACGCCTTTAGGGTGGTTATCCAGACAGCTATAATTCTTGTGTTAGCATACGTTTTGGGTGCTGCAGAAAAATCTCCCTTTAGTGTCACAACTGGAGTTGTCGGGATTTTGCTTATCTTCTTCACGCTTGCGTTCTTTGGGCTTGCGTGGTCAGGAATTTCTTTAGCGTTAGGCATGAAAACGAGAAGTTCCGAGACGGTTTTCGCGATAGGCGGAGTCATCACTTTCCCATTGCTGTTCCTAAGTACAGCGCTGTTACCACTTAATTTCCTGCCCCCATGGGTGAAAGATGTATCAATGTTTAACCCTGTAAGCTACTGCGTTAACGCCACGCGAGCGCTGATTATCAACGGTTATCAATGGGGCACGATACTTCCAGCTTGGGGCGTAATCGGACTAGTTGCCATCATCACAATGAGCGCTACACTGTACCAATTCAGAAAAGTCGTCAGCTAAAGCTAAATGCCGCTTAAAGGAAAATGAGCCGATCCACATGCGATGGGTCGGCTAACGTTTTGTTTTCTTCATCAATTAATTCAGAAGACCCCAGCCCACTTTACGCTTTAATGTATGAAGGCGTTTGAACCTTCAAATAATAGATTATTTGCTACGTGTGTAAATTGTTGGTCGGGAGAGCTAGCTTTACATCGTCGTTTAAACCGTCGGTTGCTAGATTAAATTTTAATCCAACCAACCAACGACGACGACTAACCACGACTACGACTACGACGACGACCACGACTAATTTACACCAAGTTACCTTTGTAAAAATAATGTTTGGTGAGGTTTAAAATTTAGTAAAAATGGCAAAAAGTGTTTACTCGGTTCGGTATATACATATCACATAAGGTTAAGGTATAGTATATGTAGTATCGGAATCGAGTAAACACATTAAAATACAAAAAAAATAAGAAAAATAAACGAAAAAAGATAAGAAAAGGTAACCCTCGCAAAAAATCATGGTCGGAATCGAGTATACGGCTATAACGAGGTAGACTTTCAAAGAATACGAACTAAAAACCAAGAGCGGGGCTCTGCTTAAACCCAGCTACTACCACAAAAGCCATAAATTGATGCTACGCTTTGGAGATACTGCGTGATTTACTTGTCACTTGAAGTTGTGCCGCATGTTGAACTGGAAAAGTATTTAGGTAAATGGTATGAGATAGCACACCTTCCCGCAAAATTCCAAGAAGGCTGTAATGAAACCACGGCCACTTACACATTATCAAAGGATGGCAGCATATCCGTGCTCAACCAAGCGACAAAAAATGGCAAGATGAAACAGGCAAAAGGCAAAGCAAAAGTAGTTGATAAGAACTCTAACGCAAAACTCAAAGTAACGTTCTTCTGGCCGTTTTATGGTGATTATTGGATTATAAAATTGGGGAATGATTATGATTACTCTGTTGTAGGTACACCAAACCGCAAGTATCTTTGGATATTGAGCAGAACCCCACAAATGGATGACAAGCTATACTC
>JBEKPG010000103.1:0-3811 GCA_049520955.1 Bathyarchaeia archaeon | reverse complement strand
TCGTCGGTTGGAGAAGCATTTGACAAAATGGGGAAAGATAAGTATGATGTTGTTGTTAGTGATTATCATATGCCGGGAAAAGATGGTTTGCAGTTTCTAAAAGAGCTCAGAGAAAAGGGCAACCGTATTTCTTTTGTCCTTTTTAGTGGGGAAGGCAGGGATGAAATTAGAATTGATGCTTTAAGTTTTGGGGCTGATGGGTACTTCAGCAAAATTGGGTCTCCAGAAACAGTTTATAGGGAGTTATCAAGTGGAATTGAATCAGCCATCGAGAGAACAAGGATAGAAATCAAAGTTTGACAAATCGTAGACACATAAAACAATGATAAGAATAGCTGTTTTAGCGTTGGCTAATTATTATAACGCCGCCGTATCAGAAAAAACCAATTACTTCCTAACCAACTAGAACGTTTATTTTGTTGGAAGTGCTTTTTTAGACTTGGCGTTTCTACGGGATTCTTCTAAATTCAAACGTCATTCGAGTAGGGCTTTCACGTGCAAAATGACTGCAGTTTTAGTTCTGCAGGGGTATCTTAAGACATTTTAGCTTTGTAGATGGAGGGTGGTACAGACACGGCCTTAAAAGGGACAACCCCAAAATAATTATCCATAAGAACAAGCAATGGAAGTTTTCGAGTTCAGATGAGTCGGACTATTGCTGAGAAACTTAAGAGAATGTTGCCAACTGATGCAGAAGAAATTGGCAAATTTCTAGAAGGCAACAATGCTCATTCGGATAAGCATTTGAAGGAACGTTTGCCAATAATTAATTGCGAATGCGGAGCCGAAATACTGCTGGTGCCAGATTTACAGGCTATGAACCGTGCCATCAAAACTCATTCTGCCGAACACAGAAAAAAAGAAAGAAACACACAGAAGAACATAACCACGTCTAGCAAAATCAGTCAACTGCTAAGCCAACTTACGCTAATAAAAATGGGTGAACAAAATGGCAATTAGGTTTTTTGTTTCTGATCGAGGCACCATGGGCATTTATTCGTATTTACTCTCGAAGAATACATTAATTGGTCGGCCCGCCTTTATGGGAAGAATTACAACACATTCACTATCAAACATTAAAAAAGTAATTCAACATCGAAAAAGTGTGATCTAAATTTGAGACGATCCAAACTGGAAACGTGTTTGGACATTCTTGAGACATTGGCTAGCCGTGGTCCTTTAAGGATAACTCATGTAATGCAAAAGGCTAATGTCAACTGCAACGTATTGAAGAATTATTTTGATTTTCTAATTAAACAAGGTGCAGTTGAAGAGAAGTCTGTTGGGAGGCACAGAATAGTCTACGCGATTACGGAGCGTGGCTTGTATTTGATCAGGTGCTTCAAAGAACTGAACCAAGTGATTCCTACGGTGAGAATTAGAAGTGAACTCCCCTTAACCAAAGCAAACAAAGAATCTAACTGGAATGAACAACAAGTTTATAGTTAATCCTTGTAAATCTCAGAAAAATTATTGAGAAAACACATTGTTTCTTTAAGAAACGAAGCATACCTATTTGAGGATTTGATTTTGAAGACTTCAAGAAGTAGGATTATTTGAAGCGATTTAAAGCGTAACCTGCCAACACCAAGCTATATTCAATATTGTTTGTGAATCGCAGTTTATTTTCGATAGTTTGCTTTGGTTGCTTATTGATTTGTTTTAGTTCTTGGATTCACTCCACGCCGTCTCAAAGTATCCTTTCAGCACGCCGATAAGGTTGGTGTCGGTTGTCCACAATGCTGAAGTATCTTCAGAGTTGCTTTTTGTATTGGTTAAAATCATAGCTTCTCTGTCATCAAAACCTGCGAATCGGTTCAAGAGTTGATGGTGAAATCTGATATTAGCAGGCTCGATATTTATGGTGTGTTGCACTTGTTTCGTTTGGATTTCATCGGGATTGAAATCCTCAATAATCACTTTAATGTCCACTTTTTTGTGCATTGCTTTTTTGATTTCCGGGGCAAAAAGGGAGGTGACATGCGAGATTTCTTTCAGGGTACCAATCCAGAAAACATTAATTTTAGAGCTGGCGATTAAACTGGTTAATTTAGCGACTACTGCTTTACCTTCTGCTATTAGAGCATAGAGACTTTCTTCCTCACCCACAACAATAGGTTGTACCCACTTCGCCTTAGATAGGACTTGAAATTTTGCTTTCATTGAGGCTATTCTTTCATCAGATTTGACTTTTTCATCAAGTATCAAGGAAGTCAAAGCACCGGCGACGGGAGTAGCGCGAATCACAGTTGGTTTGCCGAGTAACTTTTCTACTAAACCCATCTTTTCAAGTGCGGGCAAAACTTTGTATACGTCTTCTCGCCTTACCGAAGTAGATTTCGCTATCTGACCCACTGGAGCATTGCCTAATTTTAGTATGGCTTGATATACTTTTGCTTGATTAGGAGTTAAACCCAGACCCATTAACAAATCTGTCTTATCCAGTTCTAACAGTTTTTATTCACTTTCTCGAGGAGACACTGGAACCACTGATAGACTATTCTAAACTGGGATTTAAGCTTATTGCAGACTTAAATTAGTTAAATCAGCCATAATCGCCGCAGAAGGCACGAATAGAACGCTAAACAAGATGTTACTAACTTGCTAACGAACTTATTAACGAAGCTCCAATACATTTTTAGTCAAATGACTTCGACTGGAATCACTAAATTGCAAAAGCCTTTGCTAACAGGAAGTGTTTGCACTTCAGAGATGCTTGCAGCTATTGGCGCAACTGCGAGAAATGGTTTTGGCATGGATACTCGTAATGCATTGCAGGCAATCATTGGGGAAGTCGCAGAGCAGAGATATCACCCAAAAAAAGCTTTCTAGGACCCGACAAGTCGCCTTAAAATCCTCGCCTGCCCAACTCACAAGTATCAAAATTCCATTATATTACGTAGAGTTGAGCTTTTCGCCATTTTTTGAGATTACGCTCTCTTTTCGGATTCTTGGAGTGAAACGGCCACGACTCACAAGCTTCGAGGAGGCTTGCTCAGTCTTGTCCAGGCAATGCATACAGTAACTATTCGCGCTTCGGTTGTGGAGAATAGCGTGCACCTTCCAATGAATCTTTAAACAAATTGGCGCATTTGTCACTGTGACCTCTCAGTCACAAAGCCATATATGCACAAATGTAAATCCTAATTTAGGATAAAAAAATGAGAGCTGGAGCATTGGCGGTCGGAGTTTTCCTATTGGCTATAGGTGTCGTGATCTTCTGGATTGGCTATTCCGATTTGCAGCAATACGGCGGTTTGCTGGGTCAAATATCGCAGGCTCTTTCCTCGGAGGTTCGAAGTAAGGTTGCTCAAGACAAGTTTATGGCGGTTGGCGGGGGCATCGTGGCGATCATCGGTTTGGCCGTAGCAATTTATGGTTTAGCTGCTAATCGAAAAAATTAAAGCCAAGCGAGCTCAAAAACGCCTTTCTTAACCGACTACAAAAAGATTTGAAAAAAAATGAAGAAACTACAGATTCTAATAATCGCATTTCTAATTTCGTTATCAATCTGCGCAATCTCTAGCATGCAAGCCAGAGGAGCTCAAACAGTCACTCTGTCCAAATTTGTCTTCAGCCCTATTAGCAGTCCACAAACCGCAGGGTCTGCTTTCAGCGTAACAATAACAGCTGAAGCTTCAAACGGCAACACAGTTACGAGTTATGCAGGAACTAACACTTTAACGGTGTCTTCAGGAACGATTAGCCCAACAAGCACAACCGCATTCGCATCAGGAGTATGGACAGGTCAAGTAACGCTCTCTCAAGCAGGAACAGGCATTTCAATCTCAACCACTGGCAGCGGCAAATC
>JBEKPG010000102.1:0-5432 GCA_049520955.1 Bathyarchaeia archaeon | reverse complement strand
CATTTTTCTATAGAGGAGATAAAAATGGATGAAAGCCAAACTTCGGAAGAAAAAAGTAAAGCAGTTCGAGAATTCTTGCCTTTTTGGGCTAAGGAACTGTTGGGGATGAAGGATGAGGCGGAGCAGGCGAATAAAGCTGAGAAATCTTCCTAGCAAGAAGGTTCCTCACTTCCTCATCCTGCATCAGCATGTCCATAATTTTATCTGCTTTTGTTCTTTCTTCTTCCAACAAGATCGCTGCTTTTTGGTCTAAGACTATACCGCAGGCTGGACAGAATTGGGCGTTTGAACCGCTATCTTTTCCACATCTTGGGCATTTTACCAACGTGATAGCCATTTGCTTCTTGTCTTCTTGGTCGATTGTTATTCCGTTTGATGCTAACAGAGCGCCATCGACGTCTCTGCCGCTTAGATGAACATATGTTGAAGCCCTATCTGAGCCTTGAACCCAACCGAGAAGTTCCTTCATTTGCGCTTCTTTTAGAAAGCTTGCCAGTTCTGTTGCCCTTGAGTGCCTCATAAGATGCGTGTAGACTCGCTTCTGCAAACCTGCTTTTTTGACAAGCCTTCTGAGCATTGCCCTGGCGCCATTGTAAAGTAATGCCTCGTATCTTCCAACTGTGCCAATGCCGATCCAAAGAGGAGCGTTTAAGTCGTTTCTCAAAGGATGCATACTCAACCATAAGGCTAATGCTGGCGCTGAAGCAATAATTCTGACTCGCCTGGGGCCTGTCTTCCCGTCAACCATTAGAACCGCACCGTGTTTGTCGAACGTCACGTGCCTTATGCACAGTGAAAGAGTTTCCCCAATTCTGCATCCAGACTCGTAATGAGTTAGAATCAAGGCTCGGTCTCTAGGGTTTTCAGAGGCTTCGGCAAGTTTTTTTAAGTCTTCCCCTGTCAGAAGGGCTTCTGGAAGCAAACGTTTAGTCTTGCACGCGGGTTTTATCCATCTGACTTCCTCTGGAAACTCACCCTGTTCTTCATCGCAGCCTCTTATCCATTGGAAGTATTTTCTGATTATAACTTTGTAGTCGTGTTTGGTATTTTCGGTGTAGCTTGCAGTGTTGATACGGCTTATTACTTTCTCCATGCCTTTCCTATCGAGACTGCCTAAGGGTTGCCCAGCAATTCGGGCAACTACGGTCAAATGGTTGATGTATTTGACGACTCTTTGCTTGGTCATATTTTTTGCCAGCAAATGGTCAACAAATTCTCTTATGCGGGTTTTGTCTTCTTCCGATACGTCTGGGGTGCCGGGGGTGGGACTTGAACCCACGAAGGCCTGCGCCAGAGGATCTTAAGTCCTCCTCCATATCTTAGGCAATCTTGATCTGGCCGCCTATTTAGACCTGGCTCGGATACCCCGGCACCGCAACGTAACACACAACAATGTATTGTTTAAGTTTTTTGCATACATGTTACATGGGCAGTTTCTTGTTTGCAGCCTCCAAGTGCAACATAATATCATGTTTTGTTATGAGAACAATATAATTTACCCGTTGAATAAAACACGTTCAACGATAACATCCTATGGTTCTTAAGCGGCTGTTGAGTACGGCCTGAGATTATATCAAAAGATGTTTTTTACCAATACGAAGCAAGTAGGAGATTATTGAGTTGTTTAGACTCAGCTGGCAAATTTCATCTAACAAAAATCTTCTTTTGGGTGATCTGCCTAATGATTGTTTTTGGTTCCTTCAATTTTGATACTAATTATGTTATGCTTATATCTGCCGATTGTTTTTATTTTCTTTTTAAGGAGACTAAAATAAGGATGCCCGCTATAGAAATTGGCAGAATCTGTGTAAAGCAAGTCGGTCGAGAGAACGGCAAAAAATGCGTCGTAATAGATGTAATGGACAAAAGCTTCGTTTTAGTGACAGGCCCAAAAAAAGTTACGGGAGTCAAACGGAGACGAGTTAACATAAACCATGTCATGCCTCTTCAAGATAAGATTGAGGTTAAACGTGGCGCGTCAGATGAGGAAGTGGCTCAAGTCTTGGACGCAGCAGGTAAACTGCAAGAAATGACTCAAGCGGTTAAAACTGCATAGTTTAAGCTTTAATTATCCCTTACCTATTTTTCTTACATCAGTAGGAGAAAAACAGTTATATGCCTAGAACAGTTCCCCCATGGGAAATCAAACGTGAACTGTTGACAAAAACCGAAGACACAACCAACCCAAAGTATGGCCATGTGCCCTCTGAAAGACCAGCCAAAGAGTACATTCAGTACGGCACAATAAACCTTGACAAACCTTCTGGTCCAACAAGCCACGAAGTTGCCGCATGGGTAAAAAAAATCATGCACTTAGGCAACATCGGGCATGGAGGCACTTTAGATCCTAAAGTAACAGGTATTTTACCCATCACCTTGGAGGATGCTACAAAGGTGGTTCAAGCGTTTCTCTATAGTGGCAAAGAATACGTTTGCGTGATGAAGCTTCACGGAGAAGCTAAGGAGGAACAGATTAAAGCGGTTCTTTTGGAGTTTGAGGATGAAATTTATCAGCGTCCCCCGCTACGTTCTTCAGTTAAGAGGCAACTTAGAACCCGGCGTATTTACTACATCGATTACATAGAAACTGATGGTCGCAATGTTCTCTTCAAAGTTGGTTGCGAAGCTGGAACTTACATACGCAAACTCTGCTTTGACATCGGCGAAATCATAGGTGTCGGCGCCCATATGCAGGAACTGCGTAGGACACGCTCAGGCTCATTCACTGAAAACAGCGCCTCAAAAGTTACTTTGCATGATGTTGCTTACTGGTTTGGTGAGTGGGAGCAGAAAAAAGATGAGACGATTCTGCACAAGTTTATTGTTCCTATGGAGGAGGCGTTGACTTTGTTGCCGAAGATTGTGGTTCGGGACTCAGCTGTTGATGCATTGTGCCATGGCGCCAACTTGACTTCGCCGGGCGTTTTGCAGGTAACAGGCGGCATCCAAAAAGGCTCTATTTTGGCGATTTTCACACTGAAAGGTGAAGCAGTAGCATTGGCACGAGCGCTTGTCTCAACCGAGGAAATAGTAGATTTGAAACATGGTGCCGTTGCTTCTTTGGAGAGAGTATTGATGCTCAGGGGCACCTATCCGAAGGTTTGGAAAAGCGGTAAAGAGCATGAATCTAGACAACCGTAGCACAGACCATTACTTTGTTGCTGAGCCCAAGTCAAAGGAGAGGTTCGGTTTAGTTCGAACCGTCCTGTGCGGCAGGAACTTCGAGTTTTTAACTGCTTCAAGCGTTTTTTCGAAGCGGCGAGTTGACCCTGGCACTAGGCTACTAGTCGAATCGATGGTTCTGCCCAAAACGGGGTGCATCCTTGACATTGGTTGCGGTTATGGTGCCGTCGGGATAGTTGCGGCCAAGCTTAATCCGAAGCTCACCGTGATTATGTCAGATGTAAATAATAGGGCAGTGCGTTTGGCAAAAAAGAATGTGGAATCAAACAAGATACTCAATGCTGAAGTGCATTATGGTTACTTGTATGAACCCACGGAGGGTTTATTGTTTAGATGTGTACTTTCGAATCCACCTGTCAGTGCAGGAATGGACACGGTAAAAGCAATAGTTAAAGGAGCAGCAAATGTGATGACGGATAAAGCAACTTTCCAGATGGTTATTCGATCTAAAATCGGCGCTAAAACACTACCTTGTCTTTTTAACGAAGTTTTTGGAAACTGTACGGTTATTGCTAGAGAAAGCGGCTTTCGGGTGCTCATGGGCAACATTTAAAGGCGCAGGCAATGTGATTTGGCGGGCTCGACTCCAGAAGTTTATTCTGCCCCGCAGAGTCGATGATGACTTTGGTGAGTAAAATTTTGTTTCCATAAGGCACACGATTCGACTTACGAAGATGTACCTTGAACTTAAACAAGGTAATCAGAAAAAGCAATTATCACAGCCACAACGAAGTAATCGAGAAGGGGTAAGGATTATGTATGAATTATGATGAAGCGTTCGCCAAAGAACGACCATGCATTCTACACTAAATAGACGAAACCTCAAAAAGCTTGGAGTAAAGCCCCAGCAAATATTCCCATATTCGACATATTCCCTGTTTTGAAGTTTGGCTTATATGAGAAAACCAACTTTTCCTTTTCAATCAAGGATGTTGGACGATGAGAGAGCCTGAAGCAGACAGATGTTGCGACTTAGGAGTTATGGGTTCATGCGTTACTTGCGAATTTAGCACTTTTTGCAATGGTAAATGGAGCCATGGAATCAGTCAAGAGGTAAGTGTTGAAGCTGAATTGGTGACGTAGATTTAGTTGATAGAATTGAGCTTTAGGAAAATGCAGTTTTTTGTTGTTAAACCGCAAAATTGAAAAAGCCCATTGACTAATAGACAAAGAAACACATAAGGCGTGGTCAAAGTGAAACTAAACAAAATCGACGAAAAAGTCTATCAAACATTAAAGGCTGAAGGCAAAGAGTTAACCCTTCAAGAATTAACTGACAGAACAGGTGAACCCTGCAAAAAAGTCTTCAAATCGTTGAAGAAGTTTTTCGAGCATGAAATCATCGAGACGAAGGCTCGCAAATACTCATTAACGGGCAAAGATCCCAAGGCAGCTAAAGAAGAGCCAGAAGTTTAGGTTTTTGTGGAGCCTCGAGCGGGCCTTGCTCCCGCGGCCTGCTGCTTACAAGGCAGCCGCTCTACTGGGCTGAGCTATCGAGGCACCCCCAAAGATACCCAGATTACACCAACACATAAAACCTTAAACAAATAAAAGTTACTACTAAAATGCCGCTTACTTGTTGACCTACCAATTGGAGTGGCATGTCTTTTTTCCTCAAATTAAATCGTAAGCGAATCAGTTTATCAGGTGCAGAGCAACATAAACAATTTATTTTTCACCAAAAAAAAGAAGATAGTACTATTTTATACCTGATAGCTAGCACAAAAGTTGACAATCAGTCTTAATTGGTACATTATACAGCGCTTATGTTCCAGATTTGCCGCCAAACTTATATGTCTAAAACCCACCCAAGTTTTACTTCCCGATGTAACTCGTCAAATAACCAATGCCATGTGAAGATGTGAACTTGATGAACCTAAAAACCTCAAAAAATGGCGTAAGATACAGAAATCGATATTCAATAAAACCTTATTATGTTTCAACGGAATGCTTATATCAGTGAAATCCGCTTCTAATGCAATTCAGCAATATGGATTATGCCATAAAAATTGATGCAACTCCCCACCACATCGATGAGGAGTGAAGGGTGAACTGACTTCGCCAAGACACGCGCGAAGATCAAAATGACACCATGCATAGGACAAACAATCAACGACGCCACACAATATATTGAAATGTGTTTCACCAAACGCCAAACAAACACCACCAATGGCCCGAAACATGCCACGCCGTCTGGAGGATGGCTCGGCTTGAGAGCCGAAGAAGGGCGCGGCAAGCCGCGATACCGC
>JBEKPG010000101.1:0-4366 GCA_049520955.1 Bathyarchaeia archaeon | reverse complement strand
TCCAATCCGATAACTGTCTTCTTACCGCTAACGGACCTTTCAAGGTCCTGCGGAGTACCAATTGCCCTAAGACTCGTATTCATTATTGCTACCCTGTCGCAGATTCTCTGCGCCTCGTCGAGATTGTGAGTGTTTAGGAAGATTGTCTTCTTCTCTTTTTTTAGTTGAAGAATGAAATCTCGGACTGTTTTCGCAGCCTCAGGATCTAAATTTGCAGTAGGCTCGTCCATGAAAAGGACTTGTGGGTCATGGATGAGGGCGCGGGCTATGGCGAGTTTTTGTTTCATACCCTTGGAAAAGGTCCCAGCTAAAACGTTTCTCTTATCCCAAAGCCCTAACATCTCAAGAAAACGCTTATTGTTCTCTTTCCTTTGAGCATCCGAGCAGTCGTATATTTTTCCGTAAAAGTCCAAGTTGTCATAAGCGGTCAGATGTTCAGATAACCCAACATTATCGGGAACTAACCCGATGATCTTGCGGATTTTTAAAGAGTCTCCCTTGTTGCCTATTTCATACCCGCATATGCTTGCGCTTCCACTGGTCTTTGATATTAGGCAGCAAAGCATTCTAATGGTGGTGGTTTTTCCCGCACCGTTTGGTCCGAGGAAACCGAAGACTTCGCCGTCGTTTACATGTAGGGTAAGGTTGTCTACTGCTGTTAGATCTCCGAATTTTTTGGTGAGGTTGTCAGTATCTATCAATGCGATTACCTTTTGGATTGAACGCTACCGATTGTTTGTTAGTAAGGGTTAATGATTAATAAATAAATAAATAATGTTGTACAGGACCTGTCCCCAACATTCAATCGCAAAATTGGTTAAAGCCCAATGCCAGCCAAGAAAAAAGGGGAAAGAGCAGGATAAATTCTCCTCCAGAGTGGCGAATCCCAACGGTTTCGAACCTGAGTGAACGGCTTTTCATTTTCCGAGTTGTAACCCGAGTATGGAGCTAGGCCGGAGCACCATCTTATTCTACCCTAAAGAGCTGAGAATGAGTTTTTCTAGAGATCTGCGACATGTCCAAGGTTTATCCGGTATGGATTGGGAATGCTTTTCCGCATATTTGACAGTTGAAAGCGGGACATGCAAATAGAGGTAGCGACTTCAATCATAGTTAAGCCTAAAATAGAAAAGAGCTAGTTTGTTCTATTTGTTTTTCCAAGTATAAGCATCATGGATTTTATCCATTGATCATGTACATCTTGGTTTGCAAATCCGAGAACTATTTTTTCCATTGTTCCCAGAAATAATGCGGTGAAGAGGCCGGCTAGGGTTTGAGCGTCAACATCGGTTCTTATTAGACCTTGCTTCATTTTCTCTTCAACAAATGCTTGAACTGTTTCAACATCTCTTTGGTAATCGTTCATGATAATTCTTCTAATTTTGTTGTCATGGGAAGCCAGTGCAACCTCTTCGAAGTGCGTGTGAAGGCTGCCTTTGAACCGTTCAGTTATCATAGCATAAACTTCTTCAAGCGCTAGTACTAAATCGTGCTTCTCGCATGCAGAAACTATGATGGCTCTGAGATTTTGATGGCTTTGCAGATAAATTTCTTTTAGAATGGATTCTTTGCTCTTAAAATATGAATAAAGTGCCCCTTTGCTCACGCCGACTTCCTTTGCAACATCATCCATTGTTGCATCATGATATCCTTTTTTTGCAAAGACTATTCGAGCAGCCTCTACAATTTTGGATTTAGCCTCTTCCTTGTATTCTGGAATTACTTTAGGCATGTTAACCATCATTAAATATAACCAGTGAACTTTAAAGTGTTCCTATTAGCGACGATAAGTATATTAATTGACTAACAGTCGCTATTTTTAGAAACGAAGTGGTCTAAATGAACCCAAACAGCACAAACAGTTCAAGTTCAAACGCCTCTAAAGGCGGTTTAAGCTACCCCACTAAAGTTCTGCTAACTGTAACCGCAGTTGCACTACTCGTAAATTATGTCGAAACAATGGTCATCCCTGGCATCCCAACCATCCAAAGAGATTTATCAACAACGGCAACTGTCGCGTCATGGATAACTTCTGCTTTCCTAATCGTGGGAGCAGCTGTCTCGCCGCTTTTCGGAAAACTCGGAGACGTTTATGGCAAGAAAAAAATCTTCCTCACCGTTTTGCTCTTCTACATTTCAGGAGTTGGACTAGCCGGATTCGCGACAAACATCTACATGCTAATAGCATCAAGAGCGATCCAAGGCATTGGCTTTGCCATAGTTCCATTGGGCTTAGCCATAATCACAGATATCTTTCCAAAAGAACGAGTCGCTACCGCCCAAGGAGTAATCAGCGGTACTTTTGCCATCGGCGCCGCAGCAGGCCTAATTATAGGCGCTTATGTAGTCCAGGACCTTAGCTGGCAATGGGCGTTCCACACAGCTTTCATACTCAGCATTGTGCTGTTCTTAGTTGTCGCAGTTATGCTCAAGAAAGACTTACCGGGTCAAAAGAGCAAAGTAGACGTCACAGGCGCAACCATGCTAATGGCCGGCATAGTTCTCGTATTACTATACCTAACTGAAGCGCCAACTTTAGGCTGGTTATCATTTGAAAACTTAGCGTTCCTCATACCAGGTTTAGCCTTAACCATCGGTTTCTTCGCATTTGAAAACCATGTGACAAGCCCGCTCATACAGCTGAAATTGCTCGAAATCAGAAACGTGTTTGTGGCAAACATAGTCGGCGTAATTTCAAGTCTTTCTATGTTCCTGTTATTCTTTGCCGTTATTTTCTATGCTGAATACTCTCCGCCTTATGGACTAGGCTTAGATGTTATTGCTACGGGACTGACACTTGCACCAGCAACACTAGTGATGCTAATAGTGGGACCAATTATGGGTCGACTCGTAACCCGAATAGGACCAAAACCAATACTTACTCTAGGTGCGTCCATCAGCATCGTTGGTTTGCTGCTATTCACTTTTTTCAGAGGAACCACAACGGAACTAACGATAGCAGTAGCCGTTGCATTAGTTGGAGTTGTATCTATGATTATACCTATAGTAAACATGGTTTCAGTATCCGTGCCTAAAGAAAACACAGCCGTCGGCTTAGGAATGAACACTATGTTGCGAAACCTCGGAGGCGCAATCGGCCCAGTTCTCGCAACGACAATATTGTCCACTTACTACGACATTGTGAGAGTGCCGAAGCCGCCATATGTTTACGCGTTTGGAAACGCAACAGCTTTTAACACAATCTTCGCCACGGGAATCGCTTTAATGATAGTAATAATCGCCTTAAGCTTAACCATCAAAAACTACACCTTCCCAAAACCATCCCGAATAAACTCGAACCCACAGGAAACGCAAGCGGAAAAGAAAAATTAAGAAAAATCAAATAATCTTCGCTATTTTCTTTTAACGATATTTTTTATTCATCAAATAAATCTCGATTTCGATTTTCAAAGTTAAACATGGTCTATCATTTGGCAGTGAAGTCACTTAACAAAAAATGATTAGGAAGGAGCACACGTATTTTTCAGTTATTAAAATGGGTGTAAAAAGAAGGAAAGAAAATAAAAAAGAAACGGGGTTTTTTATGGTGGTAATTGTTTTCCACAGTTAGGACAAAAAGCGGTGTTTGGCTGCACAGGGGCGCCGCAGTTGGGGCAGTATCGTGTTGCTTGCGTTGGTTGTGCCGCTGGCGGAAATGGTGGTGGAGGAGAGTAAGCGTATGGTTGTGAAGGAACTTTTATTGAGAAAAATGCTATTGTCGCGAGTATCCAAGCGACCAAAATCAGAACTAGACCAATGAAGAAAATAATTGTCAGGATCGCTCCGATCAACAATAGCAACCCTGCAGTTTCAAACATGTGCTCGCCTGATTTCTGTGCAAGCGCATTGAATGCTCTTCTGAAGTACATTGCTGCGATCAAGTAAAACACGAAAACAATCACTAGCACCAACAGTAAAGTTAGCAATCCAAATCCTATTGCGAAGAAACTGAATAAGCCGCTTATTGCAAGTATGGGCACTGCTGCTGCAATTGCAATTAAAGCGATAATACCAAAGATAACTCCCCACAGCGCATTCTGGTAAATGCTCGGCTCTTTGTAATAGTCCGATAGCCCCTTCATACCTATCAAAAGAAGTATAATTCCTACGATGCTCACAATTGGAAATATAAGTAATAATGAACCGATTCCAGCTAAGTTCTTACTAGATTCTAAGTCAGCCATTTGAGCATAACCTCGTAAAATCGTTTCTATTTTACTATTGTTTTTAAATAAAGCTTTCGATTTTGTAAAGTCAACTTTCTAACGTTACTCTTATTTCTTTAGTGGTTGCATACTTGTTTGCCGGTGGATGGTGTGAGACTGTCTCCCGACATTAGAGGCGCCTTCAATAAGCTTGTTAAGAA
>JBEKPG010000100.1:0-4570 GCA_049520955.1 Bathyarchaeia archaeon | reverse complement strand
CATCCCAAAACAAAACAAGAGTCAGGAAAGAGAAAAAAACCAAATATTCTCAAATGGATTCCATGATGACGGTTCGTCTGGATACAGCGCACACTGTATCGAATTTTGCCCGAAATTTTTCCCGGAAATTTTCGGACGCACCCTCACGTTCGGGTCTATCCTTGTCTGGAATAACATTTCTGGCTGAGTGGAATTTCGGGCGGTTTTTGGAACTTTCAGGCCTTTCTGACGGTGGCAATGTACCCGTCTGGAGTACCTTTAATCTGCCATTCTAAGGTGTCCCCGTCCGAATGGGCCTGTTCAATAGCAGTCTTGAATCCCGATTAGCGAATGAGATGAAAATTCGAAAAATTGAAGATTTTCTGGAATTGGCTACTTCTTCATTTGCAAGAGCTTATCCCGAACTGCTTCGGCCACAAACTCGCCTCGGCTGCGGATGCGTCTACTCAGTAAAGACCCAAACAGAAACAAAAGTGATAAGCCATGGCCGACGAACCTGAGGCCACTGAAGAGTTAAATCTCGACCCCTTTTCCCTTTTTCGTTTTGCCCTAGGCCCAATCAATGAACACCGAGTGAGCGGCGTATGAAGACTTTCAATTTTTTATCTCTTGACTTCTGGCTTAGCGCGCGCAAGCAAAGCGCGCTATAACTTTAAGACGAAATATATAGCGAGGTTAGCCAAAAATGGACGATAAAATAAGCGATACAGAGCGCACGCTAGTTATAATTGGAGTAAGAGCTGTGAAACAAAAAGCATAGCTGTGATGTGGACGCGTAATTTTTGTTGTTTTTGCGCTCTTTTTGCGAATTTTTAAGTTGAGGATTAGGCTTATATGGGGCTTGTGGTTTGGTTGTTTTGGAGAAGGAAGCGCCGAAAACAGGAATACTCAGCGTTGGAGTGTTACCTCAGGGAGCTAATGCTGTCTGAGAATTTTCGCTTCCTGGCGTAGCTAAGTATAAAAGCAGTTTACATGCGTTTTCAAGTTTGTTTGCATCTAGGGGAGATAGGAGTGAAAGAGAAAGGAAAGCGTGTATTGGCAGTGGTTATCATAGTTGGGTTTATGCTTGGGATTGCGCAGCTTTTCGTGCCGTCTGTTGCGGGTCAGACAAGTAGTTTAACAATTAATAATTCGTATTGGCTGCGTTTAGCCACGAATGCCTGGAACTATTTTCAGCCTGGTGTTGGCGTGGATGCGACGACGGGTCTTCATGGTGCAGGGTTGAGTTGGCCTTATTTCACTGATTGGGACTTGGCATGTTATATTCAGGCAGTCATTGATGCCAACCAGTTGGGTATTTTAGGGGAAAGTGGCGCTTGGGGAGCCACGGCAAGGGTTGATGATATACTGAGTTTTCTTGAGACTCGTACTCTCACGTCTAGCGGTGTGCCTTATGTGTTGTATCAATCTGCCAATGGCGATCCGAGTGGGAGTGCGGTGCAGGATGCTTTTGACGCGGGAGCATTGCTGGTGGCTCTTAACAATCTGAGAATTTATAAGCCTGATTTGGCTGGCACTATCAATTATATCGTTTATAACCGGACGAATTATGCTCCTTTGGAGCAGCAGGCTGCCAGTTTCTCGAGTTTGTTTTCTTTGTATGATTATTATGCTGTGAGTGGTTTCGCGTGTTTTTGGCCAAGCCAGTTCTCAAGTGAGGTCAATACCATTCTGAATACCATTTTGTCGGGGCCTACTGTTTCAACCTATGGCGTACAGTTGCCGGAAGTGTCAGAATTGACGTGTGATTCTTTGTTTCTTAGTATTTTTAATCTTTCTCCTAGCGACAAGTTGGATAGTTTGGCTCAGCTTGTGTATTCGGCTGATCTAAATAGGTATGAGGCGACGGGCAATTTTGGCGCTTTCAGTGAGGGGAACACTGGGTTGAGCAATCCTGATTACGTTTATGAGTTTGTGGTTGATGGTGGTTCTACTTGGGTTGTTGACGATACGTCGTTTAATAGTGTTGGGTCTTCGCCGATTACGTTTTTTAAGTCTGCGGTTGATTTGTTGGCGATGTTTGATTCTTCGTACACCGAGAGTATGGCTTCGTATGTTGAGTCTGAGCTTCCTTCGCCCACGCATGGATATTCAGAGGGTGTTGACGAGAGCGGGCGGGTGGCATCAGACACTGATAGCAATTCAAATAGCCTGATTATTCAAGCGGCGAAATATGCGATTAACAGCAGTCCAAGCCCCTCTCCAACGCCGACTCCAACCCCAACTTCTACTCCTGTGCCTTCTAAGTCTCCCACTGTTGCACCTACTCAATCGCCAACTCCTACGCCTTCTCAGTCTCCTACTCCGATAACAACTGTTTCCGCGTCCCCCACAGTCCCAGAATTTCCTGCTCAATTGGTAGGGATAACGTTACTCATCTCTATGATCGTAGTCTTGTCCGTGGTAATAATAGTAAAGAAGAGAACAGTCTGGAAAATCCGAGATGGCTAGCACCTCTATAGCGCAATTGAGGGATCTGGATGCTGAGCCATAGTGCCCCTGTGTGTGTGGGTTAATCGCGCGCGCAGCGCGGGAATCTGTCCCCTCACTAAAACAAACAATAAGTCTTGGCGTCTATAATTTCTCTTTTACTTGACTTGTTGCTTAGTTAAGCCAGGGCAGAAAGGCATTTTATCGACAAAATCACAACTTAGACATATCTTTGATAACCTAAAATATCTAATAACATAGTAGCTTAGCCCCAAATTCGCAAGTATATAAAATAATAAGATTTTTAGAAATTATGCCAGCAATGGTCAAAACACTTAAGATTCCAAAGCCCAAAGCTAACCCCAGTATTGTTTTTGTAGCGAAAGACAAAATTCTATTCTTTATTTTTATAAAACTTATGACGAGGCAGATCGACATCAGAATCAAATATTGTAAATAATCATAATTCAAGAAAAAGAAACCAAAAACAACGGCAAAAAAACAACTAATATATCCAAAAAAGCAGCCTTTACATATTCTTACATTAGCAATTTTGATTGTATGACCTTGGAATCTTTCGCAGATTGGCTGATGAGCGATAAATAACCAAGAATAAGATCTCACAAATTTTTTGAATTCAAGGCATATTTTTTTTTATAATTAAAAAGAGGCAAAAAAATGCTCAGCAAAACGGAACAAGAATGTCTCAATAATCCTACTAATTTTAACTCGAACTATCAACGTTCATTGCGTCGTCGCTTGAAAGGCAAAACCGAAAAAATGCGCGAGGAACTTTCTTTGCTTAAGTCCTCGGGGCTGAATGTTGTTGAAAACTGCAGCAGTGCTACTAAATTCTGCAGCGGTAATCAAAGCTCAAATCAAGACTATTCAATGAATCAGGGACAAAACTGGAGCCTTCGGCGGGATTTGGACCCGCGACCATTACCTTACCAAGGCCCCGATTTCATTGAAGCAGTGAGTTTTAGAGCTTTTGCTTGTTCGTCGTTCAAGTGAGGTTGGACTCCTGGATTATCCCACTCAAATGGATCTCCCTTTAGTATCAGAGCCTCTCCAGTGGCAAGAAATACTCTTGCAACGCCAGCTCGCATGTATTGTTTTCCCTCGGCTGAACACTCTCTATAAAAAGAGATGCCGGCATAGCATGTATCAGGTTCTAATTCGGCAAGTTTCCAAGGGACACCTTTAGTTTTGTAGTAAACTGCCACGCTGAGATTCCATGCGCGAGTAGCTGGATCTTGCAAAAGCTTTCGATCCAAATCTAACGTTGTGGGAAGAATAAACTGAGTGGGAAGTTTGTGTTGCATGCCCAATACCTTTATTATGTCATGGAAATCATAGTCGCCCTTCTTTTGGTCCTCAGTCAGTTCAGAACCGAACCTTTTGTTAGCTAACGTTATTTTCAAGCCTTTTTGCCCGGGTATAATGCACAACTTGAGAAATTCAACAGGCGGAGCTATGAACACAATATCAGGGTTTGGCACGACGCCATGTATACTTTCCAATTTATCGTTAATCAGATTGATCAGATATAATGTCCTGTCAATTCTGCCGGGTTTGTTTTGGCACTCCTCGAAGTTTACTTTATCAATAGTTTGTTCCCATTGATCATCAAAATGGATATCATGTCTTAGTTTTCCGTCGAGTCCCAGTCCTGGAAAATCTATGCTGTTTTCACCACTCCCCGGGATTTTGTTGTGGAGAAAATCGAAGAAATCGATAACTTTTCCTATTGATTTTGAGGTGCCTATTATTCCTGCGTTTGTTGTGATGTTGACATAGCTTGCATCACCATATTGTCCATAGGGTCCATATAGGTAGAGGCCCGCCCGAGGATCTTTGAAACGCTGTTTGTTTGCGAATATCAAGTCAGGCTCTGGGATATAGAAACTTGAAATGTTTGGCATTTTCTACTCTCCGATATAATCATCCAGCTTGTTTAGTTGATCCATGGCTGTCTCCAAAGAATCAAGCGCCTCGATATCTACTGATTCATCTTGGTTAGGTTTGTATTGACAGTCAATGCTGGCTTGATCGAGCACTTTTATTGGCTGTTCGGGACCATATACCATGAAGCTAGTAAGACTCACAACTCCGAGATACTCTGTTTCTGGGAACACAT
>JBEKPG010000099.1:0-4589 GCA_049520955.1 Bathyarchaeia archaeon | reverse complement strand
CGACACATCCCGACACATTTCTAGCCGCAACCTGCAAACAATTCAAACCCCAAACCAAAAAAGCAACCCAAAACGGCTTGAACAAAAAATGCAAAATGAGTGTTGTTGTTCTTCTAAAGACAAAAACAAATATTGTTTTGTATCGATAATTTTTGACTTTCTCACTACTATGACGAATTTTGACGTTTCTTGACGTATTTTGACTTTTTTTAACGCAACCTGCAAACGATTCAAGCCTCAAACCAAAAAAGCAAAACAAGAAAAACTGCACAAGAACCAGAGAAAGAATCATTTCATATATTTTCCCAAAAAATATCGCCATTAGAACAATACAAGCTTAAGCACAAACCATTTCTTAACTAAAAGGCTCTCGTTAAACAGACGCATATTATTAAAATCTTTAAAACGGTAATCTTAAAAATCCAACCCGCATTATCAGTTATAGTGTGAACAAAATTGGAACAACAACAATTCAAGAAAATCGGAATCTTTAAGTGTGGTAACATTGGGACATCACCAAATCTTGAACTTCTCCTCGACGAATTGGCTGACCGAAAAGACATCAAAGTTCGTACAGTCACTTCTGGATCAAAAATGAACCTCGACGACGTTGAAGAAGCATTCCCCAAAATTTTAGAATTCAACCCAGACATTTTGGTCACAATATCACCTAATACAGCCTTGCCGGGACCCGCGAAGGCTAGAGAGCTGATTTCAAAAAGTGGTCGGCCAGGAATCGTAATCTCCGATTCTCCAGCTAAACGGGCAAAAGCAGAAATGGAAAGTCAGGGATTAGGCTACATAATCATTACCGGTGACCCCCTAATCGGAGCTAGAAAAGAATTCTTAGATCTAATTGAGATGGCAATATTCAACTCAAACATCAACAAAATACTCGCAATCACCGGCGTTTACAGAATAGTGCAACAAGAAATTGACAAAGTGATTTATTCAATTGAAGCCGGCCAGACTCCAACTCTTCCACGGATAATAATAGACATGAATGCCATAAGAGACAATTCACCTTTCACTAATCCTTATGCAAAAGCAAAAGCAATGGCTGCCTATGGCATGGCAGAAAAAATTGCAGAAATAGACACTCAAGCATGCTTCATGGAAAAAGAGAGTGAAAAATATATTCCCCTAGTTGCCTGTGCCCATGAGATTGCTCAAGCAGCTGCAAGATTAGCTGAAGAAGCTCGCGAAATTGAGAAATACAATGACACTTTGCTCAGAAAACCTCACTCGAAAGACGGCAAACAAAAAGTCAAAACAAGACTGATGCTCTCGCCAACTCTTCCCGAAGAATTCTACGAAAAAAGCAGCACACCGTAAAACACTTCTCAGCATAGCCTCTTGAGTTCCTACCATAGATGATAAAGTTGAAGGCATAATATCAGGTTCTCAAGAGTACCATTATCTTCCTTTCAGACAGGTTTGACCTCTTATGTCCACTGGTAATTTTCCAAGAAGTTTCCGCTGAAGCACGCCTTTTTAACAGACAAACTGCTAAAATACCAGTGAAAAGGGTATTAAAATTTCTTCATTGTATATACTGTATATATTTAGCCTGGATAGCTTGGTTTACATAAAACCGAGGCTGGTTTTGCAAATGTCTTTTCATTTGCAAAAAGCTGACTTGGACAAAGTGTAAACATATAAAGCGAGATTTCTTCAAGGAAATTTGACTTTTCAGAGTCTCGCCGAATTGACGTTTATTTCAAGAGCTACTTGAAAACGCTTTCAATCCTGTTACATGCTTCTTCTATCTTTTCCTTCGGTTGAGTCAGGGCAAATCGAACATGATTTTCTCCGCATTCACCAAAACCAATCCCGGGCGCAACAACCACACCAACATTAAGAAGTCTGGAAGCGAACTCCATCGAATCGGAGTTGCAGTTTAGCCAAAGATAGAAAGTGGCTTTTGGTTTGTCGCATTTGAAGCCTAATGAGCACAATCTTTCACTGAGCAAATCTCGCCTCTCTTGGTAAATTTGGTTGTTTTTCTTCAAGAAATCCGGCTGTTCATTGTTCGTGTAACTTTGAAGAGCTTTGACCGCTACTTTTTGAGTATAAACTGGTGGTCCAGAATCTATTTGAGATTTGACTTTAGTTAAACCGCTGACGAGTTGCTTGTTTCCTACGGCGAAGCCTATACGGTCGCCTGTCATGTTGAAAGTTTTAGAAAGCGAGTGAAATTCGATGGCCACGTCCATGGCTCCATCAACTTCCAATATGCTGGGGGCGCGGTAGTCGTTACAAGTTATTTCTGAATAGGCGTTATCGTAGCAAAGAATTATGTCGTTGTCTTTGGCGAAGTTTACAGCTTCTTTGAGGAAGACCTTGTCAACGGTGGCTGCAGTCGGGTTGTTCGGGTAATTGAGAAACATCATCTTCGCATTCTTGGCATCTACCGCTTCAAAATCTGGCTTGAAGCAATTTTCCTCAAGCAACGGCAACGGCACAGCTTTGCCATCGCAGAGAATTGTGCTACCGTTAGCGTACACTGGGTAAGCAGGATTAGGAACTAAAACTGTGTCGCCGGGGTTTATGAACGCTCGAGCAATGTTTGCTATGCCTTCCTTGGAGCCTAAAAGCGCAATCACTTGGTCATGCTGCAGGTCAACGTTGAATCGTTTATTATACCAGCCTACGACCGCTTCTCGGAAATCAGGTTCGCCTTGGCTGAAGGAATAATTATGATTCTTCGGGTTGGCGACTTCCTCCGTTAGCGCTTCAATGACAAATTTCGGAGGCGGAAGATCAGGGTCACCAATGCTAAGTGAAATTAAATCGATGCCTTGAGCTTGTTTTTCCTTAATTATTTTCTCAATTTCAGCAAATAGATAAGACGGCAATCGTTTTACTCCGCGGGCATATTCAAACGCCATTTTCATATCTCTCCAAATAGCTTTCCTTCAAAAACTTTTTCCGCTGCGCCGCTCAAAAACAAGCTTTCAGCTACTTCCACCTGCAAATCTCCGCCCAGCACATGAACAGTAACCTTGTTTTTTACTTTTCCAAGCTTGTTTGCAGCAGCAACAGCAGCAGACGTTCCACTACCGCAAGCTAAAGTTTCTCCGCAGCCGCGTTCCCAAACACGAACTTTTAACTCGTTTTGGTTTAGGACTTGAACAAACCCGACATTAGTTCTTTTTGGAAAAGCCTTGTTATTCTCAATTTTCGGACCGATTTTCTGCACCGGAAAATCGTCAACATTATCAACGAATACAGTGCAGTGCGGATTACCTATTGATAAGCATGTAACATTGTAGACTTCGCCGTCAACCTCTAAGTTCTCGTTTATGCATGTGCCTGACCCGACCATTGGAAGTGAACTTCTTTGCCAGTTTGGCACTCCCAGGTCCACCTTCACAATAGTAACTTTCCCGTTCTCAAGAGTTAGCCAGACATGTTTTAAGCCTGAAAGTGTTTCAATTATGAACTCTTGCTTTGGGACGATGATTTTTTCGTAGCAGTACTTGGCAAAGCATCGTATACCGTTACCGCACATTTCCGCTTCGCTACCGTCAGGATTGAAAATCTGCATTTTAGCATCAGCCACTATAGAGTTAGAAACCAACAAGAGCCCGTCTGCTCCAACCGAAAAGTGTCGCTCACAAAGTCTCTTAGCTAATTCTGGAGCCTCCTTACTGTCAATTTTTTCATTCCTGTTGTCGATTACAATGTAGTCATTGCCTAAGCCATGCATCTTCCAAAAAAGCATAGATATCACTCTGCCGCCTGTTGATTAGCCGTTAAATTATCAAGTTGCTCGCGTTCCCTAATCACTACAGGCTTCCCTTGCCTAATCATGACTTCGGCAGCTCGAGGTCTTGCATTGTATTGTGAACTCATGCTGAACCCGTATGCTCCAGCGTTCAAAACCGCTAGCAAATCCTCTTCCTGAACCTGTGGCAATTCGCGGTCTTTGGCTAAGGCGTCGCCTGACTCGCAGATTGGACCTACTACATCATATACATCCTTATTCGCTGCTGCAAGTTTGTTTGCCACTAGTATTGGATGGTAGGAACCATACAAAGTTGGCCGCACCAGCGTGTTGAAACCTGCATCGACACCAACGAATTTTTTTGAAGGCGTAATCTTGATCGTGTTAACCTTTGTCAGCAGGATACTTGCATCACACACTAAGTATCTACCTGGTTCAATGCACAAAAATGGTTTACCAAGACCATATTCTGCAACTTTACTCTTGAACGGCAACACCACTTTTGAAGCAAATTCAACCAAATCAAATTCGCGGTCTTCCGGCTTGTAAGGTACCCCAAACCCGCCTCCGATGTCGATGAATTCGAAATCTATTCCTATTTCGTCATGAACGCGTTTAGCTACGCTCAAGAGTTTCTCAACTGCCAATATGTAAGGTTCTACTTCAAGAATGCCTGAACCTATGTGCATTTGAATGCCGAAACGTTCTACTCTTGCCCTCTTGGCAATCGCATATGCCTGTATTGTCTCTTCTTCCAGAAGTCCAAATTTTGAGTCTGGACCAGCTGTTATGCAGTGGCTATGATGACCTGCACCGATTTCTGGGTTAATGCGCACCGACAAAACTTGGGGCACGGCAA
>JBEKPG010000098.1:4661-6244 GCA_049520955.1 Bathyarchaeia archaeon | reverse complement strand
CAGTTAGTTATCCTCGGCGACGTAAAGTACACGGTTGTTTCCAGTGAACTGGGTGAGTGGCATGACATCCCAGATTTTTTTGCTAAATTGCAAAGTTACGTTTGCTCTATAGCTATTGTTCGAGGTAACCATGACGCTAACCTTGAACCGATGTTACCAGAAAACGTTAAGCTTTTGCCAGCGACTGGAGTAGTAATCGAAGACGTGGGTATTTTTCATGGGCATAAATGGCCTTCGCCTGCATTGTTGGGTTGTAAAACTTTGGTTATGGGTCATTTGCATCCAGTTGTTGTTTTTCGTGATCCTGCAGGGTTTAAAATTACAAGGCAAGTGTGGATGAAAGCAAACTGTGACTCGGTGGCTTTAGCAAAGATTCTGTTGCAAAAGCACAATGTTAAGATCAAAGGTACTGTGGCTGAAACACTCAAGAAGCACTATGATATCAAGCTGAAGGCGAAGGAAATATTCATAATGCCAAGCTTCAACGATTTCCTTGGTGGCAGACCGGTAAATGAAACAAGACCCAGAAAAGAAATTGGTAGCGAAGCATTGATCGGTCCAGTCTTGCGCTCGGAAGCCGTGGACGTAGATAATTCTGAGCTTTATCTTTTGGACGGAACCTACTTAGGAACATTGAATCAGCTGAGAAGCTTGATTTAGTTAGGTTTCTGGTTAACTCTTATATTTTACGGCATGTTATAAGCATAACATAGTTTGAGGAGGAATAAACAAATTGAAACTTGTAACTGTCCTGTTACCAGAAGCTTATCTTGAAGGTTTAGATGAATTAGTCCGTGCTAATATGTATCCAAGCAGAAGCAGCGTAATTAGGTCATCCGTACGCGACCTACTTAAGAAAGAGCTTTGGGAAAACAAACGCCAAAGATAAATCATTAAGCACGTTTTAACGAAGCACAAATTTCTTGGCAGCTTGAGCAGGGTCTTCTGCAAGAGTAATTTCTCGCCCAACTATAAGGTAGCTGGCACCTGCTTCAAGCGCAGTTTCAGCAGCTCCACCTTGAACACCTATGCCAGGTGAGTAAATGGGGACTTTTCCCCCAACTATGCGCTTTACTTCAGCTATCTTTTCTGGATAAGTAGCTCCAACGACTACTCCGTCGGCACCCCATTTTAAGGCTTTTTTAGCAAAAGAAACATATTGCAACGTTTTTTCGCCTGTTTCAGGGTCGATTATTGTTTGTCCGTAACCTTCAATTGCGCCTTTATGGCTCATGTAACCAAGAAGTATTACACCTCGGTTAAGTCTTTGTGATAGTTCAAATACTGGTTTTAAGCCTTCGTCCCAACCCACGAATGGATTTGCTATTAGTGCATCAAAACCAGCGGCATAATAGTAAGCGGCGATGACTTCGTTAGTTGCGTCTATGTCGTTTATTTTGGCATCCATAATCGCGAGCAGCCCTTGCCCGCGGATTTGCTCTACAATTTGCTCAACGCCATCAAAAGTGCCTAGCGGTAGAACAAGATGATAGTTTATTTTTACCGCGCAGATATAGGGGTAAACTGCTTTAAGGATTTTTTGGGCTTTGGCAAAAACTTTACTTCGGTTATCTGGGTTTTCA
>JBEKPG010000098.1:0-4656 GCA_049520955.1 Bathyarchaeia archaeon | reverse complement strand
TGAATTCTTGCTCCTGGATGCTTCTTGCATTTTTGCTTTAAATGACATGGTTATGCCTCTTGCAGTATGTTGTTGAGTGCTGAGCTATTTCATTTTTTCGTTTGGTGTGAACATATGAAAGATACAAAAACTATGTTAAAAAGTGCAGGCGTCGTATCTATGGATCTCTATGTTGAATCATATTTGAAGCTTGATAGATATATGGTAGACTGGGAAACGCTAATGCGCATATCAACTGGAAAGCAAAAACCCAGCAACTAAACTCGAAAGTACATTGACTTAATTTAAAAATGATTTTTGCTTAACACTGAATTATTTCGCGAGCTTCATCTTATTGCCAGCTCCACCACTAAAAAGAAAGAGGTTAAACACCCCAAGCCGTTGAATTAGTTAGTTGCCAGGTGATAAGTATGTTATATTCCGGGTTGTTGTATTCTAAAACGTTGTCTAAGTAATCGAGCATGCCTGTTTGTTTGTCGAAATAGACTTCGATTAAGTTATCCATCGTCGTACTATGTGTTGGGTCGTTCGTATCAGTGAATTCTTTTTCTATTGACCAGTAATCTGTTGTTCTATTACCGGAAGAATATGGTTGGCTACCAGTGTTGTTAACAATGAGTTCAGTGTTAGGTTCTTTTGGGTAGAGCTTGTTATTTATATTAAGGTTTGTAGGGTAAATAGCCCAGAAATCGCCACTATAGTTCCCCGTACTTAAATCGATTGTGTCTGCGTTCTGAATTTCTGTTCCGTTTGTGAATTGCCAGATTGTATTAAACGAGACTACCAAGCCGTTGACTCCTGTTATGATGACTTTGTAGTAGTTTGTTTCGTTATATTCAGAGAGATATGCTGGAGTTGATGCGTCTTGCGAAAATAGAATTGAGTTGCCCATTAAGCTGTATGTGAATGTATCGCCGACATGGACGCCTGGCTCTGTTGGCTTAGAGGACGATTGGGTGGCTACATAGACAATGGCAGCGGATGCAATGGCTAGAACGACGATTAGGATTATTGCAACAAGTGCTTTGGAACTTAAGCGTTTCTTTTTAATAGCCATGGCTTATGTTTGCGGTATCGCAGTATTTAGTTTTTTTCCCAATAAGGCCTTATAAAACAGGGGCTGGCAAAATTGCAGAAATGCTCAATTGTTCATGCCCAAAAGCGAGGATATTGAGTTAAATTTAAGAGAAAGAACTTTTAATAAGAATTCGGTGAAAAAATTGTTTTGTCGCAATTGTGGTGCTCAGATTCCAGATGATGCAGCATTCTGTGAAAAATGTGGAGCAAGTCAAACATTAACTACGCCTAAAGCAGCCGCAACGTCGGCTTCGCCTACGCCAATTATTGCTCCTTCGGGGGTAGCATCGTTGAAATGCCCAAGTTGCGGCGCGCCTATCTCGCCTAAGTTTGGAGAAATGGTTATTTCCTGCGAGTATTGCGGCAGTTCGGTTACTCTGGGAACCCAAGGCTGGACTAACATACAGAAGCAGACAATGCTTCTTTTGAAGGTTAGTACCGTAGACCAGGCTAATTCAATAATTACGCCGCTGATGGACAAGGGTCTACTGCACAGGCACCTTCATGAAGACTCCAAGCAGGAGGAAATGAGCCTAACCTACGTGCCTTATTGGATTGTAAGCGTTTCGGCTCGCACGTCTGTCACCGCTACGAATGAAACGGCCCAAATTGCACAGACTGCCACAACTGCTGCATTGATGGGTGTCATATTCGGTGGAATGGGTGGCGGTTTCGGAGGAGGAGGGCGGGGCGGTTTCGGAGGGGGAGGACGCAGACGCACCTTTGAGGGCGAATTTAAAACAAGCAACCCATTTAGCGGTATTCTTGGGCTGAAACGGATACGGATAATGGCTTTTGGAATGGGATACGGCGGCGGAGGAATGAAAAAGTCCGAGCAAATGGACGCCAACTACAACTTCCCCGTAATTGCGCTAAAAGCTCTAACAGACTATCAGCCACGGGACTACCAATTCAATCTTGAGGGCAGAGCGCTGTTTGACATCTCCAAATTGCCTAAGGGTGTTAAGATACTAAACGGCGATATCAGCGAAGATGTTGCCAAATCTCAGGCAAAGACTCTGGTCGATCAACTTCAATCACAAAAGGCGCACGCAAAATACCACATGATCCAGTCGATAAACACGCAGTCCGACGTCGGGGACGTTGAGTTACTTCACGCTCCAGTGTGGTTCGCGAAGTACGACCATAAGGGGAATAAAATCGTGTTGGTCATCGATGCCAACTCCGGCAGTGTCATCAACAGTTTCGGCCTCTGAAAGCACCAGTGCAATTCTACGCTAACCAGGCTGCTTTTTTATCTGGTGAATAAACCATGACACATGTTACCCAAAATCACAAAAACGATGATTCCCTTTTATCGCTAGCCTCACTTTAGCTTTTGAAACGTTAACCTCTATCTGAATCATCCAGTTGAAGCGAACTCGGATAAACGTTAACCTGAACCCTTCTTAACGAAAACTTTACGGGACATTTATGAGAAACAGACACATTTCCACACATTGCGACACATCCCGACACATCCCGACACATCCCGACACATCCCGACACATCCCGACACATTTTGGGACGCAACCTGCAAACAAATTAAGCTCTATTTCAAAAAAGCAACTTAAAACAAACTGTTCAAAAATGCAAAATGGGTGTTGTTGTTCTTCTAAAGACACTCACCAACAAAAAACGAATCTAGGTATCACATTCAAAGAGTCTTTTCTCTTGAATCACTTTTGTATCTTCGAAAATCTATTTTTTAAACTAGAAAGGCAAATATTTCTTTTCTTGTTGCTTTTTGAAGCTGCCTTATTGTTCAAGAAAGTTGACAGGTTTGACTCTTGAGACGCTGTGGTAACTAAAAAAACTTAGAGCCTAAAAGCTTATAGCCGAACTTATCATCATTATGGTGAGTTATGGCGTTTAGCTTGGTGACAATTAATGGTAATAAAGTCTCAGCTGGCGTTGCCATATTTGTCATTATCTTTGTTTTTCCCTTGTTTTGCTCTTATGTTCAAGCGCAAACTAGCATAGCCTTTAGTCCTGCAGAACAATTTAGTGTTCCAGCTTATAATGGGAGTATCAGTTTTGCGGTTAATGGGACCTATTCCAAGGCGACGTTTGAAAATAATACTTGGACTTTTTCCAATTTGCTTCTAGACAGATCGCAGCCGCTTGAAAATTTTCACATTTCAACGCAAAATTCCAACATAACAATTTCCTCCTATGCAACATTCAACAATACAGTAGTCAATAGTATACGTTTGAGATATGCAGTTGAGGGTCAAGGTAAGCAGATTCTAAACCTTAACCTTGGGGCTGAACCGAACCCTAGTGTTGAATGGAGCGTTACTGTCAATAACAATGTTTCTTTGGCTGAAGGAAAGAGTTGGAGTATTTCGCATGATGGAACAATGACCGTAAATGGTGCAAGTGGAAATGTAAGCATAGTTCGCTTTGACTTCTCAGCTTTATTTGGAAATAGCGAATCAAATTCAAACTTGCCCTTCTACCAGCAGCATTCAGTAGCAATTCTAATAGCAGCTGCATTTGCGTTAGTGGTTGTTGTTGCTGTACTAATCAAAGTAAAAAACAGGAAACAGACGAGTGAAAGTGATTAGGCTAATTAGCAAAGATTAGAATTAAACAAACAATAGGAGGCGGAAACATGACGTGGGGGCTCCCCAGTAACATCGTATTACCCGTATTCGCCGTAATAATACTGGTGGGCATTTACCTTATCCTTAAACTAGCCAAAAACAAAACCAGCAAAGTTAGTTCACTGAGACTTTTCATTCAAATCGACGCCGCCATCGCTATATTCATGGGACTAATATTGGGTCCCTTCAATGTACCTTTATACTTGCCTTTGGGGTCTTCGCCACGCAGCTTGTTAGTTGGATCTAGTTTTTTGGGGAACCAGTTTCCCGACGGTTTCTCTGTTCCGGTTTTAGCATGTTATTACCCCAATGGGCGAACTGTTACTTGCCCTCTTTGGCAACTTCAAGCTTATATTTTCCCATTCTGGAAGTATCCAGCAGGCTATGGAGTTTTTTACTCTACTTCAGGTTTGGAAAAAATAGGTATAGTTATAGGTTTAGTAGCGTTAGCATCTATAATTCTGGGAAGGTTTTTCTGCGGTTGGCTATGCCCCTTCGGCCTTTACATGGACGCGCTAACACGAATACGAAAAGCTACAAGGTTGCGGCATTTACACTTTTCCGAAAAAACAAATACCGCTCTTACACAAACAAGATACATCATTATTGCGATTTTCTTAATTCTCAGCGTTATCTTCGCTTCATACGCCATTTTTGGCACCCAGCTAATTCCTGGCACCACTCCAGGAGGACCCTCAGGAGCCGAAGCAGGAATTGTCGGTAACCTCAACGAGCCTTTTTGTTTGGTTTGTCCAATGCGGCCTCTTTGCATATTAATTGAATGCGCTTTGGGCCAAATGAATTTTTCATATATCTCGAAAATAACCTATGGGCCATTATGGATAACAGGCTTTTATGTTACATCCATAAATTTAGCTGTCTTAATTGCCGTCACAGTTTTGGCTTTAGCTTATAGACGGTTCTGGTGTAGAATCTGCCCGTTAGGTGGGTTAACTGCGTTGTTTAGTTC
>JBEKPG010000097.1:0-5044 GCA_049520955.1 Bathyarchaeia archaeon | reverse complement strand
TACCTTCACCCAAAATATTCTTAACCGTTACGTTATCATCTTCAACCTTAACGTAAATTACATCCTTGAATTGCACTTTTCCATTTAAGATTATGTCGAATTCACACATATGGTTTCACAATATTGGAAAAGAGAAGGTTGGTTATAAGTACTTTTATCAGCGCACCTAATTAATCGGGAACAAGCGCTTTGTCGCCGTTTACATATGCCCTTCTTAAAAAAAGTTGTGAACTATCTTTGCAAGTTAAATATTAACAAAAAGTTGTAAACAAACGAAACGGATACCGTAAACTTTTTATTTGTACAATAGTCTATTTTCAAGGAACGTGGAATTTCAAGAGGAATCAAGATGAGGGATCGTCACCTCAATAGCTGGAATCGTCGGGTACTTATTCTTTGATTTTTCCAGGGACCCCTCTGAAACAGCCATGCAAGAGTTTTCAAATCAGTCTTTCTTTAAACGAGAGTCTATTTACCAAAAAGGAGACGCAACGAATTGACCAAAATGTCTGGAGCTAAAGTACTTATAGAATCCCTTGAACAGCAAAACGTGGAAGTAATTTTCGGTATCTTGGGCGGAGCAATACTGCCAGTATACGATGCGTTGTGTGGCAATGAGAAAATTCGACACATACTCAGTAGACATGAGCAAGGAGCCGCGCACGCGGCCGAAGGATATGCTCGAGCCAGCGGACGCGTAGGAGTCTGCATGGCAACCTCAGGACCCGGAGCTACAAACCTAGTGACTGGAATAGCAAACGCATACATGGATTCCTCACCAATGATAGCAATAACAGGGCAGGTTCCAACAGCAGGGGTTAACTCTTCTTACATGATTGGCAGAGATGCCTTCCAAGAAGCTGATATCATCGGCATCACGACGCCAATTACTAAACACAATTATCAGCCGCGAACGATTGCTGAAATTCAACCAATGGTAAACGCTGCATTCTACATATCTTCTACAGGTAGGCCTGGACCAGTCCTAATTGACATACCAAAAGACGTGCAATCTGGAATCGCAGAAGTAGAGATGGGCTTCACAAACAAAATTGAAGCTCGAGGCTACAAACCTACGCTCGAGCCAGATTTAGCAAAAATTAGTGAAGCCGCTAATCTGCTTGCAAAAGCTGAGCAGCCAATAATACTGGCGGGAGGCGGTGTCATAATTTCCAATGCCTCAGATGAACTTATGGAAATGTCAGATTTATTGATGGCGCCAGTAGCCACAACTTTGATGGGGAAAGGTGCTTTCCCTGAATGTCATCCCTTATCCGTTGGAAGCATCGGAATGCATGGAAACCCAGCCGCGAACAAACTGATGGGTGAAGCTGACGTATTGTTAGCGGTTGGAACAAGATTCTCTGACCGTGCCACAGCAAACTTGGATACTTTCTGCCCCAACGCCAAAAAGATTCACATAGACATCGATGCGGCGGAAATAGGAAAAAACATTGAAGTTGATGTGCCAATTGTTGGCGACGCTAAAACCTCTATGAAGCTGTTACTTGCTGCCTTGCCGAAGAAACTGGTTAAAAACGGAGGAGTTGCTTGGACAAAACGAGTTAAGGAAGCCAAGCAACACCTGAGCCCGTTGCTGAAGGAGATGCCCAAGGACCTTCTGCCAAAAGCGCTACTAATGGAGCTTAGAAAACTGTTGCCTGAACAAACTATTGTCACAACGGAAGTCGGGCAGAACCAGATGTGGTCAGTTCTATACTTTCAAGCCTTAAAGCCACGAACCTTCATCAGCTCAGGCGGATTAGGAACCATGGGTTTCGGTTTTCCAGCGGCACTAGGGGCGAAAGTCGCCTGCCCCGATAGACCTGTCGTGGACATAGCGGGCGATGGTAGTTTCTTAATGACCGAACAAGAACTCGCTTGCTCAATTACAGAGAACATTCCCGTCACGGTCATAGTGCTAAACAACTCAGTATTAGGTATGGTTGCACAGTGGCAAAGGTTGCTTTACAAACGCCGCTACATGGCAGTTCATTTAGGAAAAACACCAGACTTCGTTAAGTTGGCTGAAGCTTACGGAGCACAAGGCTTCAGAGCAACTTCAATCCAAGAATTCCGGAAAGCCGTAAAAATCGCGTTACGTAGTAAAGTCACAACTGTCATTGATGTGCCCATAGGCTCAGAGCAAGATGTGGTTCCTTTTGTGCCACCGGGGTGCGGTTTGCCACAACAGAGAGGTGACTTCTAATGGAAGTTGAAAAAACAAAAATAATCTCTGTTCTCGTCGAAAACAAACCAGGAGTACTACACGGAGTAGCCAACCTGTTCAGACGCAGAAACTTCAACATTGAAAGCATCACTGTCGGCCCTAGCGAACAGTCAGATACATCGCGCATGACAATAACAGTTAACGAGGATGAAAAAACAATCTACCAAGTAGTCAAGCAACTTGCGAAGCTCATTGATGTACTTAAGGTCGAAGAACTAGAGCAGGGAACCTTTGTGATGCGAGAGTTAGCTTTGATTAAAGTTAACGTGCCAAGCTCCAAAGAACGCTCAGACATCATAAATTGCGTGGAAGTCTTCAGAGGCAGAGTCATCGACGTTTCAACTGACAGCTTAACTGTGGAAATTACAGGAACACCAGACAAAATCGATGCGTTCCTAAACCTGATGAAAACAACCGGCGTTATTGAGCTTGCAAGAACAGGCATAACAGCATTGGCTAGAGGGGCAAAATCAATAAGAATAGACGAATAAATCGCCTCTCACAACGGAAACCCTTAACTTTCTCTTTCTTAAAAATGAGAAATGTTCGTGGCAAATTGATGAAAGATGATTAGGTAATTGTAACAGAAGAGATCAAATATGAACATTACAGAAAAAATCTTAGCTAAGGCTTCAGGAAAACAAGTCGTGCAACCAGGAGAAATCGTCAATTCAAACGTAGACATGATAATGGTGCACGATCTGACTGGGCCTTTAGCCGTTGAAGCCTTTAAAAAAATAGGCGTACAAAAAGTTTGGGATAATCAAAAAGCAGTGGTAATACTAGATCATCAAGTGCCGGCTGAATCTGTTAAAGCAGCAGAACTACACAAGACCATGAGACAATTCGCCAAAGACCAAAAAATACGCATATATGATGTAGGAAGAGGCGGAATCTGCCACCAAGTCATGCCGGAGAAAGGGCACGTTGTTCCTGGAACAGTAATTGTAGGTGCTGATTCACATACTTGCACTTACGGAGCCTTCGGAGCTTTCGCAACAGGAATAGGCTCAACCGAAGCAGCAGCAGTCTTAGCCACTGGAAAGATTTGGCTAAAAGTGCCTGAAGCGATCAAGGTAAATGTGACTGGGAAATTCGAAAAGTACGTTACACCAAAAGACCTAATTTTATCAATAATCGGAGGCATGGGCGTTGACGGAGCCACATACAAAAGCGTTGAATTCGCCGGTCCAACAGTAAAGAGCATGAGCATAGCGGGAAGAATGACGCTGTGCAACATGGCAGTGGAAATGGGAGCCAAAAACGGCATCATCGAACCAGATGAAACAACGCGTAAGTTCTTGGAAGGCAGAGTCAAGACGCTGCCAAAGCTAGAATTATTAAAAAGCGATAAAGACGCAGTTTACGAGAGAACAGTGGAATTTGACGTATCAAAAATGGAGCCACAAATTGCTTGCCCATCATCAGTTGACAACGTAAAACCAGTTTCAGAAACTGGAAACATTCCAATCGAGCAAGCATTTATCGGTTCATGCACCAACGGAAGAATCGAAGATTTACGCTTAGCTGCTCAAATCCTAAAGGGCAAACGCGTAAAAGACGGCGTTAGAGCGCTGGTAATTCCTGCCTCTCAGGAAGTTTACAGACAAGCTTTAAACGAAGGATTACTGGAAGTTTTCACTGATGCAGGCGCAATAGTTTGTGGTTCAGCATGTGGTCCATGCTTAGGCGGACACATAGGATTACTAGCGGCAGATGAGGTTTGCGTAAGCACTTCAAACAGGAACTTTATCGGAAGAATGGGCAGCACCAAAGCCAGCGTATACTTGGCTTCCCCAGCAACGGTAGCTGCTTCAGCAGTCACAGGAAAAATCACTGACCCCCGAAAACTGGAGGAAAAAGCATGAATATGAAAATCAACGGTCCAGCAATAAAATTCGGAAACAACATCGACACAGACGTTATACTACCAGGACAATACCTGACGTTAGTTGATCCTTATGAGTTAGCAAAACACGCCTTAGCAGGCTTAGATCCGGCATTTCCCGAAAAAGCAAAGAAAGGAATAATTTTAGTAGGTGGCAAAAATTTCGGCTGTGGTTCAAGCCGAGAACAAGCGCCACTATCCCTAAAGTACGCGGGCGTAAAATGCGTTGTAGCTGAATCTTTCGCTAGGATTTTCTTCCGAAACGCGATTAACATTGGCTTACCCGTTATCGAGTGCGAAAGCATATCGTCTGCCGTTGAAACAGGAGACGAATTAGCCGTGGACTTTGAATCTGGCAAAATAGAAAACATTTCAAAAGGCAAAAAGTTTCAAGTAGACAAGCTTCCACCCTTCATAATTGAAATTTTAGCGGATGGTGGATTAATAGAAAACCTGAGAAGGAGAATGAATAAGAAATGACTGAATACAAAATATCCTTAATCCCAGGCGACGGAATCGGACCAGAATTAACCGAGGCCACCCTAAAAGTCCTAGATTCAGCGCAGAAAAAATTCGGATTAAACCTTAAAATTATTGAGGCTGAAGCAGGCGATGCAACCTTAGCCAAAAGAGGCGTCGCACTACCTGAAGACACTGTTCAAAAAATAAAGGAATCCAACGCTTGCCTAAAGGGACCTGTAGGCGAAAGTGCAGCCGACGTCATAGTTAAACTCAGAGTAATGTTCGATTTGTATGCCAATTTGCGGCCGTTAAAAGCTTATCCTAACGTTCCAGTCGCTAGACCCGACATTGATATGATGTTTGTTAGGGAGAATACTGAGGACGTTTACAAAGGCTTAGAATTCACCATAGGTAACGACACAACCATATGCTTAAGAGTTATCACTAGAGGAAATTGTAAACGT
>JBEKPG010000096.1:0-5483 GCA_049520955.1 Bathyarchaeia archaeon | reverse complement strand
TGGCTCAAAGACAAAATAGGCGACTACAAGGAGTGGTTTAATCATTCGCGCTTTCACAGAGGCGTAAAAGCGTTCCCAGCAACGCTCTATGAGTGTAACGTTAGAAACTTGACATGACAGGTTTGAAACTTTTATATATTGCAGACGCCAATTCACTGTTGAGTGTCATGGCTGAAGTTTGTTCAACATGCGGGCTTCCTAAAGACTTGTGCGTTTGTGGAGAAATAGAGAAAGAGCAACAGAGAATACGCGTTCGACTTGAAACTCGAAAATTTGGTAGACCTACTACTGTTATTGACGGCATGGAAGATAAAAATATAAACTTGCCAAGCATTGCTCAAAAGCTTAAAACCTATTGTGCTTGCGGAGGAACCAGCAAAAACGGCCAAATTATGCTGCAGGGAGACCACCGAGACAGAATACGCGACTTCTTGTTGAAATTGGGTTATCCATCAGAAAACATTGAAGTGCAATAATCGCAAAGTCGAAGCAGTGGTGCAAATTGACGAAAAAAGTAGAGGATATTCGCGAAGTAATCAAATCGATCAAGCATCGAAAACGAACACAAATTTATTGTCCGAGATGCTGTAGCCCAAAGTTAAAGTTGACAAGTAATCTAGCTGTTTGGTTAACGGGTGAACAATATTACTGCGAAGACTGCGGTTACATCGGAGCCGTAGTTATGGAGCTTGAAGAGGAAAAAGAAAAGACTGATGCTTGATTGAAAGAAAAAAGGGTTTAATCAGGCAACTCAAGGTTCAATTGTTTCTTAAGTGTCTTGTAGCGGTTGCGCACAGTTACTTCAGTTACGCCAGCAGCTTCAGCGATGTCTTTTTGAGTCTTTTTCTCGTTGTTCTGCAAACAAGCGATGTAGAGAGCAGCAGCAGCTAAACCCATCGGGTCTTTTCCAGCAGCAGCACGCTTGCGCCTTGCTTCTCGGAGAATTTGGATGGCTGCGCCCTGTGTTTTGCCTGAGATGCCAGTTTTTTCTGCGATTTTAGAGACGTAAGTAAGTGGGTCGGCGATAGGCATATGAACATCAAGCTCTCGCAGCAATAGCCTGTAGCATCTAGCTACGTCTTTCTTGTCGACAAGGCTAGCTTCGGCAATTTCCCGCAATGTGCGTGGTGTTCCGCTTCCGCGACAGGCAGCATAAAGTGCAGCAGCAGCGATGGCGGCAATTGATCTTCCGCGAACCAGTCCTTTATCGAGGGCTTTTCGGTAAACGACAGCGGCTTTTTCTTTGATTGGCGGTGGAATGTAGACTTTATCTGAGAGACGATCCAATTCAGCCATAGCTTGAGCCAGGTTTCGGTCGACAGATGAGTGTACTCGGCTTCGTATCTGCCATTTCCTAAGACGCCACATTTGTAACCTTGTAGACAGAGGCAGTTTTCTTCCGAAGGCATCTCGGTCTACTTGGCTAATAGCTGTGGATAAGCCTTTGTCATGAACAGAGTAGGATGTGGGAACTCCAACTCGGCTTCTCGACGCTTTCTCCTCTTGGGTAAACGCGCGCCATTCTGGTCCTTTATCCATCATTTGCTCATACAAGACTAAACCGCAGTCACCACACACTGTTTCTCCAGTGTCATAATCGTGAACTAGATTTTCACTACCGCATTCCGCACACTTGTCAGACAAACGGGTCTGTGCTTTAGTTTCCTTTTTGCTCATTTTTTTCTACTCCTTTTCAACATGCGTAGAACCGTCACTATAGGCCAATCTGGCTAGAAACAGTACATTCGGCCCGCGCAAACAAACGTTGTGCATGTTACTATTATTTAAATTTTGTGGTCTTAATAAAGTTATTGTACATTTTATTTAAAAAATTTGAGATAGCGATACCTGGCAGATGTATATTAGCACAAAAAAAATGTTAATCAAAAAACAAAGTGCAAACCCACACCTTTCATGAAGAACGCTTATTAGGATAAAAAAAGTCCTAAAATCTAGCGTCAACCAAAAAAGAAGGCAGTCAGCCCGGTGGTGTAGTGGTCAAGCATAGAGGGCTTTGGACCCTCCGACGAGAGTTCGAATCTCTCCCGGGCTACATTCTACCCAGGTCAGGTCACCTTTCAAACTCTCGAATATAAAAAGAGCGAACAAGTTTGGAAGCTGAGAACGTTTGGCAAATTCTATGGAGGAACTGAACAGCCTCACCATCAATTGAGTCTGAAACCATAGAGACTTAGACCGCTATAGGTTTGAATCCTCGATTTTGGGTGAAGGGGGCGAAACTTGAAATAGCTTGGACCTAGCGCACGCCCAAATGTCGGGGGCAATATGTGGAGCTTCTGTTTGGTAACATTTCTTCTAAACGGCTCGAAATAGAACAAATCAGAAAAAAAGCCGGTAAAGAGCCGGCAATTACGTTTTTGCTTATTATAGTTTCTTTGCAACTTCACTTAGGGGTTGAACTGGTCTCACTTCAACTGTCATCTGACCGAAAAATTTTGAAACTGCAACCGGACTGTCCGCCTCTATTGTGAAGAACCCCTTGTGATCATCCGCTGTGTCGGCTGGACAGCTCATGTAGCCAGCGACTATTTTGACTCCTGCACCCTTAACGTTCTCATCGGAGAACAGCTTTTTGAGCATGCCTTTGCCTTCAGATGTCAACATAGGACACTGAGACGCTTGGTGCTTATGTGTTGCCTCAAATAACACTCAATCACCTCCCCCTTTTCCTTAAGTGCGCTTCGATAACCTTTTGTTTTGATATAACATTGTTTAATAGATAAACAATATTAATAGATTATGTTTAGAAAATAAACGCGTATGCTAATGGACTTGCTCGGCAAGAAAATAACCGTTCAACTTCGAGCAGACGGCAAAACTTCTCTTATTCTCCTTTTGAATTTAAAATGCTAAAAAGAGATTGTTTGTTATTTGGTTATTTGTAGCTTTTTCTAGATGACCAAAAAGGTTAGCACTTATAACTCAGTCAAATGGCTTGCGTATAAGACGGGTTTTTATCTGATCATTAAATAACAGTCCAAAAACAATGAACCATGCCAATGCTAAAGCCACGTACATAGGTGGTATAGGTGCTAATCCAGGTATTCCTATAATTGAGATAATCGATGAAATCAGTATGTCTGCAATTACTGCAATCAGAAGCGGTCGGCTTGGTTTTGACTTCCAGAAATTGCCTCTTTCCCGAACAACAAAGATAGTGAATAATCCGCCGAATAGTAACATGTCAAAGGAGAAAGTATTTAATGCTGCAGTATTTGATAGCCCCAAGTATTTAAGTCCCAAATAGAGCAGTCCCAGAGACTCAATGACGCTTGCAACTCCTAATATGGTGGCGCCTTTAACAAGAGGGGTTATGTTCCATGTTTCAGGTTTTTCGGATGGCCTGACGTTGTCCGTTGAGAGGGAAATTGTGACAAAGTCCACTAAGAATAGCAACAAAACTACCTGGAAAGCGCCTACAACGAACAATCCCGTAATTAAAAATGCAACAATAACAAACAAGACTACCTGAAAAGTTTTTACAATCTTATTAAAAATCCAAGTTAATATCCGCTGATAAATCATTCTGCCAGTAACAACCAAATTTACAACGTTAGACAAGCCTTCTTCGGTTAAAACAACACTGGCTGAACCCTTTGCCACATCCGTAGCATTACTTACTGCTATTCCAACCTCCGCCTGCTTTAATGCGGCGGCGTCGTTTATTCCGTCGCCAGTCATTCCAACAACATGCTTTTCTGCCTGCAATCCTTTGACAATACGGTACTTGCCCTCCGGATAAATTTCAGCAAAGCCGTCGCTTTTATCAACTATCTCTGCTGCAACCATACCGTCTTGGCTTCTGGAGCTCTCAACATCCGCCATACGCGAAATCTTGTCGCCTAAACCCACTTCTTGCGCTATTTGCTTCGCAATAGGCAGTGAATCGCCAGTCAGCATTTTAACCGAAATTCCCAGAGATCGTAGCTTAGCAATCAGTTTCGCAGAGTCCTTCCGTGGTTTATCATAAAGCCCAACTAAACCAACTATTTCCATTGCAAGCGTTTCTTTGCCAATAGCCACTGCCATAACCCTGTAGCCTTTATTTGCCAAAACATCCATTTTCTGTTCAATGGTTGCTTTTTCATCTTCTTTTGTGCCGCAAGCTTGCATTACTGCCGACACTGCACCTTTGATAACCCTAAAAGTCTCACCTTTCTTCTCAACAATCGCTTCCGTTTTGCGCGTGGAAGGGTCAAATGGGATGAATTTCTTCTGCTTGTACTCGTCTAACTTGATTTTCTTATCCTCAAGAGCAGTAAAGAAGGATAGATCAATTGGATCCTGATTCGCTTTTTGGGAAGCTAAAGCGCCAAATATGAGAGCATCATCTTTCGTGTATTTATTCAGCTCAGCAATGTCGGCTATTGCTAGTTTGTTTTCAGTGATTGTTCCTGTTTTATCAGCGCACAACACATCCATGAGCGCAGCATCTTCAGACGCACTAAGCCGAGTAACCAATACGCCCTTTCTTGCAAGTTCAAAGGAGCCTAACGCCATAGTAATCGTAAACATGGTTGGCAAAGCTACTGGAATTGCAGACACAAGCAAAACCAGAGCCAGGGACACTACATCTAAGAGGTTTACTCCTCTAACCCAAGAAACTACAGCGGTAATAACAAGCAAGGAAACAACTAAAACAAGAAGCCACTTCATGAGGCTGGAAATAACCTCTTCCATGTGCAACTTAGGCTTGGCTAACTGAACAAGCTGAGCCGTCTTACCAAAATACGTATGAATGCCAGTCGCGTTGACAACACCTGTAACCTCACCCTTCCTAACAAGCGACCCAGAGTAAACAATATCGCCAGTTTTCTTATCAATAGGAAGGGATTCGCCGGTTATGGCTGACTGGTCAACTGTGGCTTCAGCATCAAGAATTTTGAAATCTGCGGGAACAAAGTCACCTAATCGAGCCCTTATAACATCGCCCGGTACAACCTCAGCAGCATTCAAAGTCTGCCATACACCATCCCGCAAAACACGTGCTTTTAATTGAAGCCTCTGTTTAAGAGCTCCAACGGCTCGTGTAGCTTGCCGTTCTTGGATGAACCCTAAAATTGCGTTTATAAGCAACAGGGCGGTTATTATATAGACGTCCAAGTATTTGCCTAAAACAAAAGAAAGCACTATAGCAACTTCAAGCATCCAAGCAGTTAAGCCCCAGAACTTCTTCGCAAAAGCCAAAACAGGGTTTGGCTGTTTTTCCGCTACTTCATTGAGTCCATAACGCCTTTGTCTTTCCTTAACCTGATCAGACGTCAAACCTTTTGCAACATCAACATTTAAAGCGTCGTCTACATGCTTCTCTGAACTATCCGTGTCTGACCCTATAACAGGCAATTTTCAATCTGACCAGTCAATTCTTAGGTACCCGTTGGCTTGCATATTAGCTCATAATGGTAAGGACCCGCATCTGTCTGCCTTATAACACTAAAGCCGTTCTCTAAAAGAACTTGTTT
>JBEKPG010000095.1:0-5735 GCA_049520955.1 Bathyarchaeia archaeon | reverse complement strand
GGCTAAGACAAGCGAGCCTAACTCTGCCACAAGTGAATTCTTCATAAATCTAGTAGACAATGGCAACCTCACTGTAGATGCTGCTGGAGACAAATTTGACGCAGTCTACAGCGTGTTTGGAACCGTTATTTCGGGGCAAAGCGTTGTTAACGCAATAGCTAACGGCCAAGTAACTACAAATCCTTCCACAGGCGAAGACAGCCAGCCAGTGAACCCCGTTACGGTAAGTAAAGCTATAATTCTACCTTAACATTAGCCGACGGCAATTACCGGTTCATGTGCATCGTGCAGCCAGTTCTTAGTCTATGTTGCCGACAATTTCCTATGTTTCTCTCCGTATTTACATTGATATTTTGTAGTGAATGTCTTTAGTAGAACAACAACAGTTGTGTTGCCATTTTTGTTCAGGCTGTTTTAGGCTGGTTTTTTGTTGCAAAGCTTGAAATGTTTGCAGGTTGCGTCTTAAAATGTGTCGGGATGTGTCGGGATGTGTCGCAATGTGTGGAAACGGGGCGAGCTAATTTGCTGGTACCTCAAGAGTTAACTTCAAAAACTACGTTGAAGAGGAGAATCGCTTGTAGATTGAAGCTAGAAAAAATGCTACGGGTTACCGGACGTCACTGCGTGTCGCTACGCGTCATTGAGCGTCACTACGCCTCAAAAGGATATTTTCCGGTGGTAGAGTCTGACGGCAATGCATTATCCAGCGTTGGAAAAATGGAATAATCATTCAAAACTTTTGGAAGTTAAAGTTGACTTCAAGTTTCTAGGAGCAGTTGTTGCTGGAAGCTGCGTTGGAGCTAAAGTGTTGCAATCTACCTTTTTTATGCTTCACTCAAAGCTCTACTTTTTGTTTTAAAAAAGCTACCAGATAAAGGGAACTAAACGATAATGGACCTTCTGGCAATATTCATCATATCCAGGCAAATTTTTCGCCAAGAACTTTTCTTCTTCAAGAAGCCTGAAGGCAATTACAGCAAACATGGGAATGAAAGCAAGCAACCCCCAAAACGAACCCAGTGCAATGGGAGTAAAGAGCATCATAAGCAATGCTCCCGAATACATTGGGTGGCGGACTACGCCATAAGGACCTGTCGACACTACTTTTTGTTCTTTGTTCACTTCAATAGTGACAGAAGTGTAGCTGTTCTCTTTAAAGACGAGAAAAACGGTAAGAAGCCCAAGCACAACAAAAACATCCCCCGCTATAGTCAGATATGCTGGGACATTGAACCAATCGAAATGATGGTCAAGGGGCGGGATCAGAATCAGGAGAATGAAAAAGAGGCTTACTAACGAATTTGCGAGTTTTTGGCTTCTCTGTTTTTCCGCAGCAGGACCCGCCTTCAACCGATTCTCAATTAGATTAAGGTCTTTCTTCAAGAAATATACACTAATTGCGGTCACATATGCCAAGAAGATAATCCAGTAGGTCCATGCCTGCCAATAATCCAGCGACCAAGCTGGCAAAAAAAGTGCAACCCACAAAAACGCGGCAAGCGCTGCTAATCCCATAATCGCTTGCTTCTTTATACCATGAACAGGTTTACTCATAGATTTCTCTTGTTCCACTCAGCGCCGAACTTTAAATATCCTCTATCTTGCAAATGTTACATAACCTCTGGATCTTTTGCAAAAGTAAAACCTCTTTTTTCTTCTTGTGACTGAATGCAGATTAGCTAGACATATTTTAATAACTCAATAGAGTTTTTTATATGTGGATGTGTAGTTTTGTCGAGTTCGCTTGATATTGTACATTCGTTGCATAATGCGTTTCGCCGTGATATTTTTCAAATTGATGATTCAGCCTTCAAAATAGCACGTGAAGGAGGGGATTTAACTTTGGTTTTGGATCGGCTTCATTTGATGGATGAGGTTTTGGATTACCATGCCAGGGGTGAGGAAGCGGCGGTTTTTCCTGCTGTCGACAAAGTGGCGCCTCTTGTAGCTAAGGCTTACCTAATGGATCATCGTGAGCTTGACACCATGGTCAGTGGTTTGGAAGTAATGGAAGGCACCTGACCCTCTTACAGTAGCTAGGGCAACAGCAGTTCTAAATTCGCATTTAAGAATTCATTTGGATAAAGAAGACGCTCATCTCTACCCCATTCTCAGAGAGCGGGCAACAGAGAGCGAACAGGTCTCCATTGTTGGCCTAATGTCAAAAAAAGTGCCTCCAGACAGATTTCCTGCTCTCGTTCAATGGCTTTTCCCCTTGCTTGATCTTGAAGACCAATTCGTGGTTACAAAGGGTTGGATGACTCTGATGCCTCCACAGGTTTTTGCCGGTCTCAAACCGCTGATAAAAAAGGGTGTTGCCGAAAACTGGGTCGAATTGGCTCGACGAATCCCGGAACTTTAAGACAGGAAAATTCTAAACCCATAACATTTTGAACTTTGTTAAAGTGGACCGCGGGGATTTGAATCCCTACAGAGTGGAAATGTAACTACACTTCCCTAACTTACGAACAAAGTTGAGGATTACTATCAAAACTCGTTTTGGCGAAAGCACACTTGATACCAAGAGCAACTAACAAATGTGGTAAAGATGCCATAAATTCATATGGAAAGAAAAAAAAGGCAAAATTCTTCAGATAATTTTTTATATTGTCATCACCTCGAAATGAAGTTTCGCAAAGTTTTATTAGCACCTCTCACTACGGACTTGTTTGCAAGAGCGTTTGCGCTCTTGCTCAAAACAAAATAAATAGAGGAAAGGAAAAATGCAAAATCTAAAAAGTAAAACTGCAGCTATTTTGATTAGTGTTCTTATGATAATTTCTATAGGAGCTTCAACTACCTTATTACAAAATGCTCATGGAGCAATCAATATTCAAACATTTGCCTACATTAATGTCGCCCCTGACCCTTGCGGCGTCGGCCAATCAGTGACCATTGACTTTTGGCTTGCTGTACCTACACAAACTAGCCAATTCGCCGTGAACATGACGATTCTTGTCACGCATCCTGACGGAACCACTGAAACACTAGGACCATTTATCTCCGATTATACCGGAGGCACAACTACTCATTACGTTCCAGAGGCAACTGGCAACTATACATTCAAATTCATATTTGGCGGAATGACACTCAACGGAGGTCCAACTAGCCCGTATACAGGTGATTATGATGAACCTAGCCAAAGTGCACCAGTAACACTTACGGTGCAGTCGACGCCGGCTGCCCAGGTTCCATTTACTCCGCTTCCGACACAATACTGGCAGACCCCAGTTAGCGCTGAAAACGTCCAAAATTGGTATGCCGTTACTGGACCCTGGCTCGGTTTAGGAGTAGAAGCGTTTGGCGCAACTGGAGAGTACAATATCACGTCAAACTATAATCCGTATACTACAGGGCCAACTACTGCTCACATTCTGTGGACGAAACCTTGGGCCTTCGGAGGAGTAGCCGGTGGAGATGTTGGAGGAACTGAAAACAGCAACTATTGGTCAACCTCACAGTACGAACCTAAATGGAATCCAGTAGTAATCAACGGCTTTGAATATGCTACATGGTATCCTGGCAGCACGTCCAACCCAGCGGGCATTCAATGCATAAGCTTATACAACGGACAAACCCAGTGGGTAATGAACACCACTAATGCGTTAAGGTGCGGTCAAGTACTTGATTTCACATCTCCAAACCAGTACGGATGTACCCCTTACATCTGGACAACAGGGTCTCTGCCTGGAGTCGTCAACTCTGGAACAGAATGGAACATGTATGATGCAATGACTGGAGATTATATCCTTAGCATAGTCAACGGTACGGCGTTACAGCTTACGGTAGATTCAAGTGGAGACCTGATTGGTTACTACACCAACGCCACTGCTGGCACAGAAATTGTTCACCCAAATATATCAGCTTCGGTGGTACAAACAAATACAGGACCTACATTGAACTGTTGGAACTCAACTAATTGTGTTGGATATAATCCTGCTCTCGCAGAATTGATGCCACCACAAGGTGGAGTGATACGCTTTGAACTTGGATTAATGTGGGCCACACCAATACCAACTTCTCTTAATGGCGTCCCTATATCACCAACCCTCGGTGGAGGCGGATATCTTTCAGCTACAGGTGCTGCATTCACAATGAACGACGGCGCAATAATGCTAACCTCAGGACTTGGAACACCGGCTAGCGGAGAAACGGCTGGATATGTAATTGAAGCAGGCTTCGATGCAAATACAGGAGCACTGTTGTGGATAGATAACCGAACGGAAACACCGTGGACAAGACTAGCTGGGTTCGCCGCTGGAGACGGAGTCTACATTGATCTCAACCAGGCTACGTTTGTGATGAACGCTTACAGTCTTTTTACAGGGCAGCTTGCATGGTCAACCACTCTCACTACTGCTAACGGTGGTACTCCAAATACTTATGACGAATTCGACTTCAATAATGTTGTTGACTCAACAACCGGTGTAGATTACTGGTGGGCTTTAGGAGGAGATGTATGGGCTGTTAACATGACGAACGGTAACATTATTTGGTGGACAGACACTAACGCATTAATCGGTAGCAGCGGAACTGAAACTCCATATGGCATTTGGCCACTTTGGGTTTTCACTGTAGGAGTTGTTGCCGGCGGAATGCTATACCTCCCTGTGGGTCACGAGTACAGTCCACCGCTATTCCACGGCGCGGAGCAACTAGCCATAAACATCACTAATGGAAACCTTGTTTGGAGCATTCTGGCCTTCGACGTTGAGAACACAGAAGTTTCCTACGGCATCATGACCGCGACAAACGCCTATGACAACCAAGTATATGCCTATGGCATTGGACCCAGCAAAACCACTGTTACAGCACCTGACCTTGGCGTCACAACTGTCACACCAGTAGTCATAAGCGGCACAGTAACCGATGTCTCAGCAGGCGCATCACAACAATTAGTAGCATCAAACTTCCCAAACGGTCTCCCATGCGTATCTGACGCAAGCATGACACAATTCATGGAGTACGTCTACGAGCAACAATCTCACCCAAGCAACACGACAGGTGTACCAGTTACTTTGACAGCTAAAGATCCAAACGGCAACCAAGTGACACTCGGCACCACCACATCTGATCAAAGCGGCTACTACAGTCTAACATGGACACCTCCAATCGCTGGAAACTATACCATTAGCGCAACCTTCGCAGGCACAGGATCATACTACGGATCTTACGCAGAAACATCAATTTTCGCCAGTAACCCAGCCCCAACACAAGCACCAGCCGCAACACCAACTAGCCAAGCAACCACACAATCATACATCATAGGCATAGGCATCGCAATAATAGTAGTGATAATCGTAATCGGCGCAGTACTAGCAATGCTACTACTCAGAAAACGACCATAAACCAAAACAAAACACCAACTTTACTTTCCCTTTTTTATTCATTTTTTGTTCTTAGAATGTTACGGTTTCTTTTTTTGGAACCATCTTTGTTGCTTTAAACTCTACTTTTGCATACCTTTTTTTGGCATCTTATCATCATTATATTATTGGTGATTCAAACATAAATTTAATATTAGCAAGTTTTTGGCATTTTGAAAGCACGATAAGTCTTAAATCTGAATAAGCGAAATAGAATTAAGGTGAAAAAATGAGTGAAGATAATGTTCAAAAGAAAGCACTAAAGGAAAAATACCTAAATGATATAGCTCAAGAATTAGATGCTGAATTGAAAAACAACATATCTAAATCTCAATCCCTTAGATCTATAAAATTTGATGAAAAAGGGGA
>JBEKPG010000094.1:0-5784 GCA_049520955.1 Bathyarchaeia archaeon | reverse complement strand
TTGACATAATGACTTACGTTGCATTCAAAGAATCTGGTTTTCCACGTAGCCGCTTATTCGGCATGGGCAATATCCTTGATACAATACGCTTCAGAACTTACATTGCTAGTGAATTGGACGTTTCAAGAGAAGACACTAGTGCTTTAGTAATCGGTGAACATGGTGATTCAATGGTTCCACTGGTTGAATATGCTTCTGTATCTGGTATTCCCATTACAAACTTCCTAAATCAGGAGCAGATCGACAAAATTGTTCATTTAACAGTAACATCAGGTTCTGATGTTATCAAACTAAAAGGCTCAACAATCTACGCTCCAAGCGCTGTAATTGCAATTACAGCCGACGCGATTTTAACAGGAAGAAATCGAGTTATGAGCGTGTCCACATGCATTGATGGTGAATATGGATTTTCGAACCTTTCAATTGGTGTACCTGTGGTTCTTGGGAAAAGCGGGGTTGAAAAGATAATTGAGCTTGAATTATCTAATCAAACAAAAGAGCGGTTTGCTAAGTCGGTTGCCGTGGTTAAAGAAGCGATAGTTGCATTGAAGAGCTAATACTAACTCGCAGATTAAAATTTCTGATTAATAACGTGTTCAGCTATGAATTTGTTTGGGTAGTGCACAGTAAAAGTTTCCATTAACTTTTGTGAACGATGGGCATTTGCCGTCGTAACAGTGGTCCAGCCACTGACATGGTGCTCTAACATCATATATTCTGGGCATATATACTTGTGAACTAAAACTTTCTTTGGTTTTTTCTCGTTTAGAAACTTTCTCCAAAATTGCTTCCATTAGAATTCCTTCAAAATTTCTAATTTAAATTAGTATTGCTTCAGTGTTGTTATTAAAAATGTGTGGCAGTCGCTAGGCAACCACAAAAGCATATAAACACTAACATGGAAGCTGAAAGTTACCGCTATGATACAAAGTGTTATTTAGAAGTTAACGGCTTCTTGTTTTTAGGTGGCATTAAGATGGGATTCCAAGGAAGAGACATTATATCAATTGAAGATTTTTCCCGCCAAGAAATCGACTATATCCTTGATGTAAGTCAGTCCATGGAGCCCCTTGCTTCAAAAGGTTCGGATATGCTTAAGGGAAAAATCCTTGCAACACTTTTTTTTGAGCCAAGTACTCGCACGCGTTTAAGCTTTGAAACAGCAATGCTAAAACTGGGCGGGTCCAACATTGGCTTTGCTTATGCTGAGATTGCGTCGGTACAGAAAGGTGAAAACTTGGCGGATACTATTCGCACGGTCGAGAATTATGCTGATGCCATTGCACTTAGGCATGGTTTGGAGGGTGCGGCTAGACTGGCTGCGGAGTTTTCTAAGGTTCCAATAATAAACGGTGGCACAGGCGCAGAGGAGCATCCGACACAAGCGTTCATTGACCTATACACAATCCGTAAAGAAAAAGGCAAGATAGACGGGTTAAAGGTTGCAATAATCGGTGATTTACGGTATGGGCGGACCGTTCATTCGCTTGCCTACGCCCTTGCACCCTACAACATAGAGCTATATTTGGTCTCCCCTGAAACTTTGAGAATGCGTAAAGATGTGCTTCAGACCATAAAAAACAAAATTCAAGTTACTCAAGACGCAAACTTGGAAACCATTATTCCACAAATTGATGTTTTATATGTCACCCGCATTCAGAGAGAACGTTTTCCAGACGCAGCAGAGTACGCCAAAGTTAAAGGCACCTACAGAATTGACTTGAAAACATTGAAAAACGCAAAAAAAGACCTAATAATTCTGCATCCCCTTCCACGTCTAGATGAAATTTCTCCTGAAGTTGACAATACTCCGCAGGCTCGCTATTTCCAGCAAGTCTGGAACGGCATTGTAGTCCGGATGGCGCTTTTATCGCTGGTGCTTGGAGCCGTTAAATAAGCTTTCATGTAGAAGTGAAACGGTCGAAGGTTGCCAGATTGCTCATGGAGCCGCATGATGGGCACTTATGTAATGTTCCAAACCAGCTTTTTTTGCAGTTATCGCAGAGACTAATTATCCGATTATAAGTGAAGAATTCCAAGGATTGATTTTCGATTAATCTGCGGGTCAAATCCATTAATGCCTCAGGATTAAACTCATTGCCTCCCAACTCTATAATGTCTAAGACGCCGCCGACGTTTAGTCCCTTCATTTGTTGCGATGTTTCCAACATTTCAGCTGGTATACTGAGGGTTTCGCCAGCTTTAACTTGAAACCTTCTTGCAGTTGAGTAATAGGGTTTTTCTCTAGTGCCTGAGAATTTTACTTTAGCTACACCGTATTTTTCGATGTCTAATTGAGCGAGCCTTTCTGAAGCTTCAGAATTGCTAAGTATTACGGGGTATAATCTTTTTCCGTGTTTCCTACCGACTTTCTGCCTAAAAGCCAAAATGTTCTGTACGATTTCCTCGCTGAACTTGCGGCCCTCTTCCGAGTTTACGCTTTTCTCAGTGAAAACCTCCACAGCCTCCCGGAACCCAGCTAAATTAATTATCCTTGAACAGTTTTCTAGCCTGAAATATGTGTCTCCGCTGGCGTTTTTTAGTAGGAAAGGCAATGAGTTTTTTCCGAATAGTTTGAGTGTATTGTTTTTTATTCCCAGAGCTCGGGCGGCAACTTCAAAACATTCTCTCACTGTGTCGAAAAACTTGTTTTTGTCCTTCGCACTTTCTTGAGCGATTCTTGGCAAATTAATCGTTACATAACCAAGACAACCCGTACGAAGCGTGTCGGTTTCCCAGTCTCCTGTAAAGTCAGTTGATAGTTTAACTCCTGAAGCGGAAAAAACTGTGTTTTCTCCTTCTTTCTTTGCGGTGTTTGCAAAGTAGGGTGTTCCTTTTTCGGTGGACAACCGATGGACTTTGAGAAGAACTGCTTTTGCTTTTTCATCTGTCCAGGTTTCTTCGCTAATTTTTATTACTATGTTAGGGTTGAACAGCGGTTTCTGAGAACTCTCTTCCGTTAAGATTTCAATTATGAGTGAAGCTAATAGTTGGATTTCTTGTGCGAAGTCACTGTATTTGCCGCATGGTTTTCCTTGAGGACCAATTGCTTCTTTTTCTGAAATTAGTTTTGGGATTGAAAGCTCAAGCCCCAAAGTGGCGCTGGCATGCTGGTTTAAGCCTAAAACGAATAAACGCAGGTTTTCCTTTATTCTTGGTGTTTCAGCGCCTCTTGCGAAAGGAGCCAAAAAAACGTTGAAGTAATCGAACGTTTGTGTTCGATTTGTTTCTTTGTTGGCATGCAAGAGAACGTTAAACGCAATAGCCAAAGCAGACTCAAAGTCGCTTGGCGGCTCAATTGAAACTAGCAGTGGATCATCCAGTTTGAGACCGTTTTGGAAGAAAAACCTCAGGTCATGGCTAATCTCATCTGGTTTCAGTATCCAAGTGCCTAGATTGTTAATATGAATGGCGCCTGAGAGGTGAGCGTCTGCTATGTCTCTCGGGAAAACGTTGAGCAAAGTGTATTCGCCAAGGACTGTTTGGCCTGCTTTCGCAAGCAATGTCGCTGAGTCAGCGGGATCATTCTTTGACTCTAATGAAGTCGTTACCTCATGCACTGGCATACCTACTCTTGTGAGTTTATGGCGGTATTCTTCGTAGCCCTTCTCAACCAAAATGCCATTAACAATTTCCCTAATTAGAGATGCAGTAAGGTATTTTGTTTTTGATTTAACTAGACGTTTTTCCGCTTCTTTAGCAGCTTTCTGTGCTAATTCAACCGGGACTTTTGCTTCTTTTATGAGCGAATTTGCTATTTTGTTTGCGTCAAACTCTTCCACTGTTAAATGTGATGTGCGAACAAGCATTCCTTTGGGTTTAAACGCTTTTTTCTCTACTCGGTCAGCAACATCGAGAACCATCTTGCCGAGATCAGTTAGATAATATTTTTTTGCTTCAACATCTGCCTCGACCAGATCTGCTTTTAGAAGAAATTTCAAGTGATAAGCAAACCTGCCTGCGTCTCGACTGGGATTCATTTTTAGTTGGTTCATCAGTTCAGTGTAGGAGAGAGCGCTTTTGTCGAATAGTAAGTTAAGGATTTGCAGTCGGAGAGGTGAAGAAACGGCTTTGAGTACTTTTACGCCGCGTGCACGATGCGGTGGCTGATTTACCATTACCCTTTTCCCCTTCGACTCCCCAGATTGGTGCGTTACCTATAATTCCGAAGCAGAGTTTAAACTTAACTAAGGATTTGTTCATCTAAAACGAACTCAGTCAAGTAGATTATTCTTTTTTGTTTTCCTTCATTGACATTTAAAGGCTTATGAAACGGAAAATCTTTAGACCGTACGTCCTGTTTGTTACGAAAAATAAAAAGGCTTTTATGGGAAGTAGTTTGTAGTGGTTCCAATAACATAAAGGATTATTGTGAAGGCAACTATTTGGCAAAGCGTTCTAGGAAGTCAGAAAGTAGAAAAGTCGATGACAAGGTTCACGCCGCCTCGTTGTACGCTCGAAGCCTCCTTGAAGCAAGTCTCGATCCTCTTGTAACCATCAGTGCCGAAGGAAAAATAACTGACGTTAACAACGCCACGGAACTGATTACTGGCTGTTCAAGAGAAAACTTGGTTGGAAGCAATTTTTCAGATTACTTTACCGAACCTGAAAAGGCTAGGGTGGGTTACACGAAACTTTTCACCGAAGGTTTCGTTAAAGATTATCCTTTAGCTATACATCACAAGTCTGGAAAAATTACAAATGTTTTGTATAACGCTTCTATTTACCGAAATGAAAAAGGAGAAATGCAAGGCATTTTTGCAGCAGCAAGAGAAATTACCGATGTAACAAAGGTTCATGAAGCACTACGAATTACGCAAGAAACATTGCGCTTAAATAGCGAGCAGCGATGGGCCACCACTTTAGCTAGCATAGGCGATGCGGTAATTGCTACCGATATAGTGGGAAAGGTCATGTTCATGAATGGCGTTGCAGAAAATCTTACTGGTTGGACGTTGAACGATGCTCTGCAGAAGCCGGTGAAAGAAGTGCTCAACATAATTAATGAGCAAACCCGTTCGGAGGTTGAAAACCCTATTGCCAAGGTTCTCAAGGAAGGCAAGGTTGTAGGCTTAGCAAACCACACTGTTCTAATCCGAAAAGATCGAAGCGAAGTTCCAATTGACGATAGTGGTGCACCTGTAAAAGATAAAGAAGGCAAAATCACAGGCGTTGTCCTTGTGTTCCGAGATATTACCAAGCGTAAACAGCAAGAACACGAAATTGCAAGCATAGCAAAGTTTCCTTCTGAGAATCCTAATCCGATATTTCGCCTAGACAGAAACGGCACAATTCTCTATGGTAACCAAGCTGGCACTTCTTTTTTGAAAATGTGGAAGAGCAAGGTTGGCGAACATGCACCTGAAAACATAAGTCAGGTTGTTGCCGACGCCTTAGCCTCCGATAAGAAAATTGAACTTGAAGAAACCTTTGGAGCTAAGATTTTTTCGCTTTTATTTGTGCCTATCCGCTTGGAAGGCTATGTAAATATTTACGCAAGTGACATCACTGAACGTAAGGAAGCCGAAGAGGCTCTAAAGCAAACTGAGCAGCTTTATCGTATAGTGTTTGATAATAGTCAAGATGGTTTCCAGTTATTTGAGCTAATTTATGATGAGACGGGTAAGCCATGTGACCTTAGATTCCTAAGGGTTAACCGTGCTTACGAAAAAATAATGGGTGTTAAAGCAAAAGATGTTACAGGCAAGACGACAAGACGTATCTCTCCAAACTGTGAGTCTTACTGGTTTGAAGTTCCTGACCGGGTTGTTAAGACTGGAAGGT
>JBEKPG010000093.1:0-10658 GCA_049520955.1 Bathyarchaeia archaeon | reverse complement strand
GAACTAAACAACGCAGTTAACCCACCTAACGGGCAGATTCTACACCAGAACCGTCTATAAGCTAAAGCCAAAACTGTGACGGCAATTAAGACAGCTAAATTTATGGATGTAACATAAAAGCCCGTTGCCCATAGGGGCCCATCAGTTATTTTCAAGACGTATGAAAACTTCATTTCGCCCAAAGCGCATTCAATTAATATGCAAAGAGGCCGCATTGGACAAACCAAACAAAAAGGCTCGTTGAGGTTACCGACATTCCCCGCTTGTCCCGTGGGTCCTGCAGGTGTGGTACCAGGAATAAGCTGGGCACCAAAAATGGCGTACGAAGCAAAAATGATGCTGAGAATTAGTATAACCGCAATAATGATATACCGAGATTGTGCAATCGTCGCATTTGTTTTTTCGGAAAAGTGCAAATGCCGCAACCGTGAGGTTTTGCGAATTCGAGTTAGCGCATCCATGTAAAGGCCGAAAGGACATAGCCAACCGCAGAAAAACCTCCCCAAAATTATGGACGCAATCACGAGCAAGCCTACAACTATAACTATCTTTTCCAAACCGGAGGTAGAGTATATAGCATTATAACCATTTGAAAAGTTCCAATATGGGAAAATGTAAGCTTGCAGTTGCCAAAGAGCGCAAGTAACTGTTCGCCCATTAGAGTAATAACATGCTAAAAAAGGAACAGAAAAGCCATCTGGAAACTGGTTCTTCAAAAAACTGACCCCAACTAACAGGCTACGCGGGGAAGGTCCCAAGGGCTGCCATAGTGGTATATCGAATGGACCTAATACAAGCCCCATAAATACTGCAATGGGAGAGTTTATTTGAATGAAAAGTCTCAGTGAACTAACTTTACTGGTTTTGTTTTTGGCGAGTTTAAGGATAAGGTAGATTCCCACCAGTATTATTGCGACGAATACGGGCAATGCGATATTGCTGGGGAGTTCCCACGTCATTTGCATTTCTTCCTACTTTTTATTTAATGCTTAATCTTTGATAATTAGCCTAAACTCTTTAACCGGCTGTTCTCTAGTTTTCACTTTAGTTAAGACAGCAATAGCTACCACTATTGCCAGTGCAGTTGCTATTGTAATAACTACTGTATGCTGCTGATAGAAGGGCACGTTTGAATTCGACTCACCGTTTCCAGAAAAATCTGAGAAGATATAGTATGCGATGCTTACATTACCACTTGCACCATTTACGATAATTGTTTCATCATTTGAGATACTCCAATCCTTGCCTTTAGACAAAGAAACATTGTTATCACTAACATGCCATTCAACAGCGGGGTTCAATTCTCCCTCTTCAGGGTCGAGGCCAAGGTTTAGAATCTGCTTACCCTGGCCTTCAACTGCATATCTCAAACGCATACTCTGAAATGCAGTATTTTGATCTGTTACATAAGAAAGAATTGTTACGTTAGAATTTTGAGTTGAAATCTGAAAGCTTGTCAGCGGCTGCGATCCAGTCATGAACAAATTTGAAAAAGTCCACGTGTTATTTTCAAATGTTGCACTGGAATAGGTGCTATTTACTGCAAAATTGATACTGCCACTATACTTGGGGATAAGGAATTGATCTGCAGTTGTTGACGTTGTTGGAATTGGCGTTGACGTTGGAGTTGGTGTTGGAGGGGAAGGCGACACACTAACTGCCGGAACCGCGTTTATCACCGAAACCGTTGCGCTGTTAAAATTTGTAACATAGGCGTATTCGCTGTTAGGCGATATAGCCACATCGTAAGGACCCCTTCCAACCTTTATTGTCGCCGTCACCTTGTTCGTAACCGTGTTTATGACCGAAACCGAACCGCTGCCGTAATTTGTAACATAGGCGTATGCGCCGTTAGGCGTTACAGCAACACCAAAAGGCACGTTTAAACCAGTTACCTTCGCTGCCACCAAGTTCGTAGCAGTATTTATGACCGAAACCGAACCGCTACCAGAATTTGTAACATATACATAGTCGCCGTTAGGCGTTACAGCCACACCAAAAGGCCCACTTCCAACCGGTACAGTAGCAGTCACCTTGTTCGTAGTTGTGCTTATCACCGAAACCGTAGCGACGGCAAAATTTGTAACATAAGTGTATGCGCCGTTAGGAGTTACAGTTACGCTTTGAGGATTGCTTCCAACATTTACCGTCGCTATCACCTTATTCAAAGCCGTGCTTATAACCGAGACCGAATCGCTGCCAAAATTTGTAACATATGCATAGTCGCCGTTAGGCGTTACAGCTACACCAAAGGGGCCGTTTCCAACAGTTATTGTTGCTGTCACTTTGTTCGTAGCCGTGTTTATCACCGAGACCGTACCGCTGCCGCCATTTGTAACATAAACGTATGCGCCGTTAGGCGTTACAGCCACACCAAAAGGACCGTTTCCACCGATTATTGTCGCCGTCACCTTGTTCGTAGCCGTGTTTATCACCGAGACCGAACCGCCGCCATTTGTGACATAAGCATAGTCGCCGTTTGGCGTTACAGCCGCATCAAAAGGCTCGCTTAAACCGGTTATCGTCGTCGACACTGCCTGCGCTCGAACTGGCTGAGGCAATAATACGAAACCACAGAACAAAAAGATGACAAGAAAAATGCAGCCAACTCTGAAAGTCTTTGTTGTCCCTCGCTTCATTCTTTCACCTTACCAGTCAAACCCTTCGCCGATATCAATGATATGCTGGCGATGCTTCTTCAATTTACTTCATTAAAAGCGCTTTACCCTTATCAAAAACATATGCGAATTCTGCGTATATTCTGAGGTAATATGCCCAATATCCTTTCCATTTACCGTACTTCTCGGCTATTTGGCACACCTCTTCATTGTCCATTGGTTCATCTTTCCCAGCATAGATTCTAGCTACATCTAAAGCAAGCCGCGGTTCTATATTTGACAGTTCCTCCATTCTTCCCAGTCCTCGTATCATCACAAAGTTCGCTGACCAATCTCCAATACCCTTGATATCGGTCAACCAATCATGAACTTCATCATAAGGAGCTACTCTAAGCCATTGCTCATCAACCTTACTGAACGCTGTTGCTACGGCTGACAGGTAGTCTGCCTTTCTCTTATTTGGCACCAACTGAGGCAACTCGGAGAATGCAGCCACCAGATTAGAAGGCTCTGGAAATGAGTGATATTCAACGCCTTTAACTTTAATTTGACCGCCAACTCTCTTGATAATGTTTTCTTTCATTTTGCGGGCCACAGCCATGGGTATTCTTTGGGCTAAAATCGCCCAGCACGCAATTTCAAAGGACGTCAAGAACTTTACTTGTTTGTGGCCATAGAACTTTTTGATTGCAGACTGTAAATACTCGTCTTTTTGGGCTATTTCGTAAAACTCTTTTAGGTTGTCTTGGAGGCTTAAAAAGAAGCTTATCCGATCAGCAACCAAATCTTTGACTTCGTCAGTGAACTTCGTTTCTGAGTATGCTGTGAATTCTAGCTTTGGGTTTTCAATGGTTCCTTTGCCAGCTACTTCAAATGCGACTGTTTTGCCTTTTGCTTGGACGGCTTTCGTGAAAGTGCTACCTTTTACCTCTTGTTCATTTTGCATTGGACCAAAATCAGCTAGAAATTCTAGAGATTTTGAGAAATCAAAAGGGGAAATAGGTTTCAACGTACCCTCAAAAGAATAAAGGCTCAAAAAGGGACACCTAAATCTATTATTATTGAAACCGCTATTTTAAATAGTCGCTAATACGTCCCGATTTGGAAGATAATTCTCCACATTTTATTGACAGAGTTATCAGTATTCTTTTTCGCCCCTTCCTGTTTGACGCGAAAAAATAAATTAAGAGTCAACTCAAGAATCATTACTGTTTTCTGCTCTTCTTCTGCGATTTTAACAGCAGCACTGATATCGACTCCTGCGACTCTGGCAGTTAAGAATTTTGACCTGCAACAGCAACAGTTAGAAAGATAACCTTTCGGCTATATCGTAAAAAACCCATTCTAAAAGCTTATATGTTTATTTTTATTTCCTTTAGTTTAGAAATCGAATTATTTTGTTATTAAACCAAGTGATTGTTATGAGGAAAACAATTCTTGTTATAGGCGCCACGGGTCATCAGGGTGGCGCAGTTGTAGAGGCGTTGCTTAGAACCGATTTCTCAGTGCGTACTATGGTACGCGATATGGGCAGCGATAAGGCGCAACCTCTGAAAAAGCGCGGAGTAGAAATGGTGCTGGGTGACCTAGACGATTATGATAGTCTCATACATTCGATGGACGGAGCATATGGCGCTTTCAGTATGCTGAATTTTATGGATGCAGGTGTCCAAAAAGAAGAGGAGCGAGGAAAACGCGTTGCAGAAGCCGCAAAAGAAGCAGCAGTGCAGCATTTCATCTACTCATCTGTCGGAGGTGCCGAACGTAGCACTGGAATTCCTCACTTTGAAAGTAAATGGCATGTTGAGCAGCACATCAGAGAACTTGAACTCCCCTATAGCATTGTGCGTCCTACAACCTTTATGACGAATTTAATGGAGTCTCCTGCGAACATGCGCTTTGGCGCATTTTCAATGATGCGAGGCGAAAAAATGAAACCACTTCAGATGATAGCGGTGCAAGACATTGGCAAGTGGGTTGCACACATGTTCCTTAATCGTGAGAGGTTTCTAGGTAAAGCGGTAGAAATTGCAGGCGATGAGGTTGACTTCACTAAAATGGCGACTGCTTACAAGAAAGTATATGGAAAAACTCCAATGGATGTTCAACCACCTCAACCTTCGCCACCGTCTCGACCAACTTTACCTTTTGGCGACTTTGAAAAAATGTTCACTTGGATTAATACCTACGGATATAAAGCGGATTTAGAGATGAATCGCAGGGAAATCCCTGATTTGCTTACATATGAGCAGTTCATTGCACTAAAGAAACCATTATAATACTATGTGCAACGGAGCCACAATCGCTACTGTTTACTTAGTTGGCACGAGAAGATTCAGTCGTGAGACGCTTATGTCTTGTTTATAGTAACACGAATCAATTAACTACTTTCAAGCGGCTTTATTTTTTGCTAAAATATTTTCCATTATTCCGCTAATAGAGTTTATTTTCTTACGACTACAAAAGAATTGCATAATTGGTGGATTAAAAGGTAAATGTCTTCTTTTCAGGAGCACTTAGGGGTAGTCCAATCTGAACCAATTATTAAAGTGCTTTGCCAGTAGCTCAATGTTTTTACATTTAGGACACTGAAAAACAGTTTTTTGAGGTTGACTTGAATCTTCAAGTTCACCCTTTGCTTCCATCCCAGTACCGCATTGTGGACATTTGTACATTTTTTTCTTTCCTATTAAGCTGGAAAACCTGGTTTTCTCAGTAGATATTGAGGACATCTGCCCATAATATAAATGTGGTTATGAATTGTTCATAACCTGCCAATTATACTTAACTAATGTTTAGTAAACAACTAAAAAACTAAAAAAAGTAATAGAATATTAATGCTTCAAAAGACAGCTGTCTAAAATGACGCAAAACTTAGAATAGGCGAAATCAATCACAAAGTCGACTGAAATCACGAAAAAGCAAGCAGAAACCACATATGGATATGTCGTACGACTAAGATAGATGAAGTGCCTATTGGCAAGCATTGACCTAGCTGCAGCATTCTTGTTAGTCAAGATTTCTTATCAAAGCATTTTTTATGAAAAATAGGGAAATGAAACCTGCTTCTCACTAATGTGCTCCTTAGCAATTTAGAGTGTTTTATGTTAATTTGGTGGGGCCGGCCGGATTTGAACCGACGACCTTTACCCAAGAACCGCCCAAAGCAGTTCTGTTTCTCTAGACACGCTCCAGAACTTCGTCATTCCTCTGGGCGAGGTCAGCAAACCCGTTGCTTGCTTCTGGAGCCCGTCGTCATACCTGTCTAGACTACGACCCCACTTCAGGCTCGGCAATTAAGTGAACCTGCGACAATAAAAATTATTCGTTTTTCGATTAAAACTTGCCTTAAGAATTTGCGTTTTCTGGAACAAACCGTCTTAGCCTTTGCAATGATTGCAGTTTTTCTTTTTCACCGATTTTAGCCTCCTGTACTGATTGTTTGAGGATTTGGATTGACTCATCCATTGCTTTACGGTTAACTGGAAACGGAACACCGTCCTTCCCTCCGTATGCGAAACTGAATTTCACCGGGTCTTCCCAACTTGGGCTTTCACCGTAAATCAGTTCCGCTACTAGGGCTAAACCGCGAACGGTAGCAGGTCCAACGCCTTTGACGCTTAAAAGCTCTTCATAGTTGTTGGGTTGGAACTCATAAACTCGACTAAGCGTGCCCCAGTTTATGTTGCGGGGCATGTTGAGGCTAGTTGGGGTTTGCTGCCATGGATCATCTGTCTTAGGTAACCAATTTTGCAGCGATTTCTGATTGAGCGGCTTTGCTGTAGACTGAAAAAGATTCATAAGTTTACGGGTCGGTTCCTTCGCTAAATCCACAGACGCTTTCCTAGCGGCTTCGCTCTCTTCTGCCACCATATTCAAAGCTCTTTCCCGTTTTACATTACCTACCACCGCATTGTGGGGTTCAACAACAAAGTTAGTTACCTTCTCGGATAGCCAATGGTAACGCCTTGCTGTGCGATCTTCCGCGCTCATCCCCTGTTGAATTACCGCCCACTTCTCATCTTTAGTTATTAAAAAGGCGTGATGATAGAGTTGGTATCCCGCTTGGATGGCTGTGTTGTCTACTTTGGCAGCCATTTTGCTATTGTAAGTGAGCGTTTCGATTTTTTCTTCGGAAAAACCAAACTTTTCGCCAGCCAAAGCGATGTCGCTTGGCGTTTTCTTTGAGGTTTTGCCTTTTCCTCCGCAAACGGCGATGCCATGCTCTTTCGGCGACAACGCACCTTTGAGGATTCCGGTGACTACGGTGGTTACTCCGGAGCTGTGCCAGTCGTAGGCTAAAACGCAGCCGAACGCTTGAAACCAGTACGGGTCAGATAAGCGTTGGATAAATTTGGCAGTTCCCTGCTCCTCAATCATGATGTCTGCTATTTCCCTGGCTAGTTTACGCATGCGTACTGTAAGCCATGAGGGTGCCTTTCCACCATGAAGTGGCAGGTTAGCTATGCCTGTTCTATACATTAGTTGACTCTTGTTGATGAATTGTTTTTGAGACATATGATTTTCTTCTTAGTTCGTCTAAGCCTCCGCTAAATTCCTGACATGCGTAATGTGAGATAGAACCGTGGCTTCTTCTGCGAGCGTTTTGCGCATTAAGTCCTGGGTAGCAGCATTCAAATTTCCATTGTAGTATGGCCTAACGATTTTTTCCGTAAATTCGGCGAGAAGCGAAGCAGGCAGATCATGAAAAGTCAAATCTACCAAAAGATCCTCCTCCGTGACTAATTGCGTTGCTTTCTTTTTCAAGCGAAATCACTTCGAGCTCAGCTATCGCAAAAACTGTTTAAAAGGCAAACGCACAAACGACGCAGAAGCGCAGCAGAGGGGGGTGTGAAAGTGAAAAGGCTGTTTGCTGCATTATGCAGGTTTAAGAGTTATCTCTAGGAGGTAGCCTACAAGAGTCGGCTTTTCACCCTGCAAAATTAACAGCGCAAGTCTCGGAACACGGATGCGACCATCCTTCTTCATCTTTGCATAAAAAACTGCCAACCTGTCCCAAGGTCTAAAGCATTTACACCTACCTTTAAAACCTGGTCGCTCTCCATTTTTGAACTGCCAACGAATCAGTTTAGGAACCTGCACCTTGTTGTATGGTTCAAGGGTGCTTTGAAACGTTACTTTCTCAGTTAGCGGCATAGGGTAACCCACTTTATTTGACTTTTATCCACTCAACCTGCAAACAACATAAGCTTTAAAGCAAAAAAACAACCCAAAACCAACTGATCAAAAACAAAGGAGAGCTCAATAATTCTCTCTTCCGGGTCCTTGGCACTTTGGTAACTGGTTTGGCTGCGTAAATTTTGGACGTGTAGTTTTGTTGTTCAGGTGGGCAGTTAACTAAGTCATTAAATAAGCTTTATTAAGACTTAATATATCATTTTTGAATCGGGGAAAACTACGGAAAAACGCAAGCTCTCAATAATAATCGCAATAGCGACCTTAGCTATAATCGCAGTAGCTTTAACACTCACAACTTTTGCAGCCCTAACCACATCTTCAACATTGCTTTCCACCGGCACAGTAGCCACATCAGCAAACTTAGGAGTATACTCTGACAGCGCATGCACCACATCCACAAGCTCCATAAGCTGGGGTAACTTGAACCCAGGAGCCGTCGTTAACCAGACAGTCTACATCAAAAACACAAGCACCGGTCTCTCACTAACCATCAGCATGACCGCAAGTAACTGGACCCCAACCGCTGCAAATGGGCCAATAACAGTAGCATGGAACAAAGAAGACACAGACCTCCAACCCGGTGCATCAATAGCCGCAAACATAATTCTAACCGTATCCCCAACCATAGTTAACATCACAAACTTCAACGTCCAAATAAACATCAGCGGCACCAACCCCTAATCTTCCCTGATCACTTATTCCACTTTCCTTCACTTTTCTTCAATTAACCTGCAAACGATTCAAACCCGAAACTAAAAAAGCCCCACAAAACAAACTGAACAAAAATGGCAAACGACTGTTGTTCTATCCAAGACGCTCACTACAAAAAATCGAAGCTAAACCATATGTTGTTCGATTTTAAGCTATTTCTTCACTTTACACATCACTTTCGATAGGCTATGGGTCGATTTTCTTTCTGATTCTGGATTTGCCGTTTTACCATGTTGTAACAGCGTTTTTTTCAAGCAATATTTATATCGAAAGCACTCCATTTGGACACTCCAATTTACCAGTCAGACGCGGACCAGTTTGAACCGCTAAAGGGAATCTCGGTGAAAAAATAGATGCCGTTTAAAAGCTTAAAGAAAGATGCGGCAGATGCTTTAACCTTAGAATGGGGCTTGCAAGTTAAGAACTACAAGTTAACCCTAGACAAAAAACGCTGTGTCGGATGCCAAATATGCAGTTTAGCATGCCCTAAAGAAGCCATAAAAACACAAAAACAACCTAAAATTCAAGGCGAAAAAACCAAAAAAGCCAAAGTAGACGTTGACTTGGCAAAATGCAATTTCTGCGGTATCTGCGATGTCACCTGCCCATATGGCGCAGTCAAAGTTACCCTCAACGGTGCACATGACCTCTCTGTTCTAGCGAAAGAAAGCTACCCCCTGCTGATTCGCGACATAAAAGTCGACACAAGCCAATGCCAGAAAGAATGCATAGAATGCGAAACAGCATGCCCGCTATCGCTTATAAAAATTTCTAAAATTGGTTACGACGGCAAACCAATCGAAAACTTTGACGCTTTAACGCCGAGCGAGAAAAAACGCGTTCAAGTCAATCTTAACATTCAAAAAGATTATTGTCCAACTTGCAGAGTATGCGAGTTCAAATGCACTCCGGGCACAATAAAAGTCAAAAAAGCCTTCGAAGGAACAATCGCTATTAATCGGGACAAATGCCCTGAAGGCTGTCAAGACTGCCTGGACGTTTGCCCCATTCCAGGCGCATTAACGCTTGGCGAAGACAAGAAAGTCCATGTTAACGATGTATTCTGCACTTACTGTGGCGCATGCAAAAACGTTTGCCCAGTAAATGAAGCGTTAATGGTTAAACGCACAGCCATTCATCATACCCCTATCCATTCAGGTACATGGAACAAAGCCCTGGAAAGACTAACTTCGCCAACCGACGCTGCTAAAGAATTTAGAACCGTCGCTGGCGAGAATAGGCATAATGCAGTTTCCAAAAGATTCAACTTAGAGGAGATAGTGAGATGAGCAATCCAGAAGTCACAAAACAACCCGAAACCCAAAAACCAGAAGAACTGCGAATCGGCGTTTTCGTCTGCCACTGCGGCATGAACATCGCAGGCACCGTGGACGTACCTTCAGTCGCCGAGTACGCAAAAACCATACCCGACGTAGTCTACGTTAAAGAAAACCGCTACACTTGTGCTGACCCGGGACAAGAAGAAATCAGAAAAGCAATAAAAGAACACAGATTGAACCGTGTCGTCGTAGCCGCTTGCAGCCCAAGGATGCATGAGCCAACATTTCGGAAGACCGTAAGTGAAGCAGGGCTAAATCCCTATGTGTTTGAAATGGCGAACATACGTGAGTTCGCTTCATGGTGCCATCCCAGTACTCCAAAAGAAGCCACAGCAAAAGCAAAAGATATTATAGGGATGGCTGTGGCCAAGGCGAGGTTGCTTAAGCCTCTTAAAACCATGGAGGTCCCTGTAACCAAAAACGCCTTGGTTATCGGCGGCGGCATTGCCGGCATCAACTCCGCTCTGGATTTAGCGAATATGGGGTTTCAAGTATACCTTGTCGAGAAGAACATGAGCATAGGAGGGCACATGGCACAACTCGACAAGACTTTTCCAACTTTGGATTGCAGCATATGAATTGAAGGACCTAGGATGGTGGAAGTAATGCGCCATCCTAAGGTCCAAGTAATAACCAATGCGGACATCCTCAAAGTGGAGGGGTTTGTAGGCAATTTCAGAGTTAAAGTTCGCAAGAACCCGAGATATGTTATAGCCGAAAAATGTACTGGCGACGGAGAATGCAAAGACGCCTGCCCAATAGAATATCCCAATGAGTGGGATATGAACTT
>JBEKPG010000092.1:0-6024 GCA_049520955.1 Bathyarchaeia archaeon | reverse complement strand
CTTGTGAAATTTATTGCAAAATCAGTTGATGTGGGAGCGGAATCAGCGGTCATGCCGCCGTCCAAGCTTATTTGGATAAAATCCTTTGAGTCATTCGTGTTATCCATGGTCTCGATTATGAGGTAATAAGCAACAGTAGTGGGATTAATCGCGGCCTGGTACCATTCGTCAGTAAACACGGCGTTCGATCCAAAAGTGGTTTGCAAACCACTGCTCCAGTCTGAACTCCATTGTCCATTAATCGTTGGGGCAGTAGAAGTCGTGTAACACATATGTGAATAGCCAGCCTCCTGAGCATGTACAGGCTTCAAAACTGGAAAAATGAAGCATATTACAAGCACAGTAAGGATTAAGCTTACCTTTAGTCGACCTCTTTGCATTCTCAGGTCTCCGTCTCATCTTTCATTGAGAAATCCGATTAGTATGTTTTATGAATTACTAATCTGAATTGCTAACCAAGCACGCGCTGGTTTGTTCCTTTATTGAAATGTTTATTTTGAGAATTGGGGTCTCGTATTTTGTGTATTAAGTCCACTGTGCGTAGGAGGTGAGTCCTAGCGGGACAAGATGAACACGAGACCATAGAAACCCTGTTCCGAAACGTAGACTAAAGCTTTGCCAAAACAGCTCTGCGCAGTTGCTTCCATATCGATGGTCCAGGAAGACCACCCAGGAACCCAATGGGACTTTTCAGAACCTTCATCGTCATGCGCATGAAAGGCGTTCGTAGCCTAAGAGAAATGACCAGACAACTCGGCACGGATCTAAGGCTTAGAAAACTGTGCCTCATTAAACCAGGCGAGAAAGGTTACACAAGGAGTGTTCTAAGCAGGTTTATCCGCAAAGTCGGAGAAACCCGACTCATCAACATAATAGAAGAGAAAGTTGTCAAGCTTTTGAAAACAGAACGACGCAGCATGCGTTGATTCCATCTTTGATGCTTCCTTCATAAAAGCCTGGAGCACACGCGATCCATTAGACAGCCAGACTGGTTATTCAGACAGGGAAGCCAGAGTCGGACGGGCAGGCAGAACCTTCGGACTCGGCTACAGGCTTCACTTAGCCATCGATTCAGAGACCATGCTTCCTTTGACCTGCACTTTCGCTTCCGCCAACCAGAACGAGCAGAAACACTCCCTCAACCTATTGAAGAAAACGAAGCTGATTCTAAAGCAGTCTGCAGCCAAGTTGAAAAGCGTTATCGCTGACAGCCAGTACAGCGACGGCAAACTCAGAGACACAGTCGAACAAGCCGTGATTCCGTATCGGGCGAACCAGAAATGCGATGTTAGAGGCTTGCTTAGGGTAGACAAGAAGTTTAGAACTTATGGACCAGACGATCAGAAAGAGGAGTATCATAAAAGACCGCATATCGAGGCGGTCTACAGCTTCTTGAAGACCCAGTACAGTCTAACCGTCAACAAGGTTAGAGGTTTAGGCAACGTAGCTTCATACGCGCTCTTCAGCATTCTATGTTTGGTTCTGAACCGAGAGGCAGCAGAAAACTTTGGAAGATATGATAAAGCAGTCTCACCAACCTACTTCAACACTTAATATCGGGACAAGGCAGCGCGCGCGCAAATCCTATGAGGTTAAAATTAAGATGGTTGAAAAAGTGATTAAGAAATTCGGTTTAGTTGGTTTGGTTACTGTTTTCTTAGTTGTTCTGTTTTCTTTTTCATCATTTGTTGCTTTAGCTCAATATGAGACTACAAAGACTGCCGATTTCACTATTTCCTCTTCTGGCGTTGCCCACGTTGATCAAAGTACCACTGCAGGCGACGTTTCAATTGATATCGCCGGAACAAATAGTGCACCTGGATCGGTAACAACTGCCACCTACTCTGGAATCCTTAGCCAAGCGCTTCATGCCCTGTTAATATTACTTTAACCCACTTTGTAGCTATCACCATTAACATCGCTGCAATTTATTTTCAAAGCGCAAACATCACAATATCCTATAGCAACTCTGACGCAGCAGCGATAAATCCACCTTATGCACTCTACAAGTATAACCCTGACACCAACAGCTATGTTGCATTAAACAGCGTTAATGATATTTCTGCAAAAACCTTAACTACCACTGCAACCAGCATCAATGATCCTCTTTTGGCCGTGGGAGGTACAACCGTTTTAGCCGTCAAACAAACTACTGTCATTTCACCTGCTTCACAATGGATTTGGGCAGTAGTGGGAATCGTCATGATATTGATGGCACTCGTCTTAGTGATTCTGCTATCCAGACGCAAGGCATCGAATACATGAAGGTAGAATTTTATATTCTCAGAATATAGAAGCCACCTATTGTGAGTGGATAGTTCGCATTTTTTCCACGCAATTTGGTTAATACTTATTGTAACTTCACAAACTAAATATTGAAAATTTGCTGCAAATGAAAAGGCAGGCGATCATCGCAATAGAAATGTTAGGCAAGGAAATTAGACTTGATGAAAACAAATAAGTTAGCGAAAATTTTGGCTGCAACAGCGATTCTTTTTCTGTCAGTTATTCTTGTAATATCGATTCCAATTCATACGGCGGCTGCACAATCTACATATCAGACTTGGAACATGGTTGTGTCGACGGCGAGTGGTTCACACTCTGGCACATTAAACGTGTTATCAACTGGCGATTTTACATCCTCCGGCTTCACCGGTAGCACATCGCAGGGTACCTATGACATATCGGAAGTCGGTACGATGTCGGGAAGTGCGATTACTTTTACGGAAACCGCGTCGTATGACGGCGGAAACGGCTACATCTACGGTAATGGCGTTGGAACACTCAACGCAGCATTCCCAGGTGCTACCTCTGCAAGTGGAACAATATCCGGTACGATTTCTGACCCCTTGGGGGACAGAAGTTACAGCATGGATTTTACTGCCACACTTACCTCAGGCCAAAGCAATAACGGAGGAGCCAGTAATTCAGGTTCGGACTTTTTTTCAAGCTTAGGGGCAGCTTTTGGAGCAACAGGAGCCAACGTAGCGGTCATGGGCGCTTTGATTTTGGCAGGGTGCATAGCCTTTCCAATTGCGATGATAGGCGGAATCGCTGTTGTAAAAAGAAAAAGGAGAAGGAGTGGAAGCACACAGAAATCGAAAGGCGCCAAATTACCCTATTCACACCCAACTGGATACACGGTTTCGCCGCCACCTCCACCAGCTCAGTCAAACACATTTGGTCCTTCTGCTGATACGATTGGACCAGGAGGCGTTTCAATAGGTGGTCCTGGAGCGTCAGTTGGTTCACCTCCATTGGGAGCGTTATCGTTTTTGAACGGGGACTGGTTGACGCCTGGTCAAGTTACGCTTAGCTGGGACAAGCCATCATATGATCCAACCAAATATAACCTCGTTGGCTACGACGTTTATCAACAAACCTATGTAGCGACAAGCACATCACCCACAAGCATACAAATAGGATCTACGCCCACATTGGGACCAAACACCACCCAAACCACCCAACCCTTCATCCAAACATACAATCATAGCACCGGCGGAAACATAGTGGGGTACAGAGTGAATCCAGTCTTTCAAGAGATAACACCGCAAGGGTTAGGCCCGACTTTCCATTCTGGCGGAATAGGAATCAGAGTCGGACAACCCTACGGAACCCTCGGAGTCGGCCCATAAAAAAAGCAAATCCCTTCAAAGCTGATCACTTTCCTTTTTTTTAACCGCTAAATTCAAGTTTAGAATTTGCACTTTGTTGCACATTTCAAGGGTGCTTTGAAACGTTACTTTCTCAGTTAGCGGCATAGGGTAACCCACTTTATTCAGCTTTATCCACTCAACCTGCAAACAATACAAGCTTGCAACAAAAAAACAACCTAAAACGCAAAGTTTGAGGCTTAGCCGAAACTATGGCAGCTCAAGTGTTCCTGCAACTCGGAGTTTTGCGCCTTCCAAATACATAAACACCGCTTTATCGTTTGGGCGGTAGACAAGGGGCTTATCTAACGTTAAAGTCAAAGCAGGCTTTCTTGGGTCACCCATGTCAGCAACAGAGTCCACTTTGGCTGTGACAAATTGTGTCCAATGGCCAACATGCATAACCATTCCCTGCTTTATCGGCACCTGCCAATACTTAACCAACGAAGCATGCGTCTCCAAAATAGTTGAAGTCTTAATTGAAGGGTCATTTGTTAAAACTGCTCCCCGGTCTAAATCTTCAACTTCAACGTTTTTCAACGCAAGCCCAACACGGTCACCTTCGCCCGCAACGTCAAATTCGTCATCGTGCTTTTGAATCGAGCGAACTTGAGCTGATTTTCCAACTGGAAGAACATTTAGCGTTGCATGCTTCTGCACGGTACCGCTTGTAACTACGCCTAATATGACAACGCCTACGCCTTTAACGTTAAAAGCATGATCCACAGGTACGACTCCGACTGGCTGCTGCCCAACAGGTGTTTCGGAGTGTTTTTGCTTTGCTGCTTCTGCTAGGAGCTGTTCTCTTAGAACCGTGGGGTCATCTGTTAAGAATTCAAATTTTTCAAGGTTTGTTCCTTTTATGAGTGGCTCAATTTTTTCTCTAGGAAGATAGTTTCTCAGGATTATGTAGCCGCTTTTGATGTCTGCACATTGAAGCATGACCAGGCACTCGCCGAAAGTCGCGTCTATCTGGTCCACGACAACTATGGCTTTTTTAGCTAAAGAGACAGCATAGAATAACGGCGCAAGCCGCTCGGGGTAACGTGTCGGTTCAATAAGGGTTACCGTGTCTTCGCCCTTTTTTATGTTATAGAAGGTTATGTCGGTAGATGTGCCTTTTTTGCCTAGGCTATTTCCGTAATCTAAAGCGCCGAGAAGGGCGACCGTAACATTTCCCATAGTATCATTAACCTGTAAATCACCGTATTGTGCCTCACCTTAAAGATAAGCGTTATGAAACATCACAGCTCTTTTGAAACACCAATAGAAACCTAAAGGATGTCATCAGCTGCCTCAAATGCATGTACGAAAAGTTCTTAAGGTATTGGGTATTCTTCTAAACGGCAAGAAATGGTGGAACCAACTGCCAATTCAAGGTAACGACCAGCTTCTTCAAACGAGGCAGGTTGACCAACTGAAAAGATTAAAATAGTTCGATGAAGAGGTGAAAAGGTATGGAAAATATTTACGCAGCGATGCTCCTTCACAAGGCAGGAAAAGAAATAAACGAAGATTCAGTAACGAACGTCCTAAAAGCCGCAGGAATCACAGTTGACCCAATACAAGTAAAAGCGCTCGTCGCCTCACTCAGCGAAGTAAACATCGACGAAGCACTCAAAGCAGCACCAGCAATGATGGCTGCCGCTCCAGTTGCAGCTCCAGCAGCCGCAGCAGAAACAAAAGCTGCACCAGTAGAAGACAAGAAGAAGAAAGCTGAAGAAGAAAAAGCCAAGGAAGATGCAGCACTGGAAGGTTTAGGCGCTCTATTCGGGTAAACACTCCGTTAGCGGCTGTATAATTATATACCTTTTTTTCCCACGTACTCCCAGTGGACTGTGGGCATCGTTTCTAAGTTCATGTATTTAGGAAATATGCTTGGAAACTGGCTATTTGATTCTTAACTTCTTATAGAGATAAAGAAATACTTTTTCGCCTTCGGGCACTGGGTCTTTGAACTTGACAGAGACTTCGCCTGGTGACAGTGAAGCCCTGATTTCGCCTGTAACTCCTGATGCAGTAACAACTTGTTTTCCCACGAATTTGGAGGCAGCTTCCGAGGTGCTGAATAAGCCGGTCACTGAGTACTCGTCGGCTTCTCTTTTTTGTCTTACAGTTCCTTCCTTGATCTTTTTTGAGAAGAATTCTAATTTGGGGTTTGTTTCGGTGATTCTTCCTCCACCGATCATTCGGAATTCGCGGGCTTGGAGTCCAGGATTCATCAAGAGGACATGGTCTCCTCTTTCCGCCACGACTTGTTGTCTTAGTTCTATGTGAACAAGGCATTTTTCAGGCGCCTTCACTGAGGTCTTCACAATGAACTTGCCGTCTTCCATGACTCCGGGCGCAACGTTTCCCAGCACTTCGTAAG
>JBEKPG010000091.1:0-7814 GCA_049520955.1 Bathyarchaeia archaeon | reverse complement strand
CTTTACAGAAGTATATAGTGAATTGAAGAGCGATCCTGAGAAGTTGGCTGACCCAGAGGATGTTGATGAATACAGGGCAAGGCATGCTTTTTGGGTTCCAGCTAAGGCAAGATGGGATTACCTGCAAAAGAACGCCAAACAGCCAAGCATTGGAATAACCATTGATGACGCCATGGATGCTATAGAGCGAGAAAACACCAGCTTGAAAGGTGTTTTGCCAAAGAATTATGCCCGAGAAAGCCTTGACAAGCAGAGGCTCGGAGAATTAATTGATTTAATCGGCACCATCGGCTTAGGCGATAGGGAAAGCCGAAGCAAAGACATCCTCGGCAGGGTGTATGAGTATTTTTTGGGCCAGTTTGCGGATGCTGAAGGCAAGAAAGGCGGACAATTTTATACGCCAAGAAGCATAGTGCAACTGCTTGTGGCAATGATTGAACCCTTCAAAGGTAGAGTCTTTGACCCCTGCTGTGGCAGCGGCGGCATGTTCATACAAAGTGAAAAATTTGTCCAAGCCCACCAAGGAAGACTCGACGACATCCACATCTTCGGGCAAGAATCCAACCAAACAACCTGGCGCCTCTGCAAAATGAACCTTGCCATAAGAGGCATAGAATCAAAAGAAGTGAGATGGAATAACGAAGGAAGCTTCCTAAACGATCTCCACAAAGACCTAAAAGCAGACTACCTATTGGCTAATCCGCCGTTTAATGATTCTGATTGGAAAGGCGAAATGCTGAGGGAAGATATACGGTGGAAATACGGAACACCGCCCCCCGGAAACGCCAACTTTGGATGGGTGCAACACTTCATACACCACCTAGCACCACACGGCATTGCAGGCTTTGTCCTTGCCAACGGCTCCATGAGCTCCAACCAATCTAATGAAGGCGAAATACGCAAAAACATAATCGAAGCCGACATAGTAGATTGTATGGTAGCCCTACCATCGCAACTATTCTACAACACCATGATACCAGCCTGCCTATGGTTCATCACCCGAGACAAACAAAATTACAAATTCAGAGACCGCAGCGGAGAAACCCTCTTCATCGACGCCCGAAAACTCGGCAACATGGTAGACAGAAGACATCGAGAACTGACCCCGGAAGACATCAAAAAAATCGCTGACACCTACCACGCATGGCGAGGGGAACCCATAAACGAGCAAAAGGTAGCCTATCGAGATGCGGCTGGATTCTGTAAAGCAGTAAAACTTGAAGAGATAAGAAAACAAGGGCATATACTAACGCCTGGAAGATATGTCGGCACTGAAGAGGAAGTGGATAAAGAGGGAACTTTTGAAGAGTTAATGGAACAGTTAACTGCTAAGCTTGCGGTTCAAATGAATACGGGCTCGGAGCTTGATAAAGAAATTAAAGCCGCTATGAAAAATCTGGGATATGACTTGTGAGATGGCACTTAATGCTTGAAGATGACCAGTGGAAACCAGTGCGGCTCTGCGATATTAGTAGTATCAAGCATGGCTGGGCATTCAAGGGTGAGTACATGTTCGAGGAGCTTACTGGTAAACCCATTCTAGTTAATATCGGCAACTTCTCATACACTGGGGGCTTCAGGTTTGAAAGTACAAGAACTAGAGAGTATCGCGGTGAGTACCCTAAAGAGTATGAACTGAAACCGGGCGATATTTTACTTGCGATGACCTGTCAGACAAGCGGCGGAGAGATACTTGGAATCCCAGCCAGGGTTCCTGATGATGGTAGGGTTTATCTCCACAACCAGAGGCTAGGAAAAGTAGTGGTTAATAATCCTGAAAAGGTATTTCCTGGTTTCTTGTATTGGCTTTTCCTATGGAAAAACTTCAATGCTCATTTATGCGCAACCGCTACAGGTACTAAAATATTACATACAGCGCCGAATCGAATAGAAGAATACGCCTTCTTGCTTCCTCCAATAAATGGGCAAAAAAATATAGCAAGGACTCTTTACGCAATAGATAACAAAATACAGCTTAACTTAAGCATCAATGCCTTGCTTGAGACTGTTGGTGAGGCTGTTTTTAAGCGGTGGTTTGTTGAGTTTGAGTTTCCCAACGAAGAAGGCAAGCCCTATAAATCATCAGGCGGAGAAATGGTTTATAATCAAGAGTTAGGAAAAGAAATTCCATTAGGATGGCAGCTAACGACTCTTGAAAAGGTTGCAGAGTTTACAAGAGGTTTTTCTTATAATGGCTTGGAAAAGAGCACCATAGAGGGCGATTTGGTGTTTATGACTCTGAATAGTATCTATGAGGGCGGTGGTTTCAAAAGAGAATTTGCTTATTTGACAAGTAACCGCCTTAAGGATCGCCATTTACTGAATGAGGGCGACTTAATAATCCCAAATACGGAACAGACGAAAACGGGAACTTTGCTAGGCTTCCCCGCGCTTGTAGAGTTTCCGAATAATTATGGCAAACGTGTTGGGTGCTTTTCGCATCACCTAACAAAAGTAACTCCGTTCAATAAAGAAACGAAACTCTACCTTTTTTACTATTTACACTTCAACCAAGTAAATGCTATAAAATATCACACGGGCTCTGTAATATGGGGTCTTGATGTTAAGGGTTTTATAGAAAATGAAATGATACTCATTCCAAACTCAGAAGTATTGAACGCTTTCTCAGAGTTTGCGACCCAAATCTTTGGAAAAAAACTATTGAATAACAAGCAATCAACAACTCTTTCAGCTATGCGTGATTCGCTCCTTCCTAAGCTTATGTCTGGGAAAATCAGGGTACCGATTGAAAAGCAGGAGGCTTCATGATGTCTAATTCAATAACCGAATCGGAAGTTGAGGCTTTTTGCCTTAAAATGTTAGGCGACCTTGGCTATGGAGTGCTTTATGGTCCTGATATTTCCGAGGGCGGCATGGCTGAAGAGCGGAAGTATGGTGAGGTCGTTCTTGCTGGCAGACTTAGGGATGCATTAAGGAGGATTAACAAATCTATTCCTGAAACTGCTATTGATGAGGCGGTTAAGAAGGTTTTAAGAACTGAGAGTCAGGAACCGGTGGCTAACAATCAGCTTTTCCATAAGTTAGTAACCGATGGAGTTGATGTTCAGTACAAGCGAGAAGACGGTAGTATTAAGGATTCGAAGGTATGGCTCTTTGACTTTAAAGACCTGAGTAATAATGAGTTTTTGGCTGTTAACCAGTTTACGATTATTGAGGAGCACAATAACCGCCGACCCGACATCACCTTATTCGTTAATGGGTTGCCTTTAGTATTAATTGAATTAAAGAATCCCGCAGACGAGGAAGCCACTATTTCATCAGCTTTCAAGCAGTTTGGCACTTACCAGAAAGAGATTCCGTCAATCTTCCGCTACAACGAAGTCTTAGTTATTAGCGATGGAACCTACGCGAAAGCTGGAACCATGACTGCAAAAGAAGAACGCTTCTCGCCTTGGAAAACAATCAATGCCCAAAAGACACCCAAGACCCAGCCACAAATTGAAGTCCTAACAAAAGGCATGCTAAATAAAGCAACTCTGATGGACCTAATAAAGCACTTTGTTGTTTATGAAGCTGAAAAAGACAAGAAAGAAGGCACGATTAAGCTTTCAAAGAAAATTGCTCAGTACCAACAATACAATGCTGTTCAAAAAGCCCTCGCTTCAACGGTGAATGCTACAAAGAAAGACCATAAAGCAGGTATAGTTTGGCATACTCAGGGCTCTGGAAAAAGCCTTACCATGGTTTTTTATACCGGCAAAATGGTTTTAGAGCCACGACTTGAAAACCCCACAGTAATAGTGCTTAATGATAGAAATGACTTGGACGATCAGCTCTATGGCACTTTTAGCCGATGTCATGAATTGTTAAGGCAGGAACCAAGGCAAGCTACAAGCAGAGAAGAGCTAAAGCAGCTTTTGCAAGTCTCTTCAGGCGGCATTGTGTTTACGACTATTCAGAAGTTTTTCCCAGAGGGCGAAAAAACAAAATACCCTACGCTATCCGATCGCAAAAACATTATAATTGTGGCTGATGAAGCCCACAGAAGCCAATACGGCTTTGGACTAAAAGTTCCTAAGAATGTTGATAAAGAAGCGCTAAAATATGGATACGCAAAATACCTAAGAGATGCCCTCCCCAACGCAACTTTTATCGCTTTTACTGGAACCCCAATTGAAAAAGCAGACAGAAGCACTCCTGCAGTTTTCGGCAAAATCATAGATACCTATGACATTAACCAAGCTGTTGAAGACGGCTCAACAGTTAGAATCTACTATGAGAGCCGGCTTGCCAAAATCGAGCTCAAACCAGAAGCACGACCATACATAGACCAAGAGTTTGAGGAAATCACCGAGGGCGAAGAATCAGAGGGCAAAGAATACCTCAAAAGCAAATGGAGCAGACTTGAAAGACTAGTAGGTAGCGAAGAACGAATTAAACGGGTAGCCAAGGACATAGTGGATCATTGGGAAAAACGGGTTGCTGTTTTCGATGGCAAAGCCATGATTGTTTGCATGAGCCGCCGTATTTGCATCGATTTGCATAATGAAATTGTCAAGCTTAAGCCTGAATGGTACAGTCCAGACGATGATAAAGGATACCTCAAGTTGTGATGACTGGCTCAGCAGCGGATGGCCCAGACTGGCAAGAACATATCCGAAATAAGCAGCGCAGGCATGACCTCGGGGAACGCATGAAAGACCCCTCTGACCCCTTCAAAATAGCTATAGTCCGTGATATGTGGCTTACAGGTTTTGATGCACCAAGCCTTCACACAATGTACCTTGACAAGCCTATGAAAGAAGCCAATTTAATGCAGGCAATCGCAAGGGTTAACCGAGTATTCAAAGACAAAAAAGGCGGCTTAATCGTTGACTACATCGGACTAGCAAACGACCTAAGAAAAGCCCTTGCTGAATACACAGAGGACGACCGAAGACTCACCGGCATTCCGCAGGAAATGGCAATAGCCAAAATGCAAGAAAAATATGAAGTTGTAAAGGCTCTTCTTCACGGCTTTAACTATCAAAAATTCTTCGCTGCCCCTGCAAATGAAAGAATGACTATCATGCTAGAAGCAATGGATCACATATTAAAACAGGAAAACGGCAAAGAACGCTACCTCAAAGAAGTTAATGCCTTACTATGGGCTTTTGCTCTCTCAGTTCCTGATGATCAGGCCTTGAAAATTAGGGATGATGTGGGCTTTTTCCAAGCTGTGAAAGCAGCCATAATCAAGAATACCGAAACTAAATCAAGCCAAGAGCAAGACGTAGATACAGCAATAAAACAGATCATTTCAAAAGCCATCATTAGCGACCGAGTAATCGACGTATTCGCCGCGGCAGGCCTAAAGAAACCAGACGTTTCAATTCTTTCAGAGGAGTTTTTGGAAAAAGTAAAAGAGATGCCTCAAAAGAACCTTGCCTTTGAAACCCTCAAACGGCTCTTAAATGATGAGATCAGATTTAGGCAAAAAAAGAACCTGATTCAAGCCCGCTCATTTGAAGCCCTCTTGGATAAGGCGATTAAGGCTTATACTAACAAGAGTGTTGAGACGGCTCAGGTTATAGAGGAACTAATTGAGCTTGCAAGGAAGATGCGCGAGGAACAGAAAAGGAACACAGAGCTAAATCTAAGTGAAGAAGAAATCGCCTTTTACGATGCCCTAGCCGACAACGAAAGCGCAAAACAAGTTTTGGGCGATAAAACACTGCAGGTAATGGCACGAGAGCTTGTGGACATGGTTAGAAAAAACGTCACAATAGACTGGACTCTGCGAGATAGCGTACAAGCAAAACTGCGCGTAATGGTTAAGCATATCCTAAAGAAATATGGTTACCCACCAGATAAACAGGAAAAAGCAACCATAACGGTACTGGATCAGGCTAAGCTGCTTTGCAAAGACTGGGCAAATTAAAAAGTTGATTAAACATGCGTAGTTACGATTAAAGATCAACTTAACAATTTACTCTTGCTGGGTTCAGATGTCTATTTCAAATAAATGGGTAGTTGCAGTTTTCAAATGTAAAACTTTGGAAGTTCAAATTCTTGTTCAATTCTACAAGTTAACTGCTTCTAAGATAAAACCCCTGACTATTCTAAAAAATACATTAATTCGAACTCTTTTGTACCATCACATGCCAATCTTACTGCTCTGTGGATACCATCAATGACCTTAAATTTATCTCCGTTTTTTATCGCAATTAGACTTTTGGATTTAATTTCCCCTTGACTTCTGAATTCGCTATGAGTACATATTTCTCTATCCCGTGAAATTTCTTCCAGCGAGTAATTATGTCTTTTAAACAAGGAGTCGATTTCTGACTTGACGTTGGTTAATTCAACATTAGAAATAGCGATTGTGCTCGCTAACCAGTTAGTTGGGCTTCCGAAAATGTCGCTGTACAAAGTATTTCTTCTCCAAGAAGAAAGCCATTTACCAATTTCATAAATTTTCTCGGAGGTAAGTGAGTTTACAAATCCTTCAAGGTCATCACATTTCATCGGTTACGTATTTCTTCATAACATCATTTTTGTGCATGATGACATCCTCTTTCCGTAACTATTACCGCATCATCCTAACCTAAGATTAGTTGATTGTTCTATTTCTGATTTTATTTTATCGGAAAAACGGTTTGTCTTGCCCTTATTGCTGGGAAAGAAGAAACTGAAAAACCTAAAACTCTTATATTGAAATTATTCTAACTAATGTCTTAATCCGAAGGTGTTCCAATGAGCGATGAAAAAGACGGTATTAATGAAAAACTGACAGAAAGGCTTCTAAAACTTGAGGATGAAATCGCGTCTCTAAAAGATGATTTGACAATATGGACTGATTCTTTAGAGGAATTATCTGAAATTGAGGACGCTTTCAAAATTGATGGAAAACCAAAGATGCAAGGAAAGACAGTTTTGGATATCGGAACGGATGCCGTCAAGCCATTATACATTGCTCTTAAGTTCAAGCCGAGTAAAATCATAGGAATAGACGAGTTATGTTTTCGCTCGTATTGTTTTAACCTTGAATCGCAGTCAAAAATCTTCACAGATACAAAGATTAGACTTTATGGGTGCAGTTTGTTTGATGAGCTGACATTCAATAGAATCCGAGAAAAGGAAGGAATACGCGGCAGATTCAACTTTGTTTTAGTAAGCAAGGCGTTGCATCATCTCAGGACAGATAAATGCATTGAAGAGCATGAATGCCCCAAAGATGAAGAAAGTTGCAAGTATGGATTCAATACAGAGGTTATATTCAAGAAACTGCTGTCCTTGGGGAAAAGAGTGATAGTTTACGAGTCGTTCGATGATAATGAAGAAGATTTGGATAAGACACGAGGAAGAGGGGGATACCTTGGAAAAAACTGCTTAATGGATGTTTTGAAAGAGCTTGCAAAAAATGAGGAGTACCGAGTCCATCTTGTTCGCCCACAATCTTTTAACCTTGATAAAACGACGTTAGATGGAATTGAACCAATTCTTAGGCAAGTTGATTGTATCTGCTTTTACGTAGAAAAAATAAGCGACACAACAACTTAGGTAAGGCGCCTAAAAAATTCCAAACTCTTTTCAAAACTAAGTGGCATAGTAAAACTTTCTGAAACAGGATACTGAAAACTTATCTGTCATGAAACAGGTTTCAATTATTTTTTCGTTTTCTTTTGTTAATTCTTTTTTGGAATAATTCGATAAATAATTCTTAATTTTCTTACTGGAAAAATCTATCTTCTGTCATGTCAAGTTTCTAACGTTACACTCATAGAGCGTTGCTGGGAACGCTTTTACGCCTCTGTGAAAGCGCGAATGATTAAACCACTCCTTGTAGTCGCCTATTTTGTCTTTGAGCCATT
>JBEKPG010000090.1:0-6609 GCA_049520955.1 Bathyarchaeia archaeon | reverse complement strand
CTTTTTGAATATCAGCTATCAAAAGGGCATCTGAACTTGTTATGTTAAAGGTTTTTTTCATCAAGACACCTATTTTTCAAGTTTTAATTTCAATTTAAACATAACTTAAAAAGTCCAATGTAAAATAACTCATACTATTGGATAAACTTTTTGTGGGTGCAAGATTTTATCAGCCCAAAAAACAAGTAATTTAATTTGTTTTGTTGATGCTTTTGTATACCGTTAAGGATAGGCTTATCTTTTAACTGTAACAATAATTTAACAAGGCATCAAATATGAAGACCATAAACCCAAACTCGACTATTTCTAGCAGAGAAATGCATGCCCTAGAAACTAACGCGGAATACTACGGCATAAGTATGCTTCAGCTAATGGAAAACGCTGGGTGCAACATAACCCGAGAAATTACTTCACGCTTCCCAAAGGAAACGAAAATCGCTATTTTCTGCGGCTTAGGCGGAAACGGCGGGGACGGCTTTGTGGCTGCTAGGCACCTTTTGGGGGCTGGCTATAGCGTTACCGTTATTCTTGTGGGTAAGGGTCATGACATTAATCATGAAGCTGCTTTGAAAAACTGGTTGATTCTCCAGTCTTTACAAGATAAGATCATCGTGCTTGAAGTAACCGACAGTTCTGTCATACCCAAAATAGCCGCCGAAGTGGTAATTGATGCTTTGTTGGGAACAGGAACTAAAGGGCGACTTAAGCCGCCAATATCCCAGGTTGTTGAGTGCATTAATTCTTTGGAGGCGTTTAAATTAGCGGTTGATGTGCCTACAGGTATAGATTCAGACACCGGGGAAGTTTTAGGAACTGCTGTAAAAGCTGACCTAACAGTCACATTCCATAAAACTAAAAAAGGCTTAGAAAAAGCCAAAAAATATGTCGGCGAACTCGTTGTGAAAGACATAGGCTTGCCGCATGAAATAGAACAATATGCTGGTCCAGGCGATGTTCATCTTGTCACAAAATTACGTAGCCCAACAGCCCATAAGGGAGATTTCGGGCGATTACTGGTTATTGGTGGAAGTGAGGTTTACTCCGGAGCGCCTACGCTGGTTTCTCTTGGTGCTCTAAGAACAGGAGTGGACATTGTTTATCTTGCTGCTCCATCAAAGACGGCATATGCTATTTCCTCAATGTCTCCTGATTTTATAACGATAAAGCTTGATGGTGACAATTTGAAACCGAGGAATATGGAAACATTGAAACCTTACCTGAGCACAGTTGATGCGGTTGCGATGGGGCCAGGCTTAGGATTAAGTCCTGAGACCGCGGAGTTTGTAAAGCTCTGCGTTGAAGAAGTAGAAAGAGCTAGGAAACCCCTGCTTTTGGACGCTGACGGATTAAAAGCCTTCGCCAGGTTTAAAAGACCCCTAAGAGTACCGCTGGTTCTTACACCTCACGCAGGTGAATATTCGATTCTAACAGGTGAAACTTTGCCTGGAAACCAAGAAGAACGCGTCTTGGCAGTTCAGAAAACCGCAAAGAAACTTAATGCGGTTGTTCTTGTAAAGGGTAAAGTGGATATTATATGCGATGCTGAAAGGGTCAAGTTGAATTTCACGGGTAATCCAGGCATGACTGTGGGGGGAACGGGAGATGTTCTCAGCGGCATCGTTGGCGGTTTAATGGCTCAGCATGTTGATTCGTTTGAAGCTGCCGTTGCCGGTGCTTTTGTTAACGGTGCCGCGGGCGACTTTGTTGCAAACGAAATTGGTTTTCATATGGTTGCAACTGACATTATTGATTGGATTCCACGGGTTTTTGATGACCCGATGAGTCACTTGAAGGTGCATAAACCAAGTGGAAAATAGCCGGCCTCAGCTTCTTACAATACCTGTGAGAATTACTATCTACCATGCAAATCAATGTGATCCACGCAAATGTTCAGGCCTTAGGTTAAAACGTCGTGGACTCTCAAGGATAGTTACTAAGACACGGTTTCTGCCAAAGAGAGCAATAGTTCTCAACCCATTCTCTGAAATAGCATTTTCACCTATGGATAGGCAAAGGGTTCAAGATTTTGGTTTAGTAGCATTGGATTGCAGTTGGGAACATGCACAAAAAGTTTTGTCAGGGCATGTGAAGGGAACCAGCCGCTGCTTGCCCATACTCATTGCGGGAAACCCCGTCAATTACGGTAAACTTACAAAACTAACCACAGCTGAAGCCATCGCCGCCGCCTTGTATATTGCAGGTTTCAAGAAAGAATCTGAAGACCTTATGTCAATTTTTACGTGGGGACACACGTTTTTTGAATTAAACCGTATGCTGCTGGACAATTATTTAGTCGCAAAAGATAGCACCGAAATTGTGGAAATGCAAACCAGGCTCCTCAAAACCAAAAAATAATGCACTTAAAAATATGTTTTGTTGATGCTTTTGTATACAGAACTGCTTTAAATTGAAAACAAGCTAATTAACCATAAACATCTAAACGCATAAATTACAAAGCAGCGCTAGCATTAAGCTTAGGAAAAAAGGGATGTCGCCAAACCACACAAAAGCAATAGCTTATTATGGGTGACTTGAAAAACAATGGCTTTCATCACTGATCCGTACCTTTTTTTTGCTTCGGTTGCTTTGATTTCACTTTCAGGTGTTTTAATGCCTGGACCGCTATTCGCTGTAACGATTGAAAAGGCGGCGAAAAGTAAAACTGCAGGCGCATTAATCGCGGTTGGTCATGGAATGGTTGAGTTTCCACTGATGTTTCTTATCTTTTTTGTGTTAAGCCAGTTTGAGATTCCAGGTTTCGTGCAGATTCTAGTAGGACTGATCGGTGGTTTGCTGATGATTTTAATGGGCATCCAAACTCTCAAGAATAGGCATAAAACTGAAAATTCACCAGCGAGCTTAAAACAAGATTCAGTAGTTGCAGGAGTCCGAACAACTGCCGCTAATGCTGGTTTCGTCTTATGGTGGCTAACTATTGGTACTGCTTTAATTTTAAATGCTAAACTGTTTGGATTAATTGGTTTTTCGGTGTTTGCTGGGGTTCATTGGCTCTGCGATTTTTCATTTTACACGCTAATGGCGGTAGTGATTTTTAAATCGCGACGGTTCTGGACTGAACGCACAGGAACTGGAATTACGCTTTTTTGTGTAGCAGTTTTTGTCGCCTTCGGAGCGTATTTTATGGTCTCAGCCTTATGGTCAGCGATTAGTACAGTTATATAGCAATTAAGAGTGAATAATATTTATGGAATTTCAAGTAGGAAAAGCAGTTTTACAGCTGTACAAAGGGGATATTACAGATATTGAAGCAGACGCGATTGTGAACGCTGCAAATTCTTCGCTTATGGGCGGCGGTGGAGTCGATGGAGCCATACATCGCAAAGGTGGACCCACCATCCTTGAAGAATGCAAACGCATAAGGGAGACAGAGTGGCCTGATGGTCTTCCAACCGGAAAAGCAGTCATTACTTTAGGCGGCAATTTAAAGGCTAAATATGTCATTCACACTGTTGGGCCCGTTTGGCTCGGAGGATTCCATGTTGAAGCGGAACTTTTGAAACAAGCATACAAGAACTCGTTGAAACTTGCAGTTGCTAAAGGACTTAAGACAATTGCATTTCCATCAATTAGCACTGGAGCGTACGGTTACCCTATTGAAGACGCCAGCCAAATAGCAATAAGAACTGTAAAAGATTTTTTGGAAAAAGAAGATAAGCTTGATAGAGTGGTTTTCGTTTTGTTTTCTGAAACCGATTTTCAGATTTATTTTCGAACAGCAAAATCCTGTCTATCCAAGTAGGAAGGAACAGACACTTGATTACTCTATATTCGGAAAAATAAGTTTTTTATCCGTGTGTAGTTTTTAATTGGATTAGTGAATATACGTCATATTTGTTGCCTATCAGTTTTCGGCCGTCCAAATAGCATAACTCGATCATAAAGCCTAAGCCTATCAGATAGCCTCCTAATTTTTCGACCAATTCGATGTTCGCTTTTGCAGTTCCGCCTGTTGCTAGTAAGTCGTCAATTAGCAAAATGTTTTGCCCCTTTTGGATTGCGTCTTCATGAATTTCGATAGTGTCGCACTCGTATTCTTTCTTGTATGTTAGATCTACACACTTGAAAGGAAGCTTTCCCTTTTTACGAATGGGAACAAAACCGACCCCCAGTTCGTAGGCAACAGCGGCGCCAATAATAAAACCTCTTGCTTCGTTGGAAACAACTGCATCAATGGATTTTCCCCTGTAATGGTCTGCTAATTGTTTAATGGATTCATGAAGACAATCCTTATCCTTCAAAAGTGTGGTAATATCCCAGAAAACCACGCCCTTAAACTCCGGTATTCTTCGAACTTTTGATCTTAAATCCAATTCAGTCGTCTTTTTGACCATTTTCTATTATCTCCTTTAAACAAAGGCACCTTTCAAGGCTTCGTTGCATTTGCAGGCGCATTCAATCGTCAGGTTGGCAATTGTTTCAGCGATTACGCGTTTTACGTTTTCAATATTTGCCTTCATTATCTTAACCACATCATCTACGCAGACTGGGTGGTCTTTCCAAACGTCATAATCGGTCACGGTTGAAATGGAAGCATAACATATTTCTGCTTCTCTTGCCAGAACGCATTCAGGAACTAGCGTCATGCCGACCACATCCGCGCCCCATTGTCGATACATTTTAGATTCAGCTTTAGTGGAAAAACGCGGTCCCTCAATACACACATAAGTTCCTGCTTCATGCATTTTAACACCTATAGATTTGGCAACAGCAATGAGCTTCTGTCTTAACTCGGGGCACATTGGTTCAGCAACAGATATGTGGCATACTTTATTCTCGGTGTAGAATGATTGTTCTCGCCTAGTGGTTCGATCAATGAACTGGTCACAAAAGACGATTTCGCCCGGATGGTACTCTTCTCTTAGAGAGCCAACTGTTGAAGGCGCAAGTATACGTTTTACTCCAAGCTTCTTTAAAGCAAAAATATTGGCCCTAACATTAATGTCCGTTGGCCTAATAGTGTGTTTTTTTCCGTGCCTAGGAAGAAAAGCCACCCATTTACCCGCCAACTCACCAACAGTTATAGAATCTGAAGGCTTACCATATGGAGTTTCCACCATAACTTCTTGAACATTCTTGAGGAGTTTAGGGTCATAGAGGCCTGTTCCGCCGATTATTCCAATTTCTGCTTGCATGCACCACTTACTTCAAACGTAAACTTATAAAAATAGCGATTACTTTTTTCTTAGTTGGGAAAAGCTTGGTTGTTCCACAAGGTTTTAGAGTTTTCCCGAGCTAAGTAATCTAAGGAGATTGTATGAGCGAAACTATTTTTGTGTCGTCCATAAAAGAGAGTGAGCTCAAAGATGGTCAAATGAAAGCCGTCCGTGTCAAGGGCAGACCTATTCTGCTGGTAAGGCGAGGCGGCGAAGTTTTTGGAGTTTCAAACTTTTGTCCACATGCTGGATGCTCCTTTGTAGGAGGAGTCCTGACGGGTTACATTGTTATGTGTCCATGCCATGGCTGGAAATTTGATGTGCGAAATGGGCAGTATCAAGAAATCCCTCAAGTTAAGCTGCAGTGGTACCGATGCAAAATCGAAAACGGAAAAATATACATTGAAATCCGAACATTGAATGAATAGTAACCGAAACTGAATGGCTTTTTTTGTGACAGGATTTGTAGAAATAAAAAGTGTTGTGATTAAATGCCTGTTCGGTTTAACCCCCAAAGACTTGCGCAGGACCTTTTTCGAAAAAAAAGAAATAGTTGAGATTGCGAAGTGTTGTGTTTGGTATTTTAAGTTGAGAAGAGTTCATCGGTTGCGTAGATTGGTTTTTTACATGTGGGACATATGTCGTCTTTGATTTGAATGTTGGCTCCGCAGTGGGGGCATATCTGATTTTTCTTATTTGCGTGCAGGCCTTGCATTTCTTTCACTATTTTTCCGTCTTTGAGAAGAAGCATTCGTTCGGTATTGCGTGCGGCTTGACTGTCATGTGTGACCATGATTATTGTGGTGCCTTGCGTTAGGTTGAGGTTTGCGAGCAGCTTTATGATTCCCTGCTTATTTTGGCTATCTAGGTTTCCTGTGGGCTCATCGGCAAGAATTATAGCTGGGTCATTTGCTAATGCGCGTGCGATAGCTACTCTTTGCTGCTCTCCTGCGCTTAGGCGTTGTGGCCTGTGTCCTTCTCTTCCTGAGAGGCCAACCATTGCTAAGAGTTCGCTTGCTCGTTTAGTTTGTTCGCTTTTTGATTTGCCGCGTCCTTCCATCGGTAACTCGACGTTTTCTCTAGCGCTTAGGTATGGTAACAGATTGAAGGTTTGAAATACAAAGCCCATCTTGTCTCTTCTTATCTTGTATAGCTGATTTTCTGGGAGCTCTGTCGCATCAATACCATCTAGTAGAACTTTGCCCTTGGTTGGTTTATCAATGCAGCCGATAACATTTAGCAGTGTGGTTTTGCCGGAGCCTGATGGACCCATGATTGCTACAAACTCGCCAGCGTTTACCGTAAGATTCAGATTTACTAAGGCTGGAACGTCACGTTTGCCAAGTGTATATGTTTTGCTCAGGTTTTCTAATTGTAACACTGGTTTAACTGGTTGCTGTATTGTTTTACTCATATCTCATTGCCTCTGCTGGTC
>JBEKPG010000089.1:0-7057 GCA_049520955.1 Bathyarchaeia archaeon | reverse complement strand
GAGGTTGTTTTTGGTCAGTTAGGCTGGTAACCTCGTTTTTTTTGGCACTAATAAATGAGTCAACTAAGGCTTCAAAGGGGACAATAGTAAAACGCGTAGGCCTTTCTAGTGTTGCTTCGATGAATCCTTTCTCCTGCAACTTCTTGAATGTACGATACGCTTGAACGCGCTCCATTTTAAGCCTCTTAGCAACAAAGCTAGTTGATTGGACACCGCTTTTGGCGAGAAACATATAAACCTGAATTTCTCTCTTTGACAACCCAAGAATCTGCAAAAATTTTGTTACATCTTTTTCACTCATCAAGCAACCGCCGTGTAAAACTCGCTTTTCCTTAGTCAAAAAATGTAACTCGCTATTAATATAATTAGTGTTTTAGTTGTAGGCAAATGTTTCAGCAAAAAGTCTACAATTAAGCAAGCTTCTGTTGCAATGTACCTTTCTCATTTTTTGCTCTTTTCGCAGGCTTCCATGATTTTCTGACAAAACTGGGGTAATCATCATTTTTTTCAAGCAGTTGCTTTAGGAAAACCGTGGTTTTTCCATCAGTCAAGTATCCGCTGCCAAAATCGCCGTATTCTTCTCTTAAACATGCAATTTCCCTGTCACGCTCTACTTTAGCTATGATGGATGCTGCTGAAACAACTGGATAAATCTTGTCTGCTTTATGTTTTGAAATAATTCTGGTTCTGGTTTTTAGGCATTCTCTGATGTGGTTTCCGAAGCGGTGCTCAACTGTGTCTGCCGCGTCAACGTAGGCTTCATCAGGCTTTAACGCTTCAATCACCTGTGCCATTGTTTGTGCCTCAAGCCTGTTTAGTTTGTGAAGTCTTCTAGCGCTATCAACTGCTTTATCAATTTGGTATGGGTGCAACTTTATTGTATGGCATTTTTCGGATAAGCGAATGATTTCAGGGTACAATTCTTCACGCTTCTTGCTTGTTAAAAGCTTGGAATCTTTCACCCCTAAGTCAATTAGAAAGGGCAAATTCTCAGTTGTCACCATGACGCCAGCGACTACTAAAGGACCAATAACACATCCACGCCCAGCCTCGTCAACACCAGCAATCAACATTCTTCGTTTTCATCCTTAAACAATGAAAGCGTTTAGTATTCTAGGCTATAATGCTTTTCCAAAAAATAGTTGCAAAAAATAAAATGAAGATTGGAGCAAGGAAGAGAGATCGTCTTAGGATACCGTGTTGGAATGATCAGTTGACTACTTTTTTGATTAAGAAAATCGGTATAAGGAAGGAAGAGATTTCAAGCAAAATCAAAGACCCCAAAGAAGTTGCTATTAGCTTGAAAATTCTGCAATCAAGAGGCAACGGCACATATTTTCTTGGGTCAAAGTTAAGTCCTTAGATTAAGTTTTCTGGGCCAATATCATTGCGTGTGCCTTGTCAAAAGGCTCCAAATTCACAACTTCTTTAACATCAAAGCCCCTCTTACGCAAAATATTGGCTTCCTGCCGATACACGGCGTCGGGGTCCATGGTTACGTCGATGCTTTGGGCTTTTACTGCCAACATAACCCACCCTAACGTTTTAAGGAACACATCTGCGTTGTCAGCGAGCAGTTTAGCCTGTTCCGGCTGCGCCACATCACAGTAGATTGTGTCTACTTTGCCAGAGATGAACATCGCATATTTTTCCGGCATGCGAGCATCCTCAAGAAGAGGTGAAATGTTAGGTCGATAAGCAGCGACATTATTAACTAAATCCCTTATTGACCGCTGAGCAAATTCAACGCAGTAAACATACCCACCTTCGCCAACGATGTCTGAAACGTGGCTAGGTGTGGTTCCGGAAGCAGCGCCCAAATAAAGCACTTTGAAGCCAGGCTCTATCGGCACGTTTGCTATTCCTTTAAGGATAGCGGCTGCCAACTTGCTTCTGAAAGCATCCCAAATGCGGTATTCAACGCCTTTAAACTTAACGAGGCGTTCGCCGTAAACGTTTAAGCCAGACGTTAGATTGCGTGTGGCTAACCGTTGTGCTCCATCTTCAAGTGTGACTTGGTAGATTTCTTTGAATGTTGGATGCGCCTTAACCTTGATGTGCACGCCGATCTCTTCTCCGATTCTGACCGCCACCGTAACGTCTTCTGCCTTGGTCGCGTGCTCTGAATGGCTGATCACGCCTTTCGGGTCTTTGTTCCCTGCGTTCAAATGATGATCGAGGCTTAGATTCTTTAGGTGGAGGCGGTTCCTTGTATTTCTCACGGATTTCCTCTAAACGCTTGTTTATGTCCGCTTTTAATTTGTCTCCTATAAAGTGACCTCCGAAAACATCGGCTCTTGCAGCGATTGCTAGTTTCCCAGCGATTACCCTAGCGATTTTTCCTCTCTGCCACCTCTTAGCATCATGCAGCAGTGTATGCTGGAAGATTAAACCGTGCTTTGGTGGTCTTGCGCCTGTTTTCAAGGAGCGGAATAAGGCTTTTTCTGCGCCTAAGACTTGAATGGTACTTGCTGGTCTCATAGCTAAGGTTTGCAGGCTTCCAGCGATAGCTATTAAGCGAGCACCAAGAAGGGCACCTGCAACTGCGCGTACGTTAGGCGCCATTTCCTCCATGGTTCTGTCAATATAGTTCTCCATGTTCTTGCGCAGTTCGTAAAATTCAAGCACATTTCTGGCTAAGTCTTGAATCTGCGTTAAATCACGTTCTGCGATGTCTGCCCCCATGGACGATGCAGCGGCTTTCGCAACTAAAGCGGCTCGCTCTTTAGGAATATTTTCTTTTTCCAATGCTTCGGTTGTGTAGCTTTCTCTCTCACCTAAGTTCATGACTAGCCGAGCATAAGTTTCATGTTTTTCAACTAAACGATCAAGCTCTGGGAAATACACACCGTACCACTCTCTAAGCCTGCCCATGAATAGGTTAACTGTACGGTCTAAATCATCCAGCGTCTGAATGCCCTGAGCGACAATCAGGTCTCTTTTTTCGGAAGCACCTTTAATTCTTAGCTTAGCAAGCTCCAAGCTGACGCTTCGGTTCCAAAGGCTTAGGTCCTGCTCGTCTTTTACAAAGCCTGATTCAACTGCAACTTCATTCATGCGTGAGCGGAGGACTTCAGCTTCCGCAGGTTTTGCCACTTCAACTGTAACGTTCATTTTGCGTTGCACTTCTTCTGCCAAGTTCCCGTTTTCAAAAACAAATATGTCGTAACCTACGTTTTTTATTAACGAAATTAATGAGAAAACTTCGTCGGACATTTTTCCGGCTTCAGTTTTTAACAGGCTTCTTGCTGCTGCCTGAGGTTTTTTTGGAAACAGAACCTTCTCAACTAAACTGTTTTTGTCATCGAAAGCTGACACTCCGTATGGAAACTGGATTATGAATGCTTTCATATTTCTAAGCCCCAATAAACTAACTATTGTCACTGCTCTAACCTAATAAACAGTTTCTTGCCTTAAATTGAAAAACCATATTTTTCCGTGTATTAGATTCTTTAACCCACCCAAAACGCCATATTTTACTTCTGCTTCGGTACATGGCTGAGCTACTGTGCCCGAAGGTAAACAATTATCAACGTTTTATTATCTTGTGATGAACCTTAGTATTCTTAACTCGGACACGACTAACAGGAGTGGTTATTTTTTGGATAGGAAATTCAAGGGTGAACCTTGTTCCTTTTCCAATTTCGCTTTTAACACTTACCTTACCGTTTAATGCGTCGGTTAGCTTTTTGACCACGGCTAAACCGAAACCTTGACCTTTAGATTTAGTCGTAAATAAGGGGGTGAAAAGTTTATCTTTAGCTTCGTCAGATATTCCTACGCCCGTATCTAGGACGCTTATGAATACTTTATTGTCTTTGTAGGCAGCATCCAAGGTTAGTTTTCCGCCTTTAGGCATGGCTTGAACAGCATTAGAGGAGAGGTTTGTTAGTATCCGCTTCATGGCCGCGGGGTCAGTCATAAGTTTTTCAAGAAGCGGGTCAATAGAATAGGCAACTTGTATGTTTTCAGGAACTTTTAAGCTTGAAAAAACGTCTTCAATAATTCTTGTAAAATCGCTTTCTTCAATAGAAGGCTTTAATGGTTTAGCAAAGTCTTGAAGGTCAGTAACGATCTTGTCAATGTACAATATGTTGTCTTCGATAGATTGAATGCTTTCTTCCAAGTACCTTTTGGAATTACTTTGAGGCAAGTCATCTATTTCTTTCTTGGATAGAAATAGTTCGCCGATTATGGATTGTAATGGATTGCGTATATCATGCCCAACCATGCCCGCGGTAGCACCAATTGCGGCTAAGCGTTCAGAATCTTGCAGTTTCTTCTCTAAAATCTTACGCTCTGAAATATCGTTGAACAAGATTGCAACTTTTCGAATTTTTCCTTCGCCAATTGGAAAGGCGAAAACATCATAGTAGCGATTCAGTGCTTTCGCCTCATTCGTAAACCGCACTGATTCTCCTGTTAAAGCAACTTTGCCGTAGATTTCGAACCAATGGGCCTCATGACTTGGGGCAAGACTGCGCATCAGCTTTCCTTTTGCATCATGTAATCCAGTCTGTCGCTCAAACGAATCATTGACTTCCAAAAAGCGATAATCAGCAGGTCTTCCATCATCGTCAAAAACCATTTCTATGATACAGAATCCTTCGTCAATTGAATCAAAAAGCGTTCGATATTTCTCCTCGCTTATCTTTAGTGAAAGCGTGCGTTTCTCAACTGTTTCCTCCAATTTTTTGCGTTCAATAGCATATGTTATTGCTCGAACTAGTAGGTCACCATCAATTTTCCCTTTGATTAGGTAATCTTGGGCGCCTCTTCGAACTGCTTCCAAAGCTAGTTCGTTGTCTTTGTGGGCAGTCAATATCAGAATAGGTACTTTCTGAGCCACAGCGTGCGTCTTCTCAAAAGTGTTAATCCCTTGACTGTCAGGCAATCCCAAATCCAGAAGCACTGCATCTATGCATTTTGCTGACAAGCGGTCTAGTCCTTTTGAAAGTCGGTCAACGCACTCTAAGTTGCTTATGGCAAACTTTTGCTCTGTCAGCATTTCTTGTATAAGACGGGCGTCGCCAGGATTGTCTTCAACTAACAGAATTCTAATCTTATTTTACTCCTTCGGGGGCAACTTTACAATTGTAAACCAGAATTCTTCAAGGGCATGTATTATTTCGACGAATCGGTTTAAATCAACTGGTTTGGTAATGTATGCGTTTGCATGTAGGTTGTATGATCTAATTATGTCTTCGTCGGCCTTGGAAGTTGTAAGTACAATTACGGGAATATGCTTTAGCTTTGTGTCTTTTTTAACTTCGGCTAAGACTTCTCGACCATCTTTTCTTGGCAAGTTCAAATCCAACAGAATCATGTCCGGAGTAGGGGCTTTCGCAAATTTTCCTTTTTTGTTCAAGAATTCCATTGCTTCAACGCCATCTTTAGCCACGTAAATTTCGTTTAGCACTTTTGCGTCTCTGAGGGCTTCTTTGGTTAAGCGAACGTCTCCAGGGTTGTCTTCAACTAATAAAATATCCACTGCCAATGCATCAACTCTCTTCATATCTTCTTATTCACTCCTTTTTGCTTGTTTAATGTGAAGTAGATAGTTGAACCTTTTCCCATTTGCGATTCAATCCAGATGCGTCCTCCATGTCTTTCCACGATTTTCTTGCAAACGGCAAGGCCAATTCCTGAGCCAGGATATTCTTCTCTGGTGTGTAGACGCTGGAAAATCTTGAAAAGGCGGTCAATATATTCAGGGGCTATGCCGATGCCGTTATCGCGTACTGAGAACAAGTACTCATTCTCCTTAACTTGAGCCGACACATGAACTCGGGGCGCCTCTTTACCATGGAACTTAATGGCGTTGCCAATCAAATTTTGAAGCAGCTGAACAAGTTGCCCCCCGTCAGCTATAACCACTGGGAGTTTATCATGCGTTACAACTGCATCGTTTTCAGCAATTGAAACTTGCAGATTCTTAAGAACAGCGTCAAGGGTTGATTCGAGGTTTGTTTGCTCAAATGGCTTGCCAAGTCTGCTTACCCGCGAGTAAGTTAGGAGGTCATCAATTAATCCTCGCATTCGGTTGGCACCGTCCACGGCGTAGGCGATGAACTCATCAGCCTCTGGGTCTAGTTTTCCCTTGTATCTTCGCTCTATAAGCTGAACATAACTTGCAACCATACGCAAAGGCTCTTGAAGATCATGCGAAGCTACATATGCAAACTGTTCCAATTCGGCGTTTGATTGTTTGAGTTTTTCCATTGTTTGTTTGATTTCGTTCTCCATAGCTTTGCGCACGGTGATGTCTCTTGCTGCTGCAAAAACACCCTGAATCTCCCCCTGTGGGTTTCGATAAACTGACGCGTTGTATAAAACATCTGTTATGGTTCCAAATTTGTGCCTAATTGCCAGCGGGTAATCCATGACGTATCCTTCTGTGAAGACTTTTTGGTATCCTGCTCGTGCCTGGTCTGGTTCAGTGAAATAGTCGGAAAAATCGCTGCCAATCAGTTCTTTGCGAGAGCAGCCAGTGACGTCCTCTGTAGCCTTGTTGACATCGGTAATCTTTCCTTCTTTGCTGATTGTAACCAACGGGTCCAAACTTGCTTCAATTAAACTTCTTGAATAAGAATATGCAGCCAACAGTTTTTGCTCGGCAAGTTTGCGTTCAGTAACATCATGCGCAGCTGCGAAAACTCCTTGAATCTCGCCTTTCTCGTTTCTGTAAACCGTGGCATTATAAAGTACATCCGTGATTTGCCCAGATTTATGTTTGATCGCTAATGGATAATCTCTAACAAAGCCTTCCCTGAAGACTTCTTTATACCCTTTTCTAGCCTTAACGGGATTAGTAAAATAGGTTGAGAAGTCGCTGCCAATAAGCTGCCGGCGAGAAAAGCCTGTCACAGATTCAGTGGCTTTATTTACGTCAGTTATTTTTCCATCCGAGCTGATTGTAACTAATGGGTCCAAGCTTGCCTCAATTAAGCTGCGAGAGTATGAGGAAGCAGCACGTAGTTTTTCTTCGGTCTTTTTCCGTTCTGTTATATCTCTGAAAAGTGTGCCAACCAAGTTCTTGGAATACTGGAAATAGTAG
>JBEKPG010000088.1:0-7078 GCA_049520955.1 Bathyarchaeia archaeon | reverse complement strand
ATAGTGCGTTCTCTGCAAGGCAGAGCACTGGAAATCTCAGGAATTGAGGATGAAATCAGGCGTCGAATTCTCTTAGGCATAGACTTGCACATAGTCGGAGTAATCGCTATTGTATTTGGAATTCTAATTATAGTCGGCGCAGTCTTGCTATACCAACCTAAAAAAGAAACTACAGGCGGAATAATTGTGCTATTTTTCTCTTTACTGAGCATCTTGACTTTCGGAGTAATAGGGTTAGTGGGTCTTATTCTTGGGGTAATAGGTGCCATTTTTGCATTTAAAAAGAAGTAACGCTCTCCTTCCTTTTCTACACATACATTCTTTTTTTTAAACTGAAGTTTTACGTTTTAAGTGCGCATAATTACGGCAAAGTTATAGGTTTGCTTCTTGCAACCTTTCGGAGGTAAACCGAAAAAGTGGGAAATTATGGTTCTTTTCTTTTTTCTTTCCAAACCAGTAGATTGCCCCAGCGATAACCCAGAGTAATATTCCACTTATGGGCGCAAATGGATTTTTTTATCGAATTTACGGCAAAATAACTAGGAGAATGGGCCGGACCGGGCTTACCCCTGAAACGGTCTGAGTCCCTCTGCTTCAACTTGAAGAATAGAGCATTTTCCCGGAGTTTAAGCCGCGGTCTAGAACCGCAGGGATGCTCGCGAGAAAACATGAGCACATATTATTAAGTAAAAATGACAATTGAGCATCTGTGTGTCGGGATTGTTTACCATGCAAAAGTCTAACTGTGCTCTCGCGATTTTTACCTTTGTTTTGACGTTATCAGCGTTTTTCTGTCTTGTATTGTCTCCAGCGGCACTTGCGTCCGGTAATTCTTCTTCGGGTGATTGGCCAATGTTTCACCATGATCTTACTCATTCAGGTTACTCAACCAGCACACCAACTGCAACTAACGCGACTTTACTATGGAACTTTAAGACCAACAGCCCAGTTGGCGCTTCACCTGCAATCGCTAATGGTCTGGTCTATATTGGTTCTGACGGCGGAATCGCTTACTGCCTCAATGCATCAGATGGATCCGAAGTATGGAATTTCACAGTTGCTACTGCAAGCCGAGGGTTTCAGGGTGCAGGTCCAGCAATTAGTTCTTCAATGGCAGTTGCTAACGGTTACGTTTACTTTGGATGTTACGATCGGAACGTGTATTGCCTGAATGCCTTAACTGGCGAAAAGGTTTGGAATTTCACCGCAGGGAACACTGTGGAGTCTTGTCCATCAGTTGCTAATGGCTATATGTATGTGGGTTCATGGGACGGGAACGTTTACTGTTTCGATGCCATTTCTGGCGCCAAAATTTGGAATTATTCAACGGGTGGACTTGTGGAATCTTCACCCGCGGTCGTTGGAGATCATATCTATGTTGCCTCTTCAAACGGCAACGTATATTGTCTTGACGCTTCATCTGGCGCGAAAATTTGGAGTTATACAACTGGGAACGTTGTACAGTCTTCTCCTACCGTAGTTGAGGGTCGCCTCTACATCGGATCAGAAGACGATAATATCTATTGCCTTAATGCGACAAGTGGAACAAAAATATGGAGCTATCCAACGTTGAGTTGGGTTGACTCATCCCCTGCGGTCGCAAACGGATACGTTTACATCGGAACCGGTGAGTCCTCAAACCCCGACAAAAACGTTTACTGCCTCAACGCATTAACGGGGGCGAAAATCTGGAACTATACCACGGAAGACGGGGTGGATTCGTCTCCTGCAGTAGCTGGCGGTTACGTTTACGTTGGTGGATGGGATGGAAATGTTTATTGTCTGAACGCGTCCAGTGGAGCGAACATATGGACGTATACGACTGGAAACCATGTGAGTTCTTCTCCAGCTGTTTGGAACGGGATTGTTTATGTGGGGTCGTGGGATCATTATGTTTATGCTTTTGGTAATCTGCTGACAACTTCCACACCTTCGCCAGAAACTTCGCCATTGCTCTCCTTTACAGCAGAAATCATTTACCTAACAGTTGCCATAGTCATTGTGGTAGCCAGCACTGCTGCAGTAATCCTTCGTCACAAAAAACATTCATGAGCGACAAACAGGAAATTCATTGAACGGTCAAAATTTAGTATTTTTTATCCTTAAAATCTAAGTCGTCCAGAAAGAAAAAATTTCCAAGTTCTGCTTTTCAAACACTTTTTTCAGGATAACCTTGACTTCGTCTTCGTCCAGGTTCCAGAGGCCATTTTTGTCTTTATGCAAGGGAATTCCCGTTTCCCGTAGGAATTGACCTTTTGGAAAGTCAAGGAAGATGTAGTAGCGCTTGTCGTGCATTAATATTATTCTCAATGTTGTAAGCTCTTTGTTTGGTGAGAGAGCATTTTGTTCAAGGACGTACACAATCGATTTTGGCTTCTTTTCACTAACTAAGCGTTTGAATTCTTCCCAATTTCTAACCCTAACGTGCTCATCACTCATTTTCTTAAATTAACCTTCTTTCTAATTTTTAAGGAGAGTTGAGATTATGGAAAATTACGAAGTGTTTGACTTTAAGGAGAGGCCTTTAGTTTATCAATTATCGCTTGTGTTATCTCTTCCGATGGATGTGTGATAGCGCCTGCGGGACAAATATCTTCGCAACCTCTGCAGAATACGACACATCTATTTGGATTTACTACAGTTCGTTTTTCGCCATTTTTTTCCTCAAATTTGAACGTGCGCATATGGCAAAAATCGACGCATTTACCGCATGTTATGCACTTTTCGTAATCTATTTTTGGGTCCCAAGGTATTTTGTTTCTGGGGATGCCCTCGTATGTTTCTTCGGACATTTTATTTTCCTTTATTGTGAACATTTAGTTCATAGCAACTTTTAAATATTGTTATTAATATTTAAGATTAACAATGGCAACAACTGAGGGAAATAACCGCTTCAAATTCACAGTGTTTCATGCACTTTCAGATCCAATCAGACTTGAAATCTTAGCATACTTAAGAGACGGCGAAAAATGCGTTTGCGAAATAGTCCCTCATCTCAATCTTATTCAACCGCTTGTTTCCCGTCACCTCAAAATCTTAAAAGATGCTGGATTGATACGGTGCCGAAAAGATGGAACCAAACGCCTGTATTCAATTGTAGATCCCAGAATATTCAATGTTGTTGACACATTGAGTGCCGAACTTTTAAGCGGTCTTGCAAAAGAAGTGTTTGAGAAAATGACTCGCAGTTAGGTGATTTATTTGAAGGATAAAGATGTGAAAAAATCGTTAAAAAAGCGTATTCAAAAATTGCGACTAACAGCAGCTCTTGTTGCTCGTGCGGCTGCGGTAGCGTGGATCCAAAAAATGGCCCAAAAGATAACGCAGTATCATGGTGTTCCTCTTGAAAGTCTAAAAGTTGAAGCAACGAAGGGGTGGTAGTTTGGCTAAAACGAAAGTTATCTTTTTGTGCACGCATAATTCTGCTAGAAGTCAGATGGCAGAGGCGTTTCTTAGGATGTATGGTGGAGATTACTTTGATGTGTATGGTGCGGGTTTTGATCCTCAACCAATACATCCTTACACTATTAAAGTGATGCAAGAAATCGGCTATGACCTGTCTAAAGCGCAGCCAAAGGAGCTTTGGCAATTAATAAGAAATGGGTACTCGACTCATTTTGTTGCTTCCGCTTATAGAGAACCTTTGTAGTTAATCGTTGCTGGACAACCAACACATTTTTTGGTTTCATATCGGTTACAGGGGTCGCATTCAACATTGCACGGTGAAACCTTTTTTTCTTTATTCGCCAAGTTTTCTCTTATTTGAAGGAAAGGCGAAAAGTATGTGTCGCTTACAGGGTAAAACTCCGATCTGCGGATTCCTTTGCTGCATCTTAAGGAGCATTTCTCCATCGAGATGCTCTCTAAGGTTTCTCTCGTTTCTGCAACTATAAGTGCCATCAGATTGTAGCCACCTATTGTTTTGAAAATCTGAACTATTCTGGGGCACCCCTCGAAACGGACGAGAACATCTTGCATCGCTTCAGCGCTCTCCATTTCCAGCATCACGATGGCCAGATGCAGCCCAAGCGCAGTTGGGTTGATCAGAGCAGATATTTTAATTGTGCCGTTTTCGATGAGTTTGTCCAACCTCTTCTTTGTTCCCATGCTTGTAAAACCTGTTAGTTTGGATAAATCTTCAAGAGATGTCCTACCATCCGCTTGGAGTTGAGCTATTATTTTCTTGTCAACCTTATCCATGAGCACACCCGTTTACTTTCTAAACATAACCTATTAATATTGTTTATCTATTAAACTATGTTATCATCAAAACAAAAGGTTATCAAAATGACAAAAAGAATAATGATGCCAGTTGAAGACGAAACAGGATTAGAAGCTCAAGTAGCACATCACTTCGGAAGAGCACCCTACTTCGCCGTAGTAGAACTTTACGAGAACCAGAAAGCCCCAAAAGTCAAAACTGAACCAAATAGAAGCGAACACATGGGAGGCGCCCCAGGGCACTCACATGAAAGCTTCCTAGCACTAAAACCAGACGTTGTAGTAGCTTATTCAATGGGACCAGGAGCGCTGAACACCTTCCAAGACGCTGGCATAACAGTTCTGGAAGCAACCGCAAACACAGTAAAAGGCAACATTGAATCCTTCAGAGAAGGCAAACTCAAAGAACTTGCAGGCGGATGCCAACACGCCCATCACCACGAACACTAAATCAAAACTAAAATAACGAAGACTTAAAAGGTGAAAAAAATTGCCAAAAATAAAAGCAAAAGCAACATGGGTTGAAAATGTTCGCTCAAAGGTTGATAATCAAAGAAACCACAGCGTAGAATGTGACCTCTCAACAGCTGCAGGAGGAACCGACTGCGGTCCAACAGCCCTTGAACTAAGCTTAATGGCACTAGCCGATTGCGGCGTCACAATTTTCGCCGATGTATGCAAAAAAAGCAACATCAAACTCAAAATGGTAGAAGTAACCGCTGAAGCTGACAAATCGCCAGATTCACCAATGATAAGTGGCGTTACCATGAAAGTTAATGCCTCCTCTGATGCTCGGAAGGAACTACTAGAGGCTGCTTGGAGAAGAACCGAAGCAAACTGCCCTGTGCTTTTTATCTTCAAAGAACCAACGCCAGTCAAGTTTGAATTTGAAGGAAAAACTGAGTAGGTTTCAGGGCTTAAAAATGAAAACGGCACTGATAATATAGAACCAATGGTTAGAGTTAAAAAAAATTATATGTCATCGTTTGGAAGAGGCTGGCATGATAGAACCAAAAAACGGTCGACCAATTTTCTTCCCAGAAAATCTGGTTCTCTTTGGTAACATAGCGCTTTTTCTATGGATTGTTCTTGATTCAGTGGCTTTTCTGCTATATAATTTCACAACCGGTATTGTGTTTTTTATCCTAGCACTTATCTTGATTTATGGTGTACTTCACCTTCTGGGTTGCCTACGTCCATGCTACAATTGCATAAAATGCACTCATGGCATGGGGCGCTTGGCAGCCTTGTACTTTGGCAGACGCATCTTTAAAGACTACAAATACAACTACAAACTGCCCACAGCAATATTTTTCACACTATACATCGGAGGATTCCCCGCAGCATTCGCACTTTACTCAGCCATCGTAGATTTCACAGCCATCAAAGCAGCAGTGTTTGTGGCCCTCTTAGTGTTTACGATCTATAGCGCCTTAACATGGCGAACAAGAAAACCAAAAACCCAAAAGAGGTAGTAGCGCGCACTAGCCTGATTGAAGCATACCTAAACAGCGGATCAAAGGTAAACTTTAGCGAATATTATTGCACAAAGGGACCAGTAGAAATTCAGAAAATAATCAATTCAACCCCCTACCCATAGTTAGCTAAAAGCTGTGACTTAGTTCATAAGGGCTTGGACCCAAGGCTTTTATTTGCGTATGGTGTGAGGTAGCCCCTATTCTAAAAAGTAATAATCGAGGAATAAAAATGGAAGACTATAGTGACCGGGTCAAATTCTTTATGTCAGAAGAAAGGAAACAATGGCACAATCCAGAAACGATCTTGAAAAATGTCGGAGTTGCCAAGGGAATGACGATGGCTGATCTGGGCTCTGGACCTGGTTTTTCCACTATACCAATGGCTAAGGCAACTGGCGAAAAAGGTCTCGTATATGCCGTTGACAGCGACGTTTCTATGTTGAATGCCTTGAAAGAAAACATTGCCAGGTTGGGTGTCGACTTTAGAATTATTGAAATCATAAATAGCGATGTCTCCCACACGGGGATTCCTAAAGGTTCTGTTGATATTGTCCTCTTTGCCAATGTTCTTCATGAAGTCGAAGATAGGAAGGCTTTCTTTCAAGAGGTTAGGCGTATATCTAAACCAACGGCATATATTGTTGATGTTGACTGGAAGAAGATAAAAACAGAACATGGACCGCCATTAAAAGAACGGCTCTCTGAAGATGAGGCTAAACAAGTTCTTTTAGAGAACGGCTTTAGTGTTATAAAGCAGACAGATGCAGGTCCCTATCATTATGAGCTAATATCCAAGGCAAGAGGTATCTAAGAATTGACTGGTCAGATTGAAAATTGCCTGTTATAGCGTCAGACACCGATAGTTCAGAGAAGCATTTAGATGACGCTTTAAACGTTGATGTTGCAAAAGGCTTGGCGTCTGATCAGGTTAAGGAAAGGCAAAGGCGTTATGGACTCAATGAAGTGGCGGAAAAACAGCCAAACCCTGTTTTGGCTTTTGCAAAGAAGTTCTGGGGCTTAACTGCTTGGATGCTTGAAGTTGCCATAGTGCTTTCTTTTGTTTTAGACAAATACTTGGACCTCTACATAATAACCGCCCTGTTGCTTGTAAACGCAATTCTAGGCTTCATCCAGGAACGACAAGCTACACGAGCTGTTGGAGCTCTTAAACAGAAGCTTCAGTTAAAGGCGCGAGTTTTGCGAGATGGTAGCTGGCAAACATTAAATGCAGCCGAGGTTGTGCCTGGTGATATCATAAGGGTCAGATTAGGTGACTTTGTCCCTGCAGATTTCAAGATACTTAACGACCAAGCAACGGTTGACCAGTCAGCCATAACCGGCGAATCTCTTCCTATTGATAAGAAAACCGGCGACATTGT
>JBEKPG010000087.1:0-7414 GCA_049520955.1 Bathyarchaeia archaeon | reverse complement strand
GGCAATTTCAGAGTTAAAGTTCGCAAGAACCCGAGATATGTTATAGCCGAAAAATGTACTGGCGACGGAGAATGCAAAGACGCCTGCCCAATAGAATATCCCAATGAGTGGGATATGAACTTAGGCGTAAGGAAAGCCATCTCCATCCCGTTTGAACAAGCAGTACCTCTCATCTACTCGATAAACAGGGATTACTGTATAGAGTGCTTCAAATGTGTGGATGCCTGTGGCGCGCGAGAAGCTATCAACTTTGACCAAAAGCCAGAAGAAGTTGAATTGGAAGTTGGAGCAATCATAGTAACAACAGGTTTTGACATTTATCTACCATATGAGGACGCCCGGTACGGCTATGGAAGATACGATAATGTAATTACGGCTTTGGAGTTTGAGAGACTCATCACAGCAGGCGGCCCGACAGCTGGACACGTAGTCCGCGCATCCGATGGAAAGACACCGAAAAGTGTTGCCATCATTCAATGCGTCGGTTCAAGGGACGTAAACAAGTACGAGTACTGTTCAGGTTTCTGCTGTATGTATGGGTTGAAAGAAGCCATCCTTTTGAAAGAACACTACCATAATGAAGTGGAAGTCTACATCTTCTACATTGATATTCGCACTCCTTCCAAAGGCTATGAAGAATTTTATCGAAGAGCTCGTGAAATGGGAGTTATCTTTGTCAGGGGAAAGCCGTCCCAAATAATGGAAGACCCAAAGACTAAAAACTTGGTTATCCGAGCAGAGGACTCGACTATGGGGCTGCCCATCGAAGTCGAAGCGGAACTTGTTGTGCTAAGCACAGCCGCCATACCCAGCAAGGGAGCTGAAGAATTGGCTGGCATCCTCCACATAACGCGAGGATCAGACGGGTTCTTCATGGAAAGCCATCCGAAACTCAAACCAATGGATACACCTATGGACGGAGTATTCCTAGCAGGTTGTTGCCAAGGACCAAAGGACATACCCTATAGCGTAGCCCAAGGAAGCGGGGCGGCAGCAAGAGCTGCAACCATCCTTTCTCAACCGAAATGGAAGATAGAACCGATTGTCTCAATAGTTGACATCGCCAAATGCAGAAACGTGAAAGCGAAGTGCGGTGTTTGCGTGAAAAGCTGCCCTTTTGGAGCCATAACTGCGGTTGAGGGGCAACCAGCTCAGATTAATGCAGCCCAGTGCCATGGTTGCGGAACATGCGTTGCTGAATGCCCACAAGACGCTATAAGTCAGATGAACTTTACGGATGAACAAATACTCTCCCAAATCAGAGCTGCTCTGGAAAAGGATCCTGACGAGAAGATACTGACGTTTATGTGTACCTGGTGAGGTTACGCCGGCGCGGACCGAGCGGGGACGAGCCGGCTGGAATACCCTCCTACTACAAGGGCGATACGGGTAATGTGTACTGGACGGGTAGATCGGGACTTCGTTATGGAGGCATTTAGGCTAGGAGCCGCAGGGGTACTGATTACCGCCTGCCATCTTCCCAACGACTGTCACTACATCTCTGGAAACGTTAGGATGAAAGCGCGCATGGATGCCTTGGCTGGTATGCTTCAAAAGCTTGGATTGAGCCCAGGAAGACTCAGGGTTGATTACGTTTCTTCGGCTGAAGGAGAGAAATTCGTCCATATAGTCAAGGAAATGAACGACCAAATGAAGGCACTGGGAAAAGAAAAGATACTAGCGGAAAACGCAAAGCTTCGTCCAACCTTAGAGAACATGCTGAAACGCAAAGCAGCAGCCCCAGCCCCTGCGGCAAAACCCTCTGATCAAGTAGTGGCCAAGTAGGCAAAGAATTAGTTTTTGAGTCGTTGCGGTTAGGCGGGCATGATGCTGGCGCTTGCCACTTGCCCTACCACTGCCACAATCAGGATACTGTTAAGTTACCTGAGGCTTTTGGCATGGAAACTCCGTAATTTGCCTTTAAACCAGTTGAAATTCCAGACAAAGAGGGTGTGCTCGGATAGATGCGTTAAAGGGCATGTTGGAGAAGCTTAGAATGAGTCCCAGCGGTTAGAGCGTAATACGTTTATGTTGGCAAGTGAATACAGAAATCGCACTCATGAGCCAGCGAAGTCGGGACAAATTATTCAACACCTGAAGGCATCAATTGAGGGCGTCCTACGGCTAGGTGGTCCTAGCATCGGACTTCAAATCCGGTGAGCCCGAAAGGTCTCGGGGTCCGATTCCCCTTGGACGCCGCCATTATGCAACTGTTTTCAAAACGGTGTCTAACCTCTCTGCCGCCAAAGTGATTTCGTTTTTTTGTATTCCTAGGCTGGCGTCGAAGTTGATGTAGGATGAGATATACTGTGGGCAGCACACTCCGAAATCATTTTTTTCTAAAGCTCTTGCACCGTTGACCCTTGCTGCGTACAAGGCTTTGCCTATTTTCTTGGCGTTTTTTCCATCCAGCGTCATAGCCACGGATATTGGATTGTAGACATTCAGTATTCTCTGCGAATGCCTCTCTGCAACCTCCTTCAAGGATGATTCAAGGAACTTCCTGTTTTCTTCCTGCTGGGTTCTCAGCTTCTCGTAGCCTTCTAATCCTATCGACAGTACGGCTGCTAGGAATTGCACTATGGGAGCAGCTGTTGCCCTTCCCGCATAGGTTTCAGACACGTCGTCTAAAAATTCTTCATTGGGCGAAGCGACTATTGCTCCTCCGACTGGGGTGAGGAAATTCTTGTCTGTGCTCTGGATTATTGCGTCCACGCGTCCTGCGTCGACTGCGCCTCTTACGAGTTTCATGATTTCGCGGCTCTGCACTCCGAAGGCGTTGTTTATGATATGCGGCACTTTTTTGTCCTCCGCGATCTTTGCGATTTCTTTGATTTTGTCTGGTTCTCTGGGTGAAAAGAAAGTGGTTGTTGACAGAATCGCGGCAGTATTTTCGTTAACTGCTTTTTCAATCTCTTCTGAGGGAACGTTTACTGCGTCTCCGTAGACTTCGCCTGCCACTATTCTTTCTTTTAGACCTGAAAGATGAATCGCCTTCAAAGGAGTCTTGAGGTCAATCTGGGGGTAAACAACCTCTTTTCTGCCAGTCTGGTTTCTTGCGGTGCACAAGACAAGAGCAAGCGTCATTCCCGTTGCCATAGGAAAGACCACTGCCTTCTTGATGTTTGGAACTCCGAGCCTTTTCATGGCGTCAGTTGCCAATTTATTAGCGAAGAAATACATGAGAGATCCACCTGCTGCCTTAGGCTGGGCTTCCGTCAAATCGCCTGACCTTCCTACTCCATGGTGGAACCCAGATGCCAGCTTTGAAACTGCCGGGGACGCAACTCTGCCCTCTCTTTCGCCAAGAAAAACTGCTTTGCTGTCCTTATCCGAATCCATTGCAGCTAGCAAATTCAGAATCAGTTCGATTTGGCTGTCTTTCCACCCTTCTTGAGGTACTCTTCTTTGCTCGAAAAGCAGTTTTATCGGCTGAGATTCTTTGCCTAACACTGTTAGGCCTCTATCAAGTATGCTCTTGGGAATTGTGTCCTTCAACTTATCAAACGGCAACATGAAACATACCTCTAACACTCTTCGGCTCCGAGGTCTTCAGTGCTTAAATGCACAGATTGTTCTTTTAATGCTTTGTATACTGTGCTTGCTTGTTTTGTCAGGTGAATTTCCAAATATCCGAACACTGTTAGATACCCAATAATATCATGCTGTCAACTAAATCGAAATCCAGACAGATTTAATAAAAGCTTGTTAAGCTTGCTTAGTAAAACTCAATTTAAATATTCCAACCTTATTTGCTTTTGCAAGAGATTCGGTGTACCAATATGTCTATTGAACAATTTACGGTTCAGCCAACTTTTGTTATCGTACTGGCAATAGTACTAGCTGCAGTGGGAATTATTATATTGGCTGGAAGCTTGTTTAGCAGACCATTGGAAGCACCAAAGCTCTATTCCTTTGGAAGGGTAGGAGTACCTGTAGGAAAAGGTACCAGAAGATGGGCGTTCATAATTGCTGGGATAATTCTCATAGGAACAGGAGTTGGCTTGTATGCTCTGGGGGGTTTACCTTCAACAATTACTGTTGGTTCTGGGTACGTGTACATTCAGTCGCCTCCCCTCGAAACCGGGAACATAAACGTCACCGCCAGTGAAATAGCATCCGCCTATGTTGCACAAATAGGCTCAGGAAACCTGACCTTGTCAACAAGACAGTGGGGAGTTAGTATTGGCAACCTCAACTTAGGAGTATTTACGCTTGGAAACGGAAAAACAGCCCACGTAGTATCCAACAACCCCACAGACTTAATCATACAACTAAATAACGGTCAATACATAATACTCGGCACATCCAATACCGCTGCACTTGCCTCAAGCTTCTCACAGAACGTTTACCCATTAAAGTCACCCTAAGATGAACCACTAAAAGCAACCAAAAGTCGCAACGACAATACGGTAACATCCAAAAAAGTTGCAACCAACAACCACACCCAAACCTAAACCAAAAACCAACCCAAAACACAAATCCAAAGAGCGGAAAGTCGCAACTTATTTTTTTCCCCTTAAAACCTCAAAAAAACCAACCAAAATATATTTTGGCTATCAAACCGACTGAGCGACCAGAAAGCCTCATAGTCTGATGCGACAGAATTATAAACAGAAGATGGAATAGACAGTTGGGGAAAACGGGTGTCTCAGAGTTATCCTTACCTACTTATAATGTGCGGATTGCCTGCTTCAGGAAAAACCACCATCGCTAAAGCCGTCGCCTCCCTGCTCGAGGACAAACATGGGATATCGACCATGGTAATCAGCTCGGACGATTTTCGGGACATGCTCTCTTATTCCTCCAAAGGATTCAAACCTGAAAGAGAAGCATCGGTAAAGGCTCTTTATGAGAAGACGATTGCAACTGGTTTAGAGAGCGGTTTTCTCGTAATTAGCGACGACCTAAACTACTACAAGTCGATGAGGAGCGAGCTTAGGCAGATTGCCAAACGATCAGGCTCTGACTATGACATAGTCTTTGTTGATACACCCGTTGAACAAGCCATCAAATGGAACCAAGAACGAGGGTCGCCGATACCGTCATCCCTCATTGAGGAAATCAATCAGAAACTTGACCCGCCGAAGGGTGATTACAAATGGGACACTCCCCTTGCTGTTGTCGACCCAAGTAAGCAAAGCTACGAAGAGATCGCCAACATCATTGTTACCGCAGTTCTCAAGAGACTTGAAAACCCAATCAGGTCCAAGCCCAAAAAAGTTGTGGAAGACGAGAAGTCTCTGAGAGCGAGAGGCATCGAAAGGGAAACCCGAAAGTCCATGATGGAGGTTATGACGCGGTACAAGAATCCGGACTTGGGCATTTCTCTTTCAAGAATCAGAAAAGAAGTGGTGAAGAAGGCGTTGGCAGACGGTTCAAAGCCTGTGGATGCAGTCGAATTATTCCTCAGAGAGGCCAATGCAGTCGCAAAAAGTTACGCCATGACTGAAGGCAAGGGCCTCATCCCCGTTCATGTTGGTCTTTACGGACATGTTGACCACGGCAAGACAATGCTTGCTAGGCAGCTAACTGAAAAACCCTCGACAGCTGCTCTGGACAAGTCACCAGACTCCGCAAGGCGAGGAATGACACTAGACATGGGTTTCTCCGCTTTCACTTTAGGTCAGTATTTGGTCACTCTCGTCGACTTGCCGGGGCACTTCAGCTTGGTTAGGCATGCGGTGGCGGGTGCTAACATAATTGACGCAGCAGTGCTGGTTGTAGCCGCAGATGCCGGGCTCCAGGTTCAGAGTGTGGAGCATTTCTCTATAATTAAAGACATCGGAATAAAGACCCTTGTAGTTGCTCTAAATAAGGTCGATTTGGTTTCTCCAGAGAGAATTGAGGAAGTCAAGAATAAAGTCATACTTCTTCTGAAAGGAACTCCGTATGAGAATGCAAAGATTGTGGAGGTCTCAGGATTAACGGGTAAGGGAATTGATGAACTCAAAAGCGCACTGCAGGATTCTCTTAGTCCGCCTATTCGTCAATGGAATGGTCCGTTCAAGATGCCTATCGACCACGCATTCACCATAGCTGGAGTAGGAACTGTCTTAACTGGCACGATACATCGTGGGAAAGTTAAGGTGAAAGATACTGTTGAAATCAAGCCCATCGACAAAAAAGGTCAAGTACGTTCGCTGCGATCATTCGGCGAGGACAAAGAGGAAGCTATAGCTGGAGACAGGGTGGGCGTCGCCGTCAAAGACCTAAAACCTTCTGACGCTCACAGGGGTTATGTGGCCGTTTCTCCTGGCTCCATCAGCTCTACCCGTCATGTGATAACCGAATTGGAAGTGGACAAATACTATTTACGTCCGTTGACACCCTATGGCGATGTAGACGTGTTTGTTGGGTCTTATGAAGTGTTGGGAAACGTCGTGCCCGGGGTCATGGAAGACGGCAAGTTCGTTGTGAAGAACTCGGTGAAGGCTTCAGAAAAATGCCTAGTTTACATAGAACTCAGGCAACAAGTCGTTGCGGAAAGAGGAGACCATGCTCTCTTAATGAACCCTGGACTTCAACCCCGCGAATTCCGAATAATCGGTGGAGGAAGAATCACTGAAACAAACAACAAATTAGAACTCTTCTCAAAAAAGACCAAGGAAGGAACTGTAAGACAAAGAGAAGCCAACGAGTACTCAGTGAACGGTCTCTTCAGCACCTCGGAAGCTGCCTCCAAATTCGCGGGAAAACAAGTTGTTACTGCCTCAGGAGTTACAGGCGAAATCAGGGCTTCACTGTCACCAAGCGAAGTCTCAGTCCAATTCAAAGAACCAGTGCCCGAAGGCGAAAAAGTATTTCTCTACATCTTTAAGAAGTTAAGAATCAAATAGCAGTTTCCAAGCATTTTTCCCGGATATATGAACTTGGGAACGATGAGTCCATAGTGCGCAACTTTGTCCAAGCTGGGATTAAGCCCCAAACGGTTCCGCATCGAATACGTTTCAGCGGCTGAAAGTTGCAGACAAGAATGGTAGCCCGGGAGATACCATCCTCTGGCGTTAAATTTATACTTTTTATTGTTTTGTCGTTGCATGATTTTCCTCTCGGATTTCTTTAATGAGCTCTTGTTTTAGGGCTACACTGAGCTGATGCATTTGACGTTCTTCTAGTTGATCGCGGCTAATTATTGTTGCGTTGGGTCGTATTAAAGCGTCTTTGGTTAAGATTTCGTCTGGATTTAGACCCCATGCCCGAATGATTTCTTTGAGAGCGTCAATTTTGCTAACACGTGTCTTAGGTTTAATGCATAGGGCTGATGCGGAGTAGATGCCTCGCAAATATTCTACACCTTTCATCTCGATGTCGTGGTATGTGCTGATTGTGTGACCCATCATATACTCGATGTAGTCTGTTGGCATGCCAAGAGCTGCTAGCTGGGTTCTGAAGAATTTGCGTATGCTGTGAA
>JBEKPG010000086.1:0-7446 GCA_049520955.1 Bathyarchaeia archaeon | reverse complement strand
GACCGCAAACAAGAAAACAAGGCATTAAATGAAAGAATCGGCAAACTTGAAGAATCATTAAAGAATGTCGGAATAGACCCCAAAACCATAAAGAAAATGATGTTTGAAGCAATCACAGAATATGAGAGACACAAACCAGAAAAGGTCAAGGTCGATTAGTCTCTTTTCCCTCTTTTGTCTCGTTTTAGGGAAATTAAGGGTTTTTGGCATAATTTGAGAAGTTTCGTTTATTCATTTTTGAAAAATTACGGTTATTTTGTGTTGCAAGCAAAGCATCACATAGCAACTTGACTAAGAGCTTTTCCGTGTCCGTTTGAATTTTTAGACTATGATGACCTAATTGCTCCTCAATAGCTTCTAACATGGTTTTGTTAGCGTCTTGATATTTATCTTCTTTCCACTTATACCAAAATTCCGTTATACTGTCTCGGTTTATGTTTTCGTTAAATTTGTTCATGTTTTTTCACCTCTGTTATGGTTTCGGGAAAAGCATGTCAAGCACTTTTTTCTTGTCAACTTCCTCATATTTTGCGTCAGCGTTGATTCGCCACTTACAATGTTTGTATTTCCAGAGTGATTGTGTCGTGCTTAAAAGTTCACTTAAAGCAGAATCTTCACATTCAATCCAGTTGTTGATAAGCATCATTTCCAAATATTGCTTTATTGTGCGGTTATCAGCTACTCCGTTAGCGTGACATACTCTTACAAAATCAAGCGTATCAATCAAGGGTCGGTTGTATTCAATCGCAATGGGCTTTAACCATTCGTTGAAAATCTTCCACGCGATTTCTTTTGTTGTTGTCATTTTTTCATTTCCATCTTATCTGAATACACAAGATACGCGGGGCTCCCTTATAAACTTTGTGCCAAAATCAACATCTTCATTTAAACTTTATCCATACAGTTAATCAGATGATTAAATGAAATAGACAGAAACATGTTAAAGCCTTATCCATGCCAAAAAATACGGAATTTTAAACAACTGATTAACTGCTCACTCCGCATGTGTGCAACTGTTGTTAATCAAGGTGCCCCAAAACAACCTTACCATATACCACATCCCACTTAGCCAGTTCAGATAGCCCCTCAAAAAGTTGCACATGCAGAGAGAGAGTAGTGTGTGTAGTAGTGTAGTTATGTGTATAGGTATAGAGTTGTTACTACTAATAGCCTAATATTCAACAACAACAAACAACAAACAAACAACAACAACAAACAACAACTCATCAATCAATAATATGGTGGCACACATGCAGAGGGGACACATGCAGAGCACACACATAACACATATTGTTAGCTTTGAGCATACAATCAACCAATAACCTAAACCCCAATATACCCCTAAAACAAGCTAAAAACCATACCGTAAGCCCTCATTATACAGTCGTGCGTCTTTGCGTCCGTAATTAGGGATTCGTAGTTTAGCCCTATTAAATAGCGCACCTTCTATTGAGAGATACTCTAAAATGCATCATAACAATGTTATAATCAACATAAACAGTTAAACCAACAAGTTCGAAGCCAAACGGCTTATATATTCATATAAACTAAGCACAAATAGAGCTTAATTTGTAAAAATGACTCCGCTATGGGCTGTATAATGGAGTTCGATTGAACATAATCCGTCCACTCCGTGAATTGATAGGTTGCTTTGCGTCCGTCTAATTTGGATTCTTGGACGTACGGGTGCGTCTTTTTGCGTCTTTTAACTATCGTAAAAAACCGTGGTTGGTTTAGTTCCTTAATGGGGTATTCTTGATTGGTTTCTTGCTCAGGGTTTAGTTCGCTTAGTTCGAACCTTTATCGTTAAGTATGGTTGAAACTCCGTGGTTTTAACTTCGAAATTTTACGGACTTGTTTAATCATCTGATTAATTAACGGGGCTTGATTAATGGCGTGTTATGGATTTTATACACAAAATGTATAGTTCGAGGAATAGTTTTAAATAGGTGATGTAGCCTTTTATCTACAAAAAGGAAGGCTGTAAAATGACTGAAACCAAAAAAGAAGAACGATGCCCCGTCAATTTCGACAAAGCTACTTATCAAGGAAAGAGATTTTACGCTAAAGGTCAAGGAAAGACTATGGCTGAATCAGAGCGCAAACTCACAGAGATGCTTATACAGTTAGTTTCAATTTTCGATAAAAACCCGTTCGTGGTCACCTACGAGATAAGTCACTATCCCGACTCGCATTTAGTAATTAGAGCCGAAGGTCAAAGCACTCTTTCAGTCGGGGATTTTAGCAAGATACCTGAAGCTGAAAAGGAAAAATTGCGAAAGGCACTTTTCGATGAGGTTAAGCTCGATATTGCAACCATCCGAGAAAAAGAAGTAAAGGTGAGTTAATTATGAGCGTGGAACAGAAAAAAACAATTCCAAAACTATCAGGAACTTCCGAAGAACTTCGTGAAGCGTTAAAAGGCAACAAAGTCGAAATCGGGCTTGACATAGATGGTCGAGACCCTAAACAGCGCGAATTCTTAAAGGATATACTAAACAAACCAAACCAAAATCAAGAACAAACCCCCGAAGAAAAGGATGAAATTATTTCAGACCTGACTAATAAGCTCGGAATAATTGCAGAAAAAAAGCTGGATGAGAAACGGAAAGGCGTTGTTGAAAAAATTAACAGGTATATTTCTGACCCGCAAAAACGCGCCGAAATGATTGAGAAATTGAATGGTCAAAAACCAGAAGGCGTCATGGCGATGGAATCAACCATGAATTTGCTCGAAGAACAACTATCAAAAAATAACAATCAACGTTTTGAATCACCCGCTGGTAGTGCACCTATGAACTCTCAACAATTGGGTTCCAGTATAGAAACTGATGATATTTACAGGAAAAAATTCGGGTCATATGACGACATGATACGCGCACTTAGAAATGAGAGTAAATCTGAGGACAAACAGAAAGCTCAACATGCAAATCTTGTTTTAAATGCATTGTTAAACAAGTATGCCATTGCTCAAAAACAAATACATGAGGAAAATCGTTACTGCGAAGACGATGCTATTCCTAAAACAGATAAAGTTCCAACTATTGATTTTAGCCAAGCAAACGAGTCTTTTTCTGAGTTGGAAAGGTTTGGAATTCATAAAAGTCCACTAAATTATTCTCGAAATCAACGTAAAATAATCGCCCAAAAAGGCAAGGAAAGTGAGTAAAAATGAACGCTAAAAACGAACAAATCAAATTGATGAAAGCAGAGAAAAAGAAAGTTCTCCCTACGCTATACGTTAGCGATTCAGAAGGCAAATACGGTGTCATTAACAGGCGTTTCTTTGAATGCATCATGGATTTCGAAATTTGGAGTGCAGAGCCATTTGAAGACGACTACTTGACAACTTTCCTATCAAAACCTAAACTTCAGGAAAATGCCGAGGCAATTGGCATTTGGACTACAATAGTTTACAGGGTTCACTTTCATGATGAGAAATCACGGGGTTACAGTATGTTCGAAGCTGACAACCGAAATGCAGACGGATTGACGGTTAAGCGGACAGGTGACAGAGAAATAACAAAAGAAGATTTTGAGACCAAACTCAAAAGTCACAAGTATAAAGTTCTCCAAGAAGATGGCGGAAATCTTGTCCCGCTAAAAATGTACGTTCATTAAAGGTGACTGAGTGCCAAATGGAAAATCATTCAGCAACTATGAGAAGGAAATTGTTGCTGAACAATATCGAACTAATCAAAAAAATAAACCAAACAAAAAGGTAGGTGAAAAAACAAAATGAGCGAAAAAACAAAAGATGATATTTGCAAGAAAGAAACGGGTCAATTAGCAAGTGCACTTCCGACAAAAAGCACCCTCGATGCAATAGAGCATGAAAAAGACTTAGAACAGCAACGGGAAAAACGGAATATGAATTATTCTGAGCCTACAGTCGCGAAGCCAACAGATGTTTACACACCGTCACGAGACGACACGGACGCGGACGGAATGAAAGAAGAGCAAGACCTTACAGACGAATATCCGATGGTCGAAGGCAAGAAATGTCCAGAGAAAGGGACTAACAATTCAGGGATAGAACCATCACCCCTGAATCAATAAAGATTCAAGGTCACGGAATCGAGACTCACTACGCCTCTCTCTCGGTTCTTTGGCAAGAGTTGACGGCGGGGTTTTTGCCATAACATTCACTACTTCGCTGTCAGCTCTTCGACTAACTAAGGTGAAAAAAACATGAGTAAAGAAAAATGTAAACAAAAACATGGAACTCCCTTCAGCGGAGCTTAAAGTTGTTGCTTTCCGCTGGATGAGCCGATGCGAGCCGAAACCGAAAGAGGAGATTGAATAAACATGAACGATGATGAAGAACAAAACCAAGATGAGGAAAATACAGAGGAATCCCCAGACGGAAACGTAGAGAATGAAGAAAATACCGATGAAAACTCAGATGTTGACATAGACAATTCTGAAGAGACAAGTGAAGAAGAGCAATATCAAATAGAGCTTGAGAAGTGGTTCGCGGAACTTGAGAAACTGCACGGCGTACCCTTCGCTAACGAGATGCGTAAGAAAATCCTTTTGGACAAGCAAATCGCTAATGAACTTGATGTTCAGGCATGGGCTAAATTCTACAATGAACAAGCATTGGAACGGCTACAGATAATTCAAGAGCAGAACGATGCAACGTTTGAGCAAACCCAGAAGTTGATTCAACAGAGTGCAGACCTAAACGCTAAAAGTTACGCAAGATTCTGCAAATTCTTAGACGATTCCGAAACAAGAGACAAGGCGTTAGAACAGAAACTTAGCGACTTGATGGAGCTTAAACGTAAAAAATTAGCGAAGGAAGTAGGATTAAAAATGCAACTTCTAAAAGCTCACAAAACGGGGGTTGATAGTTAATGTGTCTTGCAACTACCGAAGTTAAAAGAGGGCTGTTTGAGACGCAAACCGATATTAGGGTACTTCGTGACGAGTTTCCCGATGCGGTATGCGCTGAATTAGACGATATTTGGGCACAAATCAAAGATAAAGCGATTGAACTATGCCCTAAAGAATCAGGGGCTTTAGCTTCCAGCATTGAGTTAGAATCTGAAGGCGGAAGCGGAAAAACGGGTGTAAGTGCCTCTACTCAAGGCGGAGAATTCTACAGAAACGCTATTTTCGCGGGTAACGATGAGACTTTCAATTTTGATGGTCAACCTACCTCTCAGTACGTGGCGGCGGTTCACGATGGTCACGTTTTGCCTAACGGTGACTTTTGGGAAGGAACCCCATTTCTTGAAGATGCGGTTGATGCTTTCGAAGATGAGCTAAATTCTATAGTTGACAAGGCATTAAATTCGCTCGAAATTGGAGATTCTAACAATCCGAGCACTTACAAGTTAGGAGACGAAACGTACTAATGTTGACGAAAGAAGAAAAGAAAACTCTTGCGCTTTGTGCGGTATTCTTGGGAACTTTTTACACAATGTTCGAAAGCCAAGAATCGAAAGAAGAATTTCTGAGGGAGCTTGAAGGAATAAAACATAAAGTTTTTGATGATATGACAAAAAGGGGAATACGTAAAGATGAATGAGTTTAACATAGAACAGCACGAAAAAGCGTTAAAAGAAATGAACCAACGAATCCTTAACGGTGAAAGAGTAGATGTTCAAAATGAAATAGCCATGTTGTTGGGTGAAACGAATTTGGCTTATAAACTGCAAGAACGGTTAACTCAACAAATTAACCAACAAATCAGCCCTAAAGCGAGAGAACGACTGAGCACTCGGCAATACCTCATGAGGCGTGAAGCGATAGAAGAGGATGTTATTCGTTCGGGTTTTCCTTATGCTTTCTTCAATGAGGAATGCATAGTTGAGGAAATTAGAGATATTAGGTTAGATGTTTTAGACAAGAAAACCCTTATGTGGCTTGTTATTGAGGCTTTAAAGGGTTTTGTCGATAGCGAATTAGCGGATAACCCGAAAGCGGTTTTGCTCCACGGTTTGTACTTGCAGTTGAGGAATGAATTAAAAGCTATTTTGCCGTTTCAATCCGACTGTGAGGACGGTTTTATCGAGTATTTAGCATCAAAAGATGAGAGAACAGAGTTAGAAGGGGCAAGAGAAAGCGGTTCAATTTGTATTGTATGCGGTAGTCATGCGGTTTCCTCAAAAGGCGCGGAATGGGTTTGTCGGGATTGTGGCAAACGGTTTAGGAAACATTAAGGTCACGGGTCAAGTCTTTTAGCAAGTTATTTTTTATTACGGTCACAACATTAAGAGTTTAGTCCTCTTGTCTCGTAGCGTTTGAGGGGTATATAGAAAGTTTTAACTAAAAAGTAATGAGTATAATGGCTAACATGGACAGAAATGCCATTATAGGAAAAATTGAGGTACTTCTTGCCCAATACGCTGATGCTTTAAAAGAAGGCAGAATTAGCAAATACAATGAAGAAATGACCAAGAAGGACTTTATTCTTCCATTGTTTGAGGCTCTTGGTTGGAAAACTACCGATTCAAGAGAAGTATCGGCAGAAGAGAAAATATCCAAGAAGAGGGTAGATTATGGGTTTAGGATTAACGGTATTCCCAAATTCTTCTTAGAAGCTAAATCGTTCAAAGAAGATTTAGACGATAGAAAATACGTTGAACAGGCAATTAATTACTCATGGCATAAAGGATGCACATGGGCTATTTTGACTAATTTTGAAAGCATAAAAATATTTAACGCTGAAGTAAAAACTTCGCATCCTTGGTTAAGTCAGCTTAAACCAACACTCCATTGTAGCGAATTTTTGACTAATATAGATGAGCTATTACTTCTTTCGAGAGAGAGCTTTGAGAAAGGTTTACTTGACATTGAAGCTGAAAAATGGGGAAAGAAAGAGAAGAAAACCCCAATTAGCAAACTCCTTTTAGATGATTTCACACACTTCAGGGATGTGTTGAGCAAGAACATAATAAAACTCAATGCAAGCAAAAAGCTGAGTGAGGAAGAACTGGATGAGGCTGTTCAAAGAATTTTAGATAGACTGATTTTTATAAGGAATTGTGAAGACCGAGAACTTGAATCAAAAGTACTTATCTCCAATTATAGAGAATGGGAGAGTAAAGGTAGAGGACACTTAATCAAGAGTCTAAGGGACACGTTCTCTTATTTTGATGAAGAGTACAATAGCAAAATATTTGCAGAGCATTTATGCGATAGCTTAGATATTGATAATGAAGTTTTGCATGAAGTAATAGAAGGACTCTATTATACTAAAGATGGAGTAGCTTACGATTTTTCTATAATTGATGCCGATGTTTTGGGGACTATTTACGAGCAGTACTTAGGCAATATTCTTAGAAAAACAGATAAAAGGGCAAAGTTAACAGAAAATCACGCTCACAGAAAAGAGCAGGGGATTTATTACACACCCCCAAAAATCGTGAGCTATATAGTAGGAAATACTTTGGGAGCTTTGCTAAGTGAAAAGAAAGTTGATGTGGAAAAAGTTAG
>JBEKPG010000085.1:0-7487 GCA_049520955.1 Bathyarchaeia archaeon | reverse complement strand
GGCTCAAAGACAAAATAGGCGACTACAAGGAGTGGTTTAATCATTCGCGCTTTCACAGAGGCGTAAAAGCGTTCCCAGCAACGCTCTATGAGTGTAACGTTAGAAACTTGACATGACACAAATTGGGTTCTGTTACCTCTTCGTCTGTTATTCATGTGATAAGCAATCGCAAAGTTAATATATCAAATTTATCTATTTTTTTTAGATGGTATCTATTTTTAGTGGAGATAAACGAAATTGTTAAAAACTAAGACGCTAAAAATAGTTGTTTTTGCTTTACTTACGGCAGCATTATTAATGGCGGTCATAAATTTGAACTTTCCAAACGTGAAAGCACAAGGACAAGCAACTGTCACAATCTTGGTCTCAGCAGGCGGAACGACCAGTCCAGTTGCAGGAACCTACAATTATGCTGACGGCGCGACTGTTACCATTACAGCGACCAACGGTATCGGCTTTTTATTCGCAGATTGGGTTTTTACCACCGCGTCAGGAGCCAACACTACCACTGATAACCCACTAGTATTCACCGCTTCCGGAGGTATCAGCTACGGTATACAGGCACAATTCCAGCCAATAACATACATACCACCAGCCGCTATAAATGGCACTGGTGACGCTATCGTCGTCGTCTTGGCTGGCAACGGAGGAACCGTGAGCCCAGCTCCCGGAACTTATGATTTAGCTAATGCTTACTCAGTTGATTTAACTGCAACTCCGGACAGTGGCTGGACATTTGACCACTGGGTTATTTCTGGCACTCCCCTAAGTCATGGTGCGTACTCTTTTACCGATACTCCGACAAATAACCCGTATAACGTGAATCACGGTTACGGAAACACGTACACTTACCAGCCAGTGTTCAGTCCAATTAGCACCTCGACTTCACCAACGCCAAAAATTAATGAGTTTTCAACTGCAAGCGCAATAATCATAGCTGCGATATTGGTCATAGTGACATTTGGAACATACGCATACTCTAGAAGATCAAAAAAGTAAAATCTACCTTTTTCTTTTTTTCAGTTTCGTTGCAGAAACCGAATCCTTGACATTGAGCTTATCGACAAACAAAGGGAGTGTGCACCTCATGGGAAAAGGTTTGTTGCTTCAAGTTAGCGCCCGCAAAGCAGTGAAACTGATGAGCTTCTCAAATCAGCAAGCATATCAATCAATCAAAGTAAACTCACAATTCGGCAAATATTTATTAATAAAGTTTAAAACGATTAAATAAAACTCGAAACTCGGTCAGTTTGAGAGTCCAGTCACCAATTGCTTATGAGAGAGGAGAAGCACATACCACATCCATTTTTCTACGGAATAAATAGGATGGACAAACAGCCTATTCGTAACTACGTCAGTTCGCGTAAACTGCAATATCTGATTGTAGGCTTGATTATAGTTATGATATTAGCAGCAAGTTTCTTCGTGCTATACGGGATACCTGCAGAGGCATACGTTCAGTATTCATTATCATCATCCGTTCAATTAAACGTCGTACCTGTTCAACTAAACGTTCCCTTTTGCGACCAAGACGAGTCTATAAACAACCAATACAAATTACCCGGGATATGTTGGGATACTTCAGCAGAAATGATTCTCAATTATTGGCATAATCAAGGTTACTTAACCTCTGTTCCAACACAGGGGGAAATATACTCAGACACAATGTCTTATAGCAAAACCGGCAATCTAGACGATGCATTAGCATCCTTAGGCTTCTACTGTGCAGAATTTAACCCACAACAAACGCTGTACACAAGCTACCGGGATTATCAGCAACAAAACAATGCACTGAGCGCAAACCAAATGATACAGACAATACAACTGGCTCTGTCGTTAGGCGCGCCATTAGAAGCTACAGTTGAAACTCAACCATACCCTCAAGCAACAGTTAGCACAGGAGGAATACTGTGTGACTCAAGAGGCGACGACCACGCAATAGTCATTACTGGTTATAATCAAACTGGCTTCATATTCAATTCTGCAACGAACGAAGAATTTAATCCAATATTTGTAAGCAACGATAGCCTAAACACGTATGCTTATGATGGGCGAGTAGTCAACGGTTATGAGCTGTATTGTCCATACTCAGAGTTCATAGCTGCATACAATCACGAAATGTGGGGTTTTATGGCTGTATTCCCGCTTAATTATACGCCGATCTTATGCCAACAAACCGTGCAGCTTCTGGATAAAAACAGTAATCCAATATCGGGAACGTTAGTTTCATCTCCGTTCTCGTCAGCAACTACTAATTCCTACGGATATGCAACGCTGACTATTACAGATTTAGGCACACCAATTTCGGTGGGTTATGACATGCAAGCATATTCTAACCGCAGCTATTGTGGGCAATACAATGAGAACCTCTACATAGAGCTTGGCTACAGCACGTACATGCTATATCCAACAACAAACGCATATGGGCAAACAATATCGAATTACACACAAATGGAAATGACTGCAACGCCAGCGGCAACTCTTCGCAACAGCAACATGTTCCAAGTTGCAGGAATAAGATTCACACCTGATGAAATCGTAAGCCTGACGCTGTACAATGGAACTTCAAGCGTATTCAACTTAAATAATCTCTCAGTAGACTACGTCGGCTCAATCAAAGAAACAGAAATAATCCCAACATGCATTTCAGGAGCCAACTACGACATCACCGCAGCGGGGTTAACAAGCAATGTCACTGTCACAGTCGTAAACTATGCAGTACCTACGTCACCAAGTTCCAAGACGCCAAAATATTTAGAAAACGCAAGCTTTAGATCACAAAAACCCAAAACATCACCTGGTCGGACTACCCATAGTTTACCTTTATAAAAGTGCAGGGGGTTAGATCTAAACCCACGTCTAAATTTAACGCGCAGAACCTAGTCACTTTAACCATAGTATAGGTTCACCAAATCTTTGAAAAGTCCAAGTGTGAACCAAATCAGGTTCAAGCTGCAAGCAATTTGACAAAGTCATTTTAGAAGCAGGCTAATCCTTTTTCATAATGACGGACTGAAAAGTGAATCAAGTCTATTTCCTAAAATCCCATTTCAGGAAAGGACAGTGAGATTTTAGAAATCAGAAGCCGTGAGTATTAGTTAGGATTGTGGATTCTTAAAGGTTAAATGAATATTGGTTCGATAAGTAAGAAAAAGCAAATTAAATTTAATTCGCCAATGGTGAGAAAGTCCACATGCAAAAAAGGAAAAATACAAGCTTATTATTTAGGTTCCTGAGTAAAGTCGTTACTCCGCTAAAGATTATCACTCCAATTTTATTGTTTCTATTGCTTTTTGGGGCACTGTTAACGCCGCTGAATGCTGCGCTTAGCCCTGCTAGGGATTTGACTGGAACATGGCAAAGCGCTTTATCTGAAAAGTACTATGAAATGGATCCTTCTGACCCAAGCACGCGGATGAATGATGTAACCGTAACCTATACTATGATTATAACTCAAAGCGGTAACTCGTTAAATATAGTGTTGAATGTTGACGAGTCAAGTTGGGTTACTGATAGCGCGTACTGGAATGAGACGGCATGTCTGGTGTTCCTCCAGTTGGATTTAATCAAATTGTGCTTTCTGGAACGGTTTCAAGCGCAAGTTTTGCCGCTGACGAGTTAGGCGCAAGCACAGGAAACGGTGAACATTTAGCTGGAACATTTACCACGGACATTATAACCGCAACGCTTACAGGTCCATACGAAACAAGCGATACCAACGGCTTAATCGTGTTGCGGTCAGGCTCATCAGCCACAATGCCTCCCAGCGCCGCTCCAACTCCAGCTCCAACGCCTGCGCCTTCCTTGCCCACTTCAGACAATTTAGGCAGCGTTTCACTAGTACAGGGTTCAGCTTGGTTTGCAGACACTGGCGCAGCGGTCACAACTCAAAGCACAGTGGGCACGGGTGCAGAAATCCAAACGGGCAGCGACAGCAACACAATTGTAGGTTTCAATTATCCTGACAATGGCGGAACAGTATATTTGGGTGCAAACTCCGATGCGGGATGGGTGTATCCTGAGCCGCAAACTGACTCAATAACTGGAAACATTACTTACACTGTAGTTCCATCGCCGACCACGGGTACTATTCCATTTGAAACAGGGTTAGAATCCGACGAGTTTGGTCAAGTCGCGGTGACGCTTCCGATAGAAATTGGCATTGGCATGTTGATACTGGGCGAGACGCTTCCAATAGCTTTAACGGGTGCAGCAGTCGTTGAAGGGTCATTATTGTTGGGGTCAGGCATTGCATATATCCAGGAGCAGTTGTCTCCGCAAGAAGGAACCTGCGACGTGAGACCCCCTGCAGGTGCCTCAAGGATTGGTGATGGGCGCTGGCACTGATTATGTCGTAACGGTTTCCAACGGCACGACAACGATCCAGGTCATCGACGGCTCAGTCATATTCGTTGATCAATACACAAACAGCTCGATAACCGTACAAGCAAATCAGATGCTGATGCTTCCCTCTGGCGTACCAACAGGATTCAGCAACTTAGACTTGCAATCGCACATATCTGCCTACGATGCGTCTTCAATAAACCAGTGGTGGATACCAATTGCTACTGCTACGCCAATGATTGTTACGGCGTCGCCGACAAATTCGGTAACGAGCGACAACACGAATCTTCTGTCTCAACCTACGTTTTTAGGGCCTCTTATTCTGGTAATAGTCTTTGTGGTAGCCGCGGTATTCCTTTCTGTACGAAGAAAACAAACTAGAAAGCCTCACACGTCAAGCAAAAATGCAACTAGTCAAAACAGTCTGCAACAAATCGCGAATGGGCCCCAGAAACCAACAGCGCAAACTACCGAACCAATACCTCCGCCGCCTAACTACCTGAATACGACGCAACCGAAGGCTGTCTTCTGTCCCAATTGCGGGAACCAACTTCGCAACCCCACAAAGTTCTGCCCATCTTGCGGCTCAGACCTAAGCCAGTAGTTCACAAACACCAAAAAATAATTAATTCGTACTCACTTCAAGTTTAGAAGAAACCAAAGTTATTCCTGTACTTTAAAAGGAAAAAAGGAGAAGAAAACGGATTATTCCGCTTTTCTATTGTAATGTGAAGCATAAACAGGTGATATGCCCAGTTTAGCCAAATAAGGCAGTGTTGCTTTGAGCTTGTTGAAGTCGAATTCTTTATTCAATTGCACTCGGTAGGTTGCCACTGGTTTCAGGGCTTAATCCAACCTTATTCCGATTGATTTGCATAATTTCTGGTAAGCTGAAACCCACGCATAAAAAGCTAATTTAGCAATGCATTGGCGTCACGTGTAGCTGTTTATTGGCAGTCACACATCTTAAAATAAAGCGCGCGCGTTAACCATGAAATGAGAAAGTGAAAAACAATGACAGGGAAAACCCTAATAGTTTTTTCGACAATAAGGGGATTAAATGATGAGGCAGCACATCTCATAGCTGATGTGCTCAAAACAACCTACAACATGGATGCAACTGTCGCAGATCTTAGAAAGGGTCCACCGGACATTACACCATTCCAAAACATTATTGTTGGTGGCGGCGGTGGTGGAAAAAGCGTTTACAATGAAGCTGTGGATTTTATGGAGAAGGACTTTGAAGCCAAAAATGTTGCGCTCTACTTCCTTTGCGAAGGTGGGGAAAACCCGAAAGCGGAAAGTACTGAAGCCAACCAAAAAAAATTACTGGCAAAAAACAAGTCTCTCAAACCTATTGACGTTGCTGCCTTTGGAGGCTGCCAGATTAGCCAAAATACACTCGTTATGGACGATCAAAATACGACTATGGTGAAGGAATGGGCGATAGAGCTGGGGAAGAAGTTTAATAATCTATCCCAACCGCTAAACCTACTCAAAACCGTTCCCTCCGAAAACAGTTTTCAATTTTACACAGCACTTGGAAAAAACACTGGGATAACTGCAAGTAGCACTGTTGAGTTCGCCGAAAAACTCCAAATAGTACCCATTCAGTCTGTCACGTTTCATTTTCAGCGTCAAGATTTTCAAAGATGGTTCACAAACGTTATTGGCGATGAAGAACTAGCCAAGAGAATTGACCAGATTAATATATGGACCCACGACGACGAAAACTTGAGGAAAAAGCTATCCGAAACGGTTCAAAATCGCATCGCCGAATCAACGAAATCTTAACAGCAGATTTCTCCTGACGAATTGAAAATGTGCTCATACTTCTAAAACAAATCGTAGAAGATACTGTCGATGTGGCTAGACCAAGCCACTTCAGATGGATGATGACAGTTGAACGGCAAACCCTGGGTCTTTTCCTATCTCGGGTAGGGTGAGGAGGCTAGCGCGTGCTGGAGGCTCTCTGAACTTGGGGCTTCATACACCCAAACGGTCAGATGTTCGGGAATAACAGTCCAGTCTCCGATTTTTTTGATGCCATGTTTCTTTTCCAAGTCACCCAATTTTTCAGGTAATTATGTATATATATATTGGATAAGGGTATTATTTATTAAATAAGGTTTATTTTTTGTAAGGTTAAAGCTATGCCCGTTAACCCAAATAATTCTAAAGTTTCAAAAGAGCTCACCAAAGCAGCCGTCGTACATAAGAGCTTGCTTGGAATTAAAAAAAAGTATGATGCCCTTTTTAACCAAAACATTAACGGATTGGCTTACTGCAAAATAATATTCGACGACAACAATCAGCCCATTGATTATGTTTTTCTTGAAGTTAACACTGCATTTGAGAAGCAAACGGGTCTAAAAAAAGAAAACGTTGTGGGTAAACAAGCAACCCAAATAATTCCAAACATTAAAAATTCAGCTTTCGATTTTATAAACATCTACGGTAAAGTTGCGCTTACTGGAGAACCAGTTGAAACCTACCAAGAAGACCTAAAACGTTGGCACGCTGTCTATGTTGTCAGCCCAAAAAAGACCTTTTTCCTCTCTCTATTTACAGATATAACAAAGCACAAGCAAGCTGAAGAAACATTAGCTTATCAAGCTGATTTATTGTCAAAGGTGAATGAAGCGCTTGTTGGCATTGATGCAAACTACATAATTACGTATTGGAATAGGGCTGCTGAAGAAATATTTGGCTGGACAAAAGAAGAAGTACTTGGAAAAAACTCTGAAGAATTACTGCAAACAAAAATTGAAGGCTCCTCAAGCGTTGAAGGAATAGCCAAGTTGCTGGCGTCGGGTCATTATGAAGGCGAAGTGCAGTATTTACGCAAGGATGGTGCATACTTTTTTGCTGATGTTAATGCCGTCACCGTAAAAGACGCTAATGGGAAATTGCAGGGCATTATGACTGTTGCTCGGGACATTACCGAACGTAAGCAGATGGAAGCTAAACTTGAAGGATTTAGCAAGCACTTGGAGGATTTGGTTGAGGAGCGAACTAAGCAGCTCTGGGATGCTGAACGGTTAGCTGCTATCGGTCAAACTGCTGGTATGGTTGGGCATGATATTCGCAATCCGCTGCAGGCTATCACCAGCGATGCCTACTTGGCTAAAACAGAATTGGCT
>JBEKPG010000084.1:0-7597 GCA_049520955.1 Bathyarchaeia archaeon | reverse complement strand
ATCTTTGGATATTGAGCAGAACCCCACAAATGGATGACAAGCTATACTCACAATTAATAGAATACGTAAAGTCAAAAGGTTTCGATGTAAACAAGCTCATCAAAACTCTTCAAAAGGCATAAAGCACGCACGGCTAAAAATTATACTTCCAAAAACGTTGGATTAAATTTTAATCCCACACACACACTTTGACCTTCGGTGAAGTTTAGGGTGGTAAGTAGTGGCTTCTGGTGGAGGCTAGAAAAATAATCATTCTTTCTGTGGTATAGGTAGGTAGATAATGTATGTGCTAATTAGAAGTTAAGACATACATTTCATTAAGACATACATTATTTTGTGAAAAAGAAAAAGTTGAAGAATTTTTTTGTTTGTTAAAGTTGGCTTACATATATTATGGGAGAAAACTTTGCCGTTGAATCGATTTTCGTTGTTCAAAAAAATAAAATAAGCGTTAATAACATGTTCTACGGCAACAGGTGCTTGAGTTCGAATTTGCCTTGCATCAGGTCATTTAAGAGGCTACTAAACAAATTTAGAAAGCTGGCACTATTCAACCCAAATTGTGCATATTTCACTCAAACAATTAACCGAGCTTTTCCCACTTCCACCTATACTCTATCTAATCCCTTGCCCCATCTCACTATTACAATTACAATTACATACAGTTACAATTACAATTACAGAAAGCGCGCCCTAAAGACTTAACAGTCTTTATATTGGAATGTTGAGAAATAAAATAGTAGTGAATGTGGATGCGAACCGTGAAAGAGGCTGGCACTTCCTCTGAGGTTCGCTTCCACGCTCATAACCCATTTTCGCGCGCTATACTATTGGGATTCTTGAATTCCAGTCTTTCTTTTCATATAGCTTCTCAGCCTACATAACCTACACTTTAGCTCAACTGATGAACGAAGAAAAGAAATGCAAAAACAACCATAAACCGCGTTAGAAGTCTAAGTTCCAACCCGCCTGTAATTACCTGATAGGAATTACCTGATACGCGCGGTCTCGGTACATGATGGAAACTTAAATAGACTCATGGGAAATAAGAAGGCAAGGTCTGGTCGTTTGTTGTATCCTTTATGTGCCAACAAATCTTCATAATTTTTCTCATATTACATATAAAGCTTGAACCTTTATGGCTAAATGTCCTAACTGTGGAAAAGAGGTTTCGAGACCTAACAAATCGCTAGGTAATTGGTATTTCCATGTTAAAGCGTACACGTGTAAAGACTGCGGGAAATATTTCAAAGAGACAACGGGTTAGAATTTTAAAGAGAAGGTAAAACTGTTCGTCGCGAATTGCTGTTTTGCAAGTCTATTCCCTTAAGCGACGATTCGATAGTTTTCTTTTCCGTTATTGTTTAATTTTGGAATAGTCATGACAAATTTTGCTCCTTTGCCGGGTTCACCATTTTCTTCAATTTTCCAGCCATAAACGTCCATCATCATCTTGGTCAAAAATAGTCCAAATCCTGTGCTGCCGCTTGTGCTGAATCCTTCATTGAAGAGCTTTAGCTTGTTAGTGTCAGGTACTCCAACGCCATTATCTTCATAGAAAAGTTTCACCCCACCAACATCTTTAGTGTAGTGTAGTCGTATTTGTGTAACTTTTTCTCCATGCTTCAACGAGTCATCGATGAAGTTATAGAAGAGTTGCCTAAGCAACGAATCAGCTAACACATTTAGTCCTTGGCATTCATTAACAACTTTTACCGAACCCAAGAACGGCATGAGCGTAACAGCTTGATTGAAGCATTCAAAAACATTTTCCTCTGAAGGTTTTTCAACGCCGATTCTCTCATACAAACGGCTATACTCAAAAATTCTGTCAGATGCGGCAAGAGCAGACTCAACGCCTTCAAAATACTTAGCCAAGTCGGGATTGACGCCAACACGTTTCTTTAGCAAATACAAATTGGCTTTAGCGGACATGATTTTGTTGCCTACATCATGTCTAGTTAAGCTTCCCACAACACGCAACTTCTCATTTACAGCTTCGATGTTGGCGTGGTTTTCTCTTAGTTTCTGCTCTGCCTTCTTGCGTTCAGTTATGTTTTCACAGAAAGCCATCAATTTTCCATCAGGCAACCTGACAGAGTTCAAAATAACGAAAACAGGCAAGCCATCCTTTGACCTCAAAACAGTCTCGCATGCAGAACGACCCGTGTTCTTAACTTCGCTAAAAACTTTAGGCTCTCCGACAAAGGTTACTTGTGGAATACTCATTCCCATAAATTCTTTTGCGGAGTAGCCAAGCAGTTTAGAAGCAGCCTCGTTTACATACTCGTATTTGCCTTCAGTATTCGCCACAAAAACTGCAACTGGAGAGTTCTCCACATAAAGCCTAAACTTCGTCTCGTTCTCCCGCAGCGCCTTTTCAGCCAGTTTAGCTTTCGTGATATTTGTGACATAGATGCGCACTTGCTGAGTTTCTATGTGAACATTGAATTGCAGATGGAACCAATTATCGTTAATCTTTATGTTTCTGCCAAGAGTTTGCGTCTTTTCATTTCTGAAAGTTGCGAGTAAATCGTTCCACCCAGAAAATAAAGGATGGCTTAAACCCGCTTTTTTCAAATCAGGAAACACTGATTCTGTTGCAGAATTAAAGTAACTAATGTTGCCTTCAAAACTTACTTCCAAAACAGGGTTAGGATTAAGCATAGGAAACGAAGCTAACCACAAAACTTTCTCTTCAGCTTTTTTGCGTTCGGTTATGTCGGTGACTATTCCCAGAATAGCCTTATCGCCCTTGTAATCTATTAGCGTTGAGCTGATTAATGCATTAATTCTCTTGCCCTCTTTCGTAATGAGCACAAACTCAAATGGAGAAGAAGCCTCTCCTCTCATGCTTTTTGCCAAACCCAATCTCACTGGTTGAATATATTCAGGAGAAATAAGCGAAGCAAATCTGAAGTCAGAAGAATAGAGTTCTTCTCTAGCATACCCCATGATTTCTTCGCATTTCTTATTGGCATAAACCACTTTGTCCTCTTGGTCTATAAAAACCATGTTTGGCAATTCCTCTGCCAGATTCCTAAAATGTTCTTCACTTTCTACAAGAGCAAACTCAGCTTTTTTGCGTTCTGTGATATCAGTGTGCATGGCAAGATTGGCGATATGTTGACCATTTTCATCAAAGATTGGTGTCACTTTACCGATTGTCCATAAAGTTGTTCCATCATTGCGGAGAAATTGGTACTCACGCTGTATTCTCATGTTATCATCGAGTTCTTTGCGAGTTTGGATAACTATTTGTTCTTGACCTTTTGCTAAGAATTCACTTCCAACCTTGCCAACAAAATCTTCTGGACTGTAGCCTAGCATGTTAGCCATTTTGGGGTTAACAAACAAGGTTACACCGTTAAGTTTAGCCATCCAGATTCCTTCTTCGGCTACATCTATGATTTGACGGTATTTTGCTTCGCTTACCTGCAGAGCATGTTCAGCTTTTTTGCGTTCGGTAATAGGGACTGCAAGTTCAAGTGCACCAATGGTACTTCCACTTGAGTCTTTGAGGGGCGTTACTCTTAATTCAACCCACATAGTTTCGCCTTTAGAGTTCACCGTTTTGTATTCGTGAACATCAAGGGAAATATTCTCTTGGAAGATTTTCTTAACGCCACAATCTGCACAAACGGATTCTGAATGGTTAAAAGTCTGATAACATTTCTTATTTGGTCCAACACCCAAATTCATCAAGAGTTTATTAGCCCAAATCACCCGATAATCTTTACCGATTACAGCTAAACCCGCATCAATGCCTTCCCCGACTCTTTCAAGAACATTAAAAGTCTCCCTCAATTCTGCCTCCGCTTGCTTACGTTGAGTGATATCTTCTAATTCGGCAACGTAAAGAACAGGTTTGCCTTCGTTGTTTCGTATTGCGCTAACTGTGACTTTTCCATCAATTATGCTGCCGTCTTTTCGGACATACCTTTTCTCTTGGCTAAAATAGGGAATGTTTCCACAACTGAGTTCTTTCATGTCCTTATTGCTAACTTCGACATCATCTGGGTACGTTATATCTCTAAAAGAACGTTTTTGCAGCTCATCCTCCGAATAACCAACAATTCTGCAGAAAGCCACATTTGCACTTTTGAACAACATATTTGAATCAGACGTCGCGATTCCTATGGGCGCATTATAAACAATTGCATTTAGCTCTGCTTGGCTTTTCCTAAGTAACTCGTTAGATTTTCTATGTCTAAAACTTGTTCGAATGCCATGTGCAAGCTCGCCATACACTGTTTCTGGCGACCCTTGTTTGTTGATGTATCCGTCTGCGCCAAGGTTTAGGGCTTTTATGGCTACTTCTTCTCTGCCTTTCCCAGTAAACAAGATGAAAGGGATGTTATTGTCCTGCTTACGTAATTCACTTAGAAATTGAAGACCATCTTTTTGAGGCATCTCATAATCAGAAATAATAACATCAAAGTGTCCAGCCGATAGTTTCTTAAAGGCTTCATCGACACAACAAGCATTGTCAATTTCGAAGTTGCCCATATCCATTAGGATTAGCTTTGAGAGTTCCAGAATAGATGGGTCATCGTCAACATGCAAAACTCGAATAACGTTCTTCTTGTTTGAAGCAGCCAAATCAGATATTTCTACGACCAAGTCATTCTGGTTGAGGGTTTGTATTAGCCATACGCCAAAGCCAAGTAGTTAATGATTTGATTATAAGTCAGTTATGAATTTAGAATATAGAATGCTGAAGATAAGTACCATGGTGTTAATCTGGGTTCTTTGATTCATGAAAGATTCTAAATGAGTACGGTATGTCTTAAGAATAATGTATGTCTCAGTGAAATGTATGTCTTAACTTCTAATTAGCACATACATTATTCTTACCTACCTACCATAGCACAGAAAGAAATGATTATTTTTCTTAGCCAACCCTGAAGCCACTACTAAGCACCCTAAACTTCTCGGTTGTAAAAGTGTGTGTGTGGGACTAAAATTTAATCTTTTTCCCTCTAATTATTCATCCTACAACTTACCTAAGTCGCCAATTAACCCGCACACATTGGACTTTAAAGTTCCAGTCGTAAATGCATAATTGTCAAGATTAAAAATTCGATTGATGATTAAAATAATGCCTAAAATAACTATTCAAGCGTAACTCTTTTAGGTTAAGTTAAAGGCACTTCTAACGTAACCGCTCCGTCTAAAATTTCCCTTTTCACTTTTCTGTTGCAACATCTTTCCAAAAGGGTCGAAACGACTTCACTAATGTAAAAACTCCAGTTCTCGCCCAAATTGTGGCGTAAATGAAGAATCTCCCTATCCTTAACGATGTAATGCTCGCATTTGAACCAGTCTGCATATTCGCCAAGTATCACTACAATAAAAAAAATAGAATCCTTGAAGTTGAATCCCAACCCCATTGTCCGAAAAAGGTCTATAGCAACGTTTGAACCCGCCTTTTTGGCAATTTCATCCAGTTTCTCTTTTGGGCATGCTTCTGCATATCGAGATAAGGTCTTCTGCGATAAGCTGATCCCATCGACCCGTTTAAAGTATCTGTAAAACAAACAGTAATCTCGAAGAATCCCATTAATGAGGGCATTTGAGGTTGTTCGTTGCCTCTCAGCTTCCTCGTCCAACGTCTTGAGCCACTGTTCGTTGATTCTGAACGAACGCCCAATTGTTCGATTCTTTGTTTCACTCATTTGAAGGGATTTCCCTAAAAAGCTTACAATATGTTAAGTTATAAGTACTTTGCTATACATTGCGTTTCAATGTTTACCTAGTTCATTTATGTTCCGAAGTCACCTTGCCTTCGGGATTTAATTGAAAGTCAGCGATAAAGAAAAGCAACTAGTCGTTCTTTTAGTAGAGAATGATAAAACTTTAGCCGAAGTTGTAAGAGAATGTCTAATGCTCCAGAGTAGTCTATTTGTAGAAATTGCTTTGTCATGTGATGATGCATTCAAAATGATGGAGAAAATAAAACCTGATGTGATTGTCTCCAGTCTTCAGATGCGTAAAGATCCTTTCATTTTTCTTAAGGAACTCCGAGAGAGGGGCAACGTAACCCCCTTTATCGCTCTCATAGCAGATGACCAAAACGATCTAGCGCTTGAAGCAATCCAATTAGGGGCTAACGGTTCCGCTAAGAAATTTGGAGATCCCTCAATCATTTATCCACAGCTAAAGAGACTCATAATGTCCCTTACAAAACCTTTTGATAATGAGTAACGCGCTGACGTTGTAAAGTTGAAGTCAGCTTTAAATCCAGTGTATTTCAAGAAAACCTAATCGTTAGCCTGAAGGAATCATTGCTGCCTTGCAAATCTAATATTTTTTTAACCGTGACTTAAACTGTTCCTAGTTGACTTTCCATGTTAAACGACAAGAACTGACATTAGTTAATCGATTCTTATGTGAGCTCAAACTAAACTCCAAAAAGCCTTGAAGTCATGCTTCTTCTTTAGAAGTCTATATTGGAAAGAGAATTAACTGGTTTCTCTAGACTGCACTCGTTTAATAACCCTAACCGTCTAAGCATACTCTGGAAACTTGGCTAAATTCGGGAAAAATGTTATTAGTTCTGCATGTTTATGACGAAATTGGTAGAACCTATTGGATAGGAAAGAAGCGTCATCTTGCTTAAAAGAACTCTTAGCTAAATGCGATATAGCGTCTGACTCGTTCATGTTAATTGAGCCAAACCGAAGTGATACCCTTTCAAAGGGGTATAAAATACGCATAATGGCTTCCATGAGTAATGCTTGCAGGGAACAAGTAAAAACAATTACTAAGAAACATGACTTAGCGGTAATAGAAGAACAAAATCAAATTATAGCCTATAAACCTAAATCAACCCAAATAGATAACGTATAGATACCATATTCAGCTTTCCACTATTATCACTGGTAAAGATGATTAAGGATATGAAACGATTAAGCGACCCCGACTTATGGGGAGCAGGGGTTATTATTCTTTTTACGATACTTCTTTCATCTCTTGTAATTATTGATAGGTCTTCTTTCAGTTTTTCTGTAGGTTCTGACCTATTTACCCATTGGGCAGCTTGGATAGGGGGCTTATGGATTGCATTTTTTACGCCTATATACTATTTCCTGAAACATCGTCGTTCCTTGAGAATCAAAGCATGGGTAAAGATGCACATGTTCGGAAATTTGTTTGCCTTCATGCTTATTTCTGTTCATTTCTGGTATTGGGTAACATTTGTTTCTTTCATAGGAACGGGATTTGCATTATTTGTTGCCACGCTCACGCTCGTAGCAACAGGTCTTTTTTATAGGTTCAACATAATACAAAGTTCAAAAAAGTACATCAAATTCATACACGTCAGCATGACCACAGCATTCTATCTAATCTTGACAATTCATGTTTTAAGCCACATGATGCGCCTGTAAGACTTTGCTATGTAGATTTAAGACTTTATCAAAAATAGAAGAAGAAACCAAATATCTGTAGCGCCATGTCAATTAATATCGAACTCAAAGAAAACAATGCCCTTTTCTTGTAATTATCTAGAACCTGTCTTATGCTTACCTGCCTTATACGTCCCCATGCCACAATCAAGACACTTAACGATATCTTCATCTTCTTCAAGGCGAGT
>JBEKPG010000083.1:0-8565 GCA_049520955.1 Bathyarchaeia archaeon | reverse complement strand
TTACGAATTTGGCTCCTTTGTCGGATTCACCATTTTCTTTAATAGCCCAGCCATAAACTTCCATCATCTTTCTAATCAAATACAAGCCATAACCAGACGAGCCACCAGTGCTAAATCCTTCCTTGAAGAGCTGTGGCTTATTCTGGACAGATATGCCAATGCCATCGTCCTCGTAGATCAAGTTCAATCTGTCTTGATCAACTTTCTCATAGGTCGCCTTTATCGTTGTGACTTTTTTGCCATGTTTTACAGAGTTGTCCATCAAGTTGAAGAACAGTTGTCGCAAGAACGAATCCGCTAGTAATGTCAGTCCACGGCAATCATTTATTACTTTCACGTTAAGCGAACCTGAAAAGAGCGCCAGTGCCTCGTTTAACGTTTTTTCCACGTCAATGTAGGTTAGCTCTTCAACTCCTAACTGTTCGTACATTTTTGCGAAGTCAAGAATTGCTCCAATCTCAGTGCAAGCCTGCCCTATCTTTCCAAGCCCATCTATGATATCTGGCTGATCCGGATGCTTCTTTTTGAGCAAAAACGCATTTCCAGTCACTGCAAGAAGCTTGTTTCGAACATCATGCCTAGTCAAGCTGCCCACAACATTCAACTTCTCATTAACCAAAACTAATTCATCCATCGACCGGATCAAGGCTTCTTCGGCTTTTTTGCGTTCGGTAATATCTATAACCAGGCCTCTAAGCCCTGTCACCTTGTTTTCGGAGATTATTGGATTGGTCCTCACAAGCGCAGGGAAAGTGGTGCCGTTTTTTCTGAGGAGCGTATACTCCTTAGCCTCATGTGCTTCTCCGGCTATCGACTTCTTTATGTTTTCTATTGCCCTTTCGCGTTCCTCTGGAACAACGAACGACAGCATATTCAAGCCTTTTTCAAGCTCCTCTCGTGAAAAGCCCGTTATATCAAAAGCTCGTTGACTGAGGAACGTAATTTTCCCGGTTAGATCAGACTCAAGAACAGTCTCCGGCAAAGAGTTGGCCAGTTCTCGATACCTCTACTCACTTTTTCTCACAACTTCCTCGGCTTTCTTGCGTTCCGTGATGTCTATGACCAGGCCTCTAAACCCGGTAACCTTGCTTTTGGAAATACGAAGAGTTGTCGTGATAAGTGCAGGGAAAGTGGTCCCGTCTTTCCGCAAGAAAACGTATTCGGCAGGAACATAACTGCCTCCCGCTAACAAACGCTGAATGCTTTCCATTGCTCTTTGTCTATCTTCAGGAACAAGAAACTGCATGATATTCAATCCTTTTTCGAAATCCTGACGGGAAATGCCAGCAATTTCTAGCGCCCTCTCATTAACAAATTCCAGCTTCCCCGCTGTGTCAGATTCAAAAACAATGTCCGGCAAACAATTTGCCAGTTCTCGGTACCTCTCCTCGCTTTCACGCAGAATCTCCCCGGTCTTCTTGCTTTCATTAACATCTAAGAACATGCCCTGAACCGCAGGCTGCCCATCATAGTCAACTCGATTTGCGAGTGCACTCAGCCAGATTACCAAGCCGTCTTTTCGCACCGCACGAAACTCTAAGCATGCCTCCGCGGGTTCACCTCGCAAACGGTTTTCCATACGCTTAAAAAAAACAGCCCTATCCTCTTGATATACCAAACTCATAATTCCTTCGGGCGAAAGCGACGTTAAATCTTGAGATGAATAACCCAAGATTTTTCCGAACGCGCCATTTGCAAAAACTATCCTGAGCGGAGCTGCTAGCAGAATTGATATCCCTTGAAGTGAATTCTCGACTAGTGCATGATACTTTGACTCTGATTTGGCAAGCAGTTCTCTTGACTTTTTGCGTTCCACAGTCTTGTTTATGGCGTCTGCCAATTCGCAGTAGACTGTTTCTGGGGAACCGTTTTTGTTGATGTAGCTGTCAGCACCCAAATTTAAAGCTTGGACTGCAACGTCTTCTCTGCCTTTTCCCGTAAACAATATAAAAGGAGTTTCTCTGTGCTGCTTTCTAAGCTCTTTTAGAAATTCTAAGCCATTTTTCAGAGGCATTTCATAATCCGAAACAATAGCATCATAAGTCTGCTTTTCCAATTTTTCGAATGCTTCATCAACGGAAAAGGCATTTTCAATCTCAAAATTGTTCTCCGTTGTAAGTATCTGTTTCGAAACTTCTATAAGACATTGGTCATCATCAACATGTAAAATACGCAAACAATTCTTTTTTTCAGAAGTTCCCACAATAAATGCTGGTTGAAAAGTAGTCTCAATTGCCTTTGAATTTGAATCTTGAAGTGCGTTTGCTCCGCTCATAGTCAACAGTGGTTAGCGTTAAACTAAAAAGAGTTATGAATTCTACATATTTACTCCAAATTCGGTACCTAAAATTAAAGTTGCCAGCTCACATAATATCGGGACAAGGCAGCGCGCTAAATTCTATTTATAATTTGTTGCGAGCATTCTAAGTGTTTTTTTTTTTGGCACTCTGTCATAAAAAAAGATTAGAAATTAATGATTGGACTTGACCCTGAAGCGGTTTGGGTCTCTAGGGGATTTGATCCTACGCCCTGCAAGAGATTTCACTCGCAAACTCCCCTCTTTTTTATGTGCGATTCGAGTCGCTGGCTCTTCACCAAAATAGTTCTTTCATTGGTCTAGTGAACGTCTTCTATCCCATTCGTATCCGCAAAAGACATTAGGGTTAAACGAATTTAGGTAAAAAAAGAAAACCCTACTCAACCAATGCGGGGTCAACAATTTAATCGCTTACCGCATGAGCTTGATGAGCTACAATAGCAAATTAACAGGGGTAACTAGGAAGGATTATTCGATTATTTCGCCAATTGCGGCTTTTTCGCCGACTTGTGTTACCTTTATTTTCACGCGGTCTCTTGGTTTGGCTTTTGGCACCATTATGACGTAGCCCTGAATTTTTGACGTTCCGTCTCCGCTTGGACATACGTCCGTGATGTTCACTTCTAATTCTTGTCCCAACTCAACGGGGCGTTGCTTCTCGACATGTTTGATGTTGTAATGTCCGCCTCGTACTCTTCTATGGACCATGCAAAAACCTTGACTTGTTTTGTGTAAATAGAGATGAGTGCTTAAGTCTTCCGCAGCTTATTCCTTATTTATCAAGACAGCCGTCCGACTTTTGGTTTTATTAAAAACATTTCATTTAGTGCAGGGGGTTAGGTCTAAACACACGTCTAAATTTAACGCGCACCGACCTATATCGCTTTTAACTTTGAAATATGTTCACCAAATCTTTTTGAAGGCAACCCGTCTATACTTAAAACCAAAACAAGTCCAAATCCATTGACAACGCTATTTCAGAAACAGATCTGCCCTTTTGCCCAAGGGTGGGTCCGATGGGATTTGACTCCAAAAAGGTGGACCAACATAATGCAATGACCAACTCCTAAGAAAAAACTCAAAAAACAATCCACAGTTAGCAATTCTACCCAGAAGTGAGTCGAACGAGATTTGAACTTGACTGCTGATGGAGTTTAATCATCGGACCGCCCCATTTTCGTTCTGGGTATTTCAAATAAGATATAGATTGGATTAGGTATGCCATCAACTTGGTATATTAGAAGATTTACAAATAGTTTACTGGGAATTTTACTGGTTTACCTACTGCCATCTGTCTTGGCTTAAAATGTCATTTGATGTTTTATGCATGAATTTGGCGGTAACCAAATAGACATGGGAAATGGAGGTATTTCGGCTTTTGACATTAATAGATTTACCATCTGTTATTTTTTTGGCAAAAGTTCAGCAAGCTCAGCGGTCGCTACACATAATGCGCTGTCCGCGCCTCCGTAGTAGATTAGAAGTTGGTCGTCCATCATGACTTGCCCGCAACTGAAAACTACATTAGGAACTTTTCCATAGCGCTCATAATCTTCTGTCGGCGTCAGAATTGCCTCTTCGGAGCGATAGAGAACTTGCTCAGGATTATTCTTATCCAGTAGTGCAACGCCTAAGGAGTAAACTCTGTCCACACTCACTCCATGATAGATTAGAAGCCAGCCTTCATTTACTAAAATCGGGGGCCCTGCAGCCCCTACTTTCCATGAATCCCAGCCATTGTCTCGTGGACCTAAAATGTATTTTAAATCGTACCAGCGGCGCAAGTCGTTAGAGCGGGCGATGCAAAGGTCAGGTTCTAATCTGTGAAACATCACATAGTCGCCGTTAAACTTCTGCGGAAATAAAACGGCATCTTTATTGTGGATTCCTGGAAAAGCCAAAATCCTTTCACCCCATTGCCATCTTCTCGCCAAAAAATCGTCCGTGCTTATGGACGTTAGTGCAATTTGGTAAACTTGATGTTGAAAATGGGTTCCAAATGCCGTGTATGCCATAATTAGTGAATTGCCAAATAGACTTAACCTTGGGTCCTCACAACCTTGACTTTCTATGTCATTCGATGGGCTGAAAACTGGTAGGGGTAAACGTTCATCTATGTTGTAGCCATCCGAAGAGGATGCTAGTCCTATGCGTGAAACATTGTCAGTGCCCATTGCTCTGTAGAGAATGTGAACGCGGTTGTTAGCGGCAAAGACTGCTGCATTGAAGACTAAGCTTGATTCCCAAGAATGCGTACCTATGGGTTCAAGTATAGGATTGTGCAAGTACCTTTTCAATTTTTTCTCTCCGTTTTGCTCTTGTTTTGCAATTACAGTCCGCTTAGCTCATCTAATAGGTTTCTGACGGATATCAGGCCTACTAATTTTCCATTTGTATTAGTCACGGGTAGATGCCGAATCTTTGCGGATTTGATGATGCTTTTTGCTTCTTCAAAATTGGAATCTTCGTTAACAGTAAAAGGGTTTTTAGTCATGATTTTTTCCATTGGTGCATCTAAGGGCACATTTTGTGCCACTATTCTTATAGCATCCCGCTCGGTGAAGATTCCTATGCATTGCTGTGCATCGTCGACAACCACTATGCACCCAACGTGTCTTTTGAAAAGAATCTCAATGACCTCCCTTACAGGGACGTTTCCGTATGTAGTAACAACGTCTTTTAACATTAAGTCGCGAGTCATCATAAACTGATCTCCAACTTTAATCCAAGTTACAGATTAATAAATAATGTGAATCATGTGTCAACTTTAAGAATCTCCAACTATCACTTTTAAATCTGGATTTTTAATTTGCTCTTTTAATGGGCTATCATATTTTTTTTACTTCTTCCAAGTTTAGGCGAGCTTGGAGGTAAGCTAAGGTAGCCTCGGCGCCTTTGTTTAGATTTAATCCTTGGGGTGTTATACCGTCGCAGCAGCTCCCGTTTTCTGGATCGTACAACATTAGACCTTTCAGGTTCCCCCCCAAGAACCATTCAAAGGCTTCGTAGGCTGCTTCGAGGTAGACTTCTTCACTGGTGCTTCTAAAAGCAGCAATTGCTGCTTCTGTCGTGCATGATGCTTCAACCGATTGTTGGTCGTAGATTGCTCGGTCAGATCCTTTTCTATACCAACCACGATTTCCTATAGGAACGAATACTTTGTTTATAGTTTGAGTATTTATTAGAAATTTCATGGATTTTGAGGCTACTTGCAGGTACCTATTTTCTCCACTGGCTTCGTAGGCTAAGAAAAGTGAATGGGGTAGTCGCGCATTAGAGTAAGTTAGACAGGATTCAAACCAATCCCACCCCATTGAGGATTCCAGTTCAAATTGCCTAGTCAATTGATCACCTAGCGATATGATGTTTAGTTCGACGTTTTGATCCTCTGGATGGGCTTTCTGGTAATGAAACAATCCCATAATTGAGTATGCTTTTGCTCTTGGTGATGTAAAACTTGAAGTCCATCTGAAAACTTTGTCAAAAACATCTTTAGAGAGAAGTTTTGTTTCTTCTGGCAGTTTTGAATCCAAGCAGTATCCGCATGCCCAGAGTGTCCGGCCCATGCAATCCTCAGAACCTATTTCATCCATAAGTTTGCGATCATAGCTGAGGTAGTTGTGCATTTTGCCGTCAGATCTCTGCATATATAACAGTAGACTTAGGTAAGTGTCAATCAGTTTCTTAACGCTTGCATCATTAAATAACATGAGGTAATTTGTACATGCAATTAGAGCCCTTGTGTTGTCATCCGTTGTGTATCCTTCTTTTTTATTAGGTGTTGCGTATTTCGAATGCTGGAGCATTCCTACATCATCCGTCATTGCTCTGACAAAATCCAGTTTTATGGGAAAGGTTGTCAACTTGGGCTCACTCGTTATTCTCGATTATTGCTTTAATGAGGTTTACGTATTTTTGTGCCACGTTTTTCCAGAGGAAGCGTCTACTGTATTTGTAAGCTCTTTTTTGAATTTCAATACGGAAGCCTTCGTCTAAGAGTTTGTTTATGCCTGCTGCAACTGAGGCGGAGTCCTCGAATTTGCATAGTATCCCTCTATTGTTGGCCAGTACCTCTTGGGCGTGGTAGTATGGAGTAGACACCACAGCTTTTCCGGCGCCAAGGGCATAGATAAGGGTGCCGCTGCTGATTTGGTTGGGGGAAATATAAGGGGTTAAGTAAATGTCGGTTGCTTGAAGAAATTTGATTAGTTCGCGTTTGGTAATGAATCTGTTTGTGAATTTGACGTGTTCTTCCAATCCGAGTTCACTAACAAGTCTTGTTAGTTCATTTCGGTATTTTTCTCCCTCATGTTTTCTGACTTCGGGGTGAGTTTCTCCGATGATGAGGTAAATTATTCGCGGTTCTTTTTTAATAACTTCTGGAAGAGCTTGAATAGCGTATTCGATTCCTTTGCCGCTGCTTATTAGCCCGAAGGTGGAAGCAACCAGACGTTCTTTTAGACCTAGTGATTCCTTGATTGATTTGTTGTTTGTGCAGTCAACGCTTGGGCAACCGTGTGGAATAACAACGCATTTCTTGTAGGATATTCCTTGTTTTTTTAACATATCGATTGCGGCGTGCGCGATTACAATTATCGATTCGCTTCTTTCAACTATGTATTTTAGGACTTCAATCGCTTTTTGATCAAAATTAGGTTGCATGGTGTGAAGGGTGGTAATGACAGGTTTTTTGACATTTTCTAGGAAAAGCTTAATGTGTTCACCGTAGTCGCCTCCGAAAAGGCCGAACTCGTGTTGAATAACTATCAACTGGATATTTGACGAGTTAACGTATTCGGCTGCCTTAACGTAGTCTTCGGCATCGTCGCGGTCAATTACCCATTTGACTCGCCTGTCGTAATCGTAAATTGCGCCTTTTTCGTTTATGGCAATTACCGAGTGCTTAAATCCACCTAATGCACATATAGCTTCAATTAGGTCTTTTGTGAAGTTGGCTATGCCGCATTCTCTTGGGGGGTAAGTGCTCAAATATCCGATGCGTTTTGGGTCACCATCCAAAACAAGTTTTTGGGTCATTTAAATAAGCTCACTGTTTTTAATGTTTATTCTCCCAAAAATTCCCTTTTTTTCAATTCGTGAGGAGCGAAGATTTCTCAGGATCAAACCAACTTTCAGTTTCAGCAATGAGGTAAATTGAGGGAGTTTCTGGTTGAGGCTCTGAAATGTTGCTTTGCCTCTTTCAATATTTACCCTACAGACATTTATGTCTGTTGCGTCTGTGTACATGCCATTTTTATGCAGAAAGGACTTTGAATACGCCTTTAGTTTAGTGATCAGGGTTTTCCATTTGTCTTAATTTCGAGAAGATCGAAGAGAAGATTTGCAAAATATGTGTGAAAGCTCTTCATATATCCCCTTAAGAACTCGAGTTGTGACTGTGGTGTCCCAGTCGCTGAAGTTAATATTCTAATTTAACAATGGTTGGATTGAACAATCCTACTGTAGTGAACCTGTTTGAAAAAGAAATTAAGTGGACAATGTCCTTGCGGTTATGGTTTTGGTACTTTCGATGACGAGAAAGATGCCATAGTCGAGGTAAGATCACATTTTGAACTCTTTCATAAGGATTTTCTTCCCTTTGGAATTACTGACGCCGAAGCTTTGGCTCTGTTAAAGAAAAGAATAATATACGGAAAAAAAATAGTTTCTTCAAACAATTTTGGGCACCTCAAGCAGAATCGACTTATTGCTCAACAAATAACTCAAGTAGTGCATGTAAAAAACGGGCGTTGCAAAATAGGTATTTAGTTTCAAGGTTTTGTTATGCGTTTTCAGGTTTTCGTCTACGCCGTCTGAGGGCTATGGCTGGGAAGATTAGAATGATTTCGGGGACTGTTATGCTATAGCAAGCAAGGTCCAAAATAATGCTGCTGTTGACATTGAAGGGCCTGCGAATTGTATTGTCACTTGATGTGTACTGAAGTACTTTGTGCACCATACGTAGAAGTTATTGGCGAAGCTTTTTCTTCAAGCATTGAATTAGTCTTTGAAACAAGAAATTAGTGTGACTCTACAGGCAGCTTCGATTTCGGATTCTGGTTACTTAAAAAAAAATACTTTCTTCGGATCGAGCGGATCTCACAGAATTTGAGCCTGAAGCGGTTTGGGTATCTATGGGATTTGAACCCTGCAGAGTTCGAACCGCATTATGGACTTGGAGGTTTAAAACCCCAACCAAAGTGAATATACCTTACCTTTTTTCGCAGAATCAAGAAATTAGCAAGCGA
>JBEKPG010000082.1:0-8596 GCA_049520955.1 Bathyarchaeia archaeon | reverse complement strand
GAGTATAGCTTGTCATCCATTTGTGGGGTTCTGCTCAATATCCAAAGATACTTGCGGTTTGGTGTACCTACAACAGAGTAATCATAATCATTCCCCAATTTTATAATCCAATAATCACCATAGAGTGGCCAGAAGAACGTTACTTTGAGTTTTGCATTAGAGTTCTTATCAACTACTTTTGCTTTGCCTTTTGCCTGTTTCATCTTGCCATTTTTTGTGCATTGGTTGAGCACGGATATGCTGCCATCCTTTGATAATGTGTAAGTGGCCGTGGTTTCATTACAGCCTTCTTGGAATTTGGCGGGAAGGTGTGCTATCTCATACCATTTGCCTAAATACTTTTCCAGCTCCACATGCGGTACAACTTCAAGTGACAAGTAAATCACGCAGTATCTCCAAAGCGTAGCATCAATTTATGGCTTTTGTGGTAGCTGGGGTTAAGCAGAGCCCCGCTCTTGGTTTTTAGTTCGTATCACCGTTTCTCGTTGATGGATTATAAGGGGACAATGTTTTTCGACGTCAATTCTTTTTTTTTTATTTTTTTTGGTTTTTTAGTAATTTGTGTAAAAAAGTTTATGTATGCATTTGGTATCTGTTGTATACGGTGGTTGTGTTTGACACTTAAACCGTTAGCCGTAAGAGTTCCTGCTGAATTAGAGAAAGAGATTATTGAAATCGTAAAACAGGAAAAATTAGACAAAGCAACGGTTGTCAGAAACCTTCTTGAAGTGGGCATAAATGAATGGAGAAAGCAAACTGCCTTAGATTTTTTGCAGAAGGGAAAAGTTACTTTCGCTAAAGCCGCAGAGATTGCAAATCTTTCACTTTGGGAGTTTTCTGATTTGATTAAGCAGCGCAATATTGAATGGGTCAGATTTGCGCCTGAAGATGTTGAGAAAGAGTTCGGGGAAGCGTCGGCGGCGAAGCGCAAGTGAAGCCGTTAGTTTTCAATTCTACGCCCTTGATCTACTTGTCTAAAGCTGGATTGATCGGGATTATTGAGCGTTCGAATACTGAAAAGTTGACGTGCCCTTTGGTTAGGGTTGAGGTTGTAGATAAAGGGAAACAAAAGGGAGTTCCTGACGCTTTTGTTCTGGAGAAATTGTTTGATAATGGAGTCTTCAAGATATGTGAACCTAACGATAAGCTACTTCTTTCGCGTTTGTCTGAGACGCGTGGGCTTCATGTTGCGGATGCTGAGGTTTTGGCTCTCGCCAAAGAGTGTGATGGTTTGGCTGTTATTGACGATGAAATTGCTAGAAAAACAGCGCGAGTGTACGGAATCGGATATGTTGGCACGCCGTATGTTTTGGAGAGGGCTGTTTCTCAAGGGCTCATTTCGAAAACTGAAGCTAAACGGGCTGTGAATGACATAGTTTCAGCTGGCTGGCGGTGCAGCCTCGAGAGCTATGCGAAGATTATGGAGCTATTAGAAAAATAACTATTTTTTGAGAGGGCTGCGATTTCGCATGATTAAGTTTGTTGAAGTTTGAAAATTTAGGGGCAACCCGTGTGGCTTTTGCGGTTTAATTTTTAACTTGGTTTCATTGAGATTGTTGAGAGGTAATTTTCCGTTTATCTGACGTTAAAGTCGTTACTGTACAAATGCTAAGGATGGAAATGGATGGATATCAACAAAGAACATAGTCCAAAAGATAGACACCACAGATACAGCCCAAAAATACTATTCACTCGTCAGTTTCTTCTATAAAAACAAGATCGAAAAATACAGAAGCAAAATCAGGTTAAGCCGTACCATATGTTCTGTCAGATTTAAATGCGCTTTCACTGATATTGAGCCGGGAGTACTCCTGACGATGGAAACTGGAAAGCGCTTATAAGCCTTATAAATCAAAAATATGCTTAAAAATACTAACTTAGTCTATTGCTAAAATGCCTTCAAAAATATTCTTTTCAGGCACATCCAGTTGCTCAGACAACCATGCCTTCAAAATAGCCGAAAACTTTGGAAGCGCACCACTATAAGAAATAATCTGGCTACCCTTAAGTGCATCAACTTGGAAAACCTTCTCATCCTCCTTATAGCTAAAAGACAACGTTTGAGCTTGAAAAGCTAAAGTTTGAAAATCCTCCCACTGCTTACACCTCAAAATCACAGAAGGCCCACCCTGAACCACCATAGCAGGCGCAGCCTGTGCAGCCTCATCCACCCGTCCCTTAACGGCGGCAGGAAAAGCCTCCTTGGGTGCGACACTTGATAAGTAACTAATCAAGTTTGTAACTTCTTTTTGTAAATTGTCTATTTTTTCCTCAACTTTTTCTAATTTGCCACTTAATTCACCGGTTTCACCAAGCTGCTGGGTAACCGTCGTCAACTCATTAATCAATTTGTCTAAGTCTTTCTCATGCTCTTTGAGAACGTTCACTATAAAATCTAAAGCCTCTAATGCGTCATTTTTTGATTGCGGATTCTTCGCCAATCTATCTACCCCCAATGTCCATCTTTTTCCAATTTGCTTGCTTTGCCAAAAACCTCTTGACAAATCAAGAGCATTAGCATTCAGGTTTTATAAACCATGTGGAACAATAAGTAGAGTCCAAAGAACATAGTCCAAAAGGCAGACTCCACAGGTACAGCCCAAAAATACTATTCATTCAACAGTTTCTTCTATAAAACAGGATCGAAAACTACAGAAGCAAAATCAGGTTAAGCCTGAATCATATGTTCTACCAGGTTTAAATGTACTTTCACTGATATTGAGCAGTGAAAACTCTTGACTACTGAAAAACTCTTCGTCATCCTCAAAGACGGAGAATGGCACGATTTAACCGACCTATCCGACCAAATCCAGGTGCAAGCAGACAAGCTAACCGAATTCTCACAGTTCCTATCCAAACACGACATCATCTCATACGAAGATAAAGCCCACAGAATCAAAATCAAACCCGAATGGCAAAACCTTCGCCTAGACGAAACTGAACCCACGGTAACGCACCATAATCCAGCCTGAAAAAACCGTCAAAGTCCAATCTATCAGATCAGCCATATCGATAAAATCTAACCGAAAGCCGCCAACTAAATCAGCAGCAAAACCTAAGAAACCGCCAAACGCTTAGAGTTTGTCGGAGAGGGCAAGTTCATTTGCTTTCTTGAGTGCGGCCAACAGAGTTTTTCCTCGCTGAGAAATGAGGTAGCACACCTTTCCGTCGGGGTCAGCGGTCTTCTCGATGAAGCCTTTCTTGAGGAAATCATTAAAGTACTTGTTGAAACGTGCGTAATTCAAATTGGCCCTGTACATTATTCTCATTTTTTTCTGAGGAGTCAACGTCGCCTCTAAAATATCTATCGTAATAGTTCCCCAGCCACGTTTCCGCACGCAACCCTCTTCCTATCGCTGTAAGCAGTAAAATAACGCACGGGCTCTAAGCCTATAAGGGATATTTCCAAAATCGTAACATACCAAAAACCAAAAAATTTCACTAAACAAAACAATTTGTCATGAAACGTTTGCGGGTCCACGTTCGTTGTGACTATGCCTATTCAAAATTAAACATTAAATTAATTTCGGGACAAGCCAACGCGCTTTATTTGTTAGTGAACCATATTTATTTCATATCATAATCCGCCTTTGAGGTGGGAACGGGCACATCAAGATGAAAATAGGTATGGGGTAGGGTGTTTTTTCATGGGAAGGCACGAAATGAAATCAAAAAGGTGTTAAAATACTGAAGATCGCGTTGAAGCTTGAAGTTGGGGATTGGGCAGGCGCACACGGACTGTGGGTGGCGAAGAAGCGGAAGAACCTGGGAAAAAACAAGTATATTATTTGTTTAACTCTGTCTGTGTCACTTGCCACTATTTGCATTATTGTAATCTCTTATTGTAAGCTCTGGGTTCACAATAGTGGCTTCTGTTCTGGGAGTTATCTAAAAATTAGTCGATTGATAAAAGTTTAAAAGTGAATGTTCTAAATGGGGTTTACAGGTGAGCCGCCAGGTTTTGGCTCCAGCTGTTCCTGTTCCTCCGGCTTTTTGCGGGAAAAGATAAGTCCGGTTGACTTTACAATTTGTGGCACACCTGCAAGGTCTTCAAATATTAGCAAGCCGCGAGCAAGTAAAGCGAAAGCAGCAATTGGCGCCACCAACTCTGGATGAGCAGGAACATTCGTTACGAGCCCAAATATACCGATAATTCCGAATTCTTGCACTCCTATTCCAGCAGGAGTTATGGGAACAAATGCTAAAGCGGTCACCAATGGGTGAATTAGGAAGTAGGCTATCCATGGTATCTGTGTAATTCCCAGAGCAAAGCCTAAAAAGTACCATTCAAAACCTTTTATAATCCAGCATGCCACAGTCAAAATAACTATTTCCGGGATTGCCCGACTGGTGCTGTTAGAGCTTTCTTTGTATTCTTCAAGTCGCCCCATTAAACCTCCCGTGAATCTTTTCAGGAGTCTGGAATTTGCAATTCGGCCAAATAATGAAATGGCTCTTTTGGACCAAGTAAAAGCCGCAAGCACTATTGCCCCAGTCATCATTAATCCTATGCCAAGAATCGCTAACAGCAAACCTATGTTTACTCCGAGGATTTGAGTGGGGAATAATAGATTCCATGTTTGAGAGGGGACAAACTTTACTAGATAGATTACAGCTCCTATTCCGCCAATCACTTTGATCAGAAACTCAAACGTTTGAATCCCAAGAACGCTTGAGAGACTTTTTGATGTAGGTACGTTTTGGTCTCTTAAATAAACTGGCGTAAGAATATAGCCTGAGCGTCCGGGTGTGACGTCACTTGTTAGCATGCCGGCATACTGGGCGAGCAATGTTTTGCCGAATGATGTTTTTACATTGTTTTTGCTTAGGACTCTTCTTAATCGTACTGTGAATAGGAGGTTTATTCCAAAGTACATAAGGAAAGCAAGAAGTAGGTACTCGACCTTGATGTGTAGGAGAGCGTTATATATGGATCCTACACCGACATACCAAAATAACGCTGCTAAAATTGCTACCATGAACACTACTTCGAGAGCAATCCTCAGAATTTGTCTTGAATGAGAAGATTTTTGTTTTTGTGCGTGAGAGGTTTCTGAGGAAGTCATAGTCCAACAACAACGTTTTGACGGATAAATGCGTTATGGAAAACTTACCCTGTTCTCTATGAGCTAGCAGTTACTAATTTGTTGTTCTAATTTAATTTGTTATAACTGTGTTTCTCACGTTTCAAAAGTAATTTCTTTATTTTATGATCTTACGCATTCGGCTTTAGGCCTGAAAGGGCGCTTAGTTGTTCTCCTGCGCTTATGGTATTTGCATTCATTGATTCGTGTGAGCATCCAGCCATTATCTTGGTAGATGCATCCGCAGGGAAATCTGACAGGCTCAGAAATTTCACCCTCTTTTTTGGTTTTGCTCATTCTTCGATCGTCAGAAGATAAGTAAAATTCGATTTTGACTTTAAAGTTTTCTAAAATAATCCCTAAAGATAAATAAAACAATTGTTAAAAACAAGTTCGCGGGTATATGTAGAATTAATACATAAAACTTATTATTCTTAAGTATTACATAGCTTTTTTTAATGAGACCTAAAATGAACTTTCGCTGCCTATCCATTTGCTGTACCATCTGCATTCTGCTGCTCTTGCTCCTCCCACTGTACATAGTGGACTGCCAAAATTACGTAGAATATTCAGTTCAGATAAGCAGCGATGGATCTGCAATATGGAAAATGACTAATTTCGCTGATGTTAATGCCACTGTTGATACTTTTCAAGATTTTCAACAAAGAGTTGTTAACCTTGTTAACTCTGCAGCAGGCGTAACTCATCGAGAAATGAGTGTAGATGAAAATTCGCTCGAAATTAACTCAACCATATCGTCCGACTCCAAAATAACTGAATACTCTTTCACCTGGTTAAACTTCAGCATAATTAAGGGTGACGAAATAGTTTTTGGCGACGTATTTCAAGTTAATAATTTTTTCAGCCAGCTTTACGGCGATGCGGCACTGCAAATAAATTACCCCTCAACTTTCAGCGTTAAGTCAGTTACTCCTACGCCTTATACGCAAGATGATTCAGCCAAAACGTTAAGCTGGGCTAGAACTCAAGATTTAGTTGACGGCGAATCAAGCATTGTTTTAACGAGTGCCCTTTCGAATGGCAGCGGCAATCAACAGCAGCTGCAACAGTACGCTATTATCGGTGCCATAATACTTGTAGGTGCCGCATTATCTTTTGTAGGCTTTTACACACTCAAGCGTCATAAGGTAAATAATAAATCTGAAACGCACACAATTCTTGCAGAAACACCCCAATTTGAAAGTGAGGAAGACAAAATCTTAAAAATCCTTAAGTCTTCTGGAGGCAGTATGCGGCAATCCGACATTAAGGATAATTTCAGGTTCTCCAAAGCTAAAACAAGTCAACTCCTGGCAGCTTTAGAGAAAAGGGGCGCTATAACAAGGTATAAGAATGGGAGAGATAAAATAGTGAATCTTAATGAAGAGGTAGTAGGCGACTAATTGTGGAAAAACAGTATACCTTGATACCCAAAAAATTTGTTCTTCTAATAATTTGTGCCTTGTTTATTTTTTACCCCGCCTTAGCTGTTTCAGCCCAAAGCGGAACAGTTGTAAGAGCTGAAGCATCAGCAAGTCAGCCGCATGTTGGCGATACTTTAACCGTTCAGATAATAATTTCCAATGTGCAGAACCTCTATGGTGTCGACGTGGAGCTTAGCTGGAACGCGGCAGTTCTCCAAGAAATCAGTGCACAATCGCTTTTAGGCGTTGAATCTCATTCGGGGGGCGTTCTTCATGAAAGCTCGTCTGCACCCATCTATTTTGTGGAGGATAATGCCTCACAAGCTTTGGGGGAATATAATCTTGTGGCTACATCACAGGCTCCAGCGCCTGCTTTCAGTGGAAGCGGAACTATGGCTACACTAAAATTTAGTGTAATAGGCACGGGGTCTGCAGGTTTAGCATTAAGCTCTTCGAGCAGTAGTGAAACTGAGCTTTCGGATTACAACCCAGCTGGATCGAACCTCATTGCTCATACGGATACGACTGACTCGGTAACCGCAGTTGGTTCGGGGTCTTCAACTACTCCCAGAGCCTCAACCACTCCAACATCTTCGAGCACTGCATCACCTTCAAGTACTCCGGAATTTCCAAGCTTAACAATAATTGCCCTATTCATTGTCATTGCAACATCTGCAATAATTCTTAGAGCAAAACAATTAAAGAAGAACAAAATCGGGTTTACGAAAAGTTCCCAAACAAATTATTAACTTTTAGGCCACCAACCTAAGACAACCATAAGACTTAGCATCAAAGTTTCTTAAACACAATCATCATAGATTTCAATAAAAACGAATAAGGCTAAAACAAAAGATAACTAAAGCGAAAAACTTAAGTGCAGAGAACATGTAGTTTTGTTTAAGAATCAAAAACTAGGATGTTGAATCAATTGGCTGTTGAAGGTTTTTTCGAAAACAAAAAGACACCAGTAGAAGCAAAAGTCGGAGACTTAACCCCACAATCAAAAGCGGTTAACGTTACGGCCAAAGTAGTATCTAAAACAGAAATCCGCGAAATTCCAATGGGCAGAGACGGATCCCCCCATAAAGTAAGCGACGCACTGGTCGGTGACGAAACAGGCGTAGTATATGTGACGCTCTGGGATGACAACATTGCAAAAGTTAACGAAGGCGACACGATCAGAGTAGAAAACGGGTATGTAACATTATTCAAAGGCAACATTCGCCTAAACATTGGCAAATACGGCAAACTTGAACCGGCAAAAGAACCTCTAACTGTAGAAGTAAACACTGAAAACAATGTATCCAGCAAAGCATACGAACAAGAAAGACGACCATACAGAGGCGGAGGCAGAGGCTATGGAGGCGGTGGCGGCGGTTACGGCGGCGGCAGAGATAGGCGCGGTGGCGGCGGTTACGGCGGCGGCAGAGACAGAGACCGAAGAGGCTCTGGCGGAAGCGGCGGCGGTTACAGACCAAGATACTAAAGCTTCAAATGTTGAAAAATAACATAATTTAATCCTTTTTTGTCTTTTTATAATTCTTTAATTAAAAAACAATTTGTTAATCTTGAATCTTGCCTAAAACGTTAAATCCCATTTTGCCATCCTCTAAATTAAGTTTCTGTTTAGCCTTTGTGTTGACTTTCTCCGAGCCAGAAAAAGCTTTGCTTGAAGAAACCTGATGGGATTTAGGCAAAGTATATAATATCAAATAGACATTTCACCGTTTGCTATGGGTGCAAAAAACCAAAATGCAACCGCCTAATCCGAAATTATCTTGGAAGAGTGCGCTTTTTCCACTGCTAGGCTTAGTTGGTTTTTTCTTGTACATTTATGTGTTCCAAGTAAATATTTTAGGCGTATTTGCCACCGCAAAAAAAGCCAATCCAATCATTTACTCAGTAGCAATATTGTTCGGTTTGCTTCAAGTATTATTCTTTACTGTTTCTTGGCGCGTGTTGACCAATTATCTTTCTATCAAAATGACTGTAGTCCGAGCTTACCTTTATGTTTGGTACGGCATGTACGTTGACACTATAGTTCCAGCGCAATCCATCAGTGGAGAAGTGACCCGAACTTATCTGCTT
>JBEKPG010000081.1:0-8640 GCA_049520955.1 Bathyarchaeia archaeon | reverse complement strand
CACCATGCAGAAACTGTAAGGGAAAAGGCCGCGTAAAAAGGGAGCGAAAGATTACGGTGAAGATACCGGTTGGCATAACTGAAGGATACCAGCTTAGGCTTGAAGGACAAGGAGAAGCACCGCCTGGCGAAGGCCCCTCAGGAGATTTGTACATTCTTATTCACATGGTGCCTCATCGATACTTCATAAGGGATGGAGACAATCTCTTATACAATCTATATATTAGCTTTACTCAAGCAGCATTAGGCGCGGAAGTCACAATACCAGCGATCGAAGGAAAGGCCAACCTGCGAATTCATCCTGGAACACAGTCTGGACAGATTCTGAGGGTTAAAGGCAGGGGCATGCCGATAATTGGAGGATATGGTAGAGGTGATCTGCGAGTCCGTGTGAATGTGGTTGTCCCTGAAAAGCTGACTCAGCATCAAAGAGCCCTACTGGAAGAACTGGCCAAAGAACTAGACCAAAATGTCCAACAAAAGGGTGGAAAGCTGACGTTCTAAACCGAGCACCATGGTGGAGCGTATGCATGTTCCTAAAAGGTTAAAGACGGTTAGAATCCGATTCTTACGATTAGGTCATATTTCAAAGCACGAACTCGTAAGGGGAATATGAGTGCGCTTGCTAAGGACGAGGACCGCGTGCCATAACTTCCAATGCTTCTCAATAATTATTTTCTTACTTAATTTTTCGCGCAAGGTCGGAAGCGAAAAGTATTCCAGTAGTCGGCTTAGGATTTCTCGTGGATGCCACGAACTTCGTTGTGGGAACGCTTATTTTGGCAGCAGTGCTCGCCGTTCTCCTCCTAGTCACGATGGTGGTATTGCTCTTGTCAGGTCGTCGACAAGCGTGAAGACTTTAGAAACATTACGTTTATTCCCGACAGTGTGACTCCTGTATGCAATCACAAATCTGTAATAGTTTATTTGTCTTTTTAAACTTGGAGCTCTGATTATTTATGCAAATTCAACCTATTGAGAAGAATGAAAAAGATTTCAAAATGCCCGACGGATTAAACCGTTTTTGCCAAAGAGACCAATTAAAAGAGGAGGGTTTATGATGCCCACAATTACAACCAAGGACGGCACACAAATTTATTACAAAGATTGGGGAAATGGGCAACCCATAGTTTTCAGCCACGGATGGCCGTTAAGTGCAGATGCCTTTGAAGATCAAATGTTCTATCTGTCATCCCGAGGGTACCGCTGCATAGCTCATGATCGCCGTGGTCACGGCCGCTCGAGCCAACCCTGGAATGGAAACGACATGGACACCTATGCCGATGACCTTGCAGTGCTCATTGAAAAACTTGACCTAAAAAACGCTATGCTTGTCGGGCACTCCACTGGCGGCGGCGAAGTTGCACGCTACATCAGTCGCCACGGAGGCAAACGCGTGGCTAAAGCCGTGTTAATCTCCGCTGTCCCACCTATAATGCTTAGGACGCCTGCCAATCCAGGCGGATTGCCGATGGAGGTGTTTAACCAGATTCGCGCCGGAGTCGTTGCGGATCGCTCTCAGTTCTTTAGGGATTTCAGCATGCCGTTCTATGGCTACAACAGACCGGGTTCAAAGATTTCGGAAGGTGTGCGTGAGTCATTTTGGCTTCAAGGAATGATGTGTGGATTTCCAGGCGCGTACTTTTGCATCAAGGCGTTCTCTGAAACTGACTTTACAGAGGATCTTAAGAAAATGGATATGCCAACTCTGATTCTGCAGGGCGACGACGATCAAATCGTACCAATTGCCGACTCGGGTATGCTATCAGCCAAGCTCGTCAAAAACGCGACGCTCAAAGTTTACAAGGGCGCACCTCACGGAATGTGCACGACCCACAAAAACCAAGTCAACGAGGACATTCTCGCATTCTTCAAGGCGTAACAATCACTCTAGAGAAATCTCTTGTAAAACACGCGCTATCTTGTTTTGGTCCACCACTCTTCCTTAAGCACTTCATCTATCATTTTGCTTATGTTTTCCATCCGTTTGTTGTGGTGGGTTAGATTGATAGCCAATTTCTCCGCTACGGCTGCTCGGGGACGTGCTTTATCGTAATGTAAGCTGTCAAGATCTTCAGAATTAAGTCCGATCCATTCCGCTTCGTAGGAAGCACTTTTGATTGATTTGTAGACTCTCGATAACTTGGTAACTTGTTCAGTGGTTAACAATCTTATGACACCGCTTGAAATCACTGAATCCCATATGTCTGTATAGAGGATATAGACCCCTTCTTTCTGAGGATAAATGCTATTCTTAGTATCTGTTAATTCCTCTCGAATAAGATTTAGAAAATCATCTCTTGTCTGATTATCTTTGTTAACATCTGAGAATCTATCTATCGAAAAACCTATAAGAATACCAAATATACCAGCAAGCAGACCGCTTAGGAAATCAAACACTTCTGAAAATGGAATAAATCCTCGAATTCCAAAGAAACCTATAACAAAAACGACAATAAATAGACCAACAAAAACCCAAAAAAACGTTTTCAGAACGTCAGGCGCCCGAGACCATTTCCCTCTGGTTGTTCTCATATTAGGCTATTTCTACGCTGTGCAGATTTAAGACTTATCATCCATTAAAACTTAGCTAAACACGCTTTAGTGACAATTTTTGCACCATATTTGGAGGAAGATACTTTGATTAATAGCGATAATCCGAAAAAGGTTTTGAACCGTTTTGGGTTCAAGGATCTCCAACTCCAAACCTTGGCATAAACTTACAAAAATAGCTGGATTCTACAAATTTTAGAAAAAGTGTCTTTGTGGTCTGAACTCATTACGGTTCAAATCCCGCCCGGTCCACAATTAGATCTGAACTTTTTAGGGTATGGATACCATCCAATCGATTTTGGGGTCAAATCCCAGAGATTTACACCGTTTACAGAGTGTGTCAAAACTTGGAATTAGAACCGAGTTGCTCTTGACTTCAATTCTCGTCTAGGACTTGTTTTGCTGCTTGTATTGCTTTTCTTACGCTTTCACCAGAGCTATTAGCGTTCCAACTCCGAGTATATTGATGGCGCGCCTCATGTTGTAAGCAAGCATCGTAAATCCAACTTCTCCTTTGACTTTCCTAAGTCCCTTCAAGAGTAGATAGCCTTGATTGAAAGCTCGTTTCATCGTCCCAAATGGGTGCTCCGCCAACATCCGCCTCAAACTCACCTTTTCTCTTCCCTCAGAACTCGCTAACCTCACCCTAAGGCGATCGACGGCACCATCATACTCTCCTCTAAACATGTACCTTCCACGCTTATTTCTAGTGCATTTACTCCTAACAGAACAGCAGAAGCAAAGTGCTGTTCGATACAATCTACCCTTAAGACCTCCTTCTCGTCCACCAAGCTTCCAAAAAGGCATATCGTTTCCCATAGGACAAACATAGATGTCTCTGGCAGCATCATAGACAAAGCGGTCAGAATAAAACTCAGGCTCAGGAACCCCAACACTCTTGTATGGGCTAAAAACCGCAGGTATAGGCATGAAAACCCTTATGCCATTATCCTCATAGTCAGAAACATCTTTCTCAACGTAAAATCCCTTATCGCTCAAAACCTCAAGCTCATCAACACCCAAAGTCTCCTTCGCCGATAACGCATCCCTGGTGAGTTGGTGATGGTCAGTCGAGATATTGATTACATCATAATCAACAATGAGATGCTGTTTTGCATCAACCGATGTTTGAATATTGTAGCCCACTTCAAGCCGTTGACTGTCTACTCGCATTAAACGGCTATCTGGATCCACAAGAGAAACCTCCCGCTGGTTTGTAGCCTTCATCTGACCTTGAATTTGCTCGTACTGCTGCTTTTTCTCTTCAAGCTGGCGTATTTTTTCCTTGAGATCATCGTTCTGGGCGGTTTCGTCTTCCGCTGAGTCCTTTGCATCGTTGCTATCAAGGTCTTTGAGGTATTCTGATATTTTTTCCTCTGTCTGCTTGAGTCTCTGAGCGACTGTTTTCTCATTGAGATTGTTACTTTTTGAGTTGACGGCCTTGAATTTGGTGCCATCAATCGCTACCAGCTGGGCACCGTAAAGGTCGAGGCTTCTGCAGAGGTAGACGAACTCTTTGAAGACAGGTTTGATGCAGTCTACGTTGTTTTTTCTGAAGTCAGCGATTGTTTTATGGTCTGGAGCAAGCTTTTTCATGAGCCACATGACCTCGACGTTTCGGTGGCATTCTTTCTCCAGTTTTCTACTGGATCTCACCTGGTTGAGGTAGCCGTAGACATAGAGTTTTAGCAAGTCTGAAGGGTTGTAGGAAGGCCTGCCAGTGTCAGCTAGTACTGAGTGTTTGAAACCATGCTTTTCCAGGTCGAGGCTGTCGACGAATGCATCGATGAACCTGACGGGATTTTCTTTTTCTACATACTGGTCGATGGTGTTGGGAAAAAGCACTGTTTGATCTCTGTGGGTTCCGTTTACATGTTCGCCCATGGCTTTTCAACCACTCTTTCAGGTGCTCTAAAGCCTGTCTAGATTTAAGGTTAACGGCACATAGCAACCAAAGAAAGAGACTTTTTACACAGTCTGTTTAAGGTTCAGAACCAACTCGATCTCCTTAATTGACGAAAAATGGTTTTGATTCACCGTTCAACGGTTTTGTGGACATAATTAACTTAACTGCAATCTGGTCCTTAAACAAATAACGCAGGATTTTAAGTCAGAATGTAAGTGGGCACCCACAGTCACACACGTTTAACCCTACCAATTGACTAATCATAACGTAGATCAAATCATGGCAGAAAGGAGGGATAGATAAGTATGAGTGTGAAAGCGAAAAGTAAAGAGATTTTGGATAAGGATGTGTGGGCGGTAGACGAGAAAATTGGCAAAGTCAAGGAAATGGAGATAGATCTGGACGATTGGCGAGTAACTCAACTTGAAGTTGAATTGGAAAAGGACGTAGCTGAGTCTGTGCTTGGCGCCAAGAAAGGCGGAGTACGAAACATGTTGGACATTTCAGCCCTAGAGAAAGGAACTATACGCAGAACAGACAAAGGACTGCTCTTGCAAATAAGAAAAGATCAACTTCACGTATACCTAAAACCAGTAGTCTAGACTTAGCTGGAAAGTTTTCTATGAATACTTTTAACCGGTAAAAAGCTGTGGAAATAATCCACGATTCTTTTTTTGTTAAATATTATAGCACGCCCAGTGCAAGTGTAGCTGTTTATTCCCAGTCACACATCTTAAAATAAAGATGCCGAGTTAGGAGTAAGTGAGGCTTTTGAAAATGGGCGCACTCGATTTCCTTTTCGTGGTTGCTGTGATTCTTATTGTACTGTGGCTTCTTGGCTTTGTCTTCAACCTTGGCGCCATCATATGGCTACTGCTTGTCATAGCAATAATCATAATAGTTGTCCGACTGGCATCAGGACGCAGACTATAACGTTAGCCAAACAGCAACCAAAAAATCTGCAAGCAGCACCAGAAGCTGCTTCCCAACTTTTTTCTAAACAATAAGGAAGTCATATTTGTTCGACATCGTGTTTGGGCTAATAATGTATCAGTGCACCCTACCAACTAGGCTCTTTTTAAAGCAATGGCTTGTTGTTTGTTGGTGCGAAATAACAGTCACACACGTTTAATAAAAGCGCAAGACACTAGTCTATAGTGAAATTTTATGAGCGGAGAAGAAGTTAAAGGTAAACTTAAAAAGGATGAAGGCAAGATTCGCGTAGGCGCGGCTAAAATTACTGGCAACACTGGTCAAATAATTAAAGGCGAAGCTGAGAAAGTAAAAGGGAAAATCGAAGAAGACGTCGGCAAAGCCAAGAGAAAACTCTAAAAAAATAAGACCAGCTATTCAACGCTTCAATTATCGGCCTAAATAGTTTTTCAAGAAGTCGAAAAACTACTTCAGTCAACTGTTAAGCGAATAGCTTGTCCCTTTTTCTTTTTTAATAATCAATTATTTATTACTTATTACGTGGTTGTGCCTTCGCCTTTTTCTGGCATAAAGACTTTACCAATTACTAAGATTTTCTCGGAAAAGGCTGCAAAATTTGAAAAAAAGCAAACTAAAGTGGGTGCTGCTATGATTTTATGGGCTTCTTCGTGGAAATACTTGCCATTTCTCTCTTAAATAGCCGACAAACGTTCTCAGCGCCGACGATTTCCTCCTTCTCAAGGCTCCACTCCGATGGATGCAGTATGAAGGGCTTCGATTGGCTGCCGCCTAAGCCTCCGTGGCTACCTATCAGCTCCTCAAATGCCGCCACTTCATCCTTCTCCGCGTCGTACATACTCATGACGAGAATGTCTGGAATGCAGTTGAAACTGTCTGTCCTCCGCAAGTGTTCTGCAGCCCGCTTCCCGAATTTAGCTAGCGGGTTCTCACCCTCAATCTTATCATCCTTAAGGTAATACTTGCCCCTCGCACCGATCACAACCGAACCCTGTTCTTTCGAGCGGATCAAAACGAAACTCACACCCTCATGATGCGACAAACCTTCCACCATCTCTGGATAGGTCTTATTAATATCCTCTAAACTTACCCGATCCGCCCATTGTGAAAAGTATATCAAGCCCATGTTTCCCGAAGCCAAAACGATAGCATCTATTTTTTCGTCCCCCTTTTTCTTCGACTTCCGTGCAACTCTGCTTCTTACGTTCTGCAAAGGAATCGTCACCATCTGTCCGAAGTGATCTTGGTTGGAGTCGAGCTCGAAGGACATCCTTTGTCCCTCAGGGAGAAGCTTCTGTACAAGATCTGCCAAGGTGTAACCATAACGCTGCTTAAATGTGGCGCCATTAGTCTGACCGTGATCTGAAAGGACACAAAGGTAGTACGGTCGTTGAGCATATGCCTTTGCCCTCTCTATTCTTTTTATACACCTGTCAAGCTTGCTTAGAACGTAGAAAGCCTCATCGTCCGAGATGCCGCAGTGATGCGCCACCTCATCGTACCCCATGAAAGTAGTATATACGGCGTTCTTGTCACCTGCGATAATGTCGCCTATGATAGTGTAAGTACTCAACTCGCGCAGGAAGACATCGGCCACCACCCTTGTAAAGTAATACATGCGTCCGCGGTGACGCAGTCTGGGCAGAGTATTTCGTCTCCACTGCCTGTACCTGGACCTAGTCTCCAGCACTAACTCCCACAGAGTGTAGGCGATCGTGTGGACAAGATTATTGGAAACGGCATAGAAAGTATTCCACGACTGGCGATACAATTCGCCTATCTTGTTAAGCTTGCTGTAGACGAAAATGTTGTCTTTGGCGTCACCAGAATAGAGATTAGCTATCGCGCGCCCATCATTCGCAAGCAAACCGTTCCCGTCAGAGATGCGTGTCTCGATCACTGGTGCGTCGCCCATTCCAGTGGTCGACACGACCTTGTTGCCTTTTGCCTTTTCCACCCATCGGAAAGCAGGAATGTCTTTGTTGTTCCCATGCAATATTCCCGCTTGGCTAGCGCCGGTCTGAGACGAAAAGTCCGTTTCCCACTCCTTTATCTTGTGCGTTCCGCTGCTGACCCACCCTGCCAAGGTTGGCATAGTTCCGTTCTCTATTGCTTTACGAAGAATCGTCTCGGCCAATCCGTCGATTTCCAGAAAGATGAAACCTGGTTTATCCTTATTTTCCGCTGCCTTTTTTGCGCGTCCCTTCATTCTTTTCACAACTTCGCGGTAGAATGATGCATCGTTATCGATTGCTAGTATTCCTGAAATCAAGGTGTTGATTATCGATATGTTCACAGGGAGCAAAACTAAACTCCACCCAGAGGCCTCAATTTCTGAAGTGAAGAAAGCTAGTGACCAGAGTATTGTGCCATTCAATAATAGTGCACTCAACCCGAACGTTATCACCGAGCGCGCGAGCCCTAACTTCGATAAGAAGGGCCAAAGCAATGCATTGCCTAACCCGAGCCCGGCAGTCGCAATCACCGCGACAACAAGATTGCGGGAGTAAAATCCAATCAGAATGCCTGTAAGGAAGATGTCTAAAGATATTAAGAACCATATAATTAATGCCCGTGTGAAATTGTCTTTTGTCAAACTTTCTTTACTCCAGATTGTAGATCAATGACCGTAATCTCAGGTGCGCAGTTAATACGGATCCAGAATGCATTTGTTCCTATTCCTCGGTTTGTGTAAAGAACCATCTCCTTCACCTGATATCTCCCAAGAGGGTACTTCCAAAAACCGTTACCGCGAAAAGGGGTCCCGAACTTGGGTATCACGAATTGACCCCCGTGGGAATGCCCAGAGAGTTGAAGACTGAACCTATTGGTTTTTGCGCTGATGTCGGCGAAGTCAGGTTCATGAGCCAAGAGAATAGCTGGTCCATTGGAGGGCAGTTTCTGCAAGACCTTGTCCAACTGATTCTTTTTCAAAGTGATGCTGTCGACCCCTGCGAAATGCAACGCATATCCTTTTCGAGTAACAGTGTAGACGTCGTTGTTAAGCTCAATTATTTTGCTTTCTCTCAGTATCGAGCGGACTCTCTCCGCGCTGACCCAATAATCGTGGTTGCCTAGCACTGCCACCGTCGTGTCTTGCGCACGTATTTCCTTGAGCGCGGGTATGAGTTCCTCGACATTTTCTTGGGAGTAGGACACAAAATCCCCCGTGATCGCGACGATGTCTGGCTCCTGCTGGTTAATCAAACCAACCACACCTGTCAGCCTATC
>JBEKPG010000080.1:0-8771 GCA_049520955.1 Bathyarchaeia archaeon | reverse complement strand
AAAATCATTGACAGTTTTACGTTCGACCGCACACTGGTCAGAGAGAATGTAGTCGCCTTTATCTAGCAACTCAGTTTTGACGTTAACCCCCCTTTCAATTAGACCTTTAACAATCTTTTCTGCACTACTTGCCTCTCGACTATCCACTATTATAGTGGGTTCTTCACCCTTCTTCTTTTTATCACTCATGAAAGGAATTAACGTTTCAGTTCCAGCCACATAATCAACTCTGAATTGCCGTAATGCAGAAGCGATTAATGTTATTTTCGTTTTCAAGAGTCATTTTGTCTATTGAAAAATAATAGATTTTCAAAAAAGAAGAATTATAATGGGGGAATGTAGATGTTAACATACCCTGTTGTCCCTGAAAGTCCAGATTGTTACCCAATGAAGCATTCAGCCGTAAAAACTGACCATCGAAAAAGCCAGACTCTATGTTCCAAAGCTTTCACTAAAAAACATTGCTCAATAGAAGAATCTGACAGTTAAATTTGTAAGTTTTATTCGTATCTTATTAGGAATAATGGTTTTTTTGCTTCTTCGCGCCTATCTTCGAGCGGCACATCTTTTAGCGCTAATACCAGTTCAAGCTTTTCGCTTAACTGTTCCCTCTTAGCCCTGCCCCTATCCTTCTTCAAGATGGTGGATTTCTTGTTTTGATAATCCATTAATGCTCTCACCTTTAGTTAAGCCTCCCCACCATATGATATATACAATTGTGACTGTTACGCGACAACAACATGGCTTTCATGAATTTAACGAATCAAAATTAAAAATGAATGGTTTAACGTGTTGCAACCGAAAATATAATGAATTAAAGTTGAGAAGACAAGTTTTATTAATTAAACAAAAATAAAATGGAAGGGTTTAAGGTCCCTTTTTGGTGACTTCTTTTATTACGCCTGCAGCTACTGTTGTGCCCATGTCTCTGATGGCGAATCTTCCGAGCTCTGGAAAGTCCGTGTAAGTCTCGACGGCTATAGGGTGCAGTGGCTCCATTCTTACCCAGGCGGCGTCGCCGGTTTTTAGAAAGCTGGGCTTCTCTTCGGTTACTTGGCCTGTGCGTGGATCGATCTTCTTTAATAGTTCAGTGAATCTGCATGCGATTTGTCCAGTGTGGTAGTGAAGGACTGGTGTGTATCCTGCTGCTATGGCGGTTGGGTGGTAAATTACGATGATTTGACCGATGAATTCTTTAGCTACTGTTGGCGGATTGTCGACTGGTCCTGCAACGTCTCCTCTGTGGATGTCGGTTTTTGCTATGCCTCTTACGTTCATGCCGATGTTGTCGCCTGGTTCAGCTATTGGAATCATGGTGTGGTGCATTTCTATTGATTTAACTTCGCCGGTTTTGTTGCTGGGCATGAAAATAATGTTTTGACCAGGCTTAAGAGTACCTGTTTCGACTCTGCCGACCGGAACTGTACCGATGCCAGTAATGCTATAAACGTCTTGAATTGGAACGCGCAACGGCTTGTTCGTTGGCTTGGCAGGTACTTCCAGAAGGTCTAACGCCTCAATAAGGTTTGGACCAGTATACCATGGCATTTTGTCACTTTTCTTGACTAGGTTGTCGCCTGTCCAACCTGAAACAGGTATAAAGTTTATTTTATCGATTTTGAAGCCTACCATTCTCAGCATTCTTGAAACTTCATTCTTTATTTCTTCATACCTATCCTTGCTCCAGTTAACCGATATATCATCCATCTTGTTAACTGCAACAATTAGTTGACGAATACCTAAAGTAAACGCCAGAAACGCATGCTCACGTGTTTGTCCGCCTGGACCAATGCCTGCTTCAAACTCGCCTTTTTTGGCTGAGCAGAAAAGCACGGCAGCATCAGCTTGGCTTGCGCCCGTAATCATGTTTTTGACGAAGTCTCTGTGTCCTGGCGCATCGATGACTGTGTAGTTGAATTTCTTGGTTTCGAATTTCAGGAATCGAAGATCGATCGTGACTCCTCTTTCTCGTTCTTCCTTAAGGTTGTCGAGTACCCAAGCGAACTTGAACGTTCCTTTGCCCATTTTTTCGGCTTCTTCTTCATATGCTTTGATTGTCCTTTCGTCTATTGCGCCTGCTAAGTAAAGTAAGTGCCCTGTTGTGGTCGATTTCCCGTGGTCAACGTGCCCCATGATGATGAGGTTTAAGTGGGGTTTTTCTTGTTTGCTCATTTTTTCTTCCTCTATTAATCTTACCTAATTTATGAATTCGTTAACACATCAGTCCTTCCAATTATTTTAAGATTACGATGTTGTTTACACTTGCCCTATAACTGAAAAATCCAAGCCAATTGAAAAAACCTAAACGTCATGTTCAAAATGTGAGTCCTTGCAATTTTTTCAGGCAACATGATTTATAACCAATATGGCATTTTTAGTCATATGTTTCGATGGCGAGGTGATTCAAGGCAAGTCGTTTTCTATGATGATTTCACCGAATGCTACGTAAAATCTGATTTTGACTTCTTGTTCTTGAATTTAACTAAATCCTTCTCAGCTTATTTTCTTCTCTAAAGTAAATTAGTTTTTTAATTTTTCAGAGTGTAAAAAAAGTAAAAAGGGGAGGTTGTTTGGTTTTTAGGTTTTTATGGTTTTTTTCGGAGTGCTAAGATTGCCAGTACTGCAAAGCCGATGATCATTAGCACGAATATGCCAGCGATTGCAGGAACAAAGTATGCGTTAGCGACGGATGTTGGAGTTGGCGTAGGTGTGATAATACTGGTTGTTTCAGCTCGACCGATGTATAAGTGGGTTTCCGCGGTTGAGCCGTAATATGAGTTAGATCCAGCGAATGTTGCGATGATTGTGTATGTTCCAGTTACGGTTGGAGTAAAGTTGTATGTGAATTGTCCCGTTATGTCGCTTGTAGTTTGACCCATCGTGTAGGTGTTGTTGTTGGGGTCAATGTACGTCAATGTTACTGGGACTCCTGTTGCGTCCATAGGCTCTGGCTGCTGTTGATACAGATATGCCATCCAGCTGCTCATGTAGGTGTCAGAAATTGCAGGAGTACCTGCCGCAGGGTAACCTAAGGCTGTAGTGCCTAGCGATTGATCAGTAACAGTGCCTGAAATCAATGCAGTAGATCCCAGCTGTACCTCTGTTTGCGGGGCTGAGACTGTGGTTGCTGATCGGCCTTGTCCGAATGCGTAGATTTGGTTATCGTATCCGTTGTATCCAACTAGTTCACCGTTTGCAACCGCCATGGAGACAAAAACGGCTGGCATGCTCCACAACTCCTTTCCTGTTGAAGCGTTTATTGCGTATACGTTGTATCCTCGATACATCGGTGTGGGCGGAGTATGCTCCGAGGGACCGTAGTATATTATGCCATTTGCGATTGTTACACCGCCAAAAGTAGGCCAGGATCCGAACGGTGTTTGAATGCCGCTGCTGCCCTCACTGAAAGTCCAGATGCTTGCTCCTGTCGTAACGTTAAAAGCGCAGACATCCCCGGAATAACCAGTTGTATACATCATTCCATAAGCTATCTGAGCTGCCCAATCATAATAGGACCAGTCATTGCCGGTTACGGTGTTCAACGGTGGTGTTAAAGCTGTTTCGAGTCCAGTCTGAATGTTAATTATGTGCCACTGTAGGGTTTCTCTTTGGTAAAATGCGTAGTACCCGTTGCCGTATGCGTCGCCGAAGGTCAGCAGTCCTGGTACGGTTGGTCCGCCTTGTCCCCATCCAACGTTTGTTCGGTTTTCAACCCAAAGTTGTGCTCCAGTAGTAAGGCTGTAACCTACGTCTTCAAAGATTGGATTCACTGTGTTCGTGTTAAACGAGGCCTCAGCAACAAGCACGCCATCTGGATAATCATAGATTGAAGCAGAAGGCGAACCCGCAACTGTTGGGATAGTGACGTTCCATTGAATTCCGTTTGACCAAGGTCGAGAAGCAGCCGACGAAGGTTCATAGTTTTGAGAGTTTGCAGCCGTTATGGGGTATTGAACAGCTAGCGTTGAGTTCCACATCGCAAGCCAATGGGCCCCTTCGTTTAGGTCGTAAACCAGTATTTCGCCATTCGGACCATAAACTGGGCTCAGACCAAGCGCACTGGCACCGAACATTCCCATTGACGAAGCTACGTTTGTGTACTTTGTTATCAGGTTTCCCGTGAAAGCATCGTATTGATACCAAGTTGTCCCTGAGGTTGTCCATAGAAACGCTTGTGACCCTGACATCAGACCTGCGTCAATTGTGTATACTTGAGCGCAAGTTATCTGCGGCATTGTATCGTTCTCCCAGACTATTTGTCCCGTACGCAAGTTTATGCATCTCACTCCTGGGAGGCCTGTTGTAAACATGCCGCCCGGTGGATTTATGTCGTAGTACATGTAGCCGTTGATTATCCATTCTGCAAGTTTATTTTCGTAGAGAAGACCAGTGTAGTAGTTTAACCCGTATGAGTTTCCTGCTCGTAGTGGAGATCCTTCATATAGTCCTCCGCTAAGACCACCGAATGATATTGGTTGAGTCCACAATATATGAGGCGAGATGGGGCCTTGGTTTGTGGTTGGGCTACCGCCGTTGTAAGTGCCTGAGTTTAACCAGTTTCCAACTAAACTATACCAGTTTTGGTTTTCAGCGTTTACTGGAAGTGACCAATAATTCGTTGGAAGGGGTTTTTGAGGCCATGGAAGCACTTGATTAGTCGTTACGTTTAGGCTCTGAACAGTACTTTGGCTTGCAGAAAACGTATAATTGCCCGGCGCAATCCCGAAAACGCCGAAAGTCGGCACGTTTACTGTTACAGTTGCAAAGTTGGCTTGGACCTCGTATATACCAGTCGTGGCAGGTGTATAGGATATGTATGTGTAGCCGGTTGGAAGAGATTCAGGAAGCGTTAATGTGGTTGCGGTGCCGCTAGGGGGGGTAACGGTAACAGTCATATTCCATCCCCAGTAACTAGTGCCATATTGAAACGGTGAAAGGCTAAGCCAGACGAAGATAGTAACAGGCTGATTAGCGCCTACAGGATTTGGTGAAAGATTCATAAAAGTCTCAGTTGAAATAGTCATCCCAGAACCCGATGTTTGGGCATTAGCTAATGGATTGAAGATAGCAGCACACGAACTTAACAGCAGAACTACAATAGATATAGAAAGGATTTTGGCTGCATTTGCACGGATTTTTTGTGTATTTTTACCTAAATCCGCAGATATTCTTTTTTTGGTTTTTGCATTTTTCTTTCCTCAATTTACATGCTAATTTGAACAAGCCTACATCAGACCTTTTAGAATATAACATTTGTTATACTTCTTAGTCTATTCTACGAGTTTCATAGAATTTTATGGTGTTTATAAGTCAATTTGTAAGATCTAATTTTGCTAACACATGCCAAATCAAATTCTTTCATATTGAAACCAGCGAAGAACAGAGGAAAAGTTGCCGACACTGAATGAGCGGTTAAGTTAATACAGGTCGGATTTGGTTTATCATGCATAAGGCGAGTGTCATAAACTCTTTAGGAAACGTGAATGAAAATGAACGAAACGGAACCAGACAAAAAGTACGTGGTCAGGGTATATCCGTAGCTACAACGACTTGGAATGAAAGAGAAAACATTAAGGAATTAATTCTCGGGGTGAATTTAGCGCTTCGAGGTTTTCCGCACGAAACGATAGTTGTAGATGATAGCTCTTCTGATGGAACGATTGAAGTGGCTAGGTGCTTTGGGGATGTCGTGGTTTCAAAAGTTCGGGAGGGTCAAACTAAGGGCTTGCTTTGCGGGATGCAACTTGCAAAGTTCCCAATAATTGTGACGATTGATGCTGACTTAGAGAATGACCCCGATTTCATACTTCCCCCCGCTGAGAAGCTTGAAGAGTTCGATTTGGTGGTTGCATCACGGACGGTTGTTCCACGCTTTTCCGAAAAATTGGCTTCCAAAACGCTGGGCAAAATGCTTGGTGTCTCAGATTTTTTCTCTAACTTTAGGGCTTACAAAAAGGAGACAGTTGCTCACTTTGACTTGAAGGGTGGAGAAACTTTTGGCGGCGAATTATTGGTGCTTGCGAAAAAACGGGGTTTTAGGGTTGGAGAGGTAAAGTATGAGGCTCCGCCTAGGCGCAGTAAGCCGCGGATTGGAGGTAAAATTAAAGCTAACTTGAGGATAATCGTTGCTCTGTTAAAGTGCTGGGTAATTTACTTCGTGTAGAGTAGCTTCTCACACTTTACGTGTAATGTTTTTATCATGAGCAAGCTATGTTACTGCCGCAGTAGCAAGAAGTTAGTTAGTAGATAAGCAGTCAATGACCATGCTTTTCCTATATTGTAAAAACCGACTTGAAAGCATGGAGCGTTCCAAATTCTGTTCTATCAATTGGGCTGAAGGGAAATGAATGCGATTTCAGCTTTAGGCAAGAAGCGGAAAAGATACTTTGCTCAAGCCAAAGGGCATTCTAGATTTGCAGGTTGCAATAATACCAAAAGACATAATTCATTCACTAAACATGATTTAATTAGGAGTTTTTGCTAGGCTAAGCTTCTAAGAGTAACTTTAAAACATGTTTTTTGGAGGTGAAATGTATTGGGATTTGTCAAGTTAGCATCTACAAATGATGCAAAGCCGAACAGTTTGATGGGCGTAACAGTTAGCGATCAAAAAGTATTGCTTGCCAACGTAAACGGAAATTACTATGCTCTTAGCAATGTTTGCATGCACAGAGGTTGCCAATTATCTAAGGGAAAACTTCAAGGTGAAACAGTTGTATGCCCTTGTCACGGATCAACCTATGATCTTAAAACAGGTAATTTTGTCAAGGGACCAACAAAAAAACCTCAAGCTAAATACGAATTAAAAGTCGAAAACAACGAAATCATGATTAACCTGTAGCCTACCTTTCGATCAACTCGATAAGCGTTCCATCAGGGTCCTCAATAAAAGCGATTACTGGTCCTTCCGATCCAAGTTTAAATGGCTCATCAGTAATCGTCACGTTTTCTTTCCGCAAAACTGCCACAGCCTTGTTTATGTCGGCGACTTCAAAGCCTAAATGATCAAATAACCGCTCCTCATATTCAGGTTGATGGAAATTCTTTTGGTTACGGTAGAAGGTCAATTCAAGCGTGCATCCCTTGCCCTCTGCATCTTGAAGAAAAACAATTTCTGCGTTAGTCTGCTTAATCTCCCGGCGACTTAGAACCTTCATGCCTAAGAATCTGCTGTAAAAATCAATGGATTTCTCCATGTTGCTTGTACGAATGCTAGTGTGAACAAACATTTCTTATCCCCCGTTTGTAATACTTAGGAACGCGAGGGCTGTTATAATCCTTTAGTTAAAGAGCTTTTTTAGATTCTTCTTCGTCTAAAGTTCTGTTTACAAGCGCATCTGCCCGCTGAATGTAAGGGTTGCTTCGTGGAACGTTAACAAAGCTTATTTTTTTAAAGCAGTTCTTCAATTCTTTTGTGCTACGCCATAATTTTTGTAATTCAAAATTTTTTACGCTGTATTCGCCGTTGAGCTGTTTTGTGACTAATTCGCTGTCAAGATTGCAAACAGCTTCTTCAACTTCAGAAGCTATGGCAAACTCTAATGCCGCGATTAACGCTTTGTACTCTGACTGGTTATTCGTATGTTTTCCTATATAGCGTGAATCGGTTTTTACAACTTCGCCTTTTTCTGTTAATGCCAAGTAAGCTATGGCCGCTGGTCCAGGATTTCCTCTTGCTCCGCCGTCAGAATAAAGCAGTAATCGCTTAATCATAATGTTCACCAAATAATCTTCTAAGACCGCGATTAATTAATAAACCCTTAAGACAGTAATCACCTATCTGGCGGCTGTTACTGTTAATACGCTGTTAGGGCTTAGAATAGCCTAAACAACCAAATCTTAAGCACTTTTTTCGTTGTTCCTATTTCATGGCTTCCTTCAGGGCTAAAAAGTAAGATAGAACCTGACCAATTTGCTCTTCAGACATGGACAGAATGGTTTTAACGGCCACTTTCTGCTTAATCGATGAAGAAACCGAAATCGTTGCAAGAGCATAATCTAGACTTGTAAAGAGAGGCTCCCACGGAATATTGACCCGCTTGCCTTTCAAGTTGTACAGGGCAAGGACGAATGCGCTGGCTCGACTTAAACTATCTTTGAAAGAATGAATTGCTTCACCGATGACCGTCACATCGTAATCTTCTCCCGAAAGAAAATTCTTAATCACACTATAATTCTGTTCCAAAATTTGGATTTCGACAAAAAGATCTTGCTTAATTTTATCTTCCGTATAATCTTGCATGCTTCATCGCCTACTTATATGTCAAAATCAATCAAGTACATAAGAGTTTTTTGCCTAACCATTATTTTCACTTGAACCTGTCACATTGCCCTTTTAGATATGACCTTTCAAGCAAATTCTCCGCCCTTCTTGACACTTTTGTCGACTAACCTGCAAACGATCAGCCCCGGCAATGTAAACTCGAACTAATTCTTTGAATTAAAAACAACTTAACCACCGTTTCCACTTTGCGACACATCCCGACACATCCCGACACATCCCGACACATTTTTGGACGCAACCTGCAAACGATTCAGGCTTTGCGTCAAAAAAGCAACCCACAACAAACAGAGCAGAAAATGAAAAATGAGTGTTGTTGTTCTACTAAAGGCAATTAGTTGTGTCTAGCTTAACAAGTTTGGAGATAAGTGTCATGTCAAGTTTCTAACGTTACACTCATAGAGCGTTGCTGGGAACGCTTTTACGCCTCTGTGAAAGCGCGAATGATTAAACCACTCCTTGTAGTCGCCTATTTTGTCTTTGAGCCATT
>JBEKPG010000079.1:0-9073 GCA_049520955.1 Bathyarchaeia archaeon | reverse complement strand
CAGAAGACGCCATAATGCACACACTATTAATAGAACCTAACAACGTGCGATATACAACCTATGCCCTCTTGCTACTCAAAAAGACTGAGCAACAAATTGACAAGACATACTTGCTTCAAGAAGCCGAACGACTTGGACTCAAGACCCAAATAATCGGTATGATTCAATTCCTACAAACTCATATGCAGCAACAAAACCAATCACTACCATCTTGGAGCGAATTCGTCTCAAAAGCAAAAGATTACAAAGTGATAACCCAATGACTCAAAGACGCTCATTTGATAAGAACTACCTCAAACAAGAATTCGACAAACTAAACACTAAAACATCCCGGACCATTACACTTTTTCTAATAGGCGGATGCGCAATGGCATTCTACGGACTCAAAGATGCCACAAAAGATATCGACATAATCCTCACCAACGCAGACGACTTAAACAGTTTAAAAACTTAACAAAAAACTGACTAAAATCAATAACGAGACATAGAATTCTTTGACTAAGTTAGCCTTTTATTGACTATTACAGCCTTTTTACACCCTATTATTGCCTGTTATAGCCTATTACCGCCTTTAGTACCTCAACCTGCAAACAGTTCAAGCTTTGAAGCAGGAAAGCACCCCAAAACAACCAGTTCAAAATGCAAAATCAGTTGTTGTTGTTCTTTTGACAATTAGTCACATCTTAAAATCTTAGTCCGGAACTCGCCATCCCTAAGCTTGTGAGACATTGACCTCAATCTGAAGCACCCAACTAAAGCGATCTTCCGAGCAAACGTAAACCTAAACTCCACTTAACCAAACATTACAGGACAAATAGGACAAACAGACACATTGCGACACATCCCGACACATCCCGACACATCCCGACACATTTCTATACGCAACCTGCAAACGATTCAAGCTTTGCTTCAAAAAAGCAACCCAAAACAAACTGAACAAAAATGCAAAAATTGGTGTTGTTGTTCTTCTAAAGACACTTGCCAACAAGTTTTTTGCTCCTCTAGACGAAACAAGAGGGGGAAATAGTTAAATATCAACTTGATAAAAGTTAAATTTGGGACGAGTGGATTTTTTGAATCAAACTGTAACTTTCAAGTGTTTTGATGGGGCTGATATGACAACTTATGTTGCCGCTCCTAAATCTGAAGGCCGACACCCAGCAATCATTATCGTCCACGAAGCTTGGGGTCTCAATGAGCAGATTAAAGGCGTCGCCGAAATATTTGCCCAACAAGGCTTCGTTGGTATAGCTCCTCATCTTTTCAGCCGAGAAAAGGATTTACTAACTGAACAAGCCATCGAGAAAGCTATGACGCGGATGTGGCAAATTCCACCTGAAAAACGCAACGACCCAGCCGCGATACAAAGCCTTATGGAGAGCCTCTCAGAGAACGAGCGAAAAATAATGAACTTTTTCTTTACAGGTCGAGAGAACGCCGAAAAAACAATGGCACAGGATCTTCTTTGCTGCATAAACTATGCTAAAAACTTAGAAATGGTAGAAGGAGAAAGACTTGGAATCACAGGCTTTTGCCTAGGCGGCGGATTAACCTACCAGCTTGCAACCGAATACCCATTTTGTGCAGCTGTTCCCTTTTACGGCGCAAATCCCAAGCCGCTCGACGCAGTCGCCAAAATCAAATGCCCAGTATTTGGAATCTATGCAGGAGAGGATCTAAGAATAACCAGCGGAGTTCCAGCCCTAGTAGAGAGCATGATAGGGCACAAGAAGACATTTCAAATGAAAATCTACCAAGGCACCCAACACGCGTTTTTCAACGAAAATAGACCATCTTACAACAAAGACGCTGCGGAAGACGCGTGGACTATGACTTTAGCTTTCTTCAACAAATACCTCAAGGCGAACAAATGAGCAACACACAAAACCCAAAAGATTCAAGTTTGCTTTGGGATTGCTTCACTAATTGGTCGTTAACACTGGAAAAAACCGCAGAACAAAAATCTACCAGCAAAAAACCGTAAAAACAAGAATTTTAAAAATATTTTTCGATTTACTCCTCACTATTCTCTTTGCCAACGAAGTTAAAAAGGTAGACATGCTAAATATAGAGCAGGTAAAGAATGAAGGGCATTCGACAAATTAAAAAAAGGTTAGAGGAGCTAAAGCCAGTTCTTGAAAAGGAATTCCAAGTGGAAACAATAGGGGTATTTGGTTCTTATTGTCGTGGAGAGCAAACCAAAAAAAGTGATATCGATATCCTTGTAGAATTTGCGCAAGAGGCTCATATAGGGCTCTTCAAATATGTAGATCTGGAGCTTTTTTTAAGTGAACAGCTAGGAGGCAAGGTTGACTTAGTCATAAAGAGCGGACTCAAGCCTTCACTTAAAGATCAGATATTAAACGAAGTTGTATACGTATGACAAAGCAACTTAAAGTTTACTTTCTCGATATCTTGGACGCTATTGATGAAATAGAAGAATTTACAAAAAACCTGACTTTTGACGAATTTACAAAAAACAAAATGGCAATTCGAGCAGTAACAATGGATTTTGCAATCATCGGTGAAGCAACTAAACAAATTCCAGAGGAAACAAAAAGAGAATATCCCAAAATTCCTTGGAAACAAATGGCGGGAATAAGGGATAAAATAATCCATGGGTACGCTTACATTAAATTGACGGTATTGTGGGATGCCGTAAATTTAGACTTACCAGCCGTGAAGCCTTTGGTAAAAGAACTGCTAGAAAGCGAATTCAAAGAAAGTGATTCCCGTTAAAAAAAGGGTAAGAAAAGGATTTATAGATAGTTATTCTGGGAGCTGGCAGATCCTGATTTCTTTATTGAATCTTTGTAGTTCTTTGTCTTGGGAATAAATCATGTCTGCTTTTTGGTTAATTGCCGTGGCTACGATTAAGGCGTCTGGCAGCCTTCCGCCTTTTTTGGCTCGTAGGTTGGCAGCTAAGTCAGCGATTTCAAAAGTGACTGGCAGTATCTTGAAGCTGTTAATGGTTAGGTCGTTTAGTAACTTTTTTACTTTTGTAGCTCTGCTTATATCCTCTGCCACGTAAAAACCTGTGAGGATTTCAGCAACAGTTATTGTCGAAATCAATCCATCGTTTTCAGACTTCATAAAACCGTCTAGTATTTTTCCCACTTTGCTTGCTTGAGGTTCGATTCCCTCTAAATAGTAAATGAGGATATTTGTATCCAGGGCTGTTTTCATTGTGGCTTTTCCCATTCTTCACGTAACTTTTTTTGGTACTTGACTGGTTCTCCGAAGACGCCTTTTCCAATTCCCTTCAATTCGCCCACAGGGTTGAAGGGCTTCAACAGCAAGCCCTCTTCAGTGGCCTTTATTTCAAGTATGATTCCACTTTCGATATTGAGTTTCTTGCGGTATTTCTTGGGAATTACGACTTGACCTCGCACACCGACTTTTATTTTATCTGACATATTAATTATCAGACAAGTGTTTGTTAAACAGAGAAATAAACATTCTTACAACTCATAATGTTGGAACATTATCACAAAAATTTTGGCTCAAACTTGAAACTCATCCTGATATAATGCTCGTCTTGGACTCAAATGTATGCACACAACGCAACGATTTTAACCACAAGATATCTATCTTTCACATGACAAAATACAATACCTAGGCTGCTTGAAAAATCAAGTGCTCGTGAAGTGAAGAAAGATAAAGCCACTTAAACAAAAAACTAAAGACCGCTTGACAGTTATAGGACTTTTAGCTTTGGAAGCATTTTTTGTCTTTGGTGCTGTAAGTAATTTTTACAGGTATATATTTTTGCAAATATTTTACGATTTATTCCTCGCTGTTCTCTCGACTGTCGGAACTGCAATTTTGCTTGTATTCTTAATAGCCATTCTTATGAGCTATCTGGATAAAAGAAAAGTCTTAAGGAGCTTTCAAAAATAAGCTTTCTGGTTTGAAAATAACGATCATAACAAAAATAACAAGGGTCGTCACGAACAGCAACATCGGCTAGGTCAACATAACGGCCAACAACGGTTTTGGTGCAAACTCTTTTTAGCTTTATCTGCACACTACAGAATCATGCCATCTTTAGAAAAGAAAAATGCAGCGAAAAAAGCAAAGCACGAAGCACAAACAGGCAAATAAGATTAGCCAACCAGCAACCTAAACCTCGAATTTCCAGGGCTTTTCGGGACTTTCTAGGCCTTCTCAAGACTTTTCTTCACTTCTTTTCACTTTATTTAACTTTTCCTCACTTTTTCTTCACTCAACTTGCAAAGACTTCAAGTCCTGAAACAAAGTTGTTGAAGGAAGAAACGTCTTCTGTGTTTTCAGAAGAAACATTATAAGCCAAAAAAACAAATACGACTTGAGAACAATGACAATCGAAGTCGATTTGAAAGAAATAAAATCACTACTCTCAGAAGTTAACAAGAAACTTGATTCATTGATAGAAGACAAAGACACCAAGGCACTTGAGGTCATCGCAGAGAAATCCCTCAAAGATTTTCTTGAAAAAGAACCTGACATTTACTCAGTGAAAGATATCAAAGTAAAGGTTAATTCTAATTGAAAGGAAAAACAGTTCTTATCTCTTCCCGTTTACTGACTTAACATCAACAAAGTTGAGACCTGCACTTTGATTTCAACGGGCTTCTTCCTTTAGAAGCGTGCGTAAATCCTTCACTCTTCCAGCTTTCACAAACACAAAGAACAAGAAATAGTTGCCCTAGTGTTTTCTCACTCGACTACTTTTAAGACTTGATAATCAACTTCTTTACTGAAAGGCTTAAGCGCTTTGAGTAGCCCTTTGTCAAAAGTTGTTACGAAGACCTTTTCCTTATATTCATAGTAAAGTTGAATGATTAGCGCTATCAGCTCTGTATCTCCCTTTTTTATCATGTGTTCAGGCTTAGCCTCTAGTGTACTTAGGTGTTTCCTGACGTTATCAATCACTTTAGAATACTTTTTGTAATCTACGATTTCAACTTGAATCAGCCCTTGCTTAATCACGCTTTTAATTCTCGCTGCTGATGCCTTCATCTTATCTGCCAAAAAAGGTGACCTTTCCCTAATTTCTTCAGCAATCCTCTCTGGCTCATCAATTACCTCTTTAGTTATTGCCATAGGAATTACGACCTCATAGCCTTCATCCTTCCAGTGGACCAGACGATCTTCGAGACTTCCCCTGCTGTCTAGAGCAATTAAAACAGAGGAATCAGCAACTAGGGGTTTATGCATCAACTGCGCCAGTTTCTTGTAGAAGCGAGGCAAACTCATAGTAGGTTACGCCCAAAGTTGACGCCGCTTGCCTATACGTCATTTTGCCAGCCTTCGCCTTCTTAGAAACTTCACGGAACCTTTTGATTCCTTCATCGCCAAACTTAGCTTTGTAGGTGTCCTCCAAGGTTTGTTCTTCAAACGCCTCCATCAATTTCTCAGCAGAAACTTCAAACTTGAAATCGCTAGCGTAGTAAACCTTCGTATTGCCCTTGACTTCGCTTTCTACGGCTCTTGCAGCCTCAAGCTCCCTTAGGTACTTGTAGATTGTTGGCAGAGGATAACCCAGATGCTTGCCTATGCTTTCCGCATTCTCTCCCCTGTGCTTAGCTAAGTGCGCAATTATCTTTGCTTTATTGGGGTTCCCAAGCGCCTTAAGAATAGAAACAGTTTTCTCAGCCATAAAGGTCAGTTAATAAAATATATAATGTCAACTATAAACGCTTCGGATTAGGCCAAAACAAAAAGAACAAAATTTAGTTCCCATTCAAAGTTACTAAGGGCTCTGTCTCGAAATATTTTTGATAGTGCATTAGGCGTCTGGGGCATTAATTTATCGATTTGCTCTTAGCAAATCATAATTATCTCGCGCTGGACAAGGTATTGGTAAGAACGGTAAGAACGATTAACGAGTGTGATCCCTTGAAACAAAAACCCAGTGTTCTAATCGTCGGAGCAGGCGCAATCGGTTTAAGCGTAGCTGGCTGGGTTTTCCCTAGCAATGAAAACTTGAATCTTTTAGCACGAGGCGAAAGCGTTGCTGCGATTAGAAACCGCGGGTTACGGCTCTACAAAATTGGTCAACAAGCCACAACTGCTCCAATCCCCGTGAAAGTAATTGAATCATTAAACGAGATTCCGCCTCCTGACATCATAATCATCACCGTAAAAAACTATGACCTTGACCGAACAGCACAGACGCTTAGGCAGCAACTTGGAAGTTATCAGCCAGTCGTTGCAAGCTTTCAGAACGGCGTAGAAAACCAGCAGATACTTCCAAAATACTTCTCCAGAGTAATATATGGAGTCGTCTGCTACAACGCATGGAAAGAAGGCCCGGGAAAAGCAGCATACGTAAAATCAGGTTACCTAATCATCGGAACACCAACGAACAATCTTAAACCCGAACTCCAACATGTCAAAGGAATCCTCAAACCAGGATTAGAATGCACAATCACCAACCGCCTACAGGATGCATCTCACTGCAAGCTAGCAATTAACCTCATAAACGCATTAATGGCACTGGTGGGATTTCGAAAACGATCAGTCGAATCAGAAAAAATCCTTGTACATATGACAACAAGGCTCCTAAGCGAAGGAATCCAAGTGCTGCAAGCAGCAGGCATTAAAGAACACAAGCTTGGCAGCCTGCCCACTTGGAGCGATATCCAAATAGCAGTTAACACGCCAGAATCACCCACAAATCCCCTCCACGACTTCATCGTAAACAGGGTCGGACCAACCAGCATGACACAAGACGTATTCAAAGAAAAGCCAACCACAGAACTAGAATCACTAAGCGGATACATGCTTAAATTAGCCCGCAAAGTAGGTGTTCCAATGCCAATTAACCAAGCAATCTATGAGATCGCTGAGGAACAATTCGGTCCCGGCTTTCAACCCATCCCAGAAATTGACCTTTGGGAAATGATAAACAACAAAATTCTCGATCTCAAAAGAAACGCCACACTAATAAAAAACACGCAAAAAACCTGAGCTCACTGCAAACTATTTATTTTTCATTGGATTCAAAAGATTATGTGTTTAGGTAGGCCAACGATATTGTTATATACAGAAGTTGTTACACACTGACTGTATGTCAGAGATAATTGCCGTAAGAGTTAAGAAATCCCTGAAAGAAAAGATAAGAAAGCATAGAATAAATGTCAGTAAAACCGTCAGAGAAGCGCTAGAAGACGAAGTCAAAAAGCGAGAAGACGCAGAACTAGTTCAAGCAATTAACGAAATGAGACTTATCTTGGATAAAATTCCTGATGACGAAATCGTAAGAGCTGTACGGGAATCCAGAGATCAGCGATGAAGCACTACCTACTTGACGCAAGCTCCTTTATGTTTCTAATCAAGAAATTCAATGCCAAAAGCGTTATCGAATGCTTGCAAGACTCCATAATCCTCGATTTAACCTTCTATGAAGTGGGAAATGCAATTTGGAGAGAAAGCACCCTCACCAAATTCCTAACGCCCGAAGAAGCCAAGGCACTAGAAAAAGTCACACAAACTATCCTTAGCAAGACAGACAAAATAACAGCTGAAGTAAGCACTTTTCAGTCAATTCTCGAAATCGCAAAAAACGAGAAACTCTCCTTCTACGATTCCAGCTACATTTATTTTGCAAAAGAAAAAAACCTCAAACTAGCAACCGAAGATAAACAACTTAAAGCCAAAGCTCAAAAATACCTTGACGTGCAATCCATAACAACACTACTAACAGCTTAACCTCACCCGAAAGTTGGCTCCCAATCGTCGACATAAGATCCTACAGCGGTTTTGGTGAAAAGTCTTTTTAGCTTCCTCTACACATTAAAGAATTATGCCATCTTTAAAAAAGAAGAATGCTGCGAAAAAGGCAAAGCACGAAGCAAAAACAGGCAAATAAAATTAAGCCTACCATGCAACATGGCCTCTTCTTTTCCGCAACTTTCGAGAACGTAGAGGAACGCTCGAGTACGCGAAGGACTCTTAGGTACACTTCCAACCTTTTTGGGCCTTTTCAAACCCTTTTCAACCATTTTAAACCGCAATCCGCAAACAGTTCAAGCTCTAAACCAAAAGTGCAGCGCAAAACAATCAGAACAAGAATTTACCTTGCAAAAAATTTTCTCAGGCAACAATTCGATAAAAACTTCGTCACCAAAGTAAGTGATTGCAGCGCCTTCCAATTATAAAGATAGATAGAATTAGGGTATCGTGCACCATTTTGTTTTCAGATTTTGTATTTCTTTGAAGTGGGCATCATCGGAAAAAATAGAACACCTGTAAATTTGAGCCGCAGCTGCGATTACGCTGTCAGCCATCGGTATTTGATGTCCGCTCCTTAATTCTGCACTTTTTATCGCTGTTTCATAATCTACATCAACAACTCTAAAGTCTCTGTGTATTGTATCGCTTCTCAAGTTTGCAACGTCTTTTCCTTCTTTTTTCAAGTTTATTCGGTGCATCTCATGAACTGTCAACGTAGAAACCATCCTCTCTTTAACAGACCTTAGTTCTTCCTTGAGTTTTCTTAAAAGTTCTTTATTCTCTGAATAGAAATACTCGACAAAGAAGCGGGTGTCATACAAGACCCTATCAGGCATCCTCATCCCTCATCCGGTCCAACATCTTTTTTAACTCATCAACATTGCCCTTTCCTGCACCGCTTCCAGCAAGGTCAAAAATGCTCGGACTCTTCCGTATTACAATCACACCATCTTGCTCTACGATCTCTACTTTAGAGCTTTCTTCTATGCCAAACTTTCTTCTTAATTCCACAGGTATGGTTACCTGCCCTTTCCGTGTAACTACAACTTCACTCATACTTTAATCGAAGTACAACTTTCAGCAAAGTACTACTTAACTCTTCTCCAACCACCTCTAAACGGCCATTTTCCATTCAACTAATTAAAGCTCTAACCCAAAAAAGCAACCCAAAACACCAGAGAACAGAAAATGCAAAAATGAGTGTTGCCATTCTTTTAACAATTAGTACATGTTATGGGCCTCTTAGTCTGGAACTCGCTTTTGATTCATATTGTTAGCCATTGGTCTCAATCTGAAGGAACCATTAAAGTGACCTTCCGAGCAAACCTCAACTTAAAATCCAATTAACAAAACA
>JBEKPG010000078.1:0-9231 GCA_049520955.1 Bathyarchaeia archaeon | reverse complement strand
TCGCTGTTCTTAACAGTTCAATAGTCATTAAGCGAAGTTTCAAATCTTCTGCATGAGTGCTCATTTTCCCTTATCCCCTTTTTCACACTTATAAGTCAAATATAAGATGTTTATTAATTACTGTATCCTTCAGATTTATGCTTTTCTGTTTAAAGAAAACTTATGTTTAAGCATCAAAGTTTTAAACAGTCAGACTAAACATGCTTTTGTACATTAAACTTTTTAGATAGCAAGGTAAACTGCTATATCAAAAGGGGATACATGACGCAAAAACTAAGCCAATTATTCTTAACCGCGCTTTTTGGCTCAATAATATTTGTCGTCAACGTCTTTTTGCCAGCCCCGTTAAACTACGTTCTAATTGTGGTTGAAGCAGTTCTTCTTGCCCTCAGCAGCTTATTCATTAAAAAATTTGGCGCCACCTACGTGGGAGCAGTTGGAGGACTCTTAACAGCATTAGGGAGCCCTGCTTTGGGTCCATTTACCTTCCTCTTCACGTTTCTCTTCGGAGTTTTAGTTGATGCATTCTTTTTCATTTTTAGAGTAACTCCTTCCAATGAAGGCGTAAACCGCAATAGGCTAATAGCTGCGATGGCTTTTAGCACAATGTTGATTGGACTAACTAGTTATTCAGCGTTTGCTCTTTTCCCACAATTTGTTCCTGTTGCAAAGGAGCTTTCCTCCGGCTTATTTATTCAAAGAAGCACGATGCTAGACGCGCTTGTATTATTCATGGGTCCAGTTACAGGCGGGGTGGCTGGTTACGCGGCATCGTATTTGTGGAATAAGTACTTGAGAAACATCCGGGTCTAAGGCTTTAGCTGTTTTATTTTTTCATCAACCAACTTTGCCATCATCAGGTTGGAAATAAAAACGCATTTTACACCGGTTAATTCAGATAGCTCAGCTGGCTTTTGGTACTGTGTTACAAGGATTAAGTTGTATTTGCCCGCGTATTCCACAATATCACGGTCTTTCGCGCTCTTCAAACCTGCTTCCTGGGCAGTAATCACTTCGTAACCTAATGTTTCAAAGTACTCCTTTAAGCCACCGTACATCTCATCTAACAGAATCTTCATTTGAGGTCGCCAAATATAGTTTTACACTTAAATTATTTGAGCTTTGCCATAGCTTTAGCGCCTAATCTATGAGTAGTAACGCGTACGATTCGGGTTTTTCGCAAACGGAAAAATGACATCTGTTCCGACGTTACTTGCGGTACTCCAACTATATCTTCAGACTAAGGTGACAACGTGGATTCTCGCAAATGCGCGTTTACATTTGAGGTTTTTCGCAGATTTGCCAATGCCCTGAAACAAACGCTATGCTAAGGATTAGCCTTTGCTAAGCAGTTAATTGAATAGTTAACATTTTTACATGCAAGCGAGAAGCACAAGGATAATATAGAGATTCATTAAATCATCTTTTAACTGAAGGTGCCGTAGCCATCAAAAGCAAAATCAGCAGCATCGGGTACGTCAACAAAATCCAAGAAAACATTTTATCTATAAAACGTAGAGAACTCGCGCCGTTATTTAATGAACTTAAAGCAGCGGACTGCGTAGTCTGCGGAGGATCAGGCAGATCTCTCTACTCTCTGAATGCTGCCCTGAGCCAAATTGCACTCAGCCAAGCCGGTTGGAGAAACAAGGTTGTTTTAACTCCTGATGACCCAGGTTTTCCAGGCAAAAGCATGTATGATGCAGCGGCTGACCTTGCAAGACGTTACAAGAAAACCTTGCTTTTGATAAATTCTGGCAGCGGTTATTCAGATGACCCTTTAGTAATGGCTCAAGACTTAGCGAAGTACATTGAGGAAAAAAAATCAAACAGGTTCACAATGGGACTTTTTACTTCCGCCATTGATACACCCCTCTCTCAAGTAGTTGGAAAGTATGGTAACGTAGTTGAGCTTAAAGGGCGGGGCAAATCCAAGCCTGGTACCGAATACAGTGAAACCGGCATGATGGGCGACATATTCGAGTTAGGCACACTTGAACTTATGAACAGCATGGTTGAAGCAGTTTTTAGGAACCTCGAGGTTGATGATGTCTTCCAGTTTTGCCTTGAAGAATTTGAAAAAATCGGTGAAATGATAGATTCAAACGTACATTCTGAAACCTACACGCAACTCGTCGACATACTTGAAAAACGAACAAACGTGTTCCTAGGAGGAAAAGGGACCGGCAACGAGATTGCAAAAATGACCGGCGTAAGACTCTTTCACATCAAAAGTTTCCTAGGAGACAACGTCTACATAACAAGAGGCGTTAACACTCCACATCCAAGAGCAGGTGACCTCGAAATTCTTTTGTCATACTCAGGCGAAACAAGACCCGTCATCATCTGGGCAGACGTAATCAAAAAATTCGCTGGAACCGTATTTGCAATAACAACTTCACCGGACTCAACTCTGGCAAAGAAAGCAGACTTAAAAATCATCCTTCCAGAAGAAACAAAACCAAGTACGCCAAGGCGCTTCTACACTCGCGCAGCCTACGTTTTAAGCCCAATTCCAGTAAAGCTAGCTGAACGACTAGGTCAAAGAGGACTGAATCTTCCTGAATACATCATCAGCTGGTACCACTCTGTAACACAATAAATGTTTGATCACGCTTGCCCTGTTTTTTGAAGCATTACAATCCTCGCGTCCATGGATCCCTCAACTGAGAAGAGCGGAATTGACAGAATCGGGCCTCTCTTGAATTTGGAGGCGGAAAAATATTTGTCGATGGATTTTTCTGTTACAGGGTTAAATTGGTCATGGGCTGATTCAGTGCTTTTTCCACGTATCAGGGCTTGTCCTTTGTTTTTCAATGCGCGAAAAACTTCTGCAGCGTATCTTGGTCGGTCACAATCTTCTATTAGGTGAAATAGTCCTCGGTCGGTTATGAAATCAATGGTCTCGCTTTGTATTGGGAGCTTTAAAGCGTTTCCTCTGAGCCAATTTACTTCAACTTGGGCTTTTTTTGCTCTTTTTTCTGCGATTTTGAGAGCGGCTTCACTGATGTCTACGCCTGTGACTCTGAATCCACGTTGAGCCATAAAGATAGCGTCAGTTCCGCCACCCGATCCAATGTCGAGAACTCGCGCATTTCTCCGAGGTACGTTGGCGGCTGCTAGAGCTATAAGCTCGGGAGAGGGATAACTGAACTCCCAGTGCTTGAAGATGCCACTTTCATAAGCGTCTTCCCAATAATCATTATCTAACATGCTGATGCTCCATTATTACATTGTTCAAATTGAACTATGCCTGTTCTCCAAGATTTAGATTACTAGTCAAGTTCAAAACAGTAAGATGCTGAAAACATTAAAAAACGGACAAGGTTTCAAAGGCGGACCTCTGAGTGGTAGTCTTTTTTTAACCCTTGAACCCATTGGGTAAAAAACTACCCTCTCTTACCGTTGGCAATCGAATAATACATGAGCTTTACCCAATCTTTAGCCAAAACGGTTTTCCTGAAAGAAAATCCGTTAAGAACTCGGCAAAATCGCCATTCTCAAAGTAAAATTCAGCTATTTCATGGTTAACCAGAATCTTAAGGGTTTTGCCGATTGATTTCACGATAAGATCAGCGACGCCAGCGTTTTTGCCTCCATCTGCAAGCCTCTCCCTTAAAAGGGTAACTGAATCGGTTGTTTTGCGTGGCACTTCAATTATCCAGCGTCCATCCTCAATGAAGGGTCCAGAAATGACATTTTCGTTACCAGTGTATTTAGCTAAGAAATTTTCGGCTTCAGTTTCTCGTTCGATTGGGGGACCAAGATGTTTTTTTATGTTTGGCAAGATTTTCTGTTCAAGCTCAACGATGAAGACAGTGAGGTTTTTTTCATTACTCCATACGGTGTCTCTCAGGATTTTGTAATCGTTTAGCTCTAACAGTTTATTTATTGAACGCTTTGTTCTGTATAGTTGTCCCCATAAAACGTCGGGAACAGCGCTGGATTGGTCTACCACCAGAAATATTATGGATGAGCCGCGGTTCTCAAACACGCTTTTCAAGCTTGAAACTGGCAAAGCTTTAGTTTTAGGCGGGTAAAAAAACGCTATATCTGGTTTTTTCAGCAAGGCTCTGGCTGCACCAACTAGACTGTTCAGTTTCTGGGGCTGCACGGCTGAAGCTACGTTTCTTCCTTTATCAACAGGGTCAATAATCACTAATGGTTCAGGGAAGAGCAGGGAAAGCTCGTTTTCTCTGTTTTCATAAAAGTTTTCGATGTCAATTACTACTCGCCTATTATATCGTGCAAAGGCACGTATTGTATCAAGGAACGAACAGTATTTCATTATCAACAATTCGCAAAGGTAACCGCTGAATCCGCCGACTTTTATTTCTGCCCCATAAACGCCTACGCCCTGCATGAATTTTTTAAGAAGCCGAACCTCGCCACGCAAGTTTGTGCTTAAGAGTTTTTTTATGTAGTTCGTATGGTAAGGTGTTCGGTCAGTGGCACTTTGCCATTCACCAGGCTTAGCATCATAACAGGGAACAATGTCTACACGGTAGCCTTTAACTATTATTTGTAAATAAGGATGCTCGGCGAAACGTTCAATCTGCTCGTATTTACCCGCCGCTTCTTTAGCAATCTTTAAGCCTAAGTTACCCAGATTTTTTCTCGGAATCGAAGTTGGCAAGCGCATGAAAATGTCGATGTCAGGGTTCTCGCGGAGCCATGTATCTTTGGCAACTGAGCCTTCAACGCGTACAGTTGCTAGAACACCTTCTTTTTTGCAAGCTAAGTCTACCTTCCGCTCTATCATACGGGTTATTGAATCAACTTTTGAACGATCCTTTTTTCCAGGCGTAATTTTTTCCAGAACTAGCTTGTTTAGAGCTTCAATTTCCTGCATGGCTGTCATTTTTGCTCCTGTGTAGGGCAATATTCTCGGAGCGTTGAGTAAGTTGGACCTTTAGGCGACAATTGGCTTCTTTTGAGCCGAAGACAGTCCGATTTGATTACGCCAAACTCGTAATCAGTTTTCTTCGTTACCACCTCAGCTAGGCGGTCTTTGTTTGTGCCAGATCTCACCCGTGCAATGGTTAAGTGTGGGCTAAACCCATAAGCGTCCGCTGCAAACCCCAAAGCGCGAATCTGAGGTTCCATCTGAGTGAAAATGCTTTTGAGTTGCTCTACGCCATCGGTAATTCCTGCCCAAACAACACGGGGGTAATTGAGGCTGGGAAAAACGCCTAGACCGCAAAGTTTGATGGTGAAAGGGATAAACTTGACCTTTGTCATTACTTGGTAAACTTTGTCAACCATAGCTGGGCTAATGTCTCCCAAGAATCTGGTAGTTATGTGGATGTTTTGGGGCGCTACAGGTCTGATGTCTGCACCTGTTTCAACCAGAAGCTTCTGTGCGGCAGCGAGCCTATTCTGTACCTGCTCGTTTTGCATGTCGAAAGCAATGAAGCTTCTTATTTGTTCAGACATTGCTGGTTCCTTCAAAGTATTTTAGCAATTAACACGCATAAATGCTTTAAGCAAGAGTTAGTTTTGCTTAGCCTTTCTTTCTTTGTCTGATAGAACAACAACACTCATTTTTGCATTTTTGATCAGTTTGTTTCGGGTTGCCCCTTTGAAATAGACCTTGAATTGTTTGTAGGTTGCGGCTAGAAATGTGTCGGGATGTGTCGCAATGTGTCTGTTAGTCCTGGAATGTCCCGAACACTATTGATTACGCGGGGGATAGGCTGCTGTTGCCTCTAATAATGGCTTTAATTGAGGCTTCAGATAGAATCGCTAGAAGTCCGAGTTTCAAAAGTTGAAGCTTTTGAGAGTTCATGAATAGGTAGTCTGTAACCCTTATGTATTATCAAATAAAATGTTTAGAGGCAGAGCCAAAGTAAAGATACTTTTTAATGGCAGTGGCCTCTATAGAAACAAAAAAGGTTAAGTTATGAACGCTGACAAACTAGTTATTGGCTTAGCAGGAATGCCTGGATCGGGCAAATCCTTGGTGGTTGAAATTGCGCGGGAATTAGGCTATGCTATAGTTGTAATGGGTGATGTAATTAGGGAGGATACAGCTAAGCGTGGTTTGGACTTAACTCCTAACAATGTGGGGAAAGTTATGCTTCAATTACGGGCAGACGGCGGAGTCTCTGTGGTCGCTCAAAAATGCATTCCCAAAATAGAGGCACAAGAAAGCAGTAAAGTTCTTGTTGACGGTTTAAGAAGCCTATATGAAGTTGATTCTTTTAAGGCGCATTTTACCAAGTTCAGCGTCGTCGCAGTCCATGCTGCTCCTGAAACAAGATTTAGCCGTCTTTTCAATCGCCGCCGAAGCGATGACCCACTCGAATGGGAAGTTTTCCGTGATCGGGATATGCGGGAGCTTAGTGTTGGCTTGGGAAATGTTATAGCGATGGCTGAGCAGATGATAGCTAACGATAATAGTGTTGAGGAGATTAAGACTAAAGCTGTGGATTCCTTGCGGAGGATTGAGCAGAAATGGTTGAAGTAGAAGTTCATGTTGAAGCTGAAATTAACCCTACTGAAAGCGGAGACAAAGTAAAAACGGCTGTAACTAACGTTTTAGGAAACGCTTCCATAACAATCAAGCTCACCAGCAAAGTAGACACACTATCTGCTGAAGCCAAAGGGCAGGATTCTCCAGTTAAACTACGCACCATACTACGCACTGACAGGATTCGGGATGCAGCCAGAAAAATGCTCTTTCACAGCATAAAAGGGAACACCATTAGTTTTTGTTTAAATAAGCAGGTAGCGTTTGCAGGGCACATTTCCTTTTCTGAAGAAACAGCTGAATCACCTTTAGGTCCTCTACGAGTAACAATTGAAACTGATAATCCCCAGCAGCTCGTCGAGTGGCTTGCTGAAAAAACCGCTTAGGCAGAAGGATTAAGATTGTCTGCAAGGGCTCAAGTAACCAAAAACGGCGCAGTTCTATTAGGGGACAGTGTTGCCTGTGACGCTTTTTACGAGTCAAGGCCTTTGCGAATTGTTACTCATGCGCACGCAGACCATCTTGGAGGATTACGAAAAAGTTTGAAGTGCTGTGAGAAAGTTTTGATGACTAAGGCAACCAGAGACCTCGCAGAGACGCTTGACGGTTCGCTGAAGCTTCGAGGCACGGTAATAGAGACACTGGAGTATGGAAAAACCATTAGGTATGGTGAAGAGCGGATTACGCTTGTTAAGGCAGACCATATTTTGGGTGCCGCCCAAGTTCTAGTTGAGGATGCTGGCGGAATACGGATTGCTTACACTGGAGATTTCAGAATTGATGACACTCCCGTTGTTGAATGTGATGTTTTGGTTGTTGAAGCAACTTATGGAAGTCCGTCATGTAGGCGCTCTTTTGATGTGGATGTACGTGAACTTTTAGTTGCCATGATTGAAAAGCGCTTGCGTGGCGGCGCCGTCTACGTTTTCGGTTATCATGGCAAATTGCAAGAAATCATGCAGCTTCTAAGAGATGCAGACGTTTCAGTGCCCTTTGTAATGCCGGAGCGAGTTTATCAGGTTACGAAAGTTTGCGAGCAGCATGGCATGCAACTGGGTAGTTTGTCGCTTTCTACAGATGTAAATGGGAGTGAACTCTTGGGTGGAAACCTTCCATGCGTCGCGTTTTATCACATGAATTCTCGGGGATATGTAGGTCTGCAAAATGCCCGTATCTGTGTTAGCGGTTGGGAATTCAATTCACCTTGCAGACAGATTGGAGATAGAGAATATTTAGTTGCATTAAGTGACCATTCTGATTTTGACGGTTTAATAGAGTATGTTAAGCGTTCAAGAGCAAAAAAGATTATCACAGACAATTATCGAAGTCACGGCGCAGTTTTGGCTAAAGAAATCCACAAGCGCTTAGGCGTCTCAGCAGTTGCAATGCCCAGAACTTCCGGGCAAACTACGCTGTAGCCTCAGAGTTTTTGGGCTGAGGATTAGTTAAAGCTTAAAAGGTGAAAATCAGTCTATTCTCTCAACTTGCAAGTCAATAAAGGAATGAAAAATGACCAAAACATCCATAATCTCGGGTTTCTATAAGCTTTCGCCTAAAGAGCGGTTAGCAATCATTAAAGATTTTGCGGGTTTAACCGATGAGGAAGTCCGTTTACTTGAGGATACGGGTTCTTTGCCGATTGATTTGGTTGATCACATGGTGGAAAACGTTATCAGCGTTTTTCCTGAACCATTAGGCATTGCATGTAACTTTCAAATTAACGGCAAAGACTATTTGATTCCTATGGCAACTGAAGAGCCAAGCGTTATTGCCGCTGCTAGCTACGCTGCTAAAATGGTGCGTGAAGGCGGAGGATTTCACACCAGTAGCACTGCACCAGTAATGATTGGGCAAATCCAAGTCGTTCGCATTAAGGATGCTAAGGTCGCTAAGAAGCAGGTGTTAGATGCTAAAGCTGGCATTCTTAAGAAGGCAAATGACCAAGACCCAGTTTTGAACTCTTTCGGCGGCGGAGCAAAAGACCTGGACGCTAAAATCATCGATACCTCCATGGGGCAAATGTTGATTGTAGAGCTGTATGTTGATTGCAGAGATGCCATGGGAGCGAACGCTGTTAACACCATGGCTGAAGCAGTGGCGCCGTTGCTTGAGCAGCTCACGGGCGGTCATGTATATTTGCGCATCATCTCCAACTTAGCCACTAAGCGATTGGCGAAAGCCTGGTGCACCGTACCCAAGGAATCATTAGGCGGAGAAGCAGCCGTTGACGGCATTACTTACGCCTCAGCTTTTGCAGAGGTAGACTCTTATCGCGCAGCGACCCATAACAAAGGAGCGATGAACGGCATAATAGCAGTAGTTCTTGCGACAGGAAATGATCATCGCGCAATCGAGGCCGGAGCTCACGCTTTTGCCTCGTTGAAAGGAACATACACTTCCATATCAAAATGGACCAAAAACAAAAACGGAGACTTGGAAGGCTCAATTGAGTTGCCGATGGCTGTCGGCTTAATTGGCGGCGCAGTAAGAACCCACCCGGTAGCAAGAATAGCTATGAAAATTCTAAACGTTAAATCAGCCAATGAGTTCGCTGAGGTTTTAGCCGCTGTCGGCTTAGCCCAAAATCTAGGCGCATTACGAGCACTGGCAAATGAAGGAATTCAGCGTGGTCACATGTCATTGCACGCAAGAAACATAGCAATTACCGCAGGAGCAAAGGACGAACTGGTTGATTTAGTGGCAGAAAGGATGATTACGGAAAGAAAAGTTCGAGTGGACAGAGCAAAAGAATTGATCGA
>JBEKPG010000077.1:0-9296 GCA_049520955.1 Bathyarchaeia archaeon | reverse complement strand
CTAATGGACCAAGAGCAGGACCTAATGGTGGACCTGCATTGGCTTGTCCTCCGTTTACGAGCAGTTCTACAACTTTTTTTTCTCCCATGTTTTTTCGCCTGTTTTATGTTTTTGCTTTTTCTACTAGTTTTACATAGTCTGAGTGTACGGTGATTGGCAAAGTGAATGTTGCCTCAAGTAATTCGAGGGTAACTTCGCCTTTTGCCTTGTCAAGTCTCGTGATTTTGGCTCGCATACCTTTGAACGGTCCACCGGTAATTTCGACGACATCATCTTCGTTTAGGTCTTCCATGACTGGTTTTCGGACAATGTATCTTTCTATTTCATTGAAGCTTACCAGCCCAGGTATTCTGGAGCGTACGTGTCTTAATCCTGTGATGGCTTCTTCGACCAAATGTGGTCCGTCAGCTTCAACAAACACGTATCCTTTAAGCGTATCAGGTACAAGAAGAGATTTTATTGGAATGTGATTCATTTCCACTTTTGAAGCAATCAATCTGGCAACATTTCGTTCTTGCCCTGTAGTGGTTTTGACAACGAAAATTTTTGCTTGTGTTTGCTCTTCTTTCTTTTCCATATAATCAGGATTCCTTTTAGGTTGCTGCTCCTGTTGTGCCGCCTATTGCATATGATAGGAGTTTAATTACGAAGCCGATTAGTCCTACTGCGCCTATGCCTAAGAGGCTAATTTTTATTGATAGCCAAAGCTCTTCTCTTCCCGGTTTTACAGCTAACCTTAAGGTTCTTGCTGCTTGCGCTAACCAAGATTTTAATCCCATATTTCATCGCACACTCAAGATTTCATTTATGAATAATAAACGTTACTGTAACGCAGAGTTTAAAAAAAACTTTATCAATGCTTTTAAAGCTTCCTCATGAGGCTAAATGTTTTTGGTTAAACTTTCTTGAAAGTCAATCCGACATCTTGCAGAGCTGATAATAGTTTTGGTTTGTCTTGGCTTCTGATTCCTTTCCAATCAAGAATTGCGGAAGAGACTTTCTCAAGAGTTTTCTTGATGCATTGAGCTAGAATTTCAGAGTCAATCATGGAGACAGCGTATTTAGGTATCATGTGACCGAAAATAGCTTCGCCAGACAAAGCCATATGTGTGAACTTTTGATTGTAGTGGGTTCCTCCTATTCCAAGAACCGCTGAATCAGCATGCGTTGAGAAGTTGGCGATTGCACATATTGCGGAGTGAGCAACGGCTTGTGCAGCTTTTGAATCACTCCATTGGGCGGGGGAGCTGCCTAACTCAACAAAGAGTGTGGGTACATTCAAGCTGGGACCATGATGCGTGCATTCATATGACACTTCATAGTTAAGGCTTAGCTCTTCTTTGTAGTGGAAAAGCGCCTGTAAGGCGTCACGCATAGCCGTTGCAGGCGAAACTGAAACTGTTCGCGGCAATCCGCCTAGCCCTGCTTCAGCAAAGTTTCCTGGAGTATGGACAGATAAAGTAGGTTTTCCGCTTGCGCTACTGTGCCTTGATATGAAGACTATTAGTTTTGCCTCTGGAAAGCTTTCCGGCAGGTTTTGTGCGTTAACGGATTCTTCGTTTAGAGTTGCAAGAGTTACGTTTTTGCCGTTTATTTCAGCGTTGAATATGGGGTTTTGTTGGAATGTTTGTGCAGTTTTGCTTAGCGGGTAGTGGTTGAGAATTTCTTGTTTGATTGTTAGGCCTGCAGTGTCCTTTTTTGAGGCTACGATGAGGATCATGTCATCTCGTTTCGTTAGTGTGTTGCTCGGGTGAAAAAGGTTTTCCTTCTTTCTATCTAATTTTGGTACCGTAACTATTAGTAGAAGAACAACAACACTCATTTTTGCATTTTTGTTCAGTTTGTTTTGAGTTGTTTTTTGAAGCAAAGCTTAAATTGTTTGTAGGTTGCGGCTAGAAATGTGTCGGGATGTGTCGGGATGTGTCGCAATGTGTGGAAACGGGGCGGACTAATTTGCCGGTAACGCAAAGAGTTAATTGCAAGAACTATCATAAAAGAGGAGAATCGCTTGCAGGTTGGGTCATTATTCGATAAAAATGGACATTGCTCGACAATTTTAGCCAATTGTAGACAAAATCCGAAGATCTTACGTTAAAACGTCTTGTTGGAAAGGTTAGCTTTACAGTAACGCTTTAGACAGAAACCAGCGTTTAATTGACCAAAGTGAAGGAATTTTTAGGGGTAAGCGTTACATACCCTTATGTGTTATGAAGATAAACGGCTAGAGGATGAGCCAGGTTTTCCATAAAGCTTATAATTGCTGGCTTGGTCAGCGTTATTGAAGGCCAGTTAAATGCATTTGATTAATTTCAAAGAGTTATCCGGTCAACAGCTTGATTCAATTGTTGAATTGGGAATTGAAGTTAAGCGCAACCCTAAAAAATACCACAGAGCCTTTGAGGGCAAGTCGGCAGCGTTGATTTTTCAGAAAACATCAACGCGGACAAGGGTGGCTTTTGAGGTTGCTGCCACTCAGCTTGGCGGTCACGGGTTGTTTATTGATTGGCGAACAACGAACTTCACTTTGGCTGATGTATCTGATGAGGTTCGTTATTTGTCGCGCAATGTTGATTGCATAATGGCGAGATTGCTGTATAATGCGGATTTAATTAAGATGGCTGATGCTTCACGTGTTCCAGTAATCAATGGCTGCGACGAGAAGTATCATCCGAGCCAAGCTTTAGCAGACTTAATCACCATAAAAGAAAAGAAGAGCACTCTAAATGGCGTTAAACTTGTCTACATAGGCGTCCACAATAACGTTTGCAATTCTCTAATAGAGGGTTGCACCAAGACAGGGGTCAAATTGACTACGGTTACCCCGATTTTTAATGAGGCGGCACGCGATGATGATCTGCTGGCTGAAGCGAAGAAGACGGGGCTTTGGCAATCAACTTTAGATGCCAAGAAAGCTGTCAACGACGCTGATTTTGTTTACACAGACACGTGGATTGACATGGAGTTTTTCGCAGACCCAAAGTTTGTGGACGCGAAGGAGAAGCGAATTAAGCTTATGATGCCCTATCAAATCAACGCTGAGCTGCTCAAAGACAGCAACGCGTACATTATGCATGACATGCCCATTCACCGCGGATACGAAATAACTGCGGAAGCAATCGAGAATCCTAAAGCGGTGATTTATGAGCAGGCAGAAAACAGGCTTTACGCAGCTAAAGCGATTTTACTGAAATTAATGAATGCTTAAGCGCCCGTAATCATCTGGTTAGTTTGGATTCATTTGTTTCTTGATAAATGGATATTTTAGGGCGGTGCAAATCGCAGAATCAGTATAAATTGGTTGCTCTTAAGATTTGCCTGTTACCTGTTTTCCTTGAAAAACAACTTTGGTGTAGACAAAGTTCTGCTTAAACGCTTTAAACTCTGTTCCGCTGTCTTGATAGTATTTGCTAAACCACTCGTAAAAGTGCAATCTTAACGAGTGAATGAAAACAATTAAGCCTTCGAGCGCGATCACGAAAATGTTTCTGCTTATAATGATTATGCCACTTAGAATCAACCCTGAAAGCGAAGCGAAACCTACCAAGCCAGCGACAGTGTAGGTCACAAGAAGTAATGCCCAATGAGCCATAAGCAAAGCGAGAATTCGCGCGTAAGAAATAGTGTTGCTAAGCAAGCGAGTCACGAAGTCTCCGCTCTCGAAAATCCTCGTCCTAAACGAGTTCTCTTCACCTTTTTACTTTGGTTTTGGAACGCTGTGAAAATTCTCTCAAAGTCAAAAAGGTAGGCTTACCAAAAACCAAAACCAAAAATGGTGTAACGATCAGTAAGCTCACGCAGTTCCCGCGCCCGCTTCTCCGGCACGTAACTAGGTTTTATCTGTTCACCCATAAGCAAATGCGTAAGCCACTCTGAACTGGACTGATCTGTCTTGGGAATGGCTTTCACCTGATGCGCGTTGGCCAAAGAAACCTCAAAGCCAGACTCTTCCAAAGCCAGGCACAGCGGAACCCAGTAAATGCAGGTAGACTCCATAACTACCCGTTTGCACCCGCTTGTTTTGAGCCACTCCTTAAGTTGTCTATGCCGTTTCGTAATTCACAAAGTGTCTTCACTCTTTCGATTCGCGCTGAGGATGGTTGCCACGGGCAAATCGCGGTGCACATCTACACCACAGACTCTTTCAAATTTACCCATTTTTGTTCACCTCCATGTTTTGAAGGCCTTGAAGGCATTGTGTCAGCATTTTACTATCCGAGTTCAGGGCTCATCCATTTAATCGCCAGAAGGAGCGCAAATAAATTTAATCCACGGGGTTTCAAGAATACCGACAAATAATGTCGAGGTTCCTTTCAGCGTCTCCAAGGACAAAAGCGTTGATCAGACCAAAAAGGCTTTCATTTCACTTCTAAGAACGCTTGCGCTTTAAGATTTAATCCGCCTGCGCGCTCAATTTTTAATTTTTTGCAACTTAAAAAATAGTTAGTTACGATGGCAAGATGGACTTTTTTTAAAAAAAAAGTTACCTTCTATGCGCGCGCTTATGTTTCGACAAACTGCAGGCGCTTAGTAATTAAGATGCTTTTTTCAAACGTCATTGAATATTCACCATGCATGCGATGCTACCGAAACTATAATCCTCGCTGCAATGCCTAAATCCATCTTCCCCGTGTTCAAAACCATATCATAAATCGCTGGGTCTTCCCAATCGAGATTGTAAAATCTTCGCAGATATTCAGCCATTGCTTTATCATTATCTTCAATAAATCTTAGAGCATCATCTCGACTCAATCCTCCGCTCTTCATGATTCTTTCAACCCTAACCTCTAAAGGAGCAACGATTCTCACATGAAAGACACCTACTTTCTGTTTCAATATTGCTTGCCCACCTCGTCCTACAATAACCATTTTCCCTCTACTAGCCAAGTGATTGATGACCGCTTGAATCGCAGATAGACATTCCTCCTCGTTGAGGGTTTTCCTGATTAGTGCATTGTCTTTCAAGCTAAGGGATGTGGCGACAGGCTTTTTACGAAGCAAAATTCTATCCACGAAACCCTGAACCTTGTAAGAGTCCTCAGAACAGTCAGCAATGTCCGCCTCAGAAATACCAATGCTTTTGGCTTCACTTAACATCAGACTCTTATCGAAGAAAGCATAACCGAGTATCTCGCTGACCTTCAAGGCAACTTCTTTTCCCCAGCTACCTACCTGCCTCGAAATCGTTATAACGGTAGGTGCGCCCATTGACGCTTGTTCCTCCGAAGAAATGTGTTCTAAGGCTTTTCTTATTTCCTCATAAATTGGGTCAACAGCTGGACTGTCGAAAACCCACGTGTAACGCACAATGCCATTCTCGTCGAGGATAAAGATTGCGCGTTTAGCAATCGGGTAACAGCCGCTTCCCCAGCAACATGCATTAGATCCACCCTCAGGCCCAGCGAAATCAGGCAAGTCCAGCCCATATGATTCGATGACTTCGTGCTTGTAATCGCTGAGTACGGGGAAGGGTAGCCTGTTTTTCCCGGCAAAACCCTTATTCTCGGAAGGGACGTTTACGTCTATTCCTACAATTTGAGCCTTCAAATCAATCAGCCGAGCTATCGAATCTCGAAACTCACACGCCTCTTTAGTGCATGTTGAAGTAAAAGCTCCAACGAAGAAAACTAACACGACTTTTTGTCCTAAAAACTCCTCCAGGTTTCTGGTTCTATTTTCCACATCCGGCAAACTGAAGTTGGGTGCCTTGTCTCCAACTTTAACTGTATTTACCATAAAAATCAGTCCCTGCTGCTAAAATAATAAAAGATGCACTCGCATAAATAGCTAATGCCTAGCTCAGTAGATGGAAATGTAGTTTTGTTTTCCAAGCATTTTGTGCTTCTCTAAAGCATCTTGGTCGTGGCGAGCGTCTTCTTACACGGAAGTAATCATTACACAATCTTATATTTGAACGGATGCTTGCAGTATTGAATAGCGGAGTTGAGGGTCTGGTCTTCGCGATAGCGCACATGCATGTGTTCCTAAAATGTGAAAAATGGTTTTAAGTCAGCTTTCTGCTTTTGGGTCATGTTTCAAAGCATGAACTGTAAATAGTCAACATATGTAGGACAGAGCAAAAACTGAGCTATGACCATTTTTGACCAATTTCGGAACAGAGAGTGTGTGAAAAGTGTGTGAAAACTCAATTTTTTTAGAAATTGCGCCTTATATCTAAAAAATAAGTCTTGAACCCTACAGAATAGCAATAAACTTGGCAATTTTCTAATATTGAAAATAGTTTTCACGCGGTCTCAACAGCTAATCGCGCGTGCGTGTTCCTAAAATAATAAAATGAGTCCCGTAACTCTTATTGAGGTGAAGAATAAGGAGATACGAGGCTCTAGAAACGCTGTTCAGTAAGACAGATTTATCCTTTGCCCAAAGAATCCTAAACGAGCCCTACCATCCAGCTGGCTCTTCTGGAAGGCCGCCAAGGAACCCCTTGGAATATTCAAAGCACACATTGTAAAACGGCTCAAAAATATTCCCAACGACCGAATGCTTGTTAGGCAAATGTGGAAAGACCCGCGACTCAAGAAAATCTGCGACATAGAAGCAAATGAACCTCCATACGGCATTGCAGTTCTATCCAGGTTCAGAACCAAAGTAGGCCCACAAAGGCTATCGAGAATAGTAGATCAAACTGTTGAAGTGCTGGTGAAGAATGGGAGAATCAAAGGTCAAGCCATAGCGTTAGATTCTACCTTCATCAAAGCCTACAGTAGAAGAAGTCTTGACAACCGTACGGGCTACAGTGATCCAGACTCAAGGATTGGAAGAGCAGTTAGGGCCAAAGACTTGGGGTATGGACTTCATTTGGCTGTTGACGTCAAGAGTGAGTTACCGATCGCCATGATTGTTGTTTCCGCTAACGAGAACGAGAAGAAGCATTCCGTCCATCTCTTCAAGAAGGCATCAGAATACGTGAAGCCTAAGACACTTCTAGCTGATTCTCAGTACAGCGCAGGCAATCTCGGGGAAACGGCGATAGAAATTGGGGCTTTGCCCGTTATTCCTTATCCTAAGAATCAGTCCAAAGGTGTGAGAGGAATTCTGAGAGTTGATAGAAAATTTAGGAGCCATGGACCGCAAAAATTCAAAGTAGCCTACAAGAAACGGGTGGCAGTAGAGCGAGTTTTTAGCCGGCTTAAGAATCTTGCTAGCTTAACTCAGCATAATCTGAGAGGGCTAGCCAAACTGACGTTTCATTCTCAGCTCTGTGTTTTGATAATGCTTCTCACAGCCGAAGCAGCCGTCAACACGCATAATAACTCCAAAGCCAGAAGCATCAGGTACTTCGCAAACTGATTTAGGAAAAACCACGCGCGCCTTTTCTCGCGGAGTCCTTGGGATAGTCATATTAGGAAGCGTTTGCCAGAGTGATTGGGGTGTTACTGCATGGAATTCATGGATGTTATAACTTCACGAAAAAGCGTCCGGGACTTTTTAGGCAAAGCGGTTGAGGAAGAAAAGTTGATGAGAATCTTGGAGGCTGCAAGGCTGGCGCCTTCGTGGGGAAACAAGCAAGGCAGCAAATACGTTGTCGTAAAGAACAAAGCTACGATTAACGAGATAGCCCTCGGGTTCACCAGTTGGCTAAGCGAGGCACCCGTTCTTCTAGCCGCATGCATCGACCCTAAGGACTCCGGTTCACACAACAACATGGATTACTACTTAGTTGACGTAGGCATATCGATGCAGCAGCTTGTTTTGGCGGCAACGGACCTGGGGCTTGGAACCTGCTGGATAGGCGGATTCGACGAGGCAAAAGTTAAGAAAGTTTTGGAGATACCAGCCAATGTCAGGGTCGTCGCTTTGACTCCTCTGGGGTATCCTGCGCCGATGAGTGAGAGAAGCAAAACAGTGCGAGAATTCGTTAGGGCATCCAAGAGAAAACCGCTGGAAGAGATGGTTCACCGAGAAAAATGGTGACGGACACTCGTTGGCTAAAATTTTTTGAGTCTTGCATGTTTCCTTGTTATTATACGCGCGAGCCGAAGAACGAAAGTAAAGGCGTCAGGGGCACCCTTAGAGTTGATAGGAAATTTCGTAGTCATGGTCCTCAAAAGTTTAGAAGAGCCTACAGGAAACGGGTGGCTGTTGAGCGGGTTTTCACTAGACTCAAGAATCTTGCTAGCTTAACTCAGCATAATCTGAGAGGGCTAGCCAAACTGACGTTTCATTCTCAGCTCTGCGTCTTAATTATGCTTCTCACAGCTCAAGCAGCCATCAACACGCACAACCAAGCCAAAGCCAGAAGCATCAGGTACTTTGCCAATTAATTTTGGAACAGCCATGCGCGTTGGATAAGCATAGTCATCCAGACTTGCTGGATAACGTCCGTTTAGGTTTACATTTGGGCTATAAGGGAATAAAGACTGATTATCCAAAGCTGAACTCTGTGTCGCCTTTCAAGATGCAGAATCCTGGACGAGGCAAACGGGGCATGAAGGGTCTGAACTTTCGCGTGAGCAAGTTTTCAATAAGGGCCTTTCAAAGGAGATGAGGGTGGTTTGGCATACGTTTTCTCGGTTGAAGGAGTTTGTATATGGTCTAATGAGTTTAGGAATCGCCTTAAACATTACGAGAAAGCGACAGACATAGTATGTGGACTGGTTAACTTTCGAATAACAGGGACATTGCTTATATGAAAAGACTCAAAAAAGCGATAAAACCTACAACAAAGTACCAAAAATAATAACGATTAAGGTCTAATCTTTATTTAGAGCACAAAAACCTTTAGAAACCACACAAACCTAGTATATTTGTGGAATAATGGAGAAAGTCTGGACCGAACTCAAGAAAATCGAAGCCCAAGCAGAGAAGATTCGCAGCGAAGCGCAGGATGAAGCAAAAAAAATGACAGCTCTATCACCGCAAGAAACCGAAAAATTGATTGCCAATAGCAAAACTTACGCGGAAGAAGAGGCACAGCAGTTTTACACGAGCACGATTCAGGAAGCCAACCGCAACCGTGAAGAACAGCTAAAGGCAAATCAAGAAGCCAGAGCGAATCTGAGGGCGCAAGCGGAAAAACAGTTGGAACAAGCAGTCTCTACAGTTGTGAACACAGTGCTTGGGGAAACTAAATCTTGAGCCAGCCAACACTTTATTCTCGTGTTTCAGCGAAAATCGGAGCAGAAAGAGGCAGACTGCTCAGCGAAGCAAAACTTAAAACGCTAATAGAAAGCAAAAATCTCTCAGAACTCGCAACTCAACTTCGAGATACCAGTTACCAAGAGCAAATAATTAAAGTATCTTTGCCATTTACAAGCCGCAAACTTGAAAGAGCATAC
>JBEKPG010000076.1:0-17444 GCA_049520955.1 Bathyarchaeia archaeon | reverse complement strand
TTTTCTCTGAGCTCTTTTAGAAACTGCAAACCATCTTTTCCCGGCATATGATAATCACTAACAACAACATCATACTTATCTTTCCCCATTTTGTCAAATGCTTCTCCAACCGACGACGCAGTTTCCACTTCATATGCTCCCGTCAGTTCAAGAATTCGTTTAGAAATTCTCAGAATACAAGCGTCATCGTCTACATGCAAAACCTTAATTGTTGATTCTCTGGTTATTCCTACAGGGCAAGAAAACGCGGAGTCTATGATATTTATCGATGGATTAATTATCTTTCTTGTTTTCAAGAAGTTTCATCTCCGCGCGCTTTAGAACAGATAGGGTCTTTGGAGTCTTGCTTCGTTTCCTGTTTCTTCCACTATGGGCAGCAGTTCTTTGAGTTCTCGGAACTGCTTGAGCACTGTAACGCCGAGTTGCGTTATCGCGTAGAATTTTCTTTCTTTTTTGATGATTTTCTCCTCAACCAGTCCCTGCTCGGTCAAGAGGTCAAGGTACTTCTCTAGCACGCTGCAGTTAACGTTAGCCTTGTACATGACGTGTGTCAGCTTTAACGGACCCCAGTGAGCCAAGACCTTAAGAATATCCACGTGCATTTCCAGTTTAGATCTTCTCATACATTGTCTTTTTTTTGAAGCGCACTCTATTGGTGGCGCTCTAATATTTCTGGCGTTAGTGCGCTTTTCTCCATCTACTGTATAGTGATACAACCATATAGGCATAATGAATTAACTCATGGAGATTTATTCTTTACACATGCATTATTTGATAATAATATTTAAAAATAAGTGTCTTAAATGCAAACCTTGTAGATGTTACACTACATCCACACTCGTTTATATTAATCACAGACTATGTAGTGTATATTAAGATATTACACAGAGGTTTTTTAATGTTTTATGTGAGCCTTAGGAAAGTACCTGACAAGATCATTGAAGGAATAGTAAGCTTAAGAGTGCTGTTGGCCACTCCGATTGGCAATCATGCGTACAGAAAAGCAATATTCGCCGCAATATGCATATTAACTATCGTTGTTTTCGGCGCCGTCATAGCGGCTATCGGTTCGAGCAAAACTATTGTCTACGCGAGCTCCGTGAACGGTCCGTCTCACAGTGGTGCAGGCACAGGTAACCCGGCGCTTACTCCCAAGTTGCTTTGGAACTACACTACTGGTGGCTGGGTTTTTTCGTCTCCAGCTGTTGTCAACGGTGTAGTCTACATAGGCTCGTCGAATTACAAGGGCATCGAAGGACCCCCATTTCCCAATATCGGCAACGTTTATGCTTTGAACGCTACTAGCGGCGCTAAACTCTGGAATTACACTACCGGTGTCTTGCTTTATTCGTCTCCTGCTGTTGTCAATGGTGTGGTCTACATAGGCTCCTTTGACGGCAACGTTTATGCTTTGAACGCTACAAGTGGCAACCAAATCTGGAATTACACTACTGGCGGAATGGTTTATTCGTCTCCTGTTGTTGTCAATGGTGTGGTCTACATAGGCTCTGTAGATGACGATAACGTTTATGCTTTGAATGCAACTGACGGCGCAAAACTCTGGAATTACACCACTGACGGCTATGTTTATTCGTCTCCTGCTGTTGTCAACGGTGTAGTCTACATAGGTTCCGATGATCACCACGTTTATGCTTTGAATGCTGCTAACGGCATCCAACTTTGGAATTACTCCACTGGTGGCGATGTTTATTCGTCTCCTGCTGTTGTCAATGGTGTGGTCTACATAGGCTCCTTTGACGGCAACGTTTATGCTTTGAACGCTACAAGTGGCAACCAAATCTGGAATTACACTACTGGCGGGGTCTGGTCGTCTCCTGTTGTTGTCAATGGTGTGGTCTACATAGGCTCATCTGACGGCAACGTTTATGCTTTGAATGCTGCTAACGGTATCCAACTCTGGAATTACACCATGGGCGAAGTTGGTTGGTCGTCTCCTGCAGTTGTAGACGGCGTAGTCTACATAGGCTCATGGGACAGCAACGTTTATGCTTTGGATGCTTATAGCGGCGCAAAACTCTGGAATTACACCACAGCCACAGGCAACATTCAGCTTGAGTCGTCTCCTGTTGTTGTCAATGGTGTGGTCTACATAGGCTCTAACGGCAACGTTTATGCATTAGGTAGCTCTTCGACTCTAACACCTACGGCATCCCCAACGCCAACTCCAACTTCAACCCCACCTCCAACGCCAACTCCAACACCTACTTCAACTCCGATAGCTACGCCTACGCCAGCGCAATCGTCAACGACTTCGAACCCAACAGCTTTACTTAACTTAGCTCTGGCGCAGTCAAGTTTACCTCAAGGGTCAATCTATGGAATAGTGGTTGTCATAGTCATCGTGGTAATCATTGCAGCTGTGCTGTTGCTAAGAAAGCGTGGGACAGAAAGCCAATAATAGGATAAACCAAAATCCCGACCCAAGAAACGATTTTAAGCCATTTATTAATGTTACAAAAGTAAAAAAGACCAAACTCAGTGTTAATCCGTTAATTCCTTGAGATGTTGACTTTGCAGAATAGCAATCAAGTAGCTTCAGCCTCACATCTTGTTCAAGGTGATTCAGGGAAATTGTAGATTCTGTCATTTCTTGAATCCCCAGCGGTAATTTAATTATTACTGCGATTCAACATATTAGTCCTAATCTAAAACAGAAACAGGTTTGGGTTTTACTAAATTTTAGTCAAAAGCTTTGGTCTTTGGGGGTTAGGGCGTACCATCCGGTATTTTCATTGTTATTTATTGCTTCTTTAATATAATCGAACGACTTTTCAATTGCCGAAATCGGAATTTCCAACAATGGCGAACAACATACATAGTCATTGGAATACGTCATTGTGCCTATTCTTTGGCTCACTAGAAACATTTGTTTAGAGATATATTGATTTGTCCTGTTGAGTTTGAACTCTGGTTACAAAATTTCTTGTTATTTCTGGGGTAAAACCTGAAACAAGTATTTTCTGCACATAATACCGCATAGAACGAGCTTAATAATCTAATATAAAGCACAAATTAAACATACCCAATCTTAAAAACAATCGAATGGATAATTTAGGCCATTTCTCAGATGCTTGTAGATATTAATACTACTCCTTTATTCCCTGATTTAATGCGGAAAGTCTAAATATTTGGTAACAGATCGAACACCACAGTAAAATAACTGAGTTCATTTCAATTCTAGATTTTTTATAAAATCAATTTATGACATAATCAATATTACCAATTCAATATATTTAAGTATAGTTTTAGAAAATAATATCACATGGATTTAGAATGTCACAAACACACAAGAGAAAAGAAATAAAGTTAGAGTCTAACACTACAGATAATATCGCAGATAAACAACTAAAGACACTTACTCAAGAATTATTTCATGATATTGTATCAGTGGAATCTATTAAGACTCGTCACAGAGGAAGAAAACCTAAATATTCCAAGCTGGCCCAAGCTATAAGAATAGTAGCTAAGATGTCAAGGAATGCCTATAGACTTAACCTGGAGAAAGTGTTTGAATTAGAGAATTATAGTAAGCTAGGCCCGGAAGAGAGGAAAGCAGTTGTAAAAAAGGTTTATCCAATACTTGATCGTTACCTAAAAGAATTTGCTCGTACACATGGTTATGATCTATGCAAGAAAGAAGTAAGAAAGGATAAAGACGGAAAAGAGATGGTTATTAAGGGAGTTACGATGGCTACCCTTCCAGAGTACGCTAAATTTAAGAAAGAAACTATAAGTATGAGACTAATTGGATCTGATATCTACTTAATCAAGCAGAATGATACACCAATTGAATAAACATATTGGCCTCCAAGTTAAATAATATGTGGAATTCGACCCAAGTGATTCTTTACCCCAACGTCAGGATTTCGTCTTCTCGAATGGGTATTGGAGACCTATACATGGATCCACCATTACCTTCTCACCTGGAATAATGTGGTCTGTACCTTTAACCCTAACATTTCAGGAAATGAATTGTTAAGAGTGGTTGTTTTTCTGCAGTACATGTATAAGATGATTTTTAGGAGTTTTCTTGTCTCATCATGCTTGTTTTATTGGTGTTTAATGTGTGTTGTATTTGTGAATATTATTAATAATATTTATTAAGTGTTTCATTTAAGTTGTTTTTAGTGGTTTAATTTGTATTGTATTTGTGTTGTTCAGGTAGTATTATAACTAGTCATTCCATATATATATATTAAGTCGTAACACTTAATATACTATGGAATACTATATGAAAATAACTCTACAAAATAGGCTCAAAATAGCATCATCAATACTCGTAGTTCTATGTCTCGCCCTATCCTTAACCATGGAACAATTAACCATGGGACATGCGAGTGTTTCGACTTCGACAACAATTGAATCTTCGGGATATGTCAATTACAATACTTCGTTAATGCTTTCATCTTCAACCACAGTAGCATCTACACCTGTAACTATATCAGCATCTACACCTACAACCACACCAACGCCGTCGCTTACCCCTACAACTACATCAATGCCGACACCTACGTCAACACCTCAACCTACCCCAACGGCTACACCAACATCTTATCCTATCGGTCCAACTCCAGCGCCTGTCCCAACAGCAATTCCTACACCAACTCCAACACCTATTCCAACGGCTACACCTCCGCCATCAGGTAGCAACTTAGCTGTAATGCCCACTTTTTGGGAAAACACAGGATGGGGAATCGGAAGCACCATCAGCGGCGGCGCAGCAAGCAGCATGGACACTTACCCCGTTACATATGGTGGTCAAACATGCATTCAAATGTCGCCAAACGCCTATTACATATCTACCGGAGACGGCGGCAACGTTGCTAACTGCGAAATGGACGGCACTTGGTCATCTATAAGTCCCGGAGACAAAATTTACTGGTCAGCTTACATTTGGACGGGTACAGCAACTGTACCTGGCGATTTAACAGGTTATGACCAGGGAGTTAAAATAGCCCTTGACTTTTACGGACCAGACGGAAGAATATGCGAAATTGCTACACCAACAGGCATCCCCAGCTATCCAAGTTATCCGTCTTCAATGACGCAAATGACAGTGCCATTTAATAGCGGTGGATGGGTTCAAGTATCAATGACTTTTACTGTGCAATCTCAATATGAAGCTGACCCATGGGGAGGTTATACTGCAGGAACAATGGTTACTCCTACATCATTTGTTCCTTGGATTTCTGAGTTCTCAACTAATTTATCTGCTGAAACCGCTAAAGCATGGATTTACGATACAACACTATACGTTACTACATGATCGGTTATCGTTATTTTCATTTTTTAGTTTTTTTCTTGTAAGGTCAAAGGTGTTAATATTGGATAAAAAACAGAAGCTTCATGCAAATATTTTGTTAACTGTTGTTCTCATTGCTGGTCTTTCAGTAGCTGCTTTGGGAATAAGTGGAGTAGCTGGCAAATTTATGTTGGGTCAACCATTACAGATTAGTTTATCCTCTACTTGGACTAATGACTTCGCTAACGGTTTTAATGGTTGGTCATATACATCTGGTGCCACACGGACAATTCAAAGCCCTATAGTGTATCCTGGCACCAACTATGCAATGTTCACGAGTGACACCGCTTATAGTGTAGCAATAGCAGACGTCGGCTCGACATATTCGATTGTATACGCTGAAGCTGCCTTGTACATATCATCTATGCCTACCCCCAGGCAATTCACTTTACGTTTTAGACCTAGCGGATACTGGACTTGGTAACTTAGTATCAGCAGGAATTTATAATGCAGGCGGCGTCATTTATTGGTCAATTGTTTCTCCCTCTTCATACGCCACATATTACGGCAGCACAGTTTCTCCAAACACTTGGTACTCCATTCAACTAATGGCACAGGGTGCTTCTTCATCTGCTGGCGTTGCTACAATGTGGGTAAATGACAATCAAATATTAAGCGATAATACTCAAGCAATACCGAACAACTAAGAGTACGTGGAAGTTGGAACAACTTATGCCAGCACTCCAACAGCATCAGTTTACACAGGCCCCGTTAGCATCTCTGCATCCTACATCAGCTCAACCAGCCCAACGCCAACACCTACTGGGGGGACCTACTCCTACGCCAACTCAAAATCCATCTGCCGATTACACCGTTTCAATCAGTGAAAGTCCAACTAACAGCGGATCTGTAACTGTTACTGCAGGCGCTTCTAATAGTGGAAATCAAGAATACATAGTTGAATCCGGAGACCTAATTAGCTTCACCGCCTCAGCGCAGTACGGATACCAATTCAGCGACTATACAATAACAAAACCCAGCACAGGAGCCACAAACACAGTCACGACAAGCACATATTCATTTTATGTTACTGGAAACACCAATATAGTCGCCTATTTTACACCCACCTTTTTAGCCTCACCGACTCCAACACCGACATCAACATCTAGTTCTCCTACACCAATTCCAGCTTTGGTTCCAGTTCATAATACAATTACACGTCTAAATGACTTTGCAACGGTTATACGCTTCGTTGTTGTGCTGATTTCAGCAGTAGGCTTAGTTATCCTTAACTCGAAATTCACATAAAGACAGTTAGTTCCTAACTTTTTTCTATGTGCTTTAGAATTACCTAAACGCCTATTTTTCTTCTGAGAATCCAGAAGTGAGAAATCAGAATGAAATGAAGATAAAACCGCTAAGCCAAGCGGTTAGTTTTTACTAACCGTATTTTTCTATTAGTGATTAGAAATGAGTTAAGTCAAAAATCGAATAGTTGGATTAAGCAAGAAACAGAAAATATTGGCTATCGTAACCATTATTCTTGCAGCATCTATGCTCGGTACAGCTATGGCATTAACACTTAATTCGCAGTCAAAAGCAAGCCCTCCATCTGGACCCCTCACAGCAAAAAACTCCACTCCAACGCCAACGCCGACTTCTGTGCCAACTGCCACTCCAACACCGACTCCTACACCAATACCAGCATGGGCTGGAACACTTAGCCCCGTAGCCTGGACTGACACAACTAATCCCAGCGGAAGCGATCCAGCTACAGTTTACAACTGGCGACACCCTCTCGTTAAGCACAACTTTAACACCGACACCAGTAAATCCACAAAGCGTTTGGTTCTACTATAGCAACACGCCAATCTCAGTTGACAGCAACAACCTGCCAACAAACCCCAGCCAACTGAACGGAATTAACATAGCAACCTCAACAGGCGCCACAGCATCCACATTTTTCGTCGTACCAGAATCAGGAACATACTATTTCATAGCGATAATTCCAATACCGTCTTAATCTAACCCTTCCTCTTTTTTCTATTAATAATGTTAACCCTACTCCCAAAGGGAGAAGTGATCCTCGGTATTTGCTGGTTACCTGTGGTTTTTCAATAAGAAATAGGCCTTTGGAGTTTTCCAACGAAGTGAAGAAGAAGCTTAAGCGGTTTTTCCGTTCAAAAAAGCAGGACATAGAGCTGATTGGCTCTGTCTTTGTTGTTTTTGTTCTTTGGTTTGTTATGATAAAGGTTTCTGGAATAGCCTAACAATTTTTTCTTTTGAAGTTTATGACTAAGAGACAGCCAAGCAAGAAGATTTTTGCAAAAGATGAGTTACCGCTACTTTCAACGATTCAGTTTGTGGTTTTCTTAGGCGGAATATTCCTCTACATCGACAGTCTCTGGCTTCACACAATAACTGAAACCTTCAACTTCACTATACCAGTAGTCGGCTCAACTGTGAATGTCTTCTTAACATGGCTTGTCAATAACGTGCATCATTCAGTGGTCGGAGTCATGTTAATTTGGCAATACTTAGCTGGCATCGACGTTATCTTGAGTCCACTGTCGTTACTATTTTGCTTGCAATCCCGATTTGATTATTGCAGTATAATGGGTTCCTATATTGGCCACTTGTGTTTTCAGTAGCGGTAGGGATTCTTTTGTTGGTTGTTGTTGCTTGGCGTAGAAAAACCTAATTGCCCTTTTCTTTTCTCTGAGCTCTTTTAGAAACTGCAAACCATCTTTTCCCGGCATATGATAATCACTAACAACAACATCATACTTATCTTTCCCCATTTTGTCAAATGCTTCTCCAACCGACGACGCAGTCCGTCAGTTCAAGGATTCGTTTAGAAATTCTCAGAATACAAGCGTCATCGTCTACATGCAAAACCCTAATTGTTGATTCTCTGGTTATTCCTACAGAACAAGAAAACGGAGAGTTAGTAATATCCATCGATGGATCCATTTCTTTTCTTGTTTTCAAAAAGTTCCATTTCCAATCGTTTGTTCAACTTCATACTCTAATAGAAACTGTGTTTCTGAAAAGTGGCTGACCTTCATTTTCGTTTTCAACCATCGGAAGCATTTGCTTTAACTCTTTCCAGCCCTTGAGCAATGTCAAACCTTGGCTCGTAATCGAGTAGAAATGCCTTCCTCTTCCAACATTGCGCCCTTCGATTAAACCCTGTTTTATCAGGAACACTATGTCTTTGCTCAATACATCGCAGTTCACATTGGCTTTGTACATTAGGTGAGTCAACTTCAGAGGTCCTTTCTGAGCCAATATCTTGAGGATGTCTACGTCCATTTCCAGTTTAGATCGTCTCATACATTGTCTTTTTTTTGAAGCGCACTCTATTGGTGACGCTCTAATATTTTTGGCGTTAGTGCGCTCTTCTCCATCCACTATAGTGTTGATATAAGCTTATAGGCGTAATGAATTAACTCATGGAGTATTATAAATAACGTGTATTATTTGATAATAATATTTAAAAATGTACATTTCAAATGCAAAAAATTGGATATTGTAAAACGTCTTTTCTCGGTCTTTGTTGACAATGTGACTGTATGCCTAGTTGTGCTTGTTAAGTAACTGGTTAGGGAGATTCAGTTTCATTGTTAGCCAAAAACATGAATTTCAAATTCATAGGACTAATAAGCAATTTAAATTAATATTTATGGCAAGCGGCGAATCCTGCCTAAACAATTATGAACGCCCAACCCCCTTTATCCCCTCGTAAAGCAGGATTCGCTAGCCTGGAGTAATCACATGAGGAAGCTTCAAAAACTCCTGCCGAGATGCAACAAAGAATTGCGTCTAAAGAGTACAGTTTATTTCCATTGGAGGTGACAAAACGAGTTCTCAAGCTAAAAAATATGAAAAACTCCTAGATGACGATGAACTCTACTTCATAATTCAAGAAGAACTACGACCAGAAACCTCGAAAATGGCTATGGACATCAATAACGCAAAGGGCATACCTCAGCGAAAAAGCCGAAGAGAGGCAAAAAAACCATTATACCGCCTGAGGTATGAATAGAAATGCGATATGCGTTTTAGTTTAGGCGATGGAGAAGAGGGCCGCTGGGTCTTCCTGCTAAAAGCCCATGATCGTTTTTCTCTGGAGCATTGGCTGGAGCCTTTATTGGCTAGGGTCCAAAAGAGAATCAGCGATACCCAAACCAAAATTGTCTGTTCAGAAGGAAATAATCATCGTTGTACCGACACTAGATCAGAAGTATGAAACTAACCTAGCCATGATTGTGCGCTGGCTTCTCGTGAGTTTGTGAAAACAATAGCGATAGGCTTTTGGGTTTTGGCAGGTAGAGCAACATTAAGTCAAGTACGCACTTGCGAATTCCATCAGTTGGACCTGAAAAACTATTCAAGTTTGGGCGAGGACTGATTAATCTACAAGGTTCAGGTCATAATAGAAGCCTTTCTTGAGAAAAGCTTTACTGGGAGGGTGTAAATTCAAGAAGATGCCTTGGCGAATCTACACACGTTATCAGGACGCGAACATTCGAGAAGAACTGAATTGGTAAATTTTCGCATCTTGTTTAGCGCTGATCCGCCAAAGCGTGGATATATTCATACAATTAGTGCTTTCTTTTGATGATAAATAACTTTGTGACTGGAGGGCTACAGTAACAAGATTGTTAATCCGTTGAAAATTCTTTGAAAAACAATGAAAGCAAACCTCAAATAACGAAAACAATGCAGACGTTCTTACATGTATATTCGCGTCAGATAATGGCGTCAACAAACAACCGCAATTAAAACCGAAGTATTCTTTTCTTGATCTTATCAGGACAGTGAGTGTCTAGCGGGATTCTTTTGAAAATAGTTTCGCAGCTTCTTACCTTTAATTTCTTCTCCTCATGCCTCTTCCTGCAGTAGCTAAGGTAGTCAAAACGTCTTAAAAATGGAGATGCTTATTGATTACGGAAAAACTCTTTAATAATTGTTTTAAGTATTCGGAAGCCGTCTTTAAACGCGTGAAGGTTAGATGTTCCGTATTCTCGTTCATATTCTACGCTTGGAACTTCTTTAACCACCAGGCCCAAATCTAAAGCTTTAACGAAAATCTCAGTTTCTATCTCAAAGCCATCAGACTCCAAAACCGGAGCCAGCTTTTCAACCGCACGTTTACTAAAAACTGCGTAGCCGTAGCAAAGGTCGGTATATTTTACTGACCAAAGAAAATTCACAGCAAACATCAGAAGCGAATTGCCAAATCGCCTTGTCGCACCCATGTCGTAAGTACGGCCACCCTTCAAGAAACGAGAGCCCTTAGCTATATCAGCACCAGAGTCTAAAGCTTCAATAAACGCAGGTATCTCCGCAGGATCCATAGAACCATCAGCATCCATCAAAACCAAAGCGTCAACATCCAAATAGCGGTTGCTTAGAACCTGCCGAACGGCATCACCTTTTCCTTTACCTGCTTGCAAGACAACTTTTGCACCATGATTTGATGCCGTCTTAACGGTATTATCTTTTGATTGGCCATCTATAACCAAAACATTATCATAGCCAAAATCATTTAACTTGGAAAGGACTTCTTTGATGTTTTTCTCCTCATTAAGAGCAGGTATTACAACTCCGACATTCAAATCCGCAAATCTCGAAACTTTGCTAATTCCTTCCAAGGTTAAAATTGGTGAAGACATCTCATAACTTACTACCATTTGGTATCAACCTCAAAGGAACAGCTTTTTGATTCACTTTGTATTTTCAATATGTTGGCGATTCTGTCAGTGGAATTAGTTCGAACGATAGCATATAGATTTTCGAAATGTGGTGTACTCTTTGTTTCGGTGAGTCTGATTTCTTTTTCCTCGTTCAACGCCTCAATTATAACGCATGCGGAATATTTTCTATCGGGCTCTTCCCTCAAAGGTTCTTCATCCCTAACTTACTCCTAAGCTACAATTTTTTTAATCGATCTATTATTTTCTAATTTAGACTAAAACAACAAAAAGGAAGAGTAGTCAATTAAGTCTTAACTACTGGGCTTAGATACATGTGCAGTTTGTCTTTTGCAACTTTTAAGTGCAATCCATTGTCCATCCAGATGCCGGTTCCTTTCTCTAAAGCTACTACATTTAGCATGTTTCGTACTCCGCCTTTCTTTGCGCCAAGCACTGATTCAGCTACGTTTTTATCCAATTCGACTTCAAGATGAGTTATTTTCCACTCATTAGCGTCTATTTCTATTTCTTTAATTTTGCCGATTTTTTCATCTAACGCAAAAACATCTTTATCCATAAACTCTTTACTTTTCATACTTATATCCCTCCTTTACGCTCATAATTTAGGCTACCTTATAACTGGTGATTGACAAAATTAAGTGCATGTGACTGTGAATCCACACCTACAATTGCAATAAAGGATTTGGAACTGAAACAAGATTTGTGGTTAGTCTTCAGCTTTTTTCCAGTCTGATTCAAAACCTGTTCTTAATACGCCTATAAGGTTGTTGTTGTTTGTCCAAAGAGAAGGACTTGCGCCTAATCCGCATTCTTTGACGGTAGTTATTAATGCTTCTCTGTCATCGGACATTATGAAGTGATTCAAGGGTTCATGATGAAACTTGATGTGAACCGAAGTGCCATCGATGAGTTTTTTCACTTTTTCTTTAAGCAAACCGTCTGGGCTTTCTTCTTCAAAAATTAGTCGAATATGAGCCCCTTTCTTTATTGCCTGCTTGCATTCATCTGAAAACTGAGATAAAACCGGTATGATTCTTGCTTTGTCTGCGATCAGCGCGACTTCTTTTCTCGAGTTTCTAATCAGTTCTGAAGTCTTTGCCAGAATCGCCTTTTTCTCTGCTATCAGTATGTAGATGCTTTCTTCTCCTGGAAGCGTTTGCGTCCAATTTTTAAGGGATAGCCTCTGGACCCTGCTCGTCATACTCGACAATCGTTCATCAGATTTGTTTTTTTCTTCCGCCACAAGGAATGTTAAAGCATCAGAAATCGGAGTTGCCCGAATCTCAGTTGGTTTACCTAGCAATCTTTCAATCAGGCCCATTTTTTCGAGTGTTGGCAGAATTCTATAGACGTCTTCTCTGCGCACTTTTGAAAACTTCGCTATCTGCCTCACCGGAGTTCTTTCCAGTTTAAGTATTGCCAAATAGACCCTTGCCTGATTAAGACTCAAACCCAGACCGAGCAGTAAGTCCGTGTTTTCATCGTTTGCCATTTCCAAACACGGTACCTAAAATATGTTAGGTACCTAATATATTTATGTGGTACCTAAAACCTATATGTTGGAAACTCTCAGTAATAGAATAGGCGCCTAAATGTGAAGCTACAAAAGCAATTATCAAGAAAAGTAGATGACAAAGAATACCCAAAATACGTTGTAACGATTCCACCTAAACATATTGCGGCAGTAGGCTGGAAGGCAGGAACTGAATTAATTGCAGTAGTAGAGGAAGGAACAATAGTCTTACGTCCTAAAAAGTGAATGTACTTTCCTTTGAAGACTCTTACATTTCTCATCTGCGTTTGACACTAACGTCTGAAGTTCTGCATCTAAGATTTCTCTAGGCTGAATATTATTGCCCTCGGCAATATACCATATTTGCGGGGAATAATTTCCGACACCGATTTCCTTGCTTATTTCTTCTTTTTCAATGTATTTAATAGCCAATATTCCGAGTTTGGCGGTTTGTTGCATAGTCATATTCGGATTCCAGCTTTTTCGTAACCATTCGCCTAATTGACTTTGTCCTATCAAAACAGCTTCAGGAACAGGAACGGGAAGACAATTTTTAGAATCGAGATAATACAATTTTGCGTTTTCCCCTTCCTTCATTCCTAGTAGAATTTGCAAGATAAAATCTTCATAGTGGAAAGCTACAGAATACCTTTTTTTCATTTGTGTCAATAACTCAACACAATCTTGCTTAAAATTATCATATGTGTACTCAGGCATTGGAGGTAATGTTGCCTTGGGATTATCTGGGAACTCTCTTTCGTGTTGACTAAGCAAATGTTGTTTCTGATAATTAACCCAACCAAAACTTTTTGAAACGATGGGCGGTAACAATGATTGAAATTCCTCAAATAGAGGTCCTACTCCTGCGGCACCAAATACGGCCCAGTTAATGTCTCCACATTTCTTGATCTTCTCTCTGTAATTAGCTCCAAAGTCTGACTTTACGTATCTATCTCCAACGAGGACAACACCGTCTTTGCATTTAGCTCCAAGTATTAATGTCGTAATTTCTGGTCTCCATTTGTTTAGGTGCCTATAGGCATTTCCATGTATAAAAAATTATTCTCCGGCAGATTTCTATCTGGAACAACACATTCGTCTAGTCGCGAATGCAGCTTCCCTAGATCTTTTCTAGGAGCAACCGTGCGTGTGCTTTAGTCTTCAGCTTTTTTCCAGTCTGATTCAAAACCTGTTCTTAATACGCCTATCAGGTTGTTGTTGTTAGTCCAAAGAGAAGGACTTTCGCCCAATCCGCTTTCTTTAGATGCAGTTATTAATGCTTCTTTGTCATCGGACATTATGAAGTGATTCAAGGGTTCATGATGAAACTTGATGTGAACCGAAGTGCCTCCGATGAGTTTTTTCACTTTTTCTTTAAGCAAACCGTCTGAGTTTTCTCCTTCAAAAATTAGTCGAATATGAGCCCCTTTCTTTATTGCCTGCTTGTATTCATCTGAAAACTGAGACAAAATCGGTATGATTCTTGCTTTGTCTGCGATCAGCGCGACTTCTTTTCTCGAGTTTCCAACTAGTTCTGAAGTCTTTGCCAAAATTGCTTTCTTTTCCGCTATAAGTATGTAGATGCTTGCTTCTCCAGGAAGCGGCTGTTTCCAATCTTTAAGGGACAGCCTCTGGACACTGCTCCTCATACCCGTCAATCGTTCATCAGATTTGTTTTTTTCTTCCACCACTAAGAGGCTTAAGGCATCCGAAATCGGAGTAGCTCGAACCTCAGTTGGTTTACCGATCAATCTTTCAATCAGGCCCATTTTTTCGAGTGACGGCAAAAGTCTATAGACGTCTTCTCTTCGCACTTTTGAAAACTTCGCCACCTGTGCTACCGTAGTTTTTTCCAGCTTAAGTATTGCTAAGTAAACCCTTGCCTGATTAAGACTCAAACCCAAACCAAGCAGAAGATCCGTGTTTTCGTCGTTGGACATTCTTAACTCCATTAAGTTTTTGTTCCACTCTATATTTAAAATTTTAGCTATTTTTCTCAAAATATGTAACTATCTTCGCTTTTCGGCTAGCTATGATGTTCTGATTTTGGAGGTTTCCATTTGTGCTAAAATTAAAAATTGCCACTAAAGCAGCTGAAGTAAAGCTTATCTGGGATACGGCCGGAAAAACATTGAGGGGCTTGCTAAAGTAGTGATTTCACAAATAGTCATCGATTGTTCTATGCGATTGAAAGAAGAGGGGCTGTTTAGTTTAGCTGAATACGAAGCCTATGATTAGGCCTATTATGAATCCGATGCTTACTGGTAGTATGCCTATGATGAGTGCTCCGTATTGATATACGATTGAGCCGTATTGAGTTGCATAATTCTTCAACGCACTAAGACTCAAACCCCAAAAGCCAAAGTACGCAACTATGAAGAGTACAATTGCAGCTATAATGGCGATTTCTAGGAATAAATGGATTAGATAGCCCACGATTAATCCGATGACAAATATTATTATCATTAGGACAATTGGTGGCAAACCAGCTATGCTTCCGGAAGTAATAAAATGAAATACTTGATCTATCGCGCCCAAAACCCACAACTCCACAATAAAGCTACAGACATATAATTGGCTATTAAACTTATGTGGCTGTAGATTCACAGCAACAGAGCGGTTGTTAAACTCAAAGATGTGGTTGGAAAATCAGGTTCTGACTCAGGGGTCCGGTTGCTGATTCTTTTTTTGTTTTCGCAGTTTATGCCTTCTATTTGTAGTATGTTGTGTGTTTTTTGTGGTTTTTAGATGTGGGGGAAGATGTTCCTGGAACTACTACACCGGATAGGGCTCCAAATATTATGCTTATAACTACGAAAATTATCCATGCCAGTATGGCTATTGCGATGACGCCTAGCCAGCCCGTTCTGAAGCTTGCTTTGTAGACCCATATCCAGGCTATGAGAGCTAAAATTAGTGCGATTATATATGCCGTTGAGCGATTAGTGTTCCCAGAAAGTAACCCACGATAATTAATGTGATAGCGTAAACTATTGGGCCAAACAGTGTTGCAATCATGGCTTCGCCAAAGGTGGCTTTCCCACCAGTTACTGCTTTACCAGCTAACCATACCGGTATTGAGACTATTATCCACAGAAAAATCAAGCCAACTATGGTTACAAGTAAACTCGTTAGAGTTATGTTTCCAATAATCAGATTGCTCCAAGCTACACCTGTTAAGTTACATTGGAGTGAAAATAGCTATTAAACTTGTGTACCTGTAGCCGCACAGCAACAAAGCGGTGTGCCGTTTGAAAGTCAAAGTTCTGACCCAAAGCTCAAAACTGTGAGATCATGAGGGAAAGTAGAGTTTTATAAATCAAGAGTATTTCCAAGATGGATAGCATCAGTTAAAAAAATTCAGCCAGTTAGTAATGAGAAAACTAAAAACTTAAACTATTGATTCAAATTCTACATTTTTCGAAGTGGCTAGCCCAAAGGCGTTAATAGCATAGAACTTTTGAGCTACATTGCAATGGAAAGATCGTTTCCGCTTATACAAAAGCCATTCTCCAAGCAAAACCTGGTTGATTCCCGATGTTGCTGTGACTTCACAGTCACACACACTTAATTCTGAATTAAAGGACCTTTAGATGGAAGGTGATAGGAATGCCTGAAGTAAAGAAAAAAGTTGAGAATGTTGCAGAAAAAACTGGAGAAGCAGTCGGTAAAGGCATCACGAAAGGTGCTAAAGCCGTAGAGGATGTTGGGAAAGGAATAAAGAAAGAACTCAAGAAGAAATAACAAGAGAGCAAAATTCCCATTTCTCTCAAAACAAAAGAGAAAAGTACTTGTTTTTATCTATGTGAATTGATCTTGGAGGGCGGGAACAGGTTTCCAACTATTCTGAGGAAGAAAAAAACATTCGCCATTACGCAGAGAACTTTTGGCTAGGGTTGAGAATTTACCGCGGCTTTATCTCAAACTTACTTGATGTAAAGATTCCTTTGTTTTGCGGGCATAAAGTGACCTACAATTGTAATCTTCGCTGTAAAATGTGTCCGTTCTGGAAAAGAACCAGCCAGGATTCCAGTCTGGAAAAGGAAAAAGCAATTCTGAAACAGGTTTATGATTCGGGCGCCTGCGGAGTAGCGTTTGAAGGCGGCGAGCCTCTTCTGAGAAATGATTTGGTCGAAATTCTTGCTTTTTCTCGTTCTTTGCCTTTGCATACAAGCCTCATAACTAACGGTACTCTGCTCGAGTCAAGAATTGACGAAATAGCTCCATACATTAACGGCGTCGTTTACGTTTCGTTAGATGGGTTAGAGAAAACTCATGATGCTATCAGAGGAGTGGGCGGAAGCTTTAGAAAAGCGGTGAGAGGCATAAGTGCGGCGAAAGAAAAAGTTGCTGTAACCATCAACACGACGATAATTGCGGAGAATGTTGATGAGATAGAAAGTTTGGTGGGGCTAGCAAAAGAGTTGGGAACCAAAATATCCGTAGCTGTAGCTCATGAGTATTGTAATGTAAATGCTTCTTCAGCTGCTACTGGCAAAACTTCAAAAATAGCTCACAGGCTTATCGAAATGAAAAATGAAGGTTACCCTATTGTCAATTCAGTTGGTTACTTCAAAGTAATGGCTAAAGAGAAAAACTGGCAGTGCAAACCATGGGCAATGGTTAACATTGATCCTAACGGGAACGTAGTTTTACCTTGCTATGTCCATAACGATTATGCAAGTAGCGTGTCTATTTCCGAAGTTGGCATTAAAAGTGCTGTTTCTGGGTTTGACTGGAAAAAGATAAAAAACTGCAGAAAATGCAACCTTCATTGTTACGTTGAGCCTTCTTTAGTGCTTTCAGGAGATTTTAGAGCTTACATGCATTGGGCATTCCGAGTTAACATCTAATTCTTTGGTGGAAAATGTTTAAGCGTTAGAAGTTCATAGTTATTATCTAGATATTTTGGGGAAGGAGTATTGATTTTTATGGGTTACTCCAA
>JBEKPG010000075.1:0-10071 GCA_049520955.1 Bathyarchaeia archaeon | reverse complement strand
TGCTAAGTTTGGCAATGGCTATAAAATGCTGTTTCGTGAACATTTTAAAGGCTCTCCAATTTGGCATATGCTTCTTTTGCTTGCTTCATTGCTTTTTTTGGCACTCTACGATTTTTATAAGGTGTGCTATTTATTGGCAAAAAACTACAGATATAGAAAGCGATAAAATAGCCATTTCTATATATAATTTTAAACCTAAACCCGAAAGAATCAAAGCATTGCTAAGGGCAGATAAGAAAACTTAGCTTTACAATTGAAAGTTAATGCCTTCATTGACTTGCCGGGTAGCTCTAATTTCAATTTTACTAATTCCGAAAGCATTGTGTCACTTGTGTTCAAGCAGAATAGCGGTTCCCTCAACTTTGACAGTGTAAGAGAGTTCGTTGTTGATTTTAGGGTGCATGAAGAGTATTGTTGGAGGAGAAACTACTTTGCCTGTTGTTATGTCGAATTTTGCTTTATGCTTGGGACAAGATACAACGTTTCCCTGTAATATTCCCTTTGAGAGGTGCCCGCTTTCATGAGTACAGACGTTTCTGATAGCGTAGTATACGCCATTTACGTTTGCAAGCAAAACTTCTTCTGCCCCAAATTTGACTGCTCTCATTTGCCCAATAGGTATTTCTTGGGTTTCAGCGACTTTTTCAAAAACCATTTTTCCACCCCGTACTCCCTTTTGATTTTTGACTAGTTACTTATCGCGGGTGCTTGTCGCAGATATTTTGTGTCATCAATTTGTTTCAGCATAAAGTCGGCAATGTCTGCGCGTCTAATTTGTGTTCCAACTTCTCCTGAGCCTACGTAACCCACTTTGACCTTTCCTGATTTGGGTTTGTTGTTTAGAATTGCCAATCGCACAATTGTCCAATCAAGGTCTGACTCTCGAACTGTTTCGGCGACGCTGACTATGTCTTCATAAGCTGCGCGCATGGTGGTTTTTATAAGATTCACCATGGCTTTGGTTCGGAAGTCTGGTTTGTCCTTGGAGTCTTTGGCACTCAAGGTGGATGTTATGATAAGTCTGCGCACGCCTTGATTTTTCATTGCTGCAATAATGTTTTTCATTCCTTGTGCAAGGGGCTTGTTTTTTGAGCCTCCCCGTGGGCCCAATGTGCTAAGAACTGCACCGGTTCCCTTTACGACTGTTTCAATTAGCGCCGCGTCAGACAGTTCGCCCTGAATAACAGTTAGATGCTCATGGATAATGTTGAGTTTGGAGGGGTTACGGGCATAAACGACAACTTCATATCCCTCTGCTAGCGCCTGCTCAACAAGTCTTTGCCAGTTCCGCCGCTTGCGCCGAAAACTGCAATTTTCAACTGATCATCTCACTTTTTTGCATTTGTTACCATGTTGTTAATTTTTAGCACAAATTCCAAATTAACATAAATACGCGGAATATTTATATTTTGTTCAAATATATCTGGACAAATCATATGGTAAATTGCGCTGGCAACTAAATCGCTATAAGGATAATAAGAAGGAATAAGGAACAAAATTCTTGATTTTGGGTTCAGCGATATAATTCTAAATTTTAGAAATCCAGTAAATATTGAAAAGGAGGAAATGTATAAAAGAGGAATTAATGCACAGCCAAAACCCTTTAATTTTATTTGCTTTCTGTTTGTTTAACATCGTTTAGTGCCATGACCCATTCTTTCGCGTTCATTAGACACGGGGCAGAGGGATTTTTTTTCATGTATTCGTGGCTTAGTCTAACTGCTAAGGGGGCAATTATTCCAGCTTTGTCAAGTAATTCTGAATTTGAGAAGAAGCCCCTTGTGGATCCATCGTATGTTACGGATCCATTGTGCATTACTATGACTCTTTTCGTGTGTTCGGAGACCAGTGTCATGTCATGAGTGATAGCTAAGATGGTTGTGCCAGCTTTGTTTAGCTCTTCAAGCAGATTCATGATGTCTTCGGACATTCTGAAATCTTGGCCTGTTGTTGGCTCGTCAACTATCATTATCTTCGGGTTCATTGCAAGAATTGAAGCTACGGTTAGTCTTCTTTTTTCGCCTTTTCCCAAAAACATTGGGTCCTCATCGATTTTTGAAAGTAAGCCAACGCTTTTTAAGGCTTCCTTGACTCTTTGATCTATTTCTACCTGTGGCATCTTTAGGTTTTTGAGGCCGTAGGCTACTTCGTTGTAGACTTTTCTCATGAAAATCTGGTTGTCAGGATTCTGAAACACGTAGCCGACGTAGCAGGGGATACGCTCAATCACTTTCTTGTCATGCAGGTTCAACCCCATAACTTTTGCTTCCCCCTGAAACTTCTTGTACAAGCCGCTGACTATTTTGGAAATGGTTGATTTTCCTGCCCCATTTTGGCCTATAAGCCCCACGTACTCGCCTTTTTTTATTGAAAAAGTTACGCCTCTGAGCGCCTGTGTGCCATCTTCATAGGCGAATCCAAGGTCTTTAACGCTTATTATTTCCTCTGCCTTCTCGTCCGGCGGGTCATCCTCAACGTTTGCCAAGGCTTTTTGGCTTTCGCCATCAAACACCTCTATCATTTCGTTAACGGTGAAGGGCACTCTGCCTTTGTAACTTAAACCTGTCTGCCAGCCAATCCTCGCTATGTCCGATGCGTAGAGTCCGTTTTCATCAAATAATTTAGACTGAGCATACACTTCTTCTGTGGTTCCGTACGCAATTGTTTGCCCATTGTTTATCGCAAGCACCTTGTCAGCGTATTTTTGTATTACTTCAGGGTTGTGTTCAACTACAACTATTGTCAAGTCATACTGACTTCTAATGTTGTCAATAGCCTGAATGATACTTAGCTTCCCCTCAGGATCAAGATTAGACATGGGTTCATCGAGCACCAGCAATTCGGGGCGAAGTGCAATGAAGGAAGCTATTGCAGCCCTTTGCTTTTGTCCGCCTGACAGCTCGTTTGGGTGAATAAGGTCTGCGATCTGCCACAAGTTACCCAAACCCACTATTTCCAGCGCTTCTTTAGCCCTTTTCTCAATTTCGTTTACAGGCAACCCAAGAAGCTCCATGCCGAATGTGATTTCGTGGAGAAGATCCATTCTTAAAAACTGGTTTTCGGGATCTTGAAGAAGCAGTCCAACTCTTGGAGCTGCCTGTTTCAAACCGACAACTCTGTCAACTACTTTCCCAGTTTTCTCATCGATCACGGATTCCACTCTAGTCAGTGTTTGCCCGAAAAGTTTTACTTCGCCTTTTATGTGCTCCCTCGCTTTGCCCAACGGGACTGTGAAAACATGCGGTATGATTCCAGTTAAGGCATAGCAGAGTGTGGTTTTGCCTGCGCCGCTGGGTCCGATGATGCCGAAGAAATCTCCTTTGTTAACTTTAAATGACAGGCCCTTCAACGTGAAAGGATTCTCGCCTCCCACGTAGGATCGGTATTTCCACCAGAAATCGTTGACTTCCAATACCGACATGCCATCTACCTCACAATAAGGCGGTGATGGAGTGCCCAAGGAAAACCACGTATATTAACAGTGCGGCTAAAATCCCAATTATGATAAAGTCCACTATGCTTAATCGTTTTGTCTCCTTATAATCCGTCATCTGATTTGATGCTTCAAAACCCCTAGCGTACAGCGCCACACCCATCTCTGTGGATCGCCTAATCATGCTTGCTACTAACGGAATAGACACATATCCGAGGTCTATAATTCTGGAAAATATGTTTCTTCGAACAACATTCGCCGCTCTTGCCGTTTGAGCCATTCTAATATCCTGATAATCCAGCAATAACGTGTTTAGGTTCCTGAACATTAGTGTCACGAAAAAAGCTTTCCTAATCGAAACTTTAAACTGTCTAAAAACTCCAGCAATCTCAACATCTCTTGTTGTCAAAACAAAAAGGAAAGAGGTATAGATCATTATGCCGTACCCAAGTGCCTTTGATAAAGCAACCGTGGGAGCCCATTGAGGAATTGAAAACGTAAAGGTTGTTCCCAACGGAAGCTTTAGCCATGTAGCCAGTGGGGATAGAGTAAGGGCGCTCGGCATCACTGCAAACCACCATAATAATAGTGAGGGTATAAGGGACAACACGATATTTCTGCTCTTATAATAAACGAGGGCAAAAACTCCCGCGAAAATTAATGTTGATACTCCAATCGGCAAGAACCCGGGCCAAAAATATAAAGACATTTTTGCTCCCGGCAGAGAATTATTAGCGAACAGCCAATAGAAGAACTCGCCTAAAATCACCGGCACCGCCAGTATAAGATAAGAATTTACTAGATGCTTTGTGGTTCCAGACAGCGTCAACAATGTGAAAACTAAGACTAGCAAAAAAATTAACCCAAATATGTCGGGTCCGCCCTTGGATACGGGGATGTCAAACATGTATAAAGCGAGGACAGACATCACTACAATCAGTGTTAATTTTGTTATCACATGCAGTTTCTCAATTGGTGTTCCCGTTCTCATAGAAAAAATAAAGGTGCACACGTACTTCTTGGAAGTACGACGTGCTTCCACGTCTTGACTTGCCAACTAGTTTCCCCTTAAATTTTTAAGGAAGCCTGGTTCTTAAGTTACCCAGCCGTGGTTTATGAGGCCCTGCCTTTCGACTAGATTTGTAAGTCCTTTGACAAGCACTGGAGTTATCACTACCATTGCCACCAAGTCGCCAACGAACCATCCCCACCAGTATAGCCAGAAGAGGTTGCTTGGAATAAGTCCCATTTGATATTGTATTCCGATGCCAAGCTCTGCACTAACCAGGTTTAGTGCTACTCCGTTAATGAGCACAAACCAAACCCACGCCATTGATCGTTTTGTTTTTACACCGGCAATTTCTTTGTCTGTTAAGTCCCTCCACAATGGATCAAACCCTCGTTGTGCAAGCAGCCCACGATAGACAACGAATGCCACTAATGGCGGAACAAAATCACTTACAGCATATACAATCGATGGAACTAAAGGTACACCGACGAACAGTCCTGCTCCGAGCACACAGCCAATGTATGCAGCCCCTATGCCCCAGATTCCCCACCACATGGTAAACACCAAAAAGAATGGGTACACAAAGTAGAAGAATGATATTCCTGAGAAGTTTATTGGGCCAAGCGCTACGTAGCTTAAGTATGATAGAACAATGATTGCAGCGATCTGCACCGCATATAGCACGTACTGCGTTGTAGAAACTGGTTCTCCCCTGCCTAATTTCAGTGTATAGTTGCTCCAAGGATACTTACTTTCAGTATTAGATATTGTCTTTTCTTCCCCACTCAAATGAATCCCCGTGTCTCTTAGTCAGCGCTATCAGTATTTAATACTTTTCAACAAAATTTAACCACATTTTCAATCAAAAATCTCTTGAAGATTAGCTTTCAGTCGGTAAAATTTCCGTTATTTTCGACCCCAGTTTTCCTAAACTAACGTTACTTTGATTTTCATGTTTGACATGTGGCACTAACAGGTTCTTTCGTAATTTCAACTTGCTCAATCTGCAGAGCTAAGCAATTGAGTAGAATTGGGCAGGGAAGCGTTTCGTTTGCTTTCATTTTTTCTTATATAGTAAGCTGTTCCTGCTAACACTGCGAGAGAGGCGGCGATTGGCGTCCAGAACCACCATTGTTGCCAGATAGGAGTGCTTGTTGGTTCTGTGGCTGCGTTGAGGATTTGGACATTTTCTAAGGTGCTTATTGAGTCGTGCCCAAAGTAGAGGCCTGTGGTTGGTTCTATTGAGCCGGCGGGGTTCTGAGTTCCGGCGGTGACTGTCACATTCTGTTCTACTCCATTAATGTAGATTTGCATACCTGTTTGGGCGCTGCGAGTAAACACGACGTGATACCACTCATTTAGAGAAATTGGTTGGATAGTGTCTATTTCGTTGAAGCCTCCCGTGTCGGTTGTTACATAGCCGCGTAGAACTCCCAGAGGCAGAGAAGTGCTATTGCTGGGTGCGACGCCGTTTATGGCAAGTCCAAGAATTCTAGTAGGGTATTTGGCGGTTGTACTCAAGAATTCTATCACAATATTGTTGTAGGTCACGTTTTTGAATTGGTTTACGTTAACCCACGCGTCGATGGTGATATCACCTGGAATTGTTAAGCTAGGCGAGGTTGGAACGTAAGCGTATGCGTTTCCATTAAAGTATAGGGCTTTGCCGCTTTTACCGTCAACCAGTTGAGGAATATACGAGATGTTAGCGGTCTCGCTTCCGAAAACTGCCGGGTTAGCTCCCGTCGCGTCAGGTGTAACGCCGTTAGGTTCAACGCTTTGTAAACTCCATAAAGCGGCAACGTTGTCGGAGCCAATAATTGGCGGAGTTTTTTCGGCTGGTGAAGTGACCGCGTTTGATGCGTTAAAAAGTGTCATGAGCGGATTCTTATCAGTGTTGTTGGCGCAAATCGAGTATGGCAAATTCATTATTCCAGAATTCGCAATCTCCGTTGAGTTAGGGCAGACCGTTGAGTAGTCGCTCCAGAAATTTCCTCCCAGAGGATAACCTTCGTCCCAAATTTGGATGTTACTAGACGAGGTGGAATACGCGTTTTGCTGGTTATTTACGAAGTTGTTATGGAATATCGTGTTATTACTGGATAAACCAAAACTCGGGACTGAATAAATGCCGTATTTGTTGTTGGCGATATAATTCGCGGATATTACGTTGTTTGAGCCTGGAAGATAAATGCCTGAATTGCTGTTTCCAGTAATGTTATTTTTGAAAATTACTGAATAAGTCGCGCTCAGACCTAGGCCCATAGTGTTTTGAGATAGGCTGTTTTCTGCTATATTGTCTGAGTAGCCTTCAATGGCAATGCCGGAAGCCGCGTTGCTTGCTATGTTGTTTTCTGAGATAATGTTATTGAAGCCTCCGTAGAATCGGATGCCGTCTTTGTAATTGTTAGTTATGTTGTTTTGAGAGATTACAGCAGAGGACTGAACCGAACAAAAAATTCCTGACAATGCATTCACTATGTTATTGCCGGCTATAGTGCACTTGTCTCCTTCAATTATAACGCCGTAAGCGTAGCTGGCTGAGGCGGAATAGTTGACACTGGTGATGGTGAAGCCTGAAATCTTCACGTTATCTGCCGCAATCGTGAAAACGCTTGCTCCCACCGAGCCGCCAGATCCCACCACTATAGTGTTCACACTGTTTTCGCCTTGCAGCGTCAAGGATTTGTCAATTATCGGGTTTTCAAAATAGGTTCCGCTTCGAACCAGTATGGTGTCGCCTGCCGAGGCGTTTCCGATGGCGTCGTTTATGGATGGGTAGTTGTCGGGAACAATTATTGTTTTTGTGGCTGTCAGGGCGTTCGTTGAGGCCATTGAAACGTTTGGAACGGAGGTTCCAAGAGGAAAATAAGAAAATGCCACTGCACATTCTGGTAGAACCATCATCGTCGTTAGAACTGCAAGAAGAAGAGCAAGGATGAATGATTTTTTGTCAGATTTCATGGGTTTTCTCTCCAGCACCAACGATAATACTGCTATGTTACGTGCTATATAGCTCTCCCCAGAGAACAGAGTGTTCCGCAAAAAGAACAGCCCCCAGCATGTTTCGATGTCTTAGCTTGCCCTGTTGCACACAGAAATTATTAATCTTGGTTACGTGCTGGCGTTTTGCTTATTTTCTTAGCCGACGATAATCCCTCTTTGAGAAAGAGGATCATGGCTGTCCCTGTTAGTAACAGCCCTATCAAGAAGAAGACCTTGAATTCGTAGGTTTCAACATCAAAATGGATTGCTAAAATCACTATTTCGGCAATGAAGAGTCCGAAGAAAAAATAGAAATATAACATGGAATTGGGCAAGAGCCTTCGACCAATCCAGTGATAACCATTGACCTGTCCTTTCTTTTTGAGGAAGTATTCGCCGTAGTCGTTTTTCATCAATAGTTTCGCGTCTTCAAGTTTCTGAAGATGCCGATAAGCCACGCTTGGACTGCCAAGGTTTAGGCCACGCATAACATCTCTTGGGCCAACAGGCTTGTCTGCTTTGGCCACGTACACGTATACGCTGAGGGTGGTTCCCTCAATCACTACATTTCCGTCGTCCGACAAACCAAAGTCTCCGGAATGATTCTTTAAAACCATCTTCCCAGAATTTCTATTTTTCGCTCAGCGAGGAAGCAAGGGTACGTTCATCCTTAATGATTTCATTAGGCTTGTTTTCATTTGTTCTTCTTTATTTTTGAAATGCAACCAGTTAATTTTATTTTGCGTGGTTAGTTTGTGGTATTAGTTTTATCTGGTAGAGGTTTGGCCAATCTTTGCCTGTTACGAAGAGTCTGTTGTTTTGTTGGTCGTATGCTATGCCGTTGAGGACAGCGTTCTGGTTTGGGTTGTTTTCGTCTGGGAGTCCTGTGAGGTCTATCCAAGATTTGACCTGCCCAGTTTCAGGGTTGATTATGGCGATTTTGTTTGTCATCCAGATGTTGGCGTAGACTTCACCGTTGATGCAGTCTAGCGAATTGATGTTTACTACGGATGTGTTTCCATCATGGACTTGGATTTGCCCTGTCTGCTGAAATGTTGTTGGATTCAAGAAGTAGAGGTTGTCTGTGCCGTCGCTCATGATTAGGTTTTTGCCGTCAAAGGTTAAGCCCCAACCCTGCGTGGGGTAAGTGAAATTTCCAAGCAATGCAAATGTGGTTTTGTTGTAGGTGAAGCCTATGTTTGATTGCCAAGTTAGTTGTATAATGGTGTTGTTAACGATGGCTATGCCTTCGCCGAAATACTGATTTGGCAAAGTGTACTCTTGCAATACGTCGCCGGTGGTCAAGTTTACCAACCGTAAAGTTGAACTTTCGCCGAAGTTTCCACTGCCGCTACTTTCGTATAGAAAACCATCCGAGTACACTAGCCCCTCTGTGAATGCGCCTGTATCATGTGGGTAAGTGTTAATTACAGTGTAAGAGTAAACTGTCGTAGTGGATTTTGCTGAAGCGTAATTGCTATAGAGTATAACCAGTGTTGAAGCGCTCAAAACAATAATGACCAATATAGCCAGAATCGTTATGATTAATGACTTCTTCATTGCAATTTCATGTAACACTTCCCACTAATATGCAAAACGGAGAGCGTCGCCCTTTTTGACGCGCAAACTTTGCCAAACGGCATGGTTTGCTTGTCGCATCTAGGAAATAGACTTAAGACGGCTACGAATTATGAGCAGGAAAAGCCTCTCAAGACGGAGAAATATAAGTTGAAATGGTCAACATCGAAAACTAAAAATGCCGGGAAAATTCTGGCCTTTCTTTTTGGCGCGCTCCTTATCTTTGTCACTTTTGGAGATGCACACATCTACTACGTTATCGGCAACTTGGATACGATTTTAGGCCATGCATTTTGGCTTCCTCTGGACATTTTTTATCCGCTTGCTTCAATTGCAGTTTTCTTGTTGTATGGGTGGGTGAAGGGCAAGGGACTTAAATTTAATGCGATCACCATCTTACTGTTTGCTTCCTACTTTACAGTCCTCGCACTGGTCAATATTGAAGACTCGCGCAAGTTCTCAAAATTACGTTGGCACCATCAAGAACTTACTGGACTATAATTGAGTGGGTTTATCCAGTTTACTCGGCCATAGCTTTCTTTCTGTTCGGCAAAAAACATGAAACGCTAAAGAACAGCCTATGAAAAACCGGTAACAGATTTTGTTGCTTTAGCTTTACACTTTTCGAATGTTAAGATGCAATGATATCGGCTGAAGGATTGCTTGCGGTTTGCTCCTCAAAATGTGTTTCCGCAGATCTGTTAGGCGTTTCCTTTGAGGGGGTAAATCTGAAATGTTTAAATAAAAAGATTATGGATATTTCTGGCATGCCAAGCTCACGGAAAAACCAGAAGAAAATTAAGTATATCTATCCCAACCGGAAAAATAGGGGCAAAATTTACCTTGCAATAGGCTTAATTGCTGTGGCTGCCGTGGTTATTTCGGCGTTCATTTTCTTGGGCCACGGCCAATCAAACACTCCGGTGGTTTATGCTCGTGCGACTGCTTTGACGACGCCGGCTGGTGAGTACAGCGCGAATGGAACGCAGGTTGTTCTTGTGACTTCTAAAGGTCCTATTTGGATTCAGATGCGAGATGACAAGCCTATAACGACGCAGAATTTCTT
>JBEKPG010000074.1:0-10713 GCA_049520955.1 Bathyarchaeia archaeon | reverse complement strand
TCAACCGTGGCTTTAGAGGGGAGAGCATTAAACGTATTACCTGCATGCTCGAATACTTAATATCGGGACAGCGCGCCCGCGCTATTAAGCGGCTAAGAGGCTTTTCGATTTTTGGTGCATTAATTGACTACCGACAATTAAATAGAGCAACGAAGCTTCTGACAACGAGGTAAAAAAATGGTTGCCTCAGACCCGCTTTCCTTTATCCCAGTAATAAAGAAATAGGTCTCTAATCCAGTTGAGGCCACTGGATTTTTGTCGACAAAGCATGCGTAATCCATCCTGCCATCCATGAATCGAAGACACATCGCACCCTCTTTTTCAGTAACCATTATCGTAGCTGGAATGTCGGAGAGAGAGACCTCTGCTTTCTACGTTTCTCGGCTTCTCAGACGAAATTTTATAAGTTGCAAGTTCACTCTCTGGAAATAAGTCTTTGAATTTTACCCCTTTAGCGCGCGCGCTGGGATCCCCTCCAGGTGCCAGTCGAATCTTGACGTTTAAATTTTGGTTCCGAACCCATCTGGGTCTGAGACCCAGCGGCCTCACCACGATAATCTAGGCCCCTGTTTAAATAGGGTCTACTTACGCTTCCTGAACAGTTTTGTGTCGCCAAAATCGCAAACATACTCGAAACCTGCTTCAACAAGCTTTTGAGCGTCTTGAACAGTTTTGGCGGTGGCTGAATGGAATTCATCGTTTTCGAAGCTTATCAGTTGGGTGTAGAGCAGAGTATTCTGGATGTTTCTGTGACCAAGCATTTTCATGACGTGTAAGATGTCTTTGGTTTTAGCATATTCCATTGTTGCCTTCCAATGCCTCAGGGTATGGAAGTGGATTTTTTTGATTCTTTCGTTCTTCAGTTTTGTGGCTATTTTGGTTCTTTGTAGCCTAAATGTTCTGGTGAAGTGCCGAGGTGAGCATGCGAAGGGTTTGGCTTTGTCTTGTGGTAGGCTGTTTAGCATAGCAACCAATTGTATGGATATTTTTAGCTGTCGTGGTTCGCTTCCTTTTTCAGGCGTTATGTTAACGATTCTATTTTCGAAGTCGAAGTCTGTCCATTGGAGCATGAATGCTTCGCCGCACCGTGCACCTGTTTCTTTGAGTAACTGTAAGAAAGTTGCGGTTTTTTTGTTGCAGCCAGCGATTAAGTTGTTTAGTTCTTCTTCCGTTGGGATGAATGGTATTTTTCGTACTGCTTGGTAGATTGGTTTGATCCATATTTTTCCATGCATTTTTAGGAAGCAATCGTAGGTTTCGACGGCAATTTCTTTTGTTTTGTTTGTCCAGCTTTGTTGCTTTGAGATTGTTTCTTTTACCGATTCTGGGTCTTGCAAGTCTGCGCCTTTGTTTACGAGGGTTCCGAGGAGTCTTATTCTTCGGCTGATTGTTGATTCGGCATAGCCTTCTTTTTGCATCCAGACGGCGTGTTGGACGATTTGACCTTTAGCTTCTGGAGATACACCCGCAGATTTTGTATTTACTGCGGTTTCCAAATTTTTCGCCTCAATCGCGCATATTTGGTTGCTTTTAACGATGTCTTTTGGGCTATATAATCGCCCCTGCAGATTTTCTGTTGGCAGTGAATTAGGCGGTTTTTCGCTGAACCTGTATCCGCACACCCGGCAAAGCCACCTCTGGACCAACTCTCCGTTGCTCAATTTACGAAGTCCGTCTCTGAATAGACTATTTGAACCGCATTGAGCGCAGGCGAGAGGTGTCATCAAATCAACTCAAAAAAAAGGAGAAGTTAGCAAGTGTCGTATGATTGCCCGAGTTCTTCCGCAATTTTGTCCAGGAATTTTTCTCCGGCTTCGCTTAAGGGCTCTTGAAACTTGACCGTGTCAAAGCGTTCGTGCATTGATTTAAGCGACTCCAGCAAGAGAAATCTCATGTAGCCTTTCCATCTGCAATAGTTAACAATGAACATATCAGCAACTTGCAACTGCTGGCGAAGGCCGCCTTCCTCCATCAAGTCTGATGTGCCAATGACGATGTAGCCTACGGCCGCCGCGCCTCGTACTAAGACATAAGCTTCGGACTGCCATCTGCGAGTGTTCCACCTGTCCTTGCGAAGCACCGGAAACGGCGCGCGTTGGTCAAGCATTGAAAGCTTCGAAAGCCGATTGCATATACGTTGCTCGATTTGCGGGCTATCCGAGGTGATATGAACTATCAGACCTTTGAGGTACTGCTGAGTAACCGTTGTTTTGTAAAAGACATGGCAGTCTTGTGCGTGCAATTTTGCTCCATACGGTCCGTCAAAGCATTTTAGGCAGTTAGAGCAGAGATAGATTTTGTTGCCCAGGAGGTCTTTAATGCCTTCAGCCATGCAATAGCGGCCTTTTTCATCGAAGACCAAAAATGTTGGCTTACCCATCCAGTCGCTGTCATCAGTAGTCATGACTCTCACCTATGCGTTTCGCTCGTTGTAAATGTAAAAAATTGACCTTATTGAAAAAGGGGAAAAACATCCAAGTTTGCCTCTTCTGCCGTTTTGATCCCGAGGAACTTCTTGACTTTGGCTTGTGTCTCGGGTGTTAAATCTTTGAAGAATATCTCAAGTTCCAACTTTATCCAGCCCCTGTTCGATGTTTTTGGCGTATGCGACTAGGTGTTCAGCCAGCTGCTTGCGTCGATCGGGATAAATCCGCTGGATCCGCGCGAGCATTGAATCGAGGCTGATGATCTCGCCTGGGAAGTACCGGACACAGCTCATGTGCTGGAAGGCACGACTGTAACGAAGTTTTCTCTTCCCCTAAATTCGGGGTGCCGCTGGAAGAATGTCCGCCGTGATCGGTCGGCGACTTTAAACCTTACGCGTTTTTCCCGGTGTCGATTGTTCGTGAGCTGCTGGCGGATCGTGGCCTCATACCATAACGTGTCCTCCTGGATTTCTCTCCCCGGGATCTCTGTGTACCACTCTGCCACCTCGATCTCTCGGAATTCGAGCCCGCATGCTTTGCATCGGAGTTTGCTGACAAGAATCGAATGGTAGTCGTCCTGCCGCTCGCCGTGTTCGATCCCGAGGCTCTGCAATTTCTGACTGCCGCATTTGGGGCACTTGGTCACTCTTCAACCTCCTCCTCAGCGGCTTGGTGGCCATGCTTGAGAATCTCCGTTTCCCAGCGCTCGATGACCTCGAACTCGCAGCAGCATACATGGCACTTGTATTTTGTTATGGTTATCATGTGCTCGTCGTCTTGGCGATCGTCGCGCATCGTCAAGAGGCTTTCGGTCCTGGCGGAGAAGCACTCGGGGCATGAGGTCATATCGGCGCCTCCCAGAGGCCGAGCCAGCTTTTCCCGGCCCCTGACACGGAGGCTTCGACGGCGTAGATGTGCTTGCATTTGATCTGGCGGTACCGGTTGTCCGGGCAGTCGCAAGACCAAACGCCGTTAAAGTTTGTCACGGAATAGCCGCCTTTGCCGCTTTGGGATTTGACCCAAAAAGTTGAAAAATTGACCTTTTCCAAATATTCGGGGAGTTTGGCTATGAGCTCGCCCCGTTGTTTTCGATAACTCTTATTCTACATTTAAATGCAGAAAATTCAGCTTAGACTTGGACAAAAATAGCATATCAAACGCTAAACAATGCAGCAGCTACATTTCAAAATATGACTACAAAGAAAAATGCTTGAAAGGAGAGATGGGTAGCGAAAAAGCGAGCGTCCAAATCATTCTTGATTTTTCTTCACTCAAAGACGTTATGTCAAAGGGAGGTATTGTGATGTCAGCCTATAACTGCCCGAAATGTAATGGTATGGTTGATATCCCTGAAAACGGCAAAGTCCTGATCTGCAAGTACTGCGGAACTCCGATCAAACCTGTAGACATCTTTGAGAAAATCAAGTCGCTGATGCAATGATTAGGGCAAAGGCCTTTCGCGAATCGGGCGACTGAGGTCAGATGCCCCAGTCGTTTGGATTTTTTCGGAAACATCGATTTTACGACTTTTCAAACGCTGCGGTTAAGAAAAACTTGAAAAGGTGAAAAATCAACCTTTTTGAGAATTATAAGTTTAACTCACCTGACCCAGACGGGCGGCAAGATGTTCCGAGGGAGGTTACGGCCTTCTCGTTCAAGCCCGGACAAAAGCTGAAGGTCACGTCGAGAACAGGAGCCTCGTCATAAAGTGAAAAGTTGAAAATTCGAAGTTTTGAAACAAATCGCAATGGGATGCTTTTCCCAAAACCTCGGATAGCTTTGAGATTGTGGCAGTGAAATACTACCAGAATAGCAATTATGTGACCTTATCTTAAACCCAGCACTCTTTTACAGTTCAGAAGATTCTATAAGAAGCAAGCGCTAAAAGAAGTGACGATCCAAATGGCAAAGCTGACTTTCTACGGCGGAGTTAATGAAATCGGCGGCAACAAGATTCTCTTAGACGACAGGGGAACCAAAATCTTCCTCGACTTCGGGCAGTCCTTCACCTTCGGCTCGGAGTTTTTCACGAGCTGGCTGCAGCCGAGAGGCCTTAACGGTTTGGGCGATTACTTTGAGTTTAACCTGTTGCTAAAGATAAGCGGTCTGACTTTGAGCGCTGGCAATTTCTGGTGCTAATTGGTTTTTTGTATTGACTTTTATGTCTTCTAAGTTTAGGCGGGCTTGAAGATAAGCTACGTTGGCTTCGGCGCCTTTGTTTAGGTTTAGTCCCTGCGATGTTATCCCATCACAGCAACCTCCGGTTTCTGGATTGTACACCATCAATCCTTTCAGGTTTTTACCTAAAAACCACTTAAAGGATTCATAGGCTGCATCGCGATATAACTCTTTATTGGTATTGCGAAAAGCAGCGATGGCTGCTTCCGTCATACAGGATGCTTCAATAGATTGTTGATCATAGATTGCTCTGTTAGCTCCCTTTTTGTACCAGCCACTATTACCAATTGGCACAAATGTCTTATCAATTGTTTGAACGCGTATTAGAAAATCTATGGCTTTCGAGGCGACTTGCAGATACTTTTTTTCTCCGGTGCACTCATAAGCAAGGAAGAGCGCATGCGGCAATCTTCCGTTACAGTAGGTAAGGTAGGGTTCAAACCAGTTCCATTCGTTTGAGGCTTCTTGTTCAAAATGCCCCAGGAGCTGATCACCAAGCATTCTTATATTCAAAGAAACATTTAGTCATTTGGATAGGCTCTTTGATAATGAAACAAGCCCATAATTGAAAGAGCCTTTGCTCTAGGCGAGGTAAAGCTTGAAGCCCATGAGAAGGCTTTGTCAAAAATCTCTTTAGAAATCAGCTTTGTTTCATTGGGTAATTGTGAATCCACGCAGTATCCGCAGGCCCAGATTGTGTGACCCATGCATTCTTCGGAACCAACTTCGTCCAAGAACCTACGGTCGTAACCAAGAAAATTGTGCATTTTGCCGTCTGTTCTTTGCATGTAGAATAACAGACATAGGTAAACATCAATTAGTTTTTTTACATTTGAGTCTCTAAAGAGCATAAAGTGCTTTGTGCAAGCAATCAAGGCTCTTGCGTTGTCATCAGTCGTATATCCTTCTTTTCTGGAGGGCATTGAGTATTTTGCATGTTGAAATAGACCTGTGCCATCCGTGAGTACCCTGAGAAAATCAAGTTTTATCGTTGGGAAGTCCAGTTTGAATCCATCCATAATTTTTGATTAAAGTTTTAAAGAGGTCACTGTAGGTTCGTGCCACATTTGACCACAGAAAACGCCTGCTATACCGGTAAACCCTTCTTGAAATTGTTTTTCGAAGACTCTCATCTAAGAGCTTAGTTATACCATCGGCTAATGATGCGGGATCATTAAATTTACAGAGAACCCCTCGGTCGTTAGCTAACATTTCTTGGGCATGGAAGTAAGGTGTTGATACCGCAGGTTTTCCCGCACCTATAGCATATGTGAGTGCACCACTGCTAATCTGGTTGGGCGAAATGTACGGAGTTAAGTAAATGTCGGTTGCTTGAAGATACCTAATTAATTCAGGTTTAGAAAGAAATCTGTTATCAAATCTGACGTGTTCCTCTAATCCTAGTTCACTTACTAATTTCATTAATTCATTCCGGTATTTTTCACCCTCATTTTTCCTAACCTCAGGGTGGGTTTGTCCGATTATCAAATAAATGATTCGAGGCTCTTTTTCCACCACATAAGGAAGAGCACGAATAGCATACTCAATACCTTTACCGCTGCTTATCAACCCAAAAGTAGACGTAACCAAACGATTCTTCAGACCCAGCGATGCTTTAATCGGTTCGTTGTCGACAAGGTCAATTTTTGGGCAGCCGTGTGGAATAACAACGCAGTTTTTGCAGGGTATCCCCTGTTTTTTTAGAATTTTGATTGCTGCGTGAGCAATTACCACAATTGATGCGCTCTTATCAGATATGCATTTTAAGACTTCTAGAGCTTTCTGTTTAAAACCAGGATGTACGGTGTGAAGAGTTGTTACTACTGGTTTTTTGATGTTTTCTAAAAAATTCGTTAAGTATTCACCATAGTCGCCTCCGAAAAGTCCGAATTCATGTTGAATATTTACAAGTTGGATGTTAGACGTGTTGATGTAGCGGGCTGCCTGCACATAATCATCTACTGAATCACGTTGAATTTCCAAATTAACCCGCCTGTCGTAATCATGGATTGCACCGGTTTTATTTACAGCAATCACTGTAGGCTCAAACTCATTTAATTCATCGGTGGCGTCAATTAGGTCTTTTGTAAAGGTCGCAATACCACATTCTCGTGGAGGATATGTACTCAAATAAGCAACGCGGTTTTTGCCGCTACTAAAAGAATTAATTTGTTGAAGCATTTTTTAGCAATCTCTTTTTTTCTATTGTTTAGTCGCTCAAAATTCTATGTCTGCAATTTCTTAGTTGCGCAACGAAAAGTAAATCAAGTGCTCCCATTTTCAAAATCCTCACTTACCCTTAACTTGGCAGCGTCTTTATTTTAAGATGTGTGACTGTGAACAAACAGTTACAACTTCATCAATCTTATTCATTTCAAGTTTTAGAAGCAAATTTGATCGATTTTGAATTATTTTTAGGTCCATTTTTTTACAAAATTTCAGCATACCCGTTGAATGATTGTTCTTATTAAGATAGGCATAAGCCATCCTTGTTACATTGTTCGGAGGGAAATGCTTCCGGTTTTGGAGCTTTGAGTTCACTTATTCTCGTTTGCACCATCTTTAACAGTTCTTGCCTAAGCTGCTCTCCCGAAATACCCCGTTGAGTAAAACACATTTTATCGGCTAATTCACAGTCTCCAACAGTATCTCTTATCCAAGCCTGGAAATCACCCCGCGGATAATGAAACAGAATAGAGCTCTCGTCTATGCGGTTTAATTTGTCTGCAAAATCTTCGAGTCTGATTGCAGAAATTCCTGTGTAAACTCCTTTTGCAGTGCAAAAATAAAAGGCGTTCTCCGGGGCCACAGCGGACAGGATTTTTGAAGCATCTGGTTTTGTAAGAGTTTTACTCATTCCTAATCGCCTTTGTACACTGAACCTTCGTGAGTCTACTCTATATCTGTTTGTTGTTGGGCTTCGACAGTTACAAGAGTGCTAATGGTTCTTGACAAAACAAGTGTTTCAGTTCATATAACCTAATAGGCTCCCTTAAAGCAATGGCTTGTTGTTTGTTGGTGGGCAATAGCAGTCACACATGTTTAATAAAACCGCAGAGGCACTAGTCTTAGTGGATTTTATGAGCGGAGAAGAAGTTAAAGGTAAACTTAAAAAGGATGAAGGCAAAATTCGCGTAGGCGCGGGCAAAATTACTGGCAACACAGGGCAAATAATTAAAGGCGAAGCTGAAAAAGTAAAAGGGAAAATCGAAGAAGACGTAGGCAAAGCCAAAAGAAAGCTCTAACAAAACACCAGCTGTTCAACGCCTCCGAATTAAGTTTTCAAGAAAACGAAACAGCAAGAATCTAGCGGATAGCTTGCTCTTTTTTTCCATCTAACGCCAATCTGAGCTTATCGGACTATACAACACCGCCACCCTAAGACCAAGGCCTTTCAAGAATTGGGCGGTATAGAGTAAGACAAACGAAAATTTATTTTATGATTTTTAAATGTTCTGATGATAAGGTAGAACTCTAAAGACCTCTCTTTCCCTCTATGGGGGTAAGTTTTTGGAAGGCCTTTGTTTCAGCTCGACAAATCATGTTTTCTCGCTTAATATCAAAATCAAAAAAAAATTAGGATTCGGTGAGAATGTTGGAAGGGAACGTCCAACTAAGTCCCAACTACTGGTTTTAGGTACACGTGAAGTTGATCTTTTCTTATTTGTAAGCGCAGTCCCTTGTCTGTCCTGCGTACAGCCCCTTTCTCTAGGGCTGAAATGTCCAACATGTTTCGTACTCCGCCTTTCTTTGCGCCAAGCACCGACTCAGCTACGTCCTTTTCCAATTCGATTTCAAGTTGAGTTATTCTCCAATCGTCCAGATCTATTTCTATGTCTTTGACTTTGCCAATTTTCTCGTCTACCGCCCACACATCCTTATCCAAAATCTCTTTACTTTTCGCTTTCGCACTCATAATTATCTATCCCTCCTTTCTACGCCATTTGAGTTACCTTATTAGTGGTCATTGGCAGGGTTAAACATGCGTGACTGTGAGCGCACACCCACATTCTGGCTGTTTAGGCAAGTTACCCTTAGAGTGTCCAGCGCGCGCGAAAACAAAAATCAGTTGGTAGTGGCGCTCCTAAACTAACAGAACCCTTACGCCAGCCGCCACGCAACCAATGATGCTGATGACTCACACATAGCGGCTTAGGCTTTTTGCAGCAGATCCTCATCATTTTTCTTCCATTGACCTGTACAACCAAAAAAGGCTAAAAGCACGGTGAACTATTGATTAAACTATAACGTAAGCTGTGGGAAATGTGAATTACCGTTATAACGCGATTTTCGCGGTAATCAGCAAGGCAAGTTTTTATCATTCATATTTTGAGATTGCGGAAGGAAAGTAACCTTGAAGGGAAAATTGGCAATTGCAATTATTACAATTTTGTGTTTGTCCATGTTTTCAGCTTTCACACTAAAGGCGAATGCTCAACAGTCTTCCGCTGACTGGCCTATGTTCCGCTCAGACCCGTCTCACGATGGTGTAGGAACGGGCAATGCAGTGCTTACTCCCCAATTACTCTGGAAATCCACCATTGCTAATTCGTCTGCAGGTGGATATGTTGGTTCTTCTCCTGCTGTTGTCGACGGCATCGTCTATGTAGGCTCCGCTGTGGGTGCAGTGCCTGTTGGACAATCAATATCACCTAGCTCAACAACGGACGCTGTACACGCTTTGAACGCTAAGAGCGGCGTCGAACTCTGGAAATACAGCACTGGTAGCCTTGGTGTTTCTTCATGTCCTGCTGTAGTAGGTGGTGTAGTCTACGTTGGCTCATGGGACGGTAACGTCTATGCTTTGAACGCTACTAACGGCGCAAAACTTTGGACTTACACAACCGGCAGTAGTGTAGAGTCTTCTCCAACTGTTGTCAACGGAGTAGTCTACGTAGGCTCTGATAACAACAATGTTTATGCTCTAAACGCAACAAGCGGCTCTCAACTTTGGGGCTACAACACCGGCGCTGCTGTGGATTCGTCGCCTTCAGTTGTTAATAACGTAGTTTACTTAGGCACGTCGGATTTTGGTCCTTTTTCTTTCCTCATCTATGACGGCGTTTATGCGCTAAACGCTACCGACGGTGCTAAACTCTGGAATTACACTGCCATCGGCAACCCGGTTGAGTCTTCACCTGCCGTTGCCAACGGCTTAGTCTTCATAGGATCCTATAATCACAACGTTTATGCTCTAAACGCTACTAGCGGAGCAAAACTCTGGAATTACACTACTGGTGATGCTGTTGAGTCATCTCCCGCGGTTGACAACGGCATAGTCTACTTCGGTTCGTTTGATGGCAATATTTATGCTTTGAACGCTACGAACGGCATTCGAATTTGGAATTACAACACCGGTAACACTGTTTCTTCCTCGCCCGCCATTGTCGACGACGTAGTATACGTGGTAGGGGGGTCACAAGGTTACGTTTATGCTTTGAATGCAACTAATGGTCTAAACCTCTGGAAATACAGCACAGACAGTGGTGATTCGTCTCCTGCTGTCGTGAATGGAATTATCTATGTTGGCTCCGGGAATGGCGAAATTTATGCGTTAGGTTCTTCTCCAGCGTCGTCAAACATTGTATTCATTATAGTCGGGGTGGTAGCTGTGGTCGTTATTGTTGCCGCGGTGGTTGTTTTAATATTTAGAAAGAGACGGAGAACTAAGATCATAAGTCCACAGAGTACATCATAGATCTCAACTTAGTTTTTAATGGGGTAGGTTAATTGTGCCCGCTTCTCCAAGCCATGACGCTAAAGCGGACCAGCATCTTCAACCTGGCAAAAAAATAAGTAGAAACTAAAAAATCTAAATTGCTTAAAATTATTGTGCTTGTTGTGTTTGATGTTGCGAGGCCTGTGATTGCAGCTATGCATGCGCCGTTAGTTACAACTGGGGCGTATCTTGTGGTCAAAATTGGTTTAACGAGTTCTTTGCTCTTTAGCAGTTCAACATCGGTAGTCAAGGGGCGCGAAAATTTCCCGGAAAAATTTCGGGCAAAATTCGATACAGTGTGCGCTGTATCCAGACGAACCGTCATCATGGAATCCATTTGAGAATATTTGGTTTTTTTCTCTTTCCTGACTCTTGTTTTGTTTTGGGATG
>JBEKPG010000073.1:0-10842 GCA_049520955.1 Bathyarchaeia archaeon | reverse complement strand
GTGATGAGAGTAAAATCCTTTTAGCGCTGAGTTTTTTTGAGACCATTCTTTTTGGATGTTTCCGAAAAACCAGTTTCTTCTTCAGAGTTGTTATAGTATTGAAGCTACAACCTAAAAAAGAATTAACTGCTCAATGGGGGGATTCTAGCCCCAATTTGCCCGTAAAAAGTAATTCCTTGGCGACCAGACAGAAACCGGACTGGGCTTACCCCCAAACGGTACAGGTCCCTATCATTCGACAGATGTCCTATCCTTGTTTTCTGACTCTGAGACAGTGTTTGGAACTAGTTTAGAACCCACGTTTTGAACCCACGGTATTTTGATTCCTGAGAAGGACTTTGTGGGTACTACTTTTAGAAATGGGCTGGCCTTGAGCTCTGACAAGTTTTGCTGTTGAAGCCTGAGCACAAACAGAGAGATCGTTAACGATCAAAAAAGGTTTACAAAGATACTGAACAAAAGAATCATCAGCAGCCTTCAAGGTTATCCACCGTTTGTATTAATTAGTTGAATGCTCACTCATTAAAGTTCAGCGTAACTGAGAGTTAGAAAATCCTCGTTTAAGTGAAATAGATAGTTTTTTTTAAGAAAGATGCTTATCGCTGAAATTTAGGCGAGCAATCGATCAAGCTCCTTCTCTTGTTCGCCCCTTCATCCAAAAGTTGCGGAGTGCGGCATTATAGCACGCCACATAAACGAGTTAGATTAGATTCGAACCCGAAAGAGACTGCGTAAAAACTCGATTCAATTTCAGAAAAATGCTTGCTTTATATGAAAAATCTTAGCATTACGACACTATTTATACAGTTAGAGAGCAACTTTTTGAACGCGACTCGAGTTTTCACACACTCTCTAAATAGCAAGAATCTCTATGGGATTTGACCCCAAAATCGATTGGATGGTATCCATACCCTAAAAGGTTCAGATCTAATTGTGGACCGGGCGGGATTTGAACCCGCGGCTTCCGCGTTGCGAACAAAGGCGTATTTGTCAAATGAGGCGCAATTTAAGCCTATTTCAACAGCTAAATCAAAAAAACCGAATATTTATGGAAATAAAGTTGATTGGGCTAAGTATGAAGAATGGGTGAATAGAGAATATCGACCGAAATCAGCATATGACCGCATCCGCTACGCTAAAACTTATGCTCATTGTTTATTTGAAAATGACTGCACCGATTTAGTAACTCTATCCAATGATAAGCGAGAACATATTATGAATGCGCTTTCCTGTCTTTCTAAATTCCTTGGCATCTATGAAGACTGGAGTCATATGATCAAGAACTATGGTCTCAAATGGAGAATACGAAATGATGATCTCATTATTCGGCGGTTTACTAAAACAGAGAACCCTGATGAATTATTCGCGTGGATTAGAACCATTAAAGCAGAATGCCCAGACTTGATTGCCTTTATGGATTTGATGCTTACAACTGGATTGAGATTTGAAGAGTCGATTGAGGCATATAATCTCATCATACAGCTATCAAATGAGGGCAAACTAAATACGTATTACAACTCTGAAAAAGAACTGTTGGAGCATTATAAGTTTAAACTGCAATTTCTAAGAAGAACCAAAAAGGCATTCGTTAGTTTCGTACCTAAAGAATTGATTGCTAAAATATGCTCTAATAACAAAGTACTCAAGAAGCAATTTATCAAATCAAAGGTTCGAAGGAAAACCCAAAGAATACGCTTCTCTGATATCCGTGAAATTCATGGCTCACTTCTCGCTAAGACTTTAGGAAGTGCGGAAATTGACTTCTTGCACGGCAGAGTTTCAACATCTGTCTTTATGAGGAACTACTTTAACCCCGCTTGGATCGTTGACCTAAAAGAAAGAACATTCAAGGGAACCAAAGATTTTGTGGATCAGACCAAAACTACTTAATTACTCAGTGCGAACTTCCGAAGTTCCGATGACGATAATGCATTTTTATTTCAAAAATCAATTTTTGATTTTTTGCACGATTTTGGCATCGGAACCCCGTTTCTTCTCACTATCAAGGGGTTAAAGAGCTGTAGAGAATAGCACGTTTATGTGATCAAGCGAAAGTAAATACATGATCGAGAAGCGCCAATTATAACCCATTCACTTCTTGATCCCGTAGCAAAAGCACATCGAATCAAATAGATTCTGGATTGATGTGAATGAATATTTGATAGATTTTCTTGCCATCGAAACTTAATTCCTCGCCACCGCTCTTGTATTCTTTCAGTCTGTTGTCAAAGATTATGTAGAATCCAAAATCCGCATTTTCCTTATTCATATAATATTTGATTTGCCTTAGTCCTTTTAGATAATATTTTTTCCCATGCCAAATTTTGACTTCAAAAGGATATTTCTCCATATCTACAATTAACATGTTATCGCTTCTTCCTTCAGCGACAGGAACTTCTCTAAATTGAAGGGTTCTACTTGGGAACGAAAGGCAAAATGATATTTGTACGAATGAGCGCCCTATCTCTTCAAGCGGTTCAGGCATAGCCTTAAAAGCGTGATAGGCGTCTTTTTCCACTAATTCTTTTAAACTAACCAGACTGTTGATTACATTTTTGAAAGTCAAACTTTTGCCAGCAAAAGCTGATGCTCTTTATTTGAAAACACGAGAATCGGTTGATCCCCTATCCGTAATAGATCTTCCCGTAGAGGAAAGGGATCCATGGAGCCGTTTACTAGAAAAAATCGTATCACTAGACTTCAAGGCTTCATTGCAAGATAGACTAAAATTCTTTTCAAAGGCAATACTGTTTGTGGAGGGTCTGACCGAGGAAAAGGTTTTCCCAGTTTGGGCGAAAACTCTCGGGTTTGATTTTGAACAACAGGGCATAGGCATTATTGGTTTGATTGGCGCATCAAAAGCCAATTTCCATCTTCGATTATGGGGAGAAATAATAAACTCGGTAAAAACTCTCACCAATAAAAAACACCTGCCCATCTACATGGTTCTAGACCTAAATGCTAAATCTCACGGTGAAGAAGCGATATCTCAAGGACTAGTTTCACAATCCAATTGCTTCATCCTCAGTTTAGGCGATATTGAAGATTATTACCCTATTAATGCATTGGCAAAAGCCCTTGAAGAGATGTGTGGGAAAAAACCTCTTAGAGAAGACCTTAGGGGTGGGAGAGTCCATGCAATTGATCACTTTCTTAGGAAGAATTGTTACTATAAGGATTGGAAAATACCTCTCGGCATTAAGGTCGCTAACTTAACCCTGGCTGCGCAGATACCGCTAGAAATTCAAAACATCATAAAAACAATCGTTCAATCATAGCGTAAATCATTTCCAAGGCATACATAGCTAAAAAACACTATGATTGTTGAGAGCGACGGGGACAACTGATTGCATAATTCCTAAGTTCATCCATTCTTTAACTTAATGTACTTTCTGGAACTCATTCATCTTATTAGTTTATAGAATATTACACCTCAAAAAGGTCAAATAGCGCTCCTCACTATATTGCTTGAGACTTAAATGAGCGAACAGATCAAAAACACATTTTTAGGCGATTTAGGTGAACAGTTACTAATTTGGCATCTGCGTTCAAAATATAAAATTAACGTTGCCATAGTCAAGGGGAAAGGTATCGACCTCTTATGTAAGGACACTGAAGGAAAACTATTTTCTGAAAAAAATCAAAACATTGGTATTAGTGTTAAGACTCGATGCCGAAAAAAGGAGAAAACCTCTGATACTATTATTGTTGAGTGGCAGTCTACAAAAAATGCTTGCTCCCAATGGGAAGCTGTTCCATATGTATCGTATGTTAGAGTGATTCCTGAATCGGGTACAATTACCGTTTTTCTTCTTAAGCTTTCAGAAGCCGAAAAATGGGGTAAAAGATTTAATGTCCGCAAGGCTGAAGAAAATAATACTAAATTGTTTGAAATGAAATTCGAACCCTACGATAGATATACTGATTGGTAGCATCCTCAAGGAAGTACTCGATATTTTTCCTATTTTTGTACAAACATTTACAGACAATTTTAATCGATTTTACGTTAAATTTAATACTAACCTGTTTGAATTTGTAGGTAATCATACTCTTTAGGTTTTTTTAGCAACAGTTAAATGACTTACACAACAATGTGACGTTATTCGCAAAAAGAGACCTGACTGAAACATGCCAAACGACGGTCATGCCGAATTAAATTTTGCCTCGATAGCAGACTTAGAACCAATAGAAACTTTAAGCATGCTTTCAGCCTATAGGCTTCAACCTCAAAACCTTGAGAAGAGCGCAATTATCGAGTTTGCTATTCAAATAACGGCAGCTGAGTGTAGGGGCAGTTGCAAACCAACGGTCGAGATAACCGATTGTCTGTTAAAGCAAATAGGCGAGTTCTTCAAATCTTATTCTTTTGGAAAACAACCCAACCTTAACTCGTTTTTTTCTAATCAAACTTTATTCAGTGATCATATTGAAGGTAATGTGGACCAAGCGATTGAATCTACATGGCGACGGTTCGAAAAGCACGATGAGTTTCTTGAGGAAAAAATTGGCTTTAATCTAGCTAACGCAATCTATTTTGTAAGAGTAATTCAAGCAGAAATTATCCGGCGAATGAAAAGTATAAAACAGCCAAGAATGATGGCGCTTAGTAAACAGGAATTTTATGATTTTTCTTTTTTTGTACAACCTGATAAACTGCTGATAGAAAATTGGTCGAGGATAATTCATTTTAAAATGCAGGAGCTTCAAGATTTATTTCCGGGGCATTTACAGCCTAAAGTTAAGAAATATATTGAATTATTCTCGAGACCAATTGAAAAATTTTCCAAACCAATAGACCCCTTGCAAAGCGACCTTTTCGTTGAAACACCACTCATTAAAATTGGGGATGACTATTTAATTCCAACACCGTATTATCTGCTACATTGTTTATCGTTAAAATTCCATAACATAATGATCAAAGATGCAAATTATAAAGGAAAATACGGACAGGGTAAAGGAAAAGTTCTTGAAGAAAGAGCAAGTGAAGAACTTAGAGTGCTCTTCCAGTCTGCCAAACACTTTAGAAATGTCACTTATGAGTCAGCGGATTCTAAACCTGATGCTGATTTGATAATACACTTTGGGGAATATCTAATATTTGTTGAATGTACAACTAAAAGCATACCAAAGAAATCAAGATTAGGCGACCTGCAATCGGTAGAAGATACGCTTAAACATTCAATTAAAAAATGTTATTTACAGGCTTTGAGGGCAAAGAAGGCATATTTGGATGGTAGAATAAAATTACCCTTAGATAGTCAACCTTCCAAATTCATCCTAATGATCGTGACTGATGAACTATACCCCAATCTTCTATCCGAACATGTAATCTCTAAACGTCATAACTCAAAATCATATCTTGATAGCTTGATCCAGGGCAATGAGTATCCCTATATCATATCAATATCAGACCTTCAATCAATTAGGCCAATCACAACAGAACATCTTTTTATGTCATTTATTCTCGAACGGTTAAGCATGTATGAAAAACCTTGTTTTCTTGCATATGATGAGTATGATTATTTTCTATTGTTCTGTAAAAAAGAGTACCATGGTATAAAAGGGGAAGCATTAACAGTACAAACTATCGTTAATTATGTCGCTCATGAGCCTTCCCCGTTTATGAAGTCACATATATTCCATGTTATGCTTGAAACAATAGGGTCCGAGAGTTTTAGTGTTATTAAAATCGGCAAAAAGTATGACAAAAATTTGGCTGGAATTGCATTTAACTTATTGTACGATTTGTACGGTCAATGGGAAGTTGCTGTCTTAAGGCACACAGTTCTTGATATTAATGGATTTGTAAACATTTTAAATGAATACAAAAAACAAGGAAAGAAATGCCGAGCAATCGTTTGGGAGGGTTTTTTTGAATACTTGGCTTTTTGTAAACAAATGAATGCCGAACCAATATACAGTTATTTGGAACGAAAAGTTTTAAATGGTGAAATTAGGGATCAATTGAATTTACTCATCACTTTTCCCACTGACATTTATGAAGATAAGGGCCTAAAGCGAAAAGTGAAAGATTATAGAAAGTCATCGAAGATAAAATAGCGACAGCTGTAAGCAAGGTTTTAATTAGTTTACAAATGTAAAGATCAGTTGCGAAGTTGCGAATTGAAAAATGCATAGTTTTTCAAAAACCCTTTTTGAGTTTTAAAACGCGTTTGTAGGGTCGCGACTTCGCGTCGTATCGCGAATATTGCGATATGAAATTAACGTGAACGTATTTCCTGCACCCGTTGAATAAGCCAATCACCTGTAGCTCTATCAAACTGACCAGAAGCAAGATTAGAGTTGATGTCTTGAATAATATGAGCAATTGTCCAAGGCAAATCAGCGTAAGCTTGAGCTAAATTTCCATTAGCTGCATCAAGGTTTCTTTGTGCATCATCTACCTTTTGATACGCTTGAAACATTGCTACAATAACACCTGCAATTTTGTCCATATTCTTTGCCTTGTTTCCAAATTCGCAATGTCCCAAACGATGTATAAAAGTCTTTGAATTCTAAAGCATTTTGTAATTAAGACAATTTTATTACCCCAATTTTAAATTAGCACTTATAATGCTATATGATCATAAATTAGCCCTCTATTTGCCAGCCATTACTATATATGTGTGTCCACATAATCCCAAATGGAGTTAACCGCGATGACAGCAAAAATAAATTCGACATTGTATTTAGATTCAGAAACAATAGATTTAGCTCATGAATTGGGGTTAAATATTTCAAAAACCTGTGAAAACGCTTTAAAACTCGCAATCAATCGGCTACAAGGGACAAATACTCAAACAAAGGTTGCCACACCGCAATTCGGAGCTTATTTTGATGTGGTGGACCGGGCGGGATTTGAACCCGCGGCTTCCGCGTTGCGAACGCGGCGATCATACCAGGCTGATCTACCGGCCCCTTGAGTTGTTTTTCTGAAAAAATACCTTTGTAAGTACATTTAGGGCTTTCGGTTAAAAGAGCCTTCAATCAATAGAGCTTGGAGGATAGGTTAAGTTAGGGCTTATTCTTCCCCGTATCCATGTTCAATTCTGCCATGTGTTTTGCGGAAAGAAAACTCATGTTGTTCTTTGACGTCGCCAAAGCAGTTTAAGTGTTTTTGCAAGTCTGCTTTTGTTAAGAATATGCACGCGCAATGAGGACATTTGTAGGACACGTTTCGGTTTGATTCTTCCGCCATTTTTTAACCCTCATATTACGGCTTTTAAACTAGGTTTGCTAGTGAATGTTGAGGTATATTTTTTTGCCGTCTAACTCTGATTCGTGCCATTCTGCTTCGATTTCGCTGCGGCTACCCTGCAAATATACTTTCCTAGCTCTCACCAGCCCAGCCATATCCGCTAGATATGGCTCTAAGAGCGTCATGCTTTCAGTGTCTAACTCGGCAATATGAACTGACTCTAAAACATCCGTTGGCACAAAACCCATCTCTTTCCGTAAAGCTTGAACGCGGCGTGCCAAATCCCTCATTACGCCTTCGCCCAAGAGCTTCTCGTCCCGCTGTCCGCTTAGAAAGACTGTTATTTCGCCTTCTTGGCTGGAAACCCAGTTCTCGCCTCCAATATACTCTGGAACCTGCACTGAGTATTCTGCGGTTTTTACATTTGTTAATTCCAAGAACAACAACTCAAGACACTTTAGAGCTTGCAATGTTTTTTCTGGCCCAACCACGATTGCTTTACTGAGAGGCCATCGGCGTTTGAGTTTTCCCTGTTGCCTGGCAGCGTAGCCTATTGATGCAGTTTTAAGGAGAATTTCGAATCGCTCTTCGAGGGCTTTGTCGCGGATCTTCTGGTTTGGAACAGGCCAAGAAGCAAGATTAACTGATTCTGGCAGTTCTGGTTCAAGTTGCCTGTAAATTTTCTGGTACAAAGCCTCACTCAGATAGGGCGTGATTGGGTTGAAGAGCAGCGTTACAATCTTCAAAGTGTGGTGCAGCAACGCATAGATGGCTTGGCGTCTTTGCAGTGTTTCAGGCTCATCAGTCCAAAGCTCCTTTCGAATCATAGGCACGTAAAGTCTGCTGAGTGTTTCAATTACGAAATCATCCAAAACAGCTACCGCCACGTTGAATTCGCATCTTTCAAGCTTGCAGGTGTATTCTTGAATTTTCTCTTGCAACTTAGACAGCAACCACAAGTCAGCTTCCTGAAGCTTTTTTGCTTCAAATGCCCAAGCTAACGAATACTTAATTGGATCGAACTCGTCGAAAGAGGCGTTTTGCATAAAGAATCTGCTTAAGTGGTACAACGTTGACAAAACTTGGTATGGGCGACGGTTTAGTTCTTGCATGTCAAAATTCATGAAATCAATCGGTGAGCATTTACGCGTCATATAAAAGCGGCACAAGTCAGCAGAGTTCTTCTCCAACAGCTTGTTGGTTTCAACTACGTTGCCCAGGCTCTTGCTCATTTTTCTGCCTTTCGCATCCTGCGTTAAACCCTGAAACAGAAATGACTTGTATGGCGCAATTGGCTTTCCTGTTAAGACAATATATTCAAGCAGAAGAGAGTTTGCCCATCCTCTCGTTTGGTCGATGCCTTCAGTTAAGAAAGCGGTTGGCACAAACTTCTCAACTTCTTGGTCAGAGAAGGCTGCGTAGGGGGAAGCTCCACTGTTATGCCAAGTGTCCAGTACGAAGTCTTCTCTAAGCATGATTCCCCCACATTTTTCGCATTTAAATGTAATTCGGTCGACCCATGGCTTGTGCAACTCAAAGTTTTCAGGAATTGTTTCTTGTGCGTTTTCAATTAGTTCTTTTTTGTTTGCGACTATGCGCTTGTTACCACATTTTTCGCACGTCCAAATTGGCAGTGGTGTGCCCCAGATGCGTTCTCTGCTTATGCACCATGGTTTTCCTTCTTTAAGAAAGCCTAAAAACCGGTTTTTCGGTTCTTCAAAAAAATATTCAACTCTTTCTGCTGCTTCCAATACCTTGCTATTTAGTTTGTCTGTGCGTAAAAAATATTCTTTTCTTGCTAGCCAAACTAGTTTGTGGTGAGAACGCCAGCAAGTTGGATACTCATGTTTTGTTTTTGCAACTTTGACAAAAGCGTTCTGGTTGCGGAGTTCTTCAACAACTAAGTAATCGGCGTCGCGAGCAAAGACCCCGACAAATATTCCTGCCTCTTCGGTAAATTTTACCTCATCATCATAGGGAGCAAAGATTGGAACGCCTCTGCGTTGAGCAGCCCAAAAATCATCTTCACCATTCCCAGGCGAAAGATGCACAACGCCCGTCGCAGTATTAACGTCAACGAAGTCCTCGCCGACAACCTTATGCACCAATGGATGCTTAGTTTCAAGCTCAGCTTGTTTAGGAATTAAATCTTTCAATGGGTAATCGTAGGGTGTGCCCTCCAAGTTTTTACCCAACATTTGTTCGGTGACTTGATATTTTATTATATCGAGTTCTTCCATAACTGGCTCGACACGTTGTTTTACCATGATCCAGGTTTCTTCGCCGACTTTCACTTTAACGTATTCAGCGTTTGGCTGAACAGCGAGCATAGTGTCCGTTATTATTGTGAATGGCATCGTTGTCCAAACAAGGAAAAACTCGTTCTTGCTGCCGGAAACCTTGAATTTGAAGTATAATGATGGGTCTTCAACTTCTTTGTAGCTGCCTTCATAACCAACTTCGGCGCTGCTAAGCGAGGTTTGGCAGCCGGGACAGTAAGCGACTACGTAGTGTCCTTCTTCAAGCAGGTTTTGTTCCCATGCGCGTTTTAGGATTTGCCACTCACGTTCGATGTAGCCGTCTTTGTATGTCCAATACGCTTTGTCTTGATTTATGAAAACGCCGAGGTTTTTGTCGGCGTCAAGCCACATCTGGTGATAACGCATTATGGCTTTCTTGCATTCCTCAATGAAACGTTCTTGACCGACATGCTCGAGGAGTTCACGCTTGTTTTTGACGCCGAGTAGCTTCTCAACTTCCAGTTCGACGGGTAAGCCTTGACAGTCCCACCCAGCCCAAAACGGCATGTAGTAACCTTCCATGGTTTTCCACCGGTAACGAATATCTTTCATCACCCGACCGCGCGCGTGACCGATATGAGGGATGCCGTTTAAAGTGGGCGGACCTTCCACGTAACCCAAAATGCCCTTTGCGTCTTTTTCAACAAGTTCAAGCTTCTCTCGAATCTGGTTTTTAATCCAGAATTCCCTGATTTCCTTTTCCAATTGGAGCGGAGCATAGTTTGGTGGTAAGCCATGAATTGAATCAGTTTTTTCGGTCACGGTATTCATCCCGTACCGCAAAATAAGTTAAAAGACTATATAAGGATAAAAAAAATGCAAAAACGAGATTAATACTTTAGCTTAGTAGTTGAGTTACGAATTCAGCGCTTTCTGCAGTGGCATTTTGGCTTGTGCTTATTTTGAAGGTTTCTTTAATTGATACACTGCTGCCTGCTGGAAGCGGCGCTAATTTGTCATTTTCGGTGCCAAAGCTTCCGACGCCAAAAACTCCTATTTTTGCTCCGTAAGCAGGTTTCAAGCTGCTTAGATATGACTTCACAGAAACAGCTGCGTTTCCACCATAAACGGGACCGCCTACTACTATGACTTGGTACTGGACGGTATCAATCGTCGCCGCTGAGCTTTTGATCCCTGCCAACACAACTTGGTAGCCTTTGGTTTGCAGGTTGCTTGCAACTTTGTCGGCGATATTTTTCGGCGCCCCAGTTATTCCAGGGTCGTAGACCACGAGCGCTTTGAAAGGATTAGCCGCATCCCCTGATGAGTTAAGCGTTTGCGTGCCATTAGCTGTATATGCTGCAACATCAAGGAACACAACGCTGAGACCTACCGCAGCAAAGA
>JBEKPG010000072.1:0-10894 GCA_049520955.1 Bathyarchaeia archaeon | reverse complement strand
GAATGGCTCAAAGACAAAATAGGCGACTACAAGGAGTGGTTTAATCATTCGCGCTTTCACAGAGGCGTAAAAGCGTTCCCAGCAACGCTCTATGAGTGTAACGTTAGAAACTTGACATGACATATATGAAAAATTAATAAGGGCAAAAAGTAGTCAGGTGAGTCATGCCTAAAACTTATCCGAAGACCCACCCTAAAAAGAGCAGGCTAAAGAAGAACCGTCCTAAGACTCAACCGGAACCGATAAGCCTATTGAGGCACAAATCTTATTGGATAACGCTGACGTTAATTATGGTTGTTTTTACTTTTGCGGTCGGATATTTAACGGACCTTTCTGTGGAAAAAGAAGCTTTGATTTTGGCTAGCTTACTTTTTGTGATAGGCTTTGCCTTCTATATCGGGTTTAAACCTTCCGCGAGTTACAACAAGAGGGCAACGTTCATTTTCGTTGGAGCGTTCATCGTTGGCTTCAGCATCTGGGCTGTAATGGTGCTTTCCTTTAACGCAGCCGGAATCACATCGCAAATCGCAAGTTCGGCAGGTGCCAACTTGTTTGCCATAACAAGCCTTATAATTTGTTTGATTTCAGGGGCATTCATAGGTGATTTAACGGGGAAGAATAGAGAACGAATAAGTATCTTTGTTAACGACAAATTAAGGAAATAAGTTTTAATTTTTCATTTTGGGATATTTTTGTCACAGAAACTTTAAGAGCCAATCAATTAGCATCTTCAATACACATTAAGCTAAGGATAGATTTGCATTGAAATTTGGAATAATGACTCGGAACATGGAAGCATGGAGCAGCACGCAAGTACGGTCAGCCTTAAATAAACGAGGGATTCCATACGAATGTTTCACTTTCCCAAAAATCGTCGCGAGACTTGCCTACAAACCATACTTCAAAGTTAACAGCATCAGTATCCTTGAAGATTTAGACGCGCTCATTATTCGTCCTATAGGGCGCGGTTCTCTTGAACAACTGGTTTTCAGAATGGATATGCTCTACAAGCTTGAACGACAAGGCTTCTACATGGTTAATCCGCCAACAGCAATCGAGCACTGTGTTGACAAGTACGATATCTTAGCGCTCCTTGAGGATGTTGGCGTTCCTGTACCACGTACACTAGCCACTGAAAGCGTCAATGAAGCATTAAAAGCATTTAGTGAGCTTGGGGGAGACGTAGTGGTTAAACCGATCTTCGGCTCCAGAGGGCAAGGAGCAACGCGTGTAGTTGACGCGGACATTGCTGACACAATTTTCAAAGCCATAACCTTCCATCACGGCGTAATTTACATGCAGGAATTTGTACCCCACGGATACTCGGACATTCGCGCATTCGTAATTGGCGAACGTGTAATCGCGTCCATGCGTCGCGTTGCTAAAGGCTGGAAAACCAACTACAGCCAAGGGGCCAAACCGGCACCTGCCAAAATAAGCCAGGAATTTGAGGAATTAGCGATAAAATCCGCCAAGGCTGTGGGGTGCAAAATCGCGGGGGTTGACATATTGGAAGGACCAGAAGGACCACGTATAGTTGATGTGAACAGTCAGCCAGGATGGAAAGGTCTGCAAGTTGTAGCCAAAGTTAACATCGCCGAAGAAATAGTCAACTTTGTATTAGCTGAGCTCAAGAAATAAAATTTACTTAGCAGAAATAATCCTGTCGTAAGGATCATTTGCAACCTGTGGAAAACGCATTTCTTTTTCCTTTTCTATTAATACTCGCCCTTTGTTTTTGGTGAATTGTCCCAAGAAACAAGCTGAAAGGCCATTCTGACTTAACACAGTTTTAACTTTTTTTAGCGCTTCGACCTTAACCGCCGCTAGAATAGTGCCTGTCGAAGACATCGCAAGCAGTTGCTCATTAGTTAATCCAAAATGACTCTGTAACGCTGACGCCTCCTTGCAGACGGGTATTTTTTCGCTATAAACCGTAAAGCCTACTTTTGAGGCTTCAGCCAACTCATTTAACGCTACTACAAATCCGCCTTCTGTCGCATCATGCATAGCGTGCACGCCGCTTATCTTTGCAAGTTGCATGGCCTCTTTTACGCAGCTTTGCATAGGAACCCTCGTGGAAAGCTCTTTTTGTTGCTCCATGCCAAAGAGTTTTTGCGCTAAAGTTTTGTGGGTCAACGAGAAGTTTGTGATTGTTTCTAAACCAAGCGGTTTAGTGCATAATATAAGGTCGCCTGGCTTGGCGTTTCCTGATGTTTTCAGTTTTTCAGGGTGAACTGACCCGTAGACTGTAGCGACGCCAACTAAGTCTGAGAGGCTATCGTATGTGCCGGTGTGTCCCCTTACGATGGCTATGTTGAGTTCGTCTGCTGCCTTGCATGTTTGCTTCATAATTTCTTGGAATACCGCTGGTTTAGTTGACCTTGCCCCCAACAGGTTAATAGTGCAAAATTCTGGTTTGGCCCCGGAAAGCGCCACATCCGAGGCTGCATAGTTGATAAGCAGAAAACCAAACCACTCTGCAGGGACGCCCGTGCATGGGTCTGTTGCAACTACCAAGTATTTGCCGTCTAAAATGTGCACGCCTGAATCGTAGCCAACCATTGGTGGAATAACTACTCGCGAATCTTTCTTTATGCAGTTTAAGAGCGTCTTAAGTTCATTGTTAGGTAGTTTTCCCATGTTGCCTTTCCCTTACTTGTAAATATCCAAGGTTTTGCTTTTAAGCAGCAGAAAGATTGCAACCGCGGAGATTATGATGCTTGGTATCATGTAGGTTGCGTTGTAAATTGCTGAGTAAACAATCGGGCTCATACCTGCTGGTGCGTACTGTGGGAAATAGATGACGCCTGAGGTAAAGTGGGATAGGAAACGACAGGTTCCGCCAACAATGACTCCGACGACTGGTCCAATAATGGCGGGTTTTCGGAAGAATCCTGCAAGCCCGAGGCAAGCAAACGCCAGTGGGTAATCAAGGATGAATTGGGCGGGGTTAACTACAAAAGGCTCAATCGCAAGGTCAACCACTCCGAGAACGGCGCCTGCGAAAATACCGATTTTTGGTCCCCTACGCAGTGCAAGCCAAAAGATAGGTACCATCCCAATGTTGATGGTTCCTCCCTGAGGAAGCTCAAAGAAGAAGTGGCTGACCAAAGCTAATGCCCCTGCCATGGCGACAAATACAATTATTTCTGCTAGTATCTTAGTGGGAAAAATATTATTGCTCTTAGGTAGTTCAGTTTGTGTGTTCATTTATTTCCCTCCGCCAGTATTACCTGGTTCAGGTTCTAAGGGTCGACAGCAATTAGCCGTCCTCTCAGCCGGGTCATTCCCAGCTCCCCGAGACCTTAATAATGGGATAATGTTTTTAGGTTATATTTTAGTTTTCCTACCCAAACATTAGCGAGATGGATTGATTAACATGCAGCCTATGCCTAAAGAATACAACTTTTCAGAAATAGAACGTAAGTGGCAGCAGAAATGGGAAGAAATGGGTATCTACCACTACGACTGGAACGACAAAAAAAGCGTTCCCTTCAGCATAGACACACCCCCGCCATATCCGTCAGGCGAACTCCACATGGGCAACGTGCTCAATTGGACCTACTTTGACATGGTGGCAAGGTTCAAACGAATGCAAGGTTTCAATGTGCTCTTCCCGCAAGGCTGGGACTGCCATGGGTTAGGCATAGAAATCCAAGTTGAAAAAACTTATAACATACGTAAACGAAACGTTCCGCCTGAACAGTTCCGAAAGTGGTGCATGGAACTGGTCGAAAAATACATTGCCATAATGAAAGAGGGTATTCTAAAGTTGGGTTGCAGCATAGATTGGACAACAGAGTACCGCACAATGAACCCTGATTACTGGAGAAGGACTCAATTAAGCTTCATTTTGCTCTACAAAAAAGGCTACATGTACCAAGGCACGCATCCCGTGAACTGGTGTCCACATGATGAGACCGCGATTGCTGACGCTGAAGTTGATTACGTAAAGCGCGACGGCGTTTTGCACTACATCCGCTTCCCATTCGAAGGCACAACCGACTTTGCGCTAATCGCAACCAGCAGACCCGAGTTTATTCCAGCATGCGTTGCCATCGAAGTTAACCCCAACGACGAGCGGTACAACAAGTACATTGGCAGAAAAATAATTGTGCCCATAATTAACCGTTCAGTGACAGTCATCGCCGACGAGTGTGTTGACCCGATGTTTGGCACTGGAGTGGTCATGATATGCACTTACGGCGACAAAGAGGACGTGAAAACAGTAATCAAGCACAAGCTTCCAGTTATAATGCTCTTAACCGAGAACGGTCGCATAAACGAAAACGGCGCCAAATACGCTGGCTTATTCATAAACCAAGCTCGCGCAGCAATAGTTGAAGACCTGACGGCGGCTGGGTTGGTTGAGAAAACCGAGAAAATCAAGCAGGAAGTAGGCGTCTGCGACCGGTGCAAGGCGCATGTGGAAATTCTTGAGCGAAAACAGTGGTTCATGAACACACGCAAACTAACTGACTCCGTAGAAAAAACGGCGAACGAGATAGTTTGGTATCCTGATTACATGAAAAACCGTTTAATCGACTGGGCAAAGTCGTTGGATTGGGACTGGGTAATTAGCCGCCAACGACTTTTTGCAACGCCGATTCCAGTTTGGCATTGCAAAAACTGCGGCGAACTAATTCTAGCTCAAGAAGACTGGGTTCCCATAGACCCAAAACTCGAAAATCCACGCGTCGAGAAATGCACTAAATGCGGCGGCCAAGAATTCATTGGCGAACAAGACGTTTTTGACACTTGGATGGACTCCTCAATAACATGCGCTGTTCACGCTGGCTGGCCTGACCGCGATGATTGGAAGCATCTTTTCCCAGCAGATGTTCATCCCTCAGGCACTGACATAATTAGAACTTGGGCGTACTACTTGATTGTTCGGCACTTGGCCCTTTTCAACGAGAAAGCGTTCAAGAGTTGTCTAATTAATGGCATGGTGCTTGGCTCAGACGGCAGAAAAATGAGCAAATCACTGAAAAATTATGCCGCAGCGCCTGAAGTCCTAAATAAGAACGGAGCCGACGCTACTAGACAATGGGCTGCTGGCGGAGGAGCAACTGGCTCAGACATTCCTTATCGCGCCCAAGACGTTGAGTACGGCAGGCGCTTTTTGGTTAAACTCTGGAATGCCTCGGGTTTTACAAGTAACCTCTTAGCCGATTACAACCCCCAAGCGCATGCAGATTTAGAGCTTCAGCCGCTCGATAAGTGGATAATTAGCAAAGCTGAAAACCTAACCAAAAAAGTAACTGAAGAGTTCGAAAAATGCCAATTCAACGTCGCAATTGAAGACGTACGGAACTTCACGTGGCACGTTTTGTGCGATTATTATGTTGAAGCAGTAAAAGACAGACTCTACAATCCAGATTTGCATGGACAACCCAAAAGAGTGGCAGCCCAATACGCACTGTACGAGGTTCTATATCGAATGCTACAGTTACTGGCGCCAATAACACCCCACGTGACTGAGGAGATTTATCAGCACATGTTCGCCGAAAACAAGGGTTTTGAGAGCTTGCAGGTTTCGCCTTGGCCAAATTTCAATGCGACACTTGTGGACGAAGAGGCAGAGAAGAACGGTGATTTACTCATTGCCATCATCGGTGAAGTGCGGCATGAGAAGGCAGAGAAAAAGTTGCCGCTAAACGCGCCAGTGAAAAAATTAGTCGTTTACGCTGGCAGTGTCGAAAACTCAAAAGTTATATGCTCAGCCAAAGGAGATATTGCTGGAACCTTGAAAGTCACCACCATGGAAGTCCTCACAGAAAAAAATACTGAAGGACGACAAGTCGGCACCTATGACGTTTACATTAAAGCCGAATACTGAGGCCAAAGCTTGGTGAACAATGTAAAAGTTGGTTTAATAGGATGCGGCGCGATTGGTATAGTACTCGCGAAAGCTATTGAACGCAAACTAGTAGTTTGTGACGAAATGATAGTTTTTGACTTTGACGCTTCAAAAGCGCAGACTCTCAAGAATAAACTCAATTTCCCAGTTACCCTTGTTTCAAACATTGATGAATTGATTGCCTTAAACCCTAAGGTTGTTGTGGAAGCGGCGTCGCAGCAGGCAGCAAAAGATTATGTTCCAAAAATTGTCGCATCAGGAATCGAATTAATAGTAATGAGCACAGGTGCACTGTTGGATTTGAATGTTGATTTACGCAAAGTTCATTTTCCTTCAGGAGCTATAGGCGGCTTAGATGCGCTTTCAAGTGCAACTCTAGCTGGAATTGACGAGGTAGTTTTGACTTCACGCAAGAACTCCAAAGCATTAGGGGTGACCAATAAGGAAGAAAAAGTTGTTTACGAGGGAAATGCTGAAGACGCTGCTAGGCTGTTTCCACGGGAAATGAATGTTGCCGCAACTTTAGCATTAACAGTCAAACCAGCGAAAGTAAAGGTGAGAGTTGTCTCTGACCCGTCGGTCAAGCGGAACACACATGAAATTCAAGTCAGATGGCGGTTCGGCGAAATGTTTTTGCGTTTTGCGAACGACCCTCATCCCGATAATCCGCATACAAGCGCGTTGGCTGCGTGGTCTGCAATTAAATTATTGCAATCTCTTTTGAAAGCTTAGTTAAATTGAACTAGATCCCAATAAAACAGGGTAAAAATAGCATTATGTTTCTAAGATTGAGACTTAAAGATCGGCCACTTGGTCTGGGATTTGGTTTGACGCTTTGCGCCAATAGTGTTCGTAGAGTGTTTTTGCCCATTGCGTTGCTGGTTCTTTTTCTATCTTAAAGCAGTTGTAGTCGAGTTTTCCTTCTATGTTTGAGAAACCCAATGCGGCAACTTCTTTTTCTGAAAGGCAAAGAAAAATGTCCACTCGATCTAAAAACCTTAAGTCCATTTTGTTTGTTCGGACAGCTTTTGTAAAAATGGGGTTGTTTACTATTTGGCGTATGCTTTGTGTAGGATTGTAATCTTTTGGCAAAATTAGTTTGAATTCCGCGCCTCGCTCAAGCGCTTGTGTCAGATACGATATTGTACTGGCTAAGATTTGGTTAGTAAGAATCCACACATATTCCTGAGCTTTTGCAATCATTTCTTCGACGTTGTGAAAGGCAAGCATTACATCCTTTACTGCTTCCGAGTTTTCAAGCATCCCTAAACTTATTTCAAACTGCTTCGGCAACGCGTTTACAGTGTGAGTTAAGAAGTACTCTCTGTTTTTGGAAATAAATCTAAAACCCGACAACAAGCTCAAGGCTTCTTCTCCAAAAGGAGTAAGATGGAAGCTACCTTCTACATCTTTAACTATCAATTTTGCATCACTTAACCTAGTGATGTTTCGAGAAGTCTCTTGAACAGTAAAGCTCAGCTTGGCTGAAATATGTGAAAGCTTCAGAGGCATTTTCTTTAGAAGAAGCAGAATGTCCATACGGTCTGTACCTGACAGTTCGAAAAGCAGGTTGCAAACGTTGTCCATTGCGATATCCTCTTTTGCTATTCTGAATCTCATAATTGATTGTGATATTTCATGCTTTCTATTGAGGTCAAGTTATCAAATAAAACTGTCTTTTAAAGTTGAGGCAAGTAGAATGATAACGAAAAAAAACGGTGGGCACTCATTCTCTTTTGAGACGAAATCGAAACATTGCATTAAGAGAATATCTTTTCAACACAATGAAAATGGATACGTCTTCTTCGAAGGGGTTTTGGGTGAACTCAAGAACGTTGCATTAATCGAAGGCTTAATGCTTGAAATAGAAGGAGCCAACGGTACACTGAAAATAGACATCACTCAGAAAGAAGTGGATATGTACTTTGGAGAAAACAAGCCAGCAACGCAGGGAGGCAAAAACCAATGAAACGCCAAAAAACTAGAATCATACTCGCTATCCTAATGGTCTTCTTGTTCCCACTAATTTACTACTACTTTTCACCCTACCTCATTATAATGGGTGCGTTTAAAGGCGTAATAGCAGGCGACGTAATTGCGTTTGCTGGACTATTCGTTGTTTCTCTGTTTTTTGGGCGGTCATGGTGCGGTTGGGTTTGTCCCGCTGGAGCAACACAGGAGCTCTGCAGCAGAGTAAATAACAACTTCTTCAATGGCAAGAAACGCAACTTAATCAAGTACCTTATCTGGGCACCATGGTTAGCAATCGTTGCTATTCTATTCATTCAGTCGGGAGGAGTCAAAAGTATTGACCCACTTTACGAGACATGGAACGGGCTCTCAGTACAAAACCTGACTTCAGCAATAATGTTTGCAATGATCGTAGGAGCTATCGCCGTTTTCGCTCTCTTAGCTGGCAAACGTGCAGCGTGTCACACTATTTGTTGGATGGCACCTTTTATGATAATTGGCAGAAGCATCCTTAACCACATAAACTCGCCTGCATTACAAATAGTAGCAGACAAAAGCAAATGCATCAACTGCAAGGCTTGTAGCAGAAACTGCGCCATGAGTCTGGAAGTTAACGCGATGGTTCAAAAACAGTCTATGGAGAATTCGGAATGCATCCTTTGTGGAACATGCGTTGACGGATGTCCCAGGGGCGCAATTAAATATACCTTCGGCAGAAAATCAGCCGATTAGGAGATCTTTTAATTAAAACCTTTTTTCCCAAAATATCAAATTTGGATTCAGGAATTAATTATAAGTTTATTGTCGTTGCGTGATGCTAAAATAAAAAGAAAAGAAATGAAGAATTTTTTTTATTCGCTTCTTTCTTCACTGGAGTCTTCTGTTTCTGTTGCGGTTGCGGTTTCTTCGCTGTTTTGCTCTGTTTCCGTTTGCCCCACTTGTGGGGCCTCTAAAGGGTGGGCCTGTGGTATAGTCTCCTCAACTATCATTGGCTCGATGACTGGATTAGTTTCTGTTTCCAAAACTTTCTCAAGTGTCGTTTCAATCGGCATTGCTTCTGGTATAACTTCAAAAACTTGCAGGTCTTTAACTGTTGGCTGTTCTGTTATTGGTTCAGCAATTGCTTCTGTCGCCTCAACGTTTTCTGTTTCTGCTTCAACTGTAGTTTGTTCTATTGGGGTTGCTGCCTCCATGTCTATAACCGGTTCTTGTGGAGCTGGCTCGGTCATTGCTGGCTCTTGAGGAGCAATTTCAGGTGTTGGTTCATTTATTACTTGGACTTCAGGTTCTGAGGGAGCAACGGGAGAAGTCTCTTCTGGAGCTATCTCGACTGTTGGAATCTCAACTGGAGCAACTTCAACTGGGGGAGCTTCAATAACTGGGGCGGTTTCTACGGGTATGTTTTCGACTGGCGCAGTTTCGATTGCGGCTGGGGCAGTTTCCATTGGAGCTGCTTCGGCTTGAGCAGTAGTTTCTATTGGAGCGCTTTCAACTGGGGCTACCTCTGCTTTTACAGTTTCAACTGGAATCTGTGGAGCAGTTTCAACGGGAGCTGGTTCTACTGGCGATGTTTCAATTACAGTTTCAACTTGTGTAGCAATGATTGGGACTTCTACCGGGGTTGCTTCTATGGGCGATGGTTGCACGGCTTCAGCTTCGATGACTGGAGCAACTAGTTCGGGAGCTGCTGGCGTTTGTATTGATGCTGGTTGGCATAGTTGGTTTGTAGATTGTTTTATTACGCTTAGTTCGTTTCTGGTTGTTTCTAGGCTGGTTGTAAGGAGTGCTATTTCTTGTTGGTAAATTTGCTCGTCAATTTCTCCTACTACGTGTTGAATTTCATAGTTAGCGAGAAGCACTTCTAATGTTTTTATTTGATTTTCTAGTTCTTGGGTTTTTAGTTGCATGCTTTCGATTAGGTCTTTTTGCTGTTTTTCAATTTGCACAATTGCCGCATTGATGTCATTGGTAAATGAGTCACGGGTGGATTCAGAAATTTTGCCACTTTCAAAAAGCTTATCTAGCGCTTGCTTCTTTTTATTGGCTATTTCGTATTCTTCATTTAGTCGTTTAAATGTATATTTCCATGAAATCAATTTTAGGGCACCGAACATCTTTAGCGTAAAAGAAGAGATAACGTTTCTTAACATGTATGTATATCGCTAACTATTAAAATCAGTTAATGAAACAATAAAATTGAAATTTTGTGTTAAAATTGTGTTGTGCTCGTAGCTATTTATATAGATGAAAACTAAAAATGTTTTTAACATTCACTTCAAGATTTTGACATTTATATGTTAAAAAGCTAGTATTCGCTGTCATGCTATGGCATAATACATGAAAATGCGAAATGAACGTTTTGCGATTATATTTACGGCGTGAGAGTTTAATTTATTTATACTTTTCAGTTTTTGTTATAACATGTTATTCTAAATCAGAATAAGTCTTATATATCTAAACACGAATAAACAATAATGAGCGTGTAAGAAACATGGTAGCATTAACAATAACAGTTAATAACGAAAAATCAGAAGCAAAAATATTAAAGAAAATGCATGAAAAAGTCATCAAAAGCTTCATGGACACAATAATAATGGCTGAATTACAAAACGGCCCAATAAGCGGATACGACATAATATCATACATACACAACAAATTCGGTTTCCTAGTCAGCTCAGGCACAGTATATTCACTGCTATATTCTCTTGAAAGAAACGGCCTAGTCGAAGGGGTGTGGATTGAGAGAAAAAGAGTGTACAAACTCACCGAAAAAGGCGCAGAAACTATTGAAACTATACTAAACTCACAAGATAAAATAAAAAGCTTCATGACAACTCTTCTAAAAGTGCAAACAATCCAGTAACCTATTTTTTGCCTCTATTCTAGTAGAAACGCTAAAAAAGCCCTTCTCATTTTTCTATAGCGCACAAATGTAAGCGGGTCCGTAGCTCAGTCAGGCTAGAGCACCGGACTTTTAATCCGGGGGTCGCGGGTTCAATTCCCGTCGGACCCGCCTTCCCACGTACACTTTTATACTGAAAACGTACTTCCCCTTTT
>JBEKPG010000071.1:0-11486 GCA_049520955.1 Bathyarchaeia archaeon | reverse complement strand
GGAACATTACTGAGCCGCTATCAGTCATAAACATATCTAACTCTGATTCCCTCCGGGTCGGCGCGCACCCGGCTCACTTTCGATATAGAAATTTCTGCTGTGGATTGTTTTTCCAAAGTTTTCTCAGAAATTGGTGATTTTAAAGTTATGGGTCCGCCCCCTTTTGGGGTCAAATCCCAGCGGTAACTCTACTAAGTGTTCCGGGAAGGACAGCTTCAAACCTTGATCAAAATTTGCGAAGAAAGCCTTAACCGGCAAGTTTGAGTAAAGGGACCCAGACCGTTTCGGGGGTAAGCCCGGTCCGGCCCACTTCCCCGCAAAAATGCTTGCTATTGATTATTTGTTAAGTCTTTTTCTCAATAGTTGCTGATTTTGAAATATGGTTCCGCCCCCTTTTGGGGTCAAATCCCATAGAGATCTGAACCTTTCCAAAGATAAGGGAAACAAGGGATAACATCTGGCCCATTTTTTGTCTTCTTCTGCAAGAAAATCTTCGTTGTAAGACTATACCAGAGTCATTAAGAATCTGTATTAACTGCTTTTTGGGTTCTATTATTGCATAGTGACGTTCTTGTTGAGAGCTATCTATTCGAACAACGGTTGTTGATCAGATTGAGGAAACGGTGTAAGCGTCGGATAAATAGAGATGTCCAACTTAATGCGAGATCAGGCTGACTGACCTCCGCCGCTTTTCGCGCTGCTTCTGTCCCCACAGTTCGGGTTATCTCGTCTCCGTAATCAGGAATCACCGGACTTTCATGAAGGAAAGCCTAGTAATTCTCCATTCCAAGCCTTCCTGTTATGAACGTACTGCTTTACGAGTTCGCCTGTTTGCTTCTCCCAACTCTTGGCAAATATTCATCTGATGAATCGTCAAAGAATCCTGTATTTGCGTCTAATATGTGAAAAAATCTTATTACCAATATCATTAACTTTTCATCTATTCTCGCGTTTATCTGTATCATATATATATAGCCCTAGAGTTTAGTACGTGGAAAAATGCGGTGACTTTCGATTCTGAATTTTGTGCCTACAGTTTCAGATATGGGGGTTCCATTTATCCAGGATACAGCATTGTTTCTCTTAATGACAACCTTTGGCATTGGATGAAAAGAGGTTCATTACTCCTTTGCCTCTTAGGTCTGTTTCGGATATCTTGATCCTGTCTTTCAATTCTATTTCCTTATGAATATCTCGACCAAGTAATCTACTCGCCCCTTACGGGGCTTGTATCTCTAATTACGACCTGTTGATGTATTCTTCGTTTGCACGCTCGCGAACTCATTGAACAGCATTTTGGGTCATGCACACAAACCACATCTCCACAGCTTGGGTATCGGCGCCTTGTCTCTTGGCTTTAAGGAATTCAGCCATGACTTTGCTTTTAGTATTTTTCAAGTTTTCAACCAAGCTCCTGCCGTAGCGTTCACGTAGAGTCTGTCTGAGCGGTTAATATTCTTGTTGGGCATCTCATTTCATTCAGGGCACGATAAGATTTCATGTTTGGAGAGTTTGTTGCATTTTCTTTTGATAAAACAATTTTTGTCTCTGAGGTAGGCAGCACGCAGTAGGTTACTTTGCTTTTTACCCTTGTATTCCGGGAACGTAGCGATGTAGCCTCTGAATAAGGGCAAAGTTAATTTCGCAGGGCGAAATGAGTTCACCAGTAAATTTGTTATTTAACATTAATTGCTAATTGAGGTTAGCTGTTTAATTGTCTTGCGCTATTTATTAAAAATAGGAAACTACCTTAATTTTTGAGGGAGAATTCTTAAATTCATTATTTTGGAAGTAGAAATATCTGCTTTGCTCTTGCCCCTTGCAAGAGGAGATATTTCTTTTGCCATATTAAACACTAAATAACCTATAGTTAGCAGTTGCTTAAAAGTATTATTTCTTCTTTTCTTTATACTAATAACAAGCATCATACAATCATGTCGCTTTTTCCTAAATTACATTCCTTGCACAATGTTCTTAGGTTTTCTAATTCCGTTTTTCCACCTTTCGCAATCGGCAAGATATGGTCAATATGTAGAATAACGCCTTTATCGATAGCGGGACTTCTACCGCAAAAAGCACATTTAAAATCATATTTTTGCAAAACCAGCAACCTTAACCTTAATGGAACATCTCTCTTTTCTTTTTTGACCACATCATCATTTTTCTGGTTGCTGTTTGGCTCTGTTGGGCAATCTTCATTATGTTTTTGTTCGATTGATTCTTCATTTTCCACTTGAACGGAATTTCCCATTTTAAACTCAATGAATTTTGAACAAGCGTTTATCCAACCGTCAAAATATCGCCTATACAAGTTATAGTTAATCTTAGGTTCCGACCTGTTCCATTCCAACTCTGAGGGTCTATGTCCAACAATCTTCCAAACTCGTTCCATCTCATTAAATAATTCTATCTCTGAATAATGCCTCTTGGTAGTTGTTTTAAGTGGGATTCCGATTGAATCTAACGCTTTATTCCATGAACCGTCAAAAGCTTTTTCGATAACCCCACTTTTGCAAGTAACCGATACTTTATCGAATTCTTTAATGCTGAATCTTCTATAATTATAAATTTTAGCTACTCTTTGCAGTTCTTGAATCATCTTTTCTCTTGGAAACTTGTTGCTACGTTCCCTTTCAAACCTGAATTCCATAGTTATTCAGTTTAGCATTTCCCTCTTATACAGTTTTAAGTTTTTGCTACTCTGCACGGGTAAAAAATTCTGCTTTAAAGCGGTCTTGAATGCTTATTTTGCGTATTGGGTTACGCTCAGGGTTTGCTTCGTGCCATGCATTACTACCCATAAAATCTGATTCTGGCTGTTTTTCATATTGGGCTTTAGGCTTGTTTGACTGCCGAGTTGAACCTAAATCTTCTCTGTCTCTATCAAACTCTATTCCTAAATCTTCGCCTAAATTCTCATCGGGCATTTCTTTTATTTTCTTGGATGTTTTTTCTTTGCGTAACTCATGGGCTAACTTAATTTTCTCAGTTCGTAACGCTTCTAAATAATCATCAAAACTCGGTGTTTTCTTAAACAATTTTCGATAATTGTCTTTATAACTTGAATAATTCTTGAAAATAGGCGATAATTTGACTTTATCCAGCTTTAAATCTTTAATTTGCTTTCGGGCTTCTCTATTTTGTTCTCTTTGTTCAATGCCTTTAGCCTTTTTCTTAACTAAGCAATTTACGCACGTTTTAAGCATATATTCGTCTTTAACGGATACTTCTTTTCGGCATGTACTGCAAAATAGTTTTTTCATTTTTAATCACTCCAAATCTCCGCAAACGTGATAATCTCGGAAATCATCGTAGCAATTTCTGCAAAGATATTTTTCGCCAAATTTAATTAATTCCTTGACTTTTTGGTGACATATGGAACATCTGCAATTATCGACATCATCAACGGCTAAGACAGTTTCAAAAGTTTTATTCATGCTTTCACTTCTTTCGATTTCAAATTAGCCCCATATTTAGCCCAGCGTTTTTGCCCTTCATGAATTATAAATTGAATTTGGCAACTTTCATTGCAGAAAGGCAATCGGCATTGGTCTTTCCTAAATTTAGGCAGAATTTTACCGCAATAACTGCAATTTGTGTTTTTTCTCCTTAATCTGTCACGTTTAACTCGGCAATCTGGGCAATACTCAAAATACTGTCCAGCACTAAATTGGTTTTTCTTCGGTTGGTCAAATTGTACTCCGCATTTCTTGCAAATTCTCTTAACTGGCTCAGTTTTTTGCTTGTAAACTTGATAATTTCCGTTTTTATATTTTGACTTAACTGGCTCAACTTCTGGCTCTGGCTTTGCTTCGTACTCTTCCATTAATTCCCTAACGCTTTTGGCAATCCAGAGTTTTGAAGTCATTAAATCACCTTGTTAAAAAGAGCCGTGATGTATAGCTGGGAAGGTATGATAAATTTTGGGGAAGCAAAATTTTCGCCCAGCAATACAAAAACGGTTTCTGCCACAACGAAATGAGTGAAGTTTACATAATGTTGTGACCTTGAAAACCCAGAAGAATTGCAGGATGGAAGCGATCCTACAATTGGTGATTTTTCTTCTGGGCTTCTGGCTTGAATCAGCGACTTACACATATGGGTAAACATAATTATTGCACTCCTACCGTGAAGTTCCAATTGCCATTTTCTTTTGTGGCTGAAATGTTGATTTGGCTAACATCGCCTTAAATGAATTTTCGGGTCAGGTCATCATTATAGATACCCAAGCATTCGCCAGACTTCAAAATTGCAACGGCTTCTTTGTTGGTAATTAATTTGCCTTTTCCTCTTCTTATTTCAATTTGCTCCCAATCATTCGGTACAAATAATTTACTCGGTAAAGGCACTTGCTGGGTTCGCCCCGTATCGCAATCTTTTATATATATGCGTTTGACTACGGCTTCGTTATCTTCGGTGAAACTGTTAGTTTTCAAGTAAATGCCTTTTGCTTTATCCGCTATTTTATAGTTGATTTTCATGCTGAAAAGTTCGTTAATAGTCTCTGTTTCTAAAACTCCTAAACTCGGCAATTGTCGTCTAATAATTACGATGCCCGATGCTTCTTTGCTTAATTTCCAAGCTGATAATGGCTTTCTTGCAATTTCCTTTTTCTGGTCTAACTTCGTAACCTTGATGTAAAAACCGTCATCTTCGGTTCTTTCTGGGTCATAACCTAATTCTTCAAAGGTTTTGCTTCTTTCAATTTCTTTTGCATTTATCATGTTTATTCACTTCCTGTAACTTGTTTCCACTTCTGCTTTTTCTGCCAATCAGCGACACGCTTATCAAATGACTCTTTGCTCTCAGTCTGCAACATTTTTGGCTTTCTGGCTATAGTTCGCATGTTGCTTTCAAGTTCAATATTCAATGGGGCTTTCTTCATGGATTTCTTGGCAAGTTCAATTAAAACTGCTTGTGCTTGTGCCGCTTCAACCTGATTTTCGCTTTTGGCTTTACGGTTTAAATCAATAATCATGTCTTCGACTGAATCGTAGCCTTCATTGCTTCTAATTGGATTTCCAAGTTGAGCGTCATTAAGCGGTGCTGTAGTTGCATGTTCTTGCTCTACACGCCTAACATCTTCGATTGTTGCATCGGCTGGCAAATCATATTTATCTCTACGCTTTTGCAATTCTCTTTCGGCAATTTCCGTTAAATCTGTTTTCAGCATTGAGTTTTCTTCAATCAGCTTTTGGTTTGCCGCATTAATGGATTCAGCATCCATCAAAGCCTTTTTTATTCTCTGCAAATCCTCTGTTGAACCTTTAAGAGTTATTTTACTGCCGTCACTACCATTCATGTTTAATTCGTCTTCATTTTCACTCAATTTTCATTACTACTCCTTTTTTGTTAAATTTGCAAGGTTCTAAGGAAAAAAATTGGAAGTTTCCTTGCTCATCTTCCTTCAATAATAGTTTGCAACAAACAAGATTTTCTCCCATTTTAGCGCAAACTTTTTGGTTTTTGTTGCATTCTGGGTTTTGCGTTCTTAAAGTCATGCCGTTTGGCAATGGAATATTGTAATTTTTGCCATCAATTGTGATCGTAATTTTGTCTTTAACTGGCATCTAATATGTCTCCGCTTCTTTGTCATTTCCAACTGCCGTGTCATCAACTGATTGCTCAAGTTTCATGCCTTTATTTTTGCGAATAGCGTCTTCGTCTATATCATGCGAAAAACTATGCTTATGCGATTCTGGGCGATGCTCAATTTCTGGACTGCCTTTTGTACCGCTTGATGGGTCATCCAATTTTGCAAATGATGGTTCTTTCATGCCAGCGTTATCTTCTGCCGCTTTAGCAACGTCTGCATGGTCGCTTTCTGGGAAAGTATCCGTTTCAAAATCTTTATCAAGCCTATCTATGATGAAATCCCTGTAGCCATGAGCGCCTGAACGAGAAGGATTCTGAGTGCCTTCTGATTCATCAACGTCTTCTCCGAACTTTGATTTGTCTCCGCTATCTCCGCCAATATCACCTATGCCCATGCCGCTTCCAAAAGCTACGTCACGGTCAAATTCGTTTTCTTTCTTTTTCTTTTTTGAATTTTCCATAATTTATTCACCTGCCTTTTGCATTTCGTTTTTTGCCCTTGTGATGTTCTCAAAAATTTTGGCTTCCAATTCAGAGTCTTTAGCGATTTCGTCTTGCAAGGCAGAAGTGATTTTATACGTTCCACTTTGAAGTATACGTGTACGGGCAAGTGCCTGTACCATAACATATGAGTTTGTCAATGATGGCAAGTAGTTAATCGTTAATCCTTCTGCTTCTAATTTCCAAGTTGAAGCGATGTCGAAAAGCTGAGAAATATATTCATCAATCAAGTGTGAAATCGGAATACCTGATGCTTTGCTGATAATTTTGATTTTTAACTGTGAGGCTTTGCTGACTCTTACTGCCGAATGTTCATTCTTGCCTTTTTTATTTAACGAACCTTTTGGTCTCCCCATTTTTTTATTTTGTACCATATGAGCCACAACCTTAATATATAAGTGTATACAATTGTGTACTATTTAAATGTTTTGGTTACGAATAACAGCGAATAACCGCATTTTAATTTTTAGCCTTGATTTGAGGTTAATTTAAGTAATTACTTAATTTGCGTGACCGATAAACTTCGAAACCAGAAGTTTTAAATAGTTGACTGCACATAATAATTATTGCAACATTGAGCGTAGCTCGGCTTGGGCTGACCCCAGCCAATTTTTCAATAATGATTTTTGCTACGACAGCAGATAGTAGCTCAACCATAAAGGTTAAATAGTTGCGTACCCACACTTATAAACATTGCGGTGAAAGTCAATGTTGCATTACAGAAGCCAAATTGATTTTGAAGCTACGCTATGCACGCATAGTCGAATGATTAACCCAAAAAAGGTACTAAGCCTATATCTCGGTTTGTCGTGTTGGGTCAACTATTCAAAAAATATACCCGTTATGCAGAACACCGAGTCAAGGACTCCTATATTTTCTGTTGACCGTGTTGGGTTTAATGATCCAAATGAATCAACCTGCTATGTAGAGTCCAGAGTTCAAAGGGTTAACGAAACAGCTACGTTCAAATGATAGATGGCGAAAAGAAGGCTCAAGAGAGCCGCAAAACACACATCATTGACATTATAGGTAACATAGTAATAATTAATTAATTAAATAATAATAATTACAAAGATGAGTTAGTCCAGTAAGTTCACACGTAATAGGTTCACATTAATACATAATAAACACACAAGAGTACCCAGATTATCAAACCCAGAATATACAGTTAAACCTAAAGGATGCAAAAAGAATCCATTTAAGATAATCCGAATTTGGCTTGTCAACGGCATAGAGCATCTACGCAACTATACCGATATAAAATATTTTGCGGAAGGGTTCTCTATTCTACTATTAACACTATCAGAGACAATTACTCTATTACTATCGCTAATTGCTAACGTATCAAGCCAAACAACACCAAATATAGACTTACATATAGCAACTAACGGCAACTGCACTAACAACGGTAATATAAGCCATAATATAGATAAAAAAGCCGAAATTGAGGCGTTAGACATGGATAAGGAAATAGATAGGGCAAGAAAACTTGGGCTTTTTGATGATTATGGGTTTAGCTCGTAGGGGTAACTCGGAATAAATTAGGCAGTTAAGGAACATAAAGCAGTATTTGCAGAATAATAATTGCAACATAATACAACATACGGAACAACTTTAACCATACATTACGGAATATCCATACAACCATACAGGGGTTTCTATATTGGTAGTCTATTATTGGTAATTAAGCCACTATTTAACTAACTAACTGATTAAGTAATTGGGTAACTTATGTTAGTTAAATAACTACTTAAATAGCAAGATTAGACATCAAGCTACCAACCAACCAACTAACTATTTGATGGGCTGGAATAACTCCCCCGTACCCTACGTTTTTAGCCACCTATAAATTAACCCATAAAAAACAGAGGGTTAGTTAAATAATGGCTTAAATAAGATGTTTATGCGTTTTGGAGCCAATCAAGTAGTTATCTAAATTTGCATTTAAAGCAAGAGCACAGCCAAAAATAATCATATGATAGGTTGCATTTTTTTGCTTATGCATTTTGTTGCAAAAATTATTTGAAAATTATTATTACCAAAAAGTCGCTTATGAGCATATATGAAAGGCAAGTCTTATTTTGTTTGCTGGCTATTACAGCCTGCATTTAAGTAATTACTTAATGGTTGTTCTCCCTTCATTGTTTACGCCTCAATTCAATTCTATATACACCTTATATGTGCAAATTTGGTTTTAAATCTTTTTACAACCCAAAACAAAAACTGTTTCTTATCCATGTATAATCGTTCAACAGTTAGTTAATTCTCCCAATAGCCAGAGGTAACACTCAATTACCCCTCAAACGCCTCAGTTCACTCCCCTGCCCACCTACAATATAACGGCGTTATTAGCCAATGCTCCCCGTTCATATATTGTAGGCTAATTTTTGTAATTATGGGCTATTGATGGTTCTTGTGCTAAAGGCTCAAAAAACTTAGGGGTTTACAATTCCATCTATAATTTTATCAAATTCTGCTCTTTGTTTTGGCGGTAACATATTAACAGCAATTTCCAAAAGTTGGTTTATTGCTTCATAACATTTTTCTTCTTCCGATGCTTTATGCTCTGCAACAATGGCATAATAGGCAAGTTGTTCTTTTGTTTTGCAAACTTGCATCAAAATTTTACCTTCTTCTATGTATTGCTTAATCTGTTGCTCTGTTTCTTTGTCTTTTTTACTTTGTTTTGGTTTTGCCATTTCCGTTTTAGCCATGCTAATCGCCTATCGTAATGTATACGATTCAAAGTAAAAAACTTTGTGAATTACGGTTCTTCGCCTTCTTCTTCGTAATTCACTTCAATGCCTTTGAGTTTAAGCATGGATACGATGGCTTTCACGGTTTCTTTTTGCTTCTCAGCTAACTTTTCAGCAAAAGTATTTTCTAAATCTTCATATTTTCGCTTGATTTCCTCAGTTTCAGCTTTCACTTTTTCAACAGTTTGCGGTATCAACCAAGGCAAGGCACTTTCATATTTTGTTAACAATTCTTTAAAGTCGTGGCTTGAATAGTGTGCATCTACGCCCTTAACTTTGTGAGCCATTATTGGGCTAATCATGTTTGCTTGAACGCCAGCGTTTTCTAAGGCACTTTGGAAAAATTCTCTTAAATCATGTGGGCTAAATCGTTTCTTTTCTAAATCTCCAAAAGCGTCAAGGCTGAAATCATCAAACAAGTTATTTATGCCTTTAATCGTTATTGCGTTAACTTTGCCTTTTGCCCAATATGCAATAAACAACGGTGAATCAGGTTTCAAATCGTAGCCTTTCTTTTGTGCTTCTTGCTTGTAAGTCATCAATTTTTCATATGCGAATTTGTGCAGAAAAGTAATTTGCTTTAGCCCTTTGTATTTGCCAATTCCAGCACCTTTAAGCCGTTTGCTCTCTATTTCCAGCATAAAGGGAACTTTGGGGTTTTCTGTTGGTTTCAAGTCATCCCATTTAAGCAAAACTAAAGTGCCAACTCTAACGGAAGTTGAAGCAAAAAACCAAAGTAAGGCTTTATCCCTTGCTGAATGCATAACGCTTTCTAAAGCAACTAAATCGTCTAAAGTTGGCTTTCTCATTTTGCTTTCTGGCGTTTCATTCTTAATGTTGCTGGCTGTTTGAGATTCTAAACTTCTTCTATTATGTTTGTAAAAGCTAAAAACTGCATTTTTAAGCATAAGTCTGGCTGTTGGCTTATTGTGAGTTTCAGCGAAATAATTTTCTAAAAGATTCTCAGCTAACCATTCCTTGTCTGTGCCTACGTTTTGAAGCCCTTTAACTTTAAGAGCAATTAATTCATCTGGCGTTTTGTGTACAGCGTCACAATAAACCTTAAAATATTCTGTGAATTTCTCTTTTGTCAATTTACTGCTTAGTTTATTTTGCCATGTTCTACCAGTTACAAAACTATTAATCCACGCATCCCTATCGTCATTCATTCTACTCAATAGAAGCACCCCCTCAAGTTAGTTTTAACTTTTCTGGATTCGAAATAATTACTTCTACTCCCAAAAAGCAGAATTCTTAATTACTGCGTCTTCTAAATTCTTTAGCTTGAGGGTAAAACAAAATGGTAAAGATAGATTTCGGTGGCGTGAAAGAAGACGTCATCACTAGGAAAGAATTCACTGTAGAACAAGCGCAAAAAATCCTTAAAAGTGAAGTCGTTGTCTCACTTGGCTATGGTATCCAAGGCCAAGCGCAATCACTTAACATGCGAGACAACGGAATAAAAGTAATCATAGGACAAGAAAACACGGGGCCACATAAGGTCTATTGGGATAAAGCGGTCCAAGATGGATGGGTTCCAGGAAAAAACCTGTTCCAGATGGAGGAAGCAGCTAAAAAAGGGACCGTCAAAATGTTCCTACTTACCGACTCAGGTCAAAAAGAGGCATGGCCAACCGTTAAAAAAACACTCAAAGCAGGAGATGCACTTTATTTTAGTCATGGATTCAGCATCGTTTACAGAGACCAAACAGGTGTAATTCCACCAAAAGACGTCGATGTAATCTTAGTCGCACCAAAAGGCTCAGGAACAAGCGTACGCAGAAACTTCGTAGATGGCAACGGGATAAACTGCAGCTTCGCAGTTCACCAAGACGCGACAGGAAAAGCACAAGACCGCGTAAAAGCAATAGGCATCGCCATCGGTGCAGGCTACCTGTTTCCAACAACATTCGAAAAAGAAGTCTACAGCGACCTAACAGGCGAACGGGGGGTTTTGATGGGTGCTTTGGCAGGAATTATGGAAGCACAATATAATACTCTTCGAGAACGGGGACATAGCCCAAGCGAGGCTTTCAACGAAACAGTCGAAGAACTTACACAAAGCCTAATTCGCTTAGTTGATGAGAACGGCATGGACTGGATGTACTGCAACTGCAGTGAAACCGCACGTATCGGCGCACTACGATGGAAAGAACGCTTCCGCGACGGAACTAAACCATTGTTCGACTCGGTATATGACTTGGTAACTGCAGGCGAAGAAACACGCATTGTTCTTGACAAAAGCAAAGAACCAGATTACAGGCAAAAGCTTGCTGATGAACTCAAAGCCATGGGCAACAGTGAAATGTGGCGAGCCGGCACAACTGTACGGTCGTTGCGACCTGGAAAACATAAGAAGCAAGAATAAGGAGTTCTAATTTTCTTTGCTTCTATTAGCTCGTGCGAATATGTTCTGAGGTTTTGCTGTTCATTTTTTCAACCAGTTTTCACTGTTAAGGCTGCAGCAATGGCTTCTGCCATTCCCACAGTCGTTGTGTTGCCGCCGAGGTCTGGAACAGTTTGACCGTGGCGTAACGCGAATATTACCCCATTCTCGATGGCTTTGCCTGCTTTCAGACATTTTTCATCATTGTATTTTTCACCCAGCCACTCTAGCATCATCTTTGCGCTGAG
>JBEKPG010000070.1:0-11636 GCA_049520955.1 Bathyarchaeia archaeon | reverse complement strand
AAACACACACGCGTAAACAATCAGATATCTCGCGCGTTCAGATGGTTTATTCTATGGTTGCGTGTCTACGCTTCAAATCCGATTCCGTTCGTCCCATTCTGTGCATCAATTCGACGATAAGGCTGTCTAAAAAGACCATTGTGTTGTTCTCAAAAATGCTTCCGAGAGGGGTAAGCGGCGCTCTTTCTCCTCTGAGCTGTCTAGCTAGATAATCCTCCTCGACTGGCTTTGCTGCCTTTGTTCTCCCTCTTACCGTGACGATCAGGTCGGCAAGCTGCCCGAGAGGGGACTCGGGAAATGATGTCACGGCTATCACTTTGGCACCTATGTCTTTGGCGGCTGAACTCGCCGTTAGAATCATCTTTGTTGTGCCCGTTCCTGATATCGCGATGAGTCGATCTCCTTTTTCAGCTGCAGGTGTGATGGTTTCTCCCAGAAAATAGACATTGAAGCCTAGGTTCATTAGCCTGAGTGCAAAGGCGCGAGCTACAAATCCACTTCTGCCCATTCCGACAATGAATATTTTCCTATTTTTAGCTTTGAGAAGCATGTCGATCAGCCTCTCGACTTCTTCCATATCAAGCGAATTCATGGCATCCTTGATACACTCGATGATCTCCTTAGAAGCCGCCTTGAGCCACTTCATTTCTTGCTTTGGATCACCCATCGCTTCAGTTTTTTTGCAGTTCCTTTCTTCTTTTCCCATTATCGTTTCCAACACTTCTGCTTCACAGGACAAGCGCACTGAGTATATGCTATCTACACTTTTATATCTGAAAAATCTTCTGGAGACACTGAGCCGGTAGGAGAGCATAACGGTTGGTAATGCCTACCAATGTTGGCAGGGCGACAGAAGCGATAGCACGATGGTATGGGAAATGTTAAACGTGGTGGGCGCTCATAAGAGAATAGAAAATAGAAAAAGCTCAAAGCCCAAGGACTGCCCAAACAAAATCCCCTTAAATTCTCTCTTGGTTGCCTTTTAAAATAAATAGCGTGTTCATGGTTGGATTCGCGTAACTAATCACTTGGTTTTTGGAAATCCTGCCTCAAATACGAACAATACTTGTCATCCAAGCGGTCATAGTACCCTATTTCCATACCTGAAGTGCTAAGTAGTCCATATTCGGTGCATCCAAGCATCCACGACATGACGTGTGCAAGTTCAACTCTCTCATTTGAAGCAAAATAGTCATTCTCAATTATCTGAACAACGATTGCACTCAGTTTTTGGAGAACATCAATGAATTGGTTAAACTTGCTTTGCCCATAATCCACAATTCTCTTTTCAGGCAGCCAAGCAACATACTGTTCAAGACTGTTTCCTGCAGCTGGGTCAATAGCATACTTGTCTTCGGATAGTAATGTCCCCAGTTTGTAAGCTAGTTTGGTTTTGACCATTTCTTTGAATTTGGGTTCAACCATTACCCTGAAACTGACAACAGCCTCATCCCCAACTCTATCTCTAACCAAGAAATGCAGACTTAGCACACCTTTTAGGTCATCAGCAAACCTGTAGACTTCAATAAGCACCTTTTTCACAGAGGTAAGACTGCATTTAAAAACTGCTACACACCATTCATTCGAAATTACCATTTAACATCGACAAGCGTTTCTCAACTTTAAACTTAAAAATATTGCTTAAAATGTGAAAATCCAATTCTCTAGTTTGGGCTTCTTCGATAGTTGAAAAACTAAAAGCTGGGGAAGTGTGCTTACGTGTTTTTGAAATCGTTTTTAACGAATTCCTTCAGCTTTCCTGAAGCGTTTGACGTTATTGGTGGTCCATGTCCAGGCAGAAGATACTCGAATTTGAGCTCTGCAATCTTCCTAACCGATTCCTTGGCCTGATCCATGTTTACAGTCATGTCGCTATGCGAAAGCACTGGGAGTTCTTTCTTGTTAGTTCTTAACGCGTCTCCAACGAACAGCACTTCACCTGGAAGATAAAATGACACACTTCCATCTGTGTGGCCAGGAGTGCAGACAACGGTCAATCCACCAATCCTGCTCAAATCTTCAAGCAGAATGTCCGGCTTCACCGGCTTGAACCTCATGAAGGGACTCATAATGGAAAAGAGGGCTCCCATAGCTCCCTTCACTTCCTTCAGCTTCATCTCACCAGAAAGACGCGGAGCATCGGATCTATGAATCGCCACCCTTGCTTTCGTGAGCTCTTTAAGCTGCGCGACGCTACCAGAATGATCCATGTCAGAATGAGTCAGCACTATATACGCTATTGATGCAGGTTCTTTGTCCAGGGTTCCCACAAATTTCACTATCTTTGAGGCATTGCCTCCCATTCCAGTGTCTACGACGACCACGCCTTCTTTGCCGAGGAGCACGTAAGAGTTTGCACCCCGCACGCCTGGAACAAGATATATGCTATCAGTAATCTTCACCCTTCTTCATCCTCGCATCCTGTACTAAACTTTCTATATAATGCAAGCAAGATATAAATTAAAATCATTAGCATAGCGCGGCGCGTGCTCGGTAGCTTCTGGATTGTTTTCGACTGTCAATTTCGGTGTTTACAAGGGTAAAGTACCTATGAAGTGACCGATCAAGAATCCTACAAGACCTGCAGTTAACCCGATTGCCGCCATCTGCAATGCACTTCTCCATATTGAACCCACTGTAGTTTTCGCTTCGTAGGCTCCGATGCAGAAGAGGGCAACACCGCTGAAAATTATTGAAACTTCCGTTCCGATGAGAATATTTTTTCCAACGAAAAGATAGGGTATCAGTGGGATGAACGATCCAAATATGGTGGAAGCTCCGACGATGAAGGCACTGCGACGCGCTTCAGACTTACTAACTGGGGCAAGATAGAGCTCGTATGACATCATTAAATCAAGCATAGCCTTCGGATTTTTGACGATATGCTCCGTCAAATCCTCAAGTTCTTTCCCTTCATAACCCCAGCGCCTAAAGATTCCTCTCACCTCTTCTCTTTCAATTTCAGGCACATCTTTCATCTCTTGACGTTCTCTATTTGCTTCCTTTAGGTAGACTTGTCGCCTTGCCGAAGTCGACGTGTAAGCTACAGCGCTCATCGAGATGGTCTCGGCTCCGAGAGCGGCCAGAGCGGCGACGAAGAAAAGTCGGATGTCAGTTGTTGCCGCAGTCAAGCCGAGGAGAATACCCAGTACGTTTACCAGACCATCCTGACTTCCGAGAATAAAATTGGAAAGGAGAGTGGGCCGAGCGTGTCTTTCACTTATGACTTTGGAACGCACAGTCTTTGTTGGATCTGATTTTTTTGTATTCCTTCGCATATTTTGCAGATATTCACCGGCTGAACTCAACTGTTTCCCTCTAATAGTTAGCTGACCAAGAATTACTTAAGAGAATCCGTAAATCATTAGACTGACGGCCGCTTTCGAAAAACGGTGCGCACTTCACGGGCAAAAGGGTGGAAGCGCTCACGTCGATTTTGCTAATCGCGGCACGCTGAATTTTGTCTTATATTACTTGCTTTCAGCTTTCGACGCCGATTTCCAAATCAGGTCAAAATGATTTTGAATTATGCCAACGAAATAGGCATTGTCTGACCACAAATACTTGGCTCTTTGAAAATCGATAGTTGTTCCAAAGAATATTTCCTTTTGGTCAATTAGAACCGCCGCGGTTGGAATGGGTGGCGTAGTGTAACGTATCTCAAAACACGGGTTGTCAAGAAGAACCTTATGGACCTCCGGTTGTAACTCTTTGTCTTTAGTGTTTTCCATAAGATATCGAAACTTGACACCTCTTCGAGCTGCTTTCTTTAGAACTTCTTCACTTGAAACAATCACTTGTTTGAAAATCTCGGGGGTTGTGAATGAATCTACAGCAGTTGCCGCATTATTGATGGCCTCTTCTATTCTAAGAACACGCGCTTGCCGTTCGGAAAACAAAAGGAATTGAGCCTTCTCTTCTTGGTATGTGATTTCTCTAGAGTAATGGCTAAGATCCTGAAGCAGATTTCTTGTTCTAATCTGCAGATCGTCGTATTCTGCAGTTTTACGTTGCATCAGTATGTCTAGACTTTCTTTTATCGGGGTGACTATAAACATAACTGGCGTGGTTATTGCTTTCTCGCATAAACCCATTTTTTCAAGAATCGCCACAACTGTGTAGACATCTTGGCGTGGAACCTTCGAAACTTGCGAGATCGTTTTGGCGGTTGACATTCCGGAAATCAAAAGAGCAAGGTAAACTTTTGCCTGCCTATGCGATAGCCCCAGCTGCGTCAGGGTCTGTATGTGCTCATGTAGAAGCTTTATGTTCTCCAACTCTTTCAGAGAAATTTAATCCTCCTTCTTTTGCTTGAATTTAATGATTTGGGGCTTTAGTATTTGTCTCTCGGACTTCGTGCTACAAACAATTAAATCTGGCGAATTATGTCTTTCCCTTGTTATGCTTTCTGGACAGTTTTAGACATGACAAAAGATCTTAATCTGAACAACTCGGATATTGAGAAATCAACCGCCGAAAAAGTTTTGGCAACAGTGACATACGATAATGGCTTTCATTTTTTCACATCTATAGGCCAATACACTGGGGAAACTGCTATTAGTTTGGCAACCTTCGCCAGAGAAGTTGAAGTCACACCAATTGAGTCAATTGATTTTCATTTCAAAAGAGCTGACTTTCAAAAGTGGATAGCGGAAACTATTGGAGATACTGAATTGGCAACAGCAATCGGAAACGTTGAGAAAGAACTTGCTGGCGAGCCATTAAGAAGAAGACTTCTCAAGGTTATAAATGCACGAGTTAAAGAACTTGAAAATCAAATCCAACATGCAAGCACACTTGGCGGCAAAAAATAATCAAACAAGAGGTCGATTCATCTGGTAATTGCCTTTGATTTATTAGATTTGATGGGGCGGAATATTGCGATCACGATAGCGCACTAAAATGTCCAACTTGGAGAGAGGATTTTGGAGGTGAATTGGAATGGTAGGAGTGAGACAAATTATGAATGATGAAGGTGAATTTTTAGAAGCTGCTAATGTCAGCGATTTAGAAAGGGGCGCTATGAGAAGTGTGGAGTTGAAAGGGATTTATATCTTGATAGCAAATGTGGATGGTCAATTTTACGCTTTAGACGACAGATGCGGACACATGAACGCGATGCTATCTATGGGGAACTTGAACGGGAAAATCGTAACTTGCCCGTTTCATTATGCTCAGTTTGACGTTACTACGGGACAGAAAGTAAAAGAGCCCATGGCAGAAAGCTTCAAAGATATGGATAAACTTCCTGAAGAAATGCAGAAATTCATGATCTACGCGAAGAAACTTATGGATCCAGTAAAAACCTACGACATGCAAACACATGAAATTAAAGTGGAAGGAAATAAGATTCTAGTCCGAATATGAAAGCATTTTTATAAACTTATAGAAACCTTCTTTTTCTGATCCCGTACCCACTTTTGAAAGTCGCCACGTGGATAATGGAACAATAATACAGAATTTCATTAATATTACCGGCATTGCGCATTTTATTTGCTGAGTAGCGAATAAATAAAAATTGAAGTTAACGCTATTTTTATAAAAAAATAGAAAAATTATTGTTTATGTTACTTTGACTTTTAGTTTTTGCTTGGGCATTTTTTTGGGAAGCGGGGAGGCTATGAATGAGTGTGGCTTAATTGATGAGGGAGTTCTCGTCTGAGTTCGTTTGTGCGTGTTTGCACGATTGCGAGCAGCTCTTTTCGTTGATCCTCAGATGGAAGCGTCATACTTATTGAGTTTATTCTTTCTGCCAACTCATCGTCGCCGAGTGAGCTTTTTATCCATTTTTGGAAGTCGCCTCTCTGAAGATGAAAGTTCACCGAATCAACAGGGACTGTTTGAAGTTTATTTTCGAATGCGTCTAGGCTTGTTGCTGTTTCTCTGGTGAAGTTGCCTATCGCTGTGTAGAAATGGAATCCTTTTTCGTATGGGACGGTTCTTAGGATTTCAATTATTTTTGTGTTTAACTCAAGCCGTTGTGTATCTGGCGTTCTATGAGTGTGCGTTGACATAACAAAACCAAATCATTATTGACATCGTCAGATATATTGATGATTGATGATTTTATGGTCCGGTTAATTTCAAAGAAAAGAAAGAGTGATTTTTGATCCTTCAGCAAATTAGATTTTCTGCTTGCTGATTGTTGTTCTGAAGGTTTTGCCGCAGCACTCACACAGGCCGATTGTTAGTTCTGTTCTTTTTCCTGCTTTGTTTGGCTTTCCTGCCATCTTCCAGGTTTTCTTAGGTTGAACTTCTTTTCCACACTTTGGACATTTCGCCATGTTTTTATCTCCTTGATTTTAACGAGAGAATTTATGTGTAGACTCTTCATAGATAAAAGACATTCGTTAAATTGAATTTAGACGTGAAAATCGAGATTGAATCAAAAAGGTTTCGCACCATAAACGGTACAAGTCTCTATGGTTTTTGAACCCAGACTTTGGTGCGGTTAAGGTGCGGTCACCGGGATTTGAACCCGGGCCGTCAGCTTGGGAAGCCTACATAGTAACGTTAATGAAAGCGTCACTTTGATGTCCTACCAAGCTAGACTACGACCGCAAACGCTTTTGCATTTGAACCTGTTTGTTTTAGGTTTGCGTAAATATATTGATTCTCATGCTATTCTATTCAGTTGGCACTGTCGGGTTTAGTTAGCTGCACCTTTTGAACCTGTAAAATCCCGTTTCGTTATAATCGAGGAAAAATAGACTCATAACCCATAATAAAAAAACGCTATTTGCTTTCTTTTCGGTATCAGAGCAAGCATAATCGTTATCTCTAACTATCCAGAAAGAATATCGAGGAGAAAAACTGCTTTGCCTAAAAATTACACTTACACAGATGCAGGCGTAAACCGCAAACAACGCGTTGAATCTAAAAAAGTCCTAAAAAACCTGCAAGAAACCTATAGACATAGCCATTTTGGAAAGGTGTTGCATCTGCCATATGGCAATATTTTTCCAATTGGAGAAAATTCTTTTCTGGATCTTGTTATCGAAGGTGTAGGCACCAAAGTTCTGTTAGCGCAATTGGCTCAGAAATATGATACTATAGGCATCGACGCGGTAGCCATGGCAGTCAATGACGTGATTCGCTCAGGAGCCAAACCACTTGCTATAGCTGATAATATTCATGCACAAGAAAGCAACCCTGCACTTGTAAAAGACTGGCTTGAAGGAATCATCCAAGGCGCCGCTCAAGCCGAATGCCCAGTTACGGGCGGAGAAACGGGCGATGTAGAGGAAATAATAAAGGGCTTAGCCGAAAACGCTGGTTTTGACATGGTTGTTGGCTCAGTTGGAAAAGTTGAAAGAGGAGAAATCATTACTGGAGAAAACATCAAACCTGGCGACCCAATAATAGGCTTACCAAGCAGCGGGTTACATAGCAACGGCATAACAATGGCAAGGAAAATTCTTTTTAGGCAATGGGGCGGAAAATATCTGCCAGACGACATTCCAGAAAGCTTAGATAGGGAAATTGTTCTTGACGCTCTTGAGCCGACAAAAATCTACGTTAAACCACTTCTAAAATTAGCCAGGGAAGTAAAGGTCAAAGCAGCGGTACATATCACGGGTGATGCCTACATGAAATTCAATAATCTTGTTAGTGCTTCACCAGGAATAGGCTTTGAATTCAGCAACTTCAAGCCCCAACCGATATTCGGATTGATTCAAAAAACAGCAGCTGAATTGAGCTACTCCATTTCAGATGAGGAAATGTTCAAGACCTTTAACATGGGCTGGGGCTTTGGTATAATCGTTGACAAAACAGAAATCGACAAAGCCATGAATACGCTAGAGCAATACAGCGTAAAACCGGAAATAATAGGTAAAGTAACAGACAAGCAAATGGTAGAAATAAAGTACAAAAACAAAAGGATGATATTGACGTAAAGTTTTGCTTTTTTTGTAACAAAAGCGTTTAAATCTTATTGCTTAATTTAGAGGCTTTATGAAATACCATGCCAAAATAGAAGTCAGCTTAAAACCAGGTCACAGCAATCCTGAAGGGGAAACAACAGCCCGTTTACTGAAAGAACTCGGCTACAAAGTGCAAACCGTTGATGTGAGTAAAGTTTACGCTATCACTCTTGAAGCCTCAACATTACAAGAAGCCAATGCAGAGGCGGAAGAAATGAGCAAGCGCCTTTTGGCGAACCCAACTAAAGACAATTATACGGTTACTGTCGAGGAGCAGAAATGAACGATAGCCTTTACCTCCCACGCAAAGCCGGCTATGCACTCTATGAAGTTGCCCTAGCCAAAGCCAACGACCAACAACTCACAGAAATCAGCAATGAACTAGCTTTAGGCTTAAGCCTACAAGAAATGCAGACCGTCCAAGCTTACTTCAAAACGGAAGACAGAAACCCAACAGATTTGGAAATGCAAACCATTAGCCAAACATGGTCAGAACACTGTTACCACAAAACCTTCAAAGGAAAAATCCAAATCGATGGAAAAGAAATCGACAGCCTTTTCAAAAACTACATCGCAAAAGCCACAAAACAAATCAAAGCCCCATGGTGCTTCAGCGTTTTCGAAGACAACGCAGGCATCGTCCGTTTTGATAAGGGCTATGGCATAGCAGCAAAGGTTGAAACACACAACCATCCATCTGCCGTTGAGCCCTTCGGGGGAGCCGCAACTGGGGTTGGCGGAGTAATTCGAGACATACTGGGTGTCTGGGCTGACCCAATCGCGTGCACAGATGTTTTAGGTTTTGGACCATTAGATTACGATTACAATAAGCTTCCTGCAGGTGTAAAACATCCAAAATACGTGTATATGGGTGTCACTGCCGGCATCAGTGCGTACGGAAACAACATGGGCATCCCCACCGTCAACGGAGCAATTTACTTTGACGAAAGCTACACAGGCAACGTCACTGTGTATTGCGGATGCATAGGACTGTTACCGTTAGACAAATTCACAAAAAACGCGAAGCCAGAACATATAATCGTTTTGGCGGGCGGAAAAACAGGTCGCGATGGCATTCACGGGGTAACCTTCGCCTCAGCCGAACTAACCGAAAAATCAGAGGAAATCTCCCGTCCAGCGGTGCAAATCGCCGACCCGATTGAAGAGGAGAAAGTGAAACGTGCGATAATAGAAATCCGTGACCTTCAATTGGCATCGGCAACAACAGACCTTGGCGGCGGAGGCCTGTCCTCAGCTGTTGGGGAAACAGGTGAAAGATTTGAGTGTGGAGTAGCTGTTGAACTTGGCAAGGTACCGTTGAAGTATCAGGGTTTGGCGCCATGGGAAATTTACATTTCAGAATCCCAAGAAAGAATGCTTATAACCGTGCCACCTGAAAACCTTGAGAGGGCTATGGCAGTTTTTGAGAAAGAAGATGTCCAAGCCACAGCAATAGGTAAGCTAACAACTCAACGGCGTTTACAGATTAATTTTAATGGCGAGAAAATTGCTGATATTGATATGGCTTTTCTGTTTAACCCTTGCAAAAGCACGAAAACAGCAACCATCGAAACCCCGAGTTTCACTGAACCGGATTTTCCACAGCCAGAAAACCTGACTGAAACCTTGTTGCAACTGATTTCTGCTCCAAACATTGCCAGCAAAGAAAGCATCATACGCACTTATGACCACGAGGTAAAAGGAAACACTACGCTCAAACCCCTGCAAGGAGAGTACGCTGGACCAAACGATGCAGCTGTATTAAAACCGCTTGACAATTCATGGAAAGGCTTGACAATCTCGTGCGGAATGAACCCGAATTATGGAAAGATTGATCCTTATTGGATGGCTGCTTCAGCTATTGATGAAGCAGTGAGAAACAATATTGCCGTTGGCGGAAGAAGAATTTCACTGCTGGATAATTTTACTTGGGGAAATCCTGAGAAGCCAGAGCGTCTGGGCTCGCTGGTAAGAGCCTGCGAAGCCTGCTATGACTTTGCAACAGCATTTAGAGCGCCGTTTATCTCTGGAAAAGACAGCCTGTATAACGAGTCACCGCTAGGTCCAGTTACTCCAACGCTTCTAATTACAGCTATAGGCGTAATTCCCAACATACAATTCGTCACTTCTATGGATTTGAAAGCACCCAACAACCTGCTCTATATCATTGGAGAAACCTTCAATGAACTAGGCGGTTCAGAATATTACAAACTTAAAGGCTACTTAGGCGCAAGCGTCCCCAAAGTGAAAGGAGCCAAAGCGAAACGCACATTCAAAGCTGTAACTAAAGCCATCGATTCTGGGTTGATCAAATCGTGCCATGACCTCTCTGAAGGTGGATTGGGAGTGGCGGCGGCGGAGATGGCGTTTGCCGGTGGATATGGCTTGGAGCTGGATTTAGGTAAAGTGAATGGCAAAGAGTTAAAGCGAAGTGACTTTGTGCTGTTTTCGGAGTCAAACAGTCGTTTCCTCATTGAAGTCTCAGAAACTGACAGGCGGGAATTTGAAGCGCTAATGAAGGGCAAAGGCTGTGCCCAAATTGGCAAAGTAACCAAAGACCAAAAAATGCTCGTTCACGGACTAAACCAGGAAATATTCGTTGACGCTTCGCTTGCAGAGTTGCGGCATAGCTGGAAAAAAACGTTAAGCGGGGAGTCCTAAAATGAACCAGCAAGAAATTAGGGTTTGCATTTTGCGTGTCGGCGGAACTAACTGCGATGCCGAGACCCAGCGGGCTTTTTTGGAGTTAGGCATTCAGGCGGAGACTTTACATGTTAACGAGTTAATTAAACGCAAAAACCTGCTTGATTATCAGGTGCTGGTTTTTCCTGGCGGGTTCTCATTCGGTGATTACGTTCGTTCAGGAGTGATTTTTGCTCGGTGGCTCAGCGCTAAATTAGGCAAGGAGATTGAAACTTTCATTGATGAAGGCAGACCGATTCTAGGTATATGCAATGGCTTTCAAATACTGGTTGAATACGGTTTGCTTCCAGGATTCGAGGGAATGAGCACATATCCTGAAGCTACATTGACGACGAATGAACCAGCGGGTTTCAAGTGTCAGTGGGTTTACCTCAAGCAGGAAAATAGGGGAAAATGCGCTTTCTCATGCAAAATTCCAGTTGGAAAAGTGGTGAGGATGCCGATTGCCCATGGGGAAGGCAGGTTACTGTTTCCCAAAGAGAAAGAACAGGAGCTGCTTGCAAAACTAATTGATAATGACATGGTTGTTTTCCGCTACTGTGACAAAAACGGCAACGTTGCGGACGGCAAGTATCCAGCTAATCCGAATGGCGCTTTTCATGACATCGCCGGCATATGTAATAGGGAAGGGAACATTTTTGGTTTGATGCCTCATCCGGAGAGGGCGATGTATTGGTGGCAACAACCCGACTGGACGCGGCAACAGCAAATGTTACAGTTCGGTGACGGAAAACTGATTTTTCAAAGCATAATCGACAATCTAATACAGAAATGCTAAATCCTTAACGTAGGGCAAGCCACCGCGGGCACCCATCGCCGTAACGCTTCTTGAAGCCACAAAATTGCCTAGCCGCCCGCATTCATAGAGGCTTTTTTCGTTGATTAAGCCGTAGAGGAAACCAGCGCAGAAAGCATCTCCAGCGCCAGTCGTATCAACCGCTTTAACTTTAAAGGGTTCAATTCTTAGCCGCTCTTGACCATCAGTCACGTAACAGCCTAGGCTGCCAA
>JBEKPG010000069.1:0-14065 GCA_049520955.1 Bathyarchaeia archaeon | reverse complement strand
GTGGCCTCTAGTTAACCGGTTGTCTGATAAGGCAGTTGCCGGGCAGCCACGCCGTTGTGGATAAGAGCTGAAAGCATCTAAGCTCGAAGCCTCTCCCGAAAAGAGGCAGCCATTCCCGTTTACCGGGACGAAGGCTCCCATAAAAGATGGGTTTGATGGAGCCGGGGTGTAAGCTGGAAGACTTCGGTCGACCAGCTCAGCCTGCGGCCACCAATCGCCTGAGATGTCGAGTCCATTGATGGTGTTTGAGCGATATTTGCGTGAACAGTTTCGGTGTAAAGTGTGCGTAGCGTTGTTTGTCCTGTGCATGGCGTATAAAATATTTTGTTTTGAAGTTCTTGTTTAATGGTTGATTTTAGTGTTCTTAATCAAGTTTTTTGATTGTTTATTTGTTTTTTCGATAAATTCAAATTTGTAGCTTTCTAATGACTTGTTGATTGTTGATGAGTGAGAAAGGGCTGGTTATATTTCATTTAGATATGGATCATTTTTACACTGCGGTTGAGGAGAGGGAACGCTTAGAGATTAGAGGGAAACCTGTTATTGTAGGCGCTGACCCTAAGGGAGGCAAAGGCAGAGGCGTCGTTAGCACAAGCAACTATATAGCGAGAAAAGTTGGGGTGCGTTCAGGTATGCCTATTTCGCAGGCTTGGAGGCTTTGTCCAGAAGCAGTTTATTTGCCGCCGAATTTTCCCCTCTACATCAAGGTTTCAGAAGAAATAATGCAGATAGCTCGCAGGCACGCGGATAGGTTTGAGCAATGGGGGATCGATGAGGCTTTTTTGGATGTAACCAGCAAAGTTAAAGATTATAGCGAAGCAGAGGCTTTGGCTGGGCAGATTAGGCAGGAGATTAAAGAGAAGGAAAACCTCACTTGCTCCATAGGTGTTGCGGCGAATAAGCTTGTTGCCAAAATCGCCAGTGATTTTCAGAAACCTGACGGTTTAACGGTTGTTAGAGAGGAGGAAGTGGAGGTGTTTCTTGCTCCGTTGCCTGTGCGTAAACTGTTGTGGGTTGGGCGCAAAACCGAAGCAAAGTTGAAAGCGTTGGGTGTGAACACCATTGGGGATTTGGCACGTTTTGATGCTTCAGCTTTAACGTCAATGTTTGGCGTGATGGGCATGCAGATGCGTTTTATGGCAAGGGGCATTGACAGAAGTGAGGTTGAGGAGAGAAGTGGCGTTAAAAGTGTGAGCCATGAAACCACGTTCGCGGAAGACACGGCTGATTCTGCCGCCGTTTTCCGTGAGTTAGATGCTCTTTGCGTGGGTGTTCAAAAAGACGTTGAAAATCAGCATTTACTTTTCAAAACTGTTACTCTAAAGATTCGTTTTGAACACTTCGAAACTCATACACGAAGTAAAACTCTGCCGTTTCTAACAAACAGGCTCTATGATCTCCAAAAAACGGCAAGGGAAGAACTGTCTCCTTATTTGCGTAAAGACCGAAAAGTAAGGCTTATAGGCGTAAGAGTTTCAAGTTTGGTTTCGATGGAAAAGCAGAGAACCCTTCTTTAAGGTTCTTCGATTTTTTGGGGAATTAAAGGTTTGCCAAAGGTTTCTTCGCTTGCAACTTCGTGTAGTTTTTTTCTGGAACGTACAAGATGCAAGAGCTTGCGTGATAAGTCAAGTTTTTCTCGTGAGTAGCCAACCGCTAAAAGCAAGAGAACCTCAAAGTATTGGGGTACCTTCAGTGTTTCCTTTACTTCTTTCTCTTCAAAGCTTCCCACAACGCAGGTGCTTAAGCCCTCATTTGAAGCGGTTAGAACCATGTTCTCCACTGCTAACGCAACGTCTATGGCGTACCAGTCTGGCGAAGCTTCCTTATCTCCGCAGGCAACAATCACGACTGGCGCTTCAGCGCAGAATTTTGCGTATCTGCCCTTTGAGAGAAGTTTTCTTTTCTCGCCGTCGGTAACTACAATAAAATGCCAAGGCTCCACATTTCCCGCTGAAGGCGCAAGTCGGGCTGCCTCCAAAATCTTCTCCAGTTTCTCTCTTGGCACAGGTGTGTCTTGGTAAGCACGGATGGATCTTCTTTCCTGTATAGCATCAAAAACATCCATAACGGTCGCTTCCTTAAGCTATAAAAGAATTCTACGGTATATTAGCTTATCAGAACCCGAAATATCCGCCAATCTTCCTTATCTGTACCTAATAAAACGCGTAATCTGCTTTTGTTTAACGTTTAACTCAATGATTAATTCCCGCTATATCTCTAACTTCGGCACTGTGATTATATTAGTAGAACAACAACACTGATTTTGCATTTTTTGCTCAGTTTGTTTTCAGTTGCTTTTTTGAAATAGGGCTTAATTTGTTTGCAGGTTGCGGCGTCTGTTTCTCATAAATGTCCCGTAAGGTTTTGGTTAAGTGGGTTTAGGTTGACGTTTGCTCGGGAGTTCGGCTTTAGTTGGATGCTTCAGATAGAAGGTAACGTTTCACAAGCTGAAGTGAAGAGTTCAAGGCTAAGAGGCCCATAACCTTAATGCACCAATAAAAAATTGTTTAGAGAGGAAGCTTATGATATCGAAAATTTTTTACCTTACAATAGGGTATTAATAGTTTGAAGGTAAAGGTGATGGCTGTTCTTGAATGCCCCTTCTGCAACGAAATCCTTGAAGTTAAACCGCCTGATAAACTTCATACAGCATTCTCATTTGTAAATCCGATACCAAATAGTTACTACGGCGATATTGTGAAAACGAAGCATAAGTGCCAAAACTGCAAAAAGCGAATTACAGTTTCATGGTATGCGCCACTGGAATACTTAAACCGAATATAATAACACTAAATATCTCCTACGAATTAACAAATAGCGTCAGCCCTTTTGCAGAAACTTCAGTGTTTTTCTAAGATTAAATAGTGTGGTTTTCAAAGCAAATAGGTAGAAAGCTTAAATCTAATCTGAGTTTAATAAGATCAAGGCTGAAATTTCATGAAGAACAATGTTTTAGTGGCTGTAACTGTAAGTCGAGAAAAAGAAGAAATTGTTTACACTCTCGATTGTTCTAGTGTGTTAACGAATGAAGAGCTTGAACATTACCTTAAAGAAATAATTGAAGGCATATGCAAATGGAAACCAGGAATTTGCCAAGAAACAGTGAAAAGCCTTAAAGGAACAATCGGAAAAAGAAAAACAAAGAGCAATTCAACTTAAAATTAGCCGCGGCTTGAAGCGGGTTCTGGTAACTATTCGTTGGATTTACTCTCCATGTAAACTTTCGAGGGATAACTATCAGTCATTTTTTTCTTCTCCATGTGAAAAATCGTCACCTTAGACCTATTTTGTATGGGTCATCTGTTGAATCATACCTAGGTTGAACCCAAGCAAGTCCATTTGGGTAAACCGTTACTATGTTGATTCCCCCACCAGTTTTAGGTTTTTCCCCTTTTTCCTTAGCTATTTTATTCTCATATTCGATTGCACGACCCATAAATTTTCTAACATAATCCTGAATTATATCTGGATAAGGAACCATTTGCTTCAGAATGGCTATACTACTTTTGGCTTCATTGGTTTTTCCATAATCCAATATGTTCGGTGCCCCTGATAAGCAAAAATTACAGTCATCAATTGAATCACCAACTTCATACGAAGTAGCGTAAATATGAGGGGTTTTACCGTCAAATCCGCATATTTGTAAATGATATTTTACAATGTCAGTTTTTGAGTATGTCCCATTGATAAGTTGTGAAAGTTTTTTAGCAACAGCTAACATTGTGTCATTTTTGGTTACAATTTTATCCATTCTATTAATGAGAAGCGCTCTTGGTTCAGGCTTAGACGCATCTATATTAAAACTACCTGAGATTAAAACAACAAAATTTCTTTGTACGCTGACAAGGAATTTTTTGTACGCCATACTATTATGGGTAATTGTGTTTTCTGCTAATACATCTGTTCCCGTGACAATAAAGTTAGGTTTCTTGATTGAAAAGCAAATAGTCACTCTTGTACCTCTCTATCTAACTTCACCTTTTAGCGGTTTCACTTGGATAATAAGTTCTCCGCCTTCAACTTTAAGGCTCCATTCAAGTTTATCGTATTCGGTTAATCCAAATTGCTTAACTATGCTATATGGAACAGTTGTTCGGAGGGATTCGCTTTTTGTTGCTGATTTGTTTAGGAAAGTTATTTCGCCCAATTTATTTTACCTCTTGTTAGGTGTATCTATCGGTAAACAAGTATATTAGCTTTACCTATGCGTTTACCAATATATTTATTAAAGGGTAAGCCTATAGGTAAATATGTTGGTAAGCAAACATGACAACACAATTAACAACTTCAAGAGAAGAACGTGGAGAAGCAATCGCAAAACTCCAAAACCAAATACAAAGAATAGACGATTACCTCTACATTGTCAAATCACAATCCAACAACGGAGAATACACAGTTAATCGAGTAGATGGAAAATGGCTATGCGAATGTCCAGACAACACTTACCGAAATGTCCCATGCAAACACATCCACGCAGTAAACTTCTCAATGACTATACGAGCAGAAGTAAAAGAAACAACAGTTAACCAAGTTATATCAGAAGTCAATGTTGAACAATGCCCATATTGCGGTTCAAAAGACATAGTGAAAAACGGCTTACGCCACAACAAAAGCGGAGACAAACAAGTTTACTTATGTGACACATGTAAAAGATTCTTCACACCAAACTTAGGCTTCAGAAAAATGACCGTTTCACCCCAACTAATCACAACATCCATGCAACTATACTTCAGTGGTGAATCATTAAGAGGCGTTCAGAAATTCCTAAAACTACAGGAAATAACAATAAGTCATGTAGCAGTTGGAAAATGGATAAAAAAATACACCAATCTAATGAACGAATACCTAGAAAAGATAAAGCCAAAAGTCAGCGACACATGGAGAGCAGATGAACTATACATCAAAATCAATGGAAACCTAAAATATCTTTTCGCTATGATGGATGATGAAACACGTTTCTGGATAGCGCAAGAAGTTGCAGAGTCAAAAGATAGGCATGATGCAAGAAACTTATTGAGGATGTCTAAACAGGTTACGGGAAAAAAACCGTTAACCTTCATAACCGATGGATTGCAGTCTTACCATGATGCTTACAAAAAGGAGTTTCGCACCCTCGGACTTCCGCAAACTAAGCATGTTAGACACATCACGCTTAGAGGAGACCGCAACAATAACAAGATGGAGCGCATGAACGGGGAAGTCAGAGACCGAGAAAAAGTTATGAGAGGATTAAAAAAAGAAGATACCGCTACTCTCAAGGGTTATCAGCTTTACCACAACTACATTAGACCCCATGAAGCCTTAGACGGAAAAACTCCGAGCGAGGCTTGCGGAATTAAGATTGAAGGACAAAACAAATGGAAGACAATTATTCAAAATGCTAGTAAGAAAAAGCAATAACGTACACTATTATCAAAAATTTGTTAAGAATAATTTATATGTGATTGCACAAATATGTACATATAGGTCACTGGGAGAGCAGTTTGGTAACTACTCGTTGGGTTCGCCTTTGGCGACCTACCTAGCGACCAGTTATCTTTATTTTGGCAGTTTATATTCTCCGTATGGGTCAAACTTTGGTTTTATTTGGTTGTATCTGTCGGGTTTATCGTGTTCATACTTGCTGAAAACTGAATAGGAACAAAAATCAGTTGCTTGTAGGATTGGACAGGTATTTGAAGGTGCGAAAAATATGGTATCAATTATGTTTTTGAGTTCCATGTACGTTGTTCCAGCTTCTTTGAACTTTTCAAAAAGATTACTGAGAGTGTTCATTAAGTTTGGGTCTTCTCTATCTGACACGACAAAACCAATGTCCTTATTTCTATTAAGAAACCATTGGTATCGCCCCATCATCATTTCTAACGTCAAGTTGTAAGGTTCAATAGGGCTAACATATTGCTCCCAATGGGCTTTTTTGTCTATAATCATGGAGAACACCGTTATGTCCTTAGAAATAATCACTTCGAAAAATTCATCTGCAAAGCTCTTGTTATCAATTAGGTTCCACGGATAGCGATTATGTATTAAGTCATAATATCTTATTTTCTTTGGTTGCACTTGCGGGTCTGGAAAGTATTTGCTTAACAAGTCAGCAAATGTCTTTGAACATTGATGGGAAAACTCAGGTTTACAGGCTATTCCACCTAAAACAAAATATCTGGTGTTATTTATACGGTATTTTCCAGAATCGCCTGAAGCATCAAGATAGAGGACATATACCATGCCCTTTGCTTATGTTCGCTATTGGTATTTTAATTTTGGGAATTATTCACCAAACAGTTTCTATCCCACGACAGTTTACATGGACTAAAAAACCAAGCAAAATATCCCACGAAACTTAACAGAAAACCCTATCTAACGCCAACCTAACAGAACCTTGAAGCGCAATATTAATAAATCCCACGGAAAGATTACATGGTGCAACTTCCTAGTGGATGTTATTCCGCGGAACAGAGTTTTAGGGAGACACAAAACTATGTCACAAAATAATATAGCTAGTCAATTAGTCCTTAAAGGAACAACTACAATAGGTGTCGTCTGCAAAGATGGCGTAATATTAGCTTCAGATACTCGAGTAACAATGGGTTTCTATGTTGCCCACAAATTCGGGAAAAAAGTATACCAAATAGACGATCATTTAGGCATGACTATTGCTGGAACAGTTGCAGACGCTCAAAAAGTTGTGGATATACTTACTGCCAACGCAAAGTTATACAAGATAAATTTGAACAGGCCAATGCCGGTTAGCGCGGCAGCGAGGCTGGTTGCAAATTTGCTTTTTTCTGCGCGTTACATGCCTTTGGCGACACAAGTTTTAGTGGGGGGAGTAGATGACACTGGACCCCACGTTTACAATTTAGACCCCTATGGAAGCTTAACTGAGGAAAAGTCAGTTTCAACGGGTTCAGGTTCCCCAATCGCTTATGGTATTCTCGAGGATCAGTACCATGAAGGCATGAGTATTGCAGAGTTGTTACCCATTATTGTTAAAGCTGTAAACGCAGCTATGAAGCGGGATGTTGCAAGCGGCAACAGTTACAATATTACTGTAATCGACAAAAACGGTTACCGCGAATTATCAGCAGATGAAAAAAGCGTTCTTCTTAAAGTAGGAAGCTAAAATTTGTGGCTCGGACCCAAGAAAAAGACAGAGAAAAAATAGAAATTAGCCAGTATATTTTGGAGAAGGTTCCAAGAGAGGCAGAAGTAACTAGAATTGAATATGAAGGGCCTATGCTTGCGGTTTACACTAAAAAACCTGAGATTCTGGTTGATCAAAGCAGCATAGTTGCTGAAATCGTTGGAGTAATTCGCAAAAGAATAGTTATACGCCCTGACCCTTCGGTTAGAATACCCGAGGTTGAGGCAGAAAAAATCGCTCGAGAACTAATCCCTCCTGAAGCTGAAATTACTGATATAAACTTTGATCCAAGCCTTGGCGAAATAATAATTGAAACAAAAAAGCCCGGCTTAGTGATTGGAAGAAACGGGACAGTTTTGCAAGAGATCATTAAGAAAACAAAGTGGCGCCCACATGTTCTGCGAAGCCCGCCTATTAAGTCAAAGATTGTTACTCACATGCGGCATTACCTGCATTCTGAAAGCAAAGAGAGAGAAAGAATCCTTCGAACCGTAGGAGAGAGAATTTTTAGACCTAAAACCTACGAAGTTGGCGACGTGCGCATGACAGTTCTCGGCGGAGCGCAAGAAGTCGGACGCTCAGCTTTCCTTATTAAAACTCGAGAAAGCAGTGTACTTTTAGACTGCGGAATTAACCCTGGTTCAAATCGGTCTTTTGAAGCGTTTCCAAGGTTTGATTGCCCAGAATTCCAAATCGATTCGTTGGATGCTGTGGTTATTAGCCATGCCCATCTTGACCATTGCGGTTTAACGCCGTTCCTATACAAGTACGGTTATGATGGACCAGTATATTGTTCTGCACCAACTTCAAATTTGATGACTATGCTTCAGCTGGACTATTTGGACGTAGCCAGCAAGCAAGGTGTTACACCGCATTATGACCAAAAGGATGTTCGCGGGTGCGTCTTGCACACTATTCCACTTAGGTATGGTGTTGTCACCGACATTGCGCCTGATATCAGGTTGACACTTCATAATTCGGGTCACATTTTGGGCGGTGCCATGGTTCACTTGCACATCGGTGAAGGCTTACATAACGTTGTTTACACTAGCGACTACAAGTTTGCGCGAACGATGCTGTTGGAAGCTGCGGCAACCGAGTTTCCACGCATTGAGACCGTGATTACTGAGAGTACTTACGGAGGGGCAGATGACATTATGCCTTCTAGGCTTGAAGCAGAAGAGGCCATGACACGGGTCATAAATCAAACTTTGGAGCGCAAAGGCAAAGTCCTAATTCCAGTACCTGCAGTCGGCAGAGCCCAAGAAATCATGCTAATCATCGACGGCTACATGAAACGTGGTCTCATGAAAGAAGCCCCAGTTTTCATCGAAGGCATGATTAGCGAAGCAACAGCCATCCATACAGCCTACCCAGAATACTTGGGCAGAGAAGTCCGCCACAGCATCCTTCATGAAGGAATTAACCCCTTCCAAAGCGACTACTTCACCATCGTAGAGCACCCAAGCGTAAGACAAAGCATCATAGAAGGAGAACCATGCATCGTTTTAGCGACTTCAGGCATGCTTGAAGGCGGACCAGTAATAGAGTACTTCAAGAACTGGGCGGGCGACGAGAGAAACACAATAATTTTTGTCAGCTACCAAATTGAAGGCACCATGGGCAGAAGAGTCCAAAAAGGCATAGGCGAAATAACTATGATGGACAACGAAGGCAAAATGGCGACGCTTCAAGTTAAAATGGAAAACGAATCAATTGAAGGGTTTTCAGGCCACTCTGACAGGCGGCAACTAGTTAATTATTTGACTCATCTGTCGCCTAAGCCGGAGCGAATCTTTGTGGTCCATGGAGAAAAACAGAAAACTATGAACTTCGCCAATTACTTAGATAACAAAGTGGGTATAAACACTGTTGTTCCAGCGATTTTAGAAACTTTTAGGCTGCTGTAGGCAAAGCCGCATTAGAAACAGATTCATTAGTACCCGGCGTTTTTTCGCGCCAAATTCGGATGTTTTTTGGGCAAATAACTACTCGCTCTTCTCCTAATCGTGCAATGTCACCGCCCACGGATTCGGCGAATTCGTAGAGTTGATTTACTGCAGTTTTTACGTCGTCAACGCTTTTGTTCGCGAGAGGTGTAACCCGCAGAATTATGATGTTACCGTTATTGACTTCATTTTTTACGTTTTCTATGTCAGTTAGTTCTTTGAGAGGCATAGCTTTGAGGTAGGCTTTACTTAGAGTTTCAGGGGCTTCTATTTTAGCCTCTTGAGAGGGTACAGCGTTTTCTTGTGTGGGTGCTGGTTGAGGTGCGGTTACTTCTGGTTTGGGTTCTTCGGAGGCAGCTGTTATTTCTTCTTTGGGTTCTTCAGGAGGTACGGCTGGTTTTTCAGGTTCTGCTTGCGTTTTGGGTTTGCGGAATAGGCTAAATTTCATTTTCCTCTCTCATCCTCATAGTATTGGGGGAGTTGCATCAGTTAAGCGTTTCTTAATTTTGAACTCTGAATTCTAACAGGTTATTAAGTTGAATATTTTATTTATGGTTTGCTAATATGTACTACTAATCACAAGGTTTCGACTGGGGGTTAAAGTGTAAGAATTTTGTTGAGTTTTCTGCTATGCTAATAGAATTAAAAGATTATTTGCAACTACTATAATCATGAATGTTAGGATGCCGGCGTAAGCAATTTTTAGGAATTTGGAAGAATATTTGAAGGATTTGCTGGTTTTGTTGGGGGTCTTTATTAGAGTTTTGTTTGCTAAAATGTATGTTGAAGCTATTAGGATGGTGGCTGCAATTTTGACTGCTAAGAAGGCTCCAATGTTGGTGCTAACTATGCCCGCCATGAAGGGGTTTAACTCCTTGGCTCCGGAATATACAACGCCTATAACGGTGGTTAAGCAGTCTATGGTGCCCATGAGGATGAGAAGAAAAGTTGGGATTGCCTGTGTTTTTAGCATGTGGTCGCTTTCTCCAATGAATACTGATTTAGCGTAAGTGTTTATGAACAAGCTTCCTAAAATCGACATATTTCAAAAGTTAAACAGGTTTGCATCATTATGTCCTGTCTCTAATTTTGGTATTGTAACTATTATTAAAATAACAACAACAGTTGTGTTGCCATTTTTGAACAAGTGGTTTTAAGTTGCTTTTTTGATTTAGAGCTTGACTTGTTTGCAGGTTGCGTCTAGATTCGTCTCCACTCGTCTCTTTGCGTCTGGGCTCGTCTAGCTGCGTCTAGTTGCGTCCCGAAAAGTCTCATAAAAGAAGAGTTTAAGTTGGTGTTAACTTCGAAAGGTCGGCTTTAATTGTACGCTTCAGATAGAAGCCAACGTTTGATTGACTAAAAGTGAAAGGGGAGCAAAGGCTAATGCCGTCCAGAACCCTCATTCGTTATCAAGGTAAACATTTAGAGATAAAGCCGCATCACTGATTGCTAGGTTGAATTGTGGACAAGTTGGAGCTTAAGTGCTATTGAGGGCAAGAAGATACTGTTCGCTGCACATAATCCTTATATTTTAAAGGCTAAACCTTCTTGCTGGAAGGATTTGCGTATGCACAAGAAACTTTTAATTCCTGGCCCTACGGAAGTCAGCCAAGAAATACTCAATGAGCAAACTCACCCACTTATTGGTCACAGAGATAAAGAATTCTCAGACCTATACGCTGGCATAATCGCTAAACTAACTAAATACTTTGAGTTGCCTGCAGGCATCAAGCCTACAGTAACTACTTCCTCTGGCACACTTTGGTTTGACATAGTCGGTAGAAGCATAGTTAAACAAAAAGCGTTAGCATGCGTAAACGGCGCTTTCTCGCAGCGATGCGCTGAAACCTTGCGTGCTTGCGGCAAAGACACTGATGTCTTAGAAGTTGAGTGGGGCAAAGCTGTTAAGCCAGATATGATAGCCGCAAAATTGGATACTGGCGAGTATGATACATTAACAGTTTGCCACAACGAATCCTCTACAGGTGTAAGAAACCCAATAAGTGAAATTGGCAAACTCGTGCACAAGAGATATCCAAATATAATCTATGCAATCGACGCGGTTTCCTCAATGGCAGGGGACAAAACCCTACCCGAAGAAATCAATTGCGACATCATTTTTGCTTCAACCCAAAAATGCTTCGCTCTTCCACCAGGATTAACAGTTGCATTGGTAAACGACCGTGCAATCGAGAGAGCTCGACAGGTGCCAAACAGAGGCACCTACACGGATATGGTTGAAATCTTTGAGTTTGAGAAGAAACATCAAACACCCTTCACCCCGTGCATACCTTTAATCTATGCTTTGGATAAACGGATGGATCTTTTACTAGAAGAAACGTATGGTAAAGTTTACCAGCGCCATCTTGAAATGGCTCAATATACGCAGCAGTGGGCAAAAAAGCATTTTGAGATGTTCCCTGAACCAGGCTATGAATCGATAACTGTCAGCTGCATAAAAAACACTCTTGGAAAAAGCGTTAAGGAACTCAACCAGAAGCTCGGCGAGAGGGGCTTCATGATATCTAACGGTTATGGCAAACTATCTGAGAAAACCTTCCGCATTGGACACATGGGTGAATGGAACCTGTCAGGAATTAGGGAAGTCACAGATCTTATTGATTCTATTTGGGGATTAACTTGACATTCAAAATCCTCATAAGCGACAAAATATTCGAGGAAGGCATAAAACTTCTTGAAGAAAAGGGCTACAAGGTCACTCGTGCATGGGGCACGCCGAAGACTGAACTGCCCAAAATAATAGCTGACTATGATGTATTAATCGTTAGGTCAGCTACCAAGGTCAAAGGAGAACTTTTAGATAACGCAAAAAAACTCAAACTAATCGGACGGGCAGGCGAAGGTTTAGACAATGTTGACTTTGAAAAAGCCAAAACCCTCGGCATTGCCTTAGTTAATACTCCGCATGTTTCCTACATGAGCGTTGCAGAATTAACAATAGCTCACTTGCTGGCGCTTGCAAGGAACATCGTGCAGGGAACCATAAGTTTGCGTGAGGGAAAATGGGAAAAAGAAAAATTGATTGGAACAGAAGTCGACGGAAAAACCCTAGGTATAATTGGCTGCGGCTACATTGGAAAAACAGTGGAACGCTTAGCAGCGTCACTGGGAATGGAAGTGCTCCCTGTCGAAGAATGTGTCGTTGACCGCTTTGTTCCACTAGCTGAAATGTTGCCATTGGCAGATTTTATCACAATCCACGTACCTTTAACGCCTCGCACCAAACACATGATTTCCACAAAAGAGTTCAACATGATGAAAGATGGCGTAATGCTAATTGACTGTTCCCGCGGCGGAGTTGTAGACCAGGAAGCGCTATACCAAGCATTAGTATCGGGAAAGGTCAAGGGTGCTGCAGTTGACGTTTTTGAAGAAGAACCGCCAAAAAACAGCAAACTATTAACATTGAGCAATGTAATTGCCACACCGCACATTGGTGCGCAAACAAATGAAGCGCAGTTAAAGGCAAGTGTGCAAATAGCTAAAGCAGTTATAAACGCTCTGGAAAAAATACCGTGAGCTGAAACGTTTGGTGGACATTAGACCCTTCAAAGCCATACGGTACACGCAAAAAGCAGGTAATCCAGAGAACCTCATAACACAACCCTACGATAAAATAGACTCGGAACAGCAAAAAGAATACTACCAGAAATCGCCCTACAATTATTGCCGACTGATTCTGCCAATGGAGGAAAATAAGTACAAAGTGGCTCGGCAGCGGATTGAGCAGTGGCTAAAAGAAGGGGTGTTAACTAAGGAAAATGAACCTGCAGTTTTCGTTTCATGCCAAGAATTTACCTTAGACGACAAAAGATATGAACGCACAGGGTTAATCGCAGCTCTACGCCTTTATGAATACAGCGAAAACATGGTGTTTCCCCATGAGGGCACGTACAAAGCTCCAAAAGCTGATCGGTTAAGCATGCTGCGCAACGTCCAAAAAGACCTTGAACCAGTTTTTCTAATTTATTCGGACCCTGAACGAAAAACCATCGCTTTCTTGGAAGAAGTAGCGAAGACTGAGCCGATAATTCAAGTTACTGACTCATTGCAAGTTAAGCATACCATATGGAGGGTAACTGACCCAGAAAAGATTAAGCAGCTGCAAGCAAACCTGAGCGGCAAAACCATGGTCATAACCGATGGACACCACAGATACGAGAGCGCACTGGCTTACCGAGATGAAATGCGTAATAGAGGAAAATGGACGGCCGATTCCGCATTTAATTTTCACATGAGCTACATGGTGCCTGTTCAAGAAGAAGGACTTGTTGTTTTGCCCACTCACAGGCTACTTAAGGAATTCAAGTTAACGGATGAACTTTTGGAAGAGTTCAAACGCTTCTTTGATATTTCGGAGCTTAACCCGACTGAGGAAGACTTGGAGGATTTTTTGGAGAGCCATGTTAATGAGCATGCTTTCTGTATTTATGATGGGACGAAAGCTTGGGGTTTAACACTAAAGCATGACAACAGCGTTTATGATTTTGTGAAAGCTAACGTTTCTAAAGAGACGAAAGTTTTCGACGTCGTCATACTTCGGGACGTTGTTTTCAAGCATATCCTTAAAACAGGCGAATTAAACATGGATGAAAACATCCTTTATGTACGTTGGACACGGGTAGCGGTGGATAAAGTTAACCGTGGAGAAGCCAGCATCGCATTTCTAGTTAACCCGGTAAGCGCCCAAACAGTTGCTGAAATAGCGCAACAACATGAACTTTTGCCAGAAAAAAGCACGGATTTCTATCCTAAGATGGTTTCGGGTTTAATGATGATGGATATTTCTGCAAAAGAGAAACTTTAAGGTCTAACTCGTTTTTTTAGTCATGTGTCATGTCAAGTTTCTAACGTTACACTCATAGAGCGTTGCTGGGAACGCTTTTACGCCTCTGTGAAAGCGCGAATGATTAAACCACTCCTTGTAGTCGCCTATTTTGTCTTTGAGCCA
>JBEKPG010000068.1:0-11905 GCA_049520955.1 Bathyarchaeia archaeon | reverse complement strand
CTCATAATCGAGACCATGGATAACACGAATGACTCAAAGGATTTTATCCAAATAAGCTTGGACGGCGGCATGACCGCTGATTCCGCTCCCACATCAACTGATTTTGCAATAAATTTCACAAGTAATGCGGTCTGCACGTGGTATCAAGGAAATGGTGTAGGATGGACTAAAATAGCCACGCCACCATCGTCTGTCTTCCAATGGGGCGAATCGTTTGGTTCATCACCGACATACACAACACCACATTTGATACTTGAATTGGGTCTGTTAAAAACCTCAACAGTACTGGGAAGTACACAAATTCTTGGTCCAGAATTTTGGATGCTTATCGAAACCTACGACGCGAACTCTGCTGGCTATGGGCTTCAATCGTGGCCCGCCGTGCCACTGTCTAACCCCGACGTCCCAAGTACTTATGGAGATATACCATATACGTCGACGGTAAACCCTGCTTCCACGCCTACTCTGACATCTTCCTCAGCACCCACTCCGACTCCAACACCCACTTCAACGCCTACTCCAACACCCACTTCAACGCCTACTCCAACACCCACTTCAACGCCTACTCCAACACCCACTTCAACGCCTACTCCAACACCCACTCTAACGCTCACTTCTAATCCTAGTAGCAAATTGACGCCTACTTCAACGCCGATTTCCACTCAACCCTCTTCAGCTAAACCTTGGTTTGGATATGAAGCTATCGGGAAGCAAGTCTCACATCTTCCTGCCTCAGAAACCATAACTCTCTGCAACTATACTACGCCTCCGAACCCTGTAGTGATTACCCAAATTAACATTTATTTAACAGGCGTTCCGCAGGGTTCTTCCGTTAGTGCACTCATCTTTGCGAACGAGCCACAAACTAATTTCCCTAAAGGCGGAGAGCCAATCGCGCAGAGTCTGGAAAAATTGACTGTGACCTCTGTTACAGGTCAATGGTATAACTTTACAATGAATTACTCAACTTCCCCGAACACTGTTTATTGGTTAGGATATTATTCGGATCAGCCGACCAGTTACTTCTTTGACGATAGCAACAACTCTGTTGCGGTGACTTCTCAACCGAGAGACGCTAATTCAAGTTTGCTTCCCGTTTCCTGGTCCTTTCAAGGCAAATCCGTCATGAGTCTGTACGCGCTTTACACAAACGCCGAAAATGCTCCTTCTCCCACGACTGCCCATCCGAATTCCGATACTCAAACATCAAGTTTTGGGGATACTCTTTTCATATTAGGGGTTATAGGAATGGAAACCTTAATTGTGGCAACTCATCAAGCCTCCGGCAGAAAGCAATTTCCCTTACCAAAAAAAGCCTGAATTTTGAAGCGCGTTTGAAGCGCGCGCTTCGGAATAGAACATATTGAAAGGCGCCATTGTTGACTAAGCTTGAATTCAACGTTAGATAGCTTTGGTGATAAGAATAGTGATCATGAATTTTGGATTCGTATTCACAGTTCACAACTTATTTTAAAGGATCCACTCATAATCCTGAAATATTGATGATGTCTATGAGTCTTAAAAAAGAAGAAAGAAAAACTGTCGAAGATGAAGAAAGCTGCATCGGAGTTCAGATCAACTCAAGCGACGAGAACTTTTTAAATGCCTTAATTAGTTTAAAATCAGAGGAAGCCAGTCTGAACGAGCAAAAACTTCATCTTAAAGGCTTGTTTCTTCAGCTCGAGACAAAAGCCAAGGAACAGGTAGACAAAAAGAAAAGGAAAATAGAAAGATTGACTTTTGAGGTTTCTGACCTGAAGTCAAAATGTGAAAAACTAGCAAAGATGATAAATTCCGAGACGGGCTCGGAGTGTACTCAAAATGGCCCATAGGAACTTGCTTACAGGTCCTTTTTTTCGCAGGCAAACTTATTCATTGATATTCTTATGGGTGCTCACGTGGTTCTCTTATTGGATTCTCATGAAGGGTCAAGAAAACGCCATTAACATTAGTGGAGCCGTAATCTCAGCTGCATTAATACTGGCTTCATACTTCGTGCCTTTTCCCAGTAGATTTTTGAAAGTAGCCTCAAAAGTCAGCCCCCCTGCAGTTAGCCCCTCTGCACCAAAATATTCAGTCATGCAAACTACAAACACCATTACAGACGCTAAAACATCTGCCTGTTCTGCCAAGTCTTCGAGCTCTTCTGCATTTGAAAAATCCAATCAACAAAAAAATGAAAAAGAAAAAACACGGCAGATGCACATGAAAGCATTATTGACAGAGGGAACCAAGCCTCAACCTGCTCAAACGCAAATGGCAACGCAACCATCTGTGCCGCTACTAGAGAATAAACCGCAAAGCGCTGAGGAACTTAAAGTGTCTTCAATGTCGAACGGGTGCCCGAAAAATTTGGAATATTACACTATGAAACCAAGGCCAAAATCTCCCCCAGAAGAGTGCCTTGTTTGTGAGAACTTGATTAAATGTGTTTGTCTCACGAGCAATTAGGCCCCCTTTCTTTGTCGTGACTGAGCTTGTAAAGTTTAGTCCTCTTTATTTTTCCGGTGTTTAAGAGATATTGAAGCGTATCATGTAGTTGTGTTTTACAGGTATTCGGGTGGATTTGTAAGTAGTAACTCTTAAATGGTAGTTAATGCGCGTATATTACGATTTAAGATGTCGCGATTTACTCTGCCGAGCATAAACGGAAACAAAAAGGTCATCTCTGCGATAATTGTTCTTCTGATAGTAATTGGCGTAGGACTGACCCTCACGACTTATTCAGCGTTGAGTTTGAATTTAACTCTGGTTTCAAGCGGAAACGTAAAAGTTACTCCAGGCCTCGGAATTTACGCAGATAGTGCTTGCAGTATTCCTTTAACAAACATCAACTGGGGCACCGTGACACCTGGAACGTCCGTAACGCAGACGATATACATTGAAAACACTGGCACAGGCGCATCATTATCCTTAAGCTTGTCAACTTCCAATTGGAGTCCTTCAAACGCTAATGATACGATTGCCATTAGTTGGAATCAGGAAGGCACAAGGTTGCTTCCTGGACAATCAGTTGCAGTAGCAATTACTGCAACAATGTCACCAAGTATAGCAGACATTTCAAATTTTAATGTTCAAATTGTTATAGCCGGAACGCAATAGGACAATCACATACCATACCATACCAGATTTCTTTGCTTCCGCATTTTCTTGAAAAGACGAAAGACCAGAGGATAAACCCTAAAGAGCCATCATAGAGCCTTGCGTTGGACGATAAATAGAATAGAATAATCTTCCTCCTAAGTGCGATTTCTTTTCAGACTAATTCTTTTCAAGGATTATTTTAATTATCGCCTCCGCCGTTTTTCCGTTGCCAAACGGGTTAATCCATCCCTTCTCTGCCGCAGACATGGTTTTTGCCGCCTCCAAAATGTTTTTTGGCTCGGTTCCAGCCAGCTTGTTTGAACCGACATCCAACGTTTCCGGCCGCTCCGTGTTATCTATCCCTTAACGTTTCGCCGGGAACCAGCTGCCTCGCTGACATCTTGCTGGGGCTAACTCATTTGATACAGGACCCCTCTTTTGAATAAGCGTTTAATTTAGGGACGCGCGCGAAATCGGGACAAAGTACGCGCCATTATCGGGGCAAGTCAGCGCGGTTTTTGTAAGTATTTACATTTGCGTTACTTTGCTTTTTGGAGCTTATTTAATGGAGAGTCAAGATGAATTTGGGATTCACATGATTTATATTGAGTTTGAATCAACGTTTGTTAGGTTGGCTTTGAGGTTTGCAGCAACTACGTGAAAGTTGAATACTGATGAGAGTTAGGAATGGAGTTAACAAAGAAAGAGGTTTCCTGACCAGAAGGCAGGCGTTAATGCTCAAAAATTTAGTTCTATTCGGTAAATGTCGGCGCGTAATTTTTCTCTATGGAACGAAAAATTTGAATGGTTGTGTCTTTATAGGGAAGCTCTTAAGGGTGGAGGAGAGGTGAATCTATGTTTCTTGGTAGAGATGCGTTGCTGAAGCTGAAGTCGAGGGCCATGCGTAAGGGCGTGTGGTTTAGAGCCTTGCCGCGGATTGACCGAGTGCTAATTGAAGTGACTTTAAGGGTAACTTGCAATGTTCGCAGCCTCGTCTTGATGAAGTGTCTTTGCGTTGCAGTCAAGAAGCTGGAAGCTCTACTTGAAAGTAGGTTCCTGTGTGCTGCAAGAGAGGTTGGTTTTCCGTTAGCTCAAAAGCTTGGGGCAATTGCGCAAAAAATGGGGCAACGAATCTGCAAAGGACTGGGGTTTGGACTTGCGCTTTGCAAAGTTCTTAGCGGCAACGGGCTTTTCATATGCTTGAAGAATACTGTGTCGAAGGAAGGTTGATGGGTGAAAGTTAAGGTCAAGCATGTTGCGGCGGTTTTCCTCGTCTGCTTGTTTCTGCTAGGATTTGCAGAACCGTTCGTGCCCTTGACTAGGGGTCAACAAAACAGTTTAGTTGCTGATCAATCATATTGGCTGAGTTTAGCTAATAATGCTTGGAATTACTATCAGCCTGGTGTTGGCGTAGATTCCACAACCGGGCTTCATGGTGCTGGCCTAGGTTACCCCTATTTTACTGATTGGGACTTGGGAGTTTACATTCAAGCCATCATCGACGTCACCAAAATGGGCATATTAAGCACCAGTGGCAGTTGGGGTGCCGATGCCAGATTCAACAAGATATTCGCATTTCTTGAATCTCGTCAGCTTAGCTCTAACGGCGTACCTTACACGTGGTATCAATCTGCTAATGGGGATCCGTATGGAACTGATGTTCAAAACGCTGCTGACGCTGGAGCGTTGCTAGTAGCTCTCAATAATCTTAGAGTTTATAGGCCTGACTTGGCAGGAACCATCAACTCCATTGTGTATAATCGCACTAATTATGCTCCGTTTGAACAGGCTGTTGCCGCCTTGACGAATTCAACGAACCTCTACGATTATTATGTTGCAAGCGGCTTTGCTGGCTTTTGGCCGAGCCCCTTCTCAACTGAGACTAACTCCATTTTAAACAATATTGTGTCGGCGCCCACTGTTTCAACTTACGGTGTCGCGTTACCTATTTCAGATTTAACGTGTGAGCCCGTACTTCTTTCTGTTTTTAATCTTGCTCCAAACGCTTTGCTAAATGGAGTGGCTAATCAACTGTATTTGGCTCAAGAAGCTAGGTACAACGCCACGGGCAAGTTTTGTGCGTTTAGTGAAGGGAACACTGGTTTGGATAATCCTTCATACGTTTATGAGTGGGTCGTTACGCATAATGGTTCAACCTGGACCATCGACAGCGATACTGGCCAGGAAAATGTGGGAATTTCGCCTATTATTTATTTTAAGGCGGCGGTTGGGCTGCTGGCGATGCACGATACTTCTTTTACCGAAAGCATGGTGTCGAATGTTGAGTCCAAACTTCCGGCGCCAACCAGTGGGTACGCAGATGGGATTGATGAGAGCGGACGCGTTGACACCTCTGATATTGATAAAACTAACGGAATGATCATTGGAGCCGCGTTATACGCCATAAATAACCTTTCAACCCCCAATCCCACGTCAACCCCCAATCCCACGTCAACCCCCAATCCAACCTCAACGTCCAATCCCTCGGCAAGTCCCACTCCTTCTCCAAGCATTTGGGTTAGCCCGTCTAATTCGGATACGCTGCAAAACTGGACTGCTTTAATTATTTTCATTGGAATCGTCGCTGTTGGTTGTGCGCAATTTGCTAAAGTCATTGTTGAATCCAGAAGACACAATCCGGATTAACAGCTGTTTAACTCAACTGTCGGTGCGCTCCTTCTGAGTACTTTCAGTTTTTCTCGTATCGAAATTGCCTGTTTCGAATCAGCTATGGATAACGATGTCTATTTTTTCCCTTTTTTATATAGGAAAGTTGCTAGGATTCAATTGAATGCTAAATTCTAAAGAATCTGGAAAGTGGCACATTTTGCTTTCAAAGCGGTTTGTATTTCCGCGCGCGCGGGACAAACCAGCGCGCTAAAAAACACTCGCCAACAATAGGGATATGACAAAAGCCTTCCTTGACCAAAAGCTAAACCTCTTAAGGTTTGTTCAGGGTCCCGCAAAATTTATGTCGATGGCGTAAACGTTGTACTGTTTGATGAACGATGGAAACGGTGACGGTTTCAAAAAAGTACCAAGTAGTTATTCCTGAAAAGTTACGTAAAGAAGCAAAAATCAAGCCTGGTGACAAAATGGTGGCCATAACCAAACATGGAATTATCCAGTATATTCCCGTGCTGCCCCTAAAGGAAACGAAGGGGTTTATTGCGGGACTTGACACTGAAGTCCTCAGAGATGAGTCTGACAGAATTGATTAGTATCGACAGTTACGGTTGGATTGAGCGGTTTACAAATGGAACTAAAGCGGCACAGGTCAACCAGATAATTGAGTCATATCAGCCTAAGGATATTGTCACCTCAATTGTGGTTCTCTACGAGGTCTATAAGAAGGTGAAAAAGATAAGAGGCGAGGAGCAAGCACTCTTAGCGGTTGCTGCACTTAGCCAGACGACAATAGTTCCTATCGACCAAACAATATCGCTTGAGGCTGCAGATTATAGCCTTGAATATGGCTTGCACTTTTCAGATGCCCTTGTTTACGCGACTGCACGCCATTGGAAAGCTAACCTCTACACAAGTGATGAGGATTTGCGAGCACTCAAGGCCGTATGCTTTGTCTAGAATAAGTGACATTGTGCCAGAAAAGCTGGAAGTTAACCCAGTAAAGAATAAAAATTTAGTTAAGGGATTAACGGTTAAAAAGTTGCCGATTTTTTAAGTTGGAAAGAACTTAATTGGTTATGTCTCAAGTTTGATTGTTTCTTGGCTGTTGCTGCCAAAGAGATAATATGATTTTGAAGTTTAGAAGAAAAAGAAAAGAAAGAAAAGGGGGATTTTACTTTTTGGCTCTTCTTGTATATGCATATGTTCCTGATGCTGCAATTAGCAAAATCAACGCCATGATGACTGCGGTTGCAGATGAAAACTCATTTACTTTAGGTGTCGGTGTGGTCGAGGTGCTAATCGGTTTGAATATTGGTTGGTAATAGTAGGTGTTTCCGTAGCCGTGGTTTACGTTGTAGGGGTTGTTTGTAGGTGTGTCTGTGAACGAGTAGGCGCCGTGGGTTAGTGGGGTGCCTCCGATGACCCAGTGGTCAAATGTCCATCCGCTGGCTGGGATTGCTGTTATGTTGAGGTTTGTGGCGTCTGTCATGGAGTAGTATCCTGGTGCAGGGCTTGTGGTTCCTCCTGTTGATGCAACGAGTACGACTATGGCGTTAGTAGCTAGTTGAGCTGGAGTTTCAGATGTAGTAGCTGGGGATACGAATACTACTGGGTCGAAAACTGGCTGTATGCCAAGGCTTCCGTTGAGGGTGAGCGTGAGTGGATTATCGGTGTAGGTAACTCCTCCTGAAGCAGTAGCGACTGACCAGCTGTCGAATACGAAGCCGGCGCCAGCGGTCGCAGTGATGGTAAAGGATGAGCCGTCAGCTGCAGTGGTTGTTCCTTCGAGTGGATCGGTTGTTCCACCCACAGCGTTGTAGATCACAATAGTGTCTTGTGTTTGTGATTGAGTGGGTGCTGGGGTTGGAGTAGGAGTAGCTACTGGCGTTGGAGCTGCAGTTGGAGCTGGTGTGGGCGAGGCAGTTGGGCCCGGAGTTGGAGATGCGGTTGGGGCTGGGGTAGGAGAGGCAGTTGGAGCTGGCGTGGGTGAGGCAGTTGGGGCGGGAGTTGGTGTTGCTGTCGGAGCTGGCGTAGGAGTGGGTGAGGGTGTAGGAGTTGGGAATGGATTTGCTTGTGCGGCTAGTACTTGACCGGAAATGCTTCCTGTAGGTAGAGGAGTTAAAACGAAGTTAATTCCAGACGTTACTGTGTTAATCGTCACCGCGACTCCGGCTTGTTGTTGCGATCCATATCCTGTTACGCTGACGCTGACGGTGTAAGTTCCAGTTCCAAGACCAGTCGATATTATGTAGTTGCCATTGATATCCGTAGAGTTTGATCCGAAACCACCTGCGCCTTCCGCACTTACTGACGCGTCAGCTATTGGCCCGCCAGTTGAACTTGTAACACGTCCGGTTATTGTTCCAGAGGCCGTGACGGCGAACTGGAAGTTAATGCCAGTTGTTGCTGTGCCTGCAACAACAGCTACGTTGCTGGGATAGGTTAGAAGACTCTCTCCGTAGAAAGCCTCCACGACGTAGCTGCCTGTTACAAGATTGGTGTTGACTTGGTAGTTTCCGGATGAGTCAGTTGTTGCGTCGCCGACGAAGTTATCTGATAAATCTGTAACAATGATGTCTGCGCCTGAGAGGGGTGCTCCGTTTGCAACGTTTGTAACTGTTCCAGAGATGACGCCCGATGGGTTAAGTGCAATGTTTTCTGTTGTTGTTTGGCCAGTGGTTACTGCTATGCCCTGCACCGTGGTTGTTAGATAGCCTGTGGGGAAGAATTCTGTTAAGTTGTAGGTTCCGGTTGGAAGGTTGGTGTTTAGTGTGTATTGTCCGGATGAATTGGTGTCTGCAACCGCAGAGTAGACTCCATCGCTGCTTTCTCCTTCAACAAGTATTCCTTTGAGGGCAGCATGTGTATTCGCATCTGTAACTGTTCCAATGATTGCGCCTGATTTTGCAAGGGCAAAGTTTACGTTGGCCGTTATTGATCCAGCGGTCAGGGTAATGGCAGTGTCGGTTGCATCTAGATATCCTCCTAGAAAAGCTTCGGCGGTTACGTTGTATGTTCCAGGTTCAAGGTTTTGGGTGATTTGGTAGTTACCATTTACATCTGTGAATGTGGCCTGGTCGCCGTAGACTGTGACTATTGCATCTGATATGGGCAAACCGGTCGCTGCGTCGGTTACTTTTCCAGAGATGCCTGCTGAGACGTTCATAACTATGTTTTGACCTGTGGTTTCTAGTCCGCCAGTTACGTTGACGTCATCTAATGCTTGGTCGATGAAACCATTCGCAGAGGCTGTCACTGAATAGCTGCCTGTGGCAAGGTAGGTTGTTATGTCGTACATGCCTTGGTTGTCGGCTATTGTAGCTCCACTTCCGTTGTCTCCTGAAGCTGACACGTCAGCACCAGGAACAGGAACAAGAGTCAGACCGTAGACGAGTTTGGATGCGTCATTTTTGGAAGAAGATTGAAATGCATTAAATGAAATTACTGCAATAGATCCAACTAGAAGTATGGTGATCAGTAGATTTACCGCTATTTTGCTTTTGCGCAATTTAGCTCAGCCTCCAGTTTGACTTTGAGTTATTTGAACTTGCGACAGTTTTTGCCAAAGTTAGGTTTGTTTTTTTCATGTATAAAGCACCAAAAATGTTTTTGTTTATACCTAATTAATTTCTTTGAATACGATTTAATAAAGAAGTGTTGTAACAAAAAGAAGCCACAAGCGCGCATTCTCCAGACATGATAAAAGCGACATTTCCCAGTGTGAAAATCAATCTTTTTTGAAGTAAGTGGAAACTTTGAGTATTTTTGAGTTTGTTTAGAGGCCTTTTTAGCTGCGAATCTTCTCGCGCCGCTAAGGGTCTTTGTGGCCATATAGACTTCGCCTCGGTTTATACTTCTCTCTCCCTAAACGTGGTAATGTAACTAATTGTTAAAAGAACAACAACACCAATTTTTGCATTTTGTTCAGTTTGTTTTAGGTTGCTTCTTTATTTTGGGGCTTGAATTGTTTGCAGGTTGCGTCTTAAAAAGTCGCTATGCGTCACTAAGCGTCACTACTCGTCACTACGCGTCATTGAGCGTCACTACGCGTCAAAAGGAGAATATTTGTTCTGCTACAAAATGCGAACCAAACAATTTGAACAAGATTCAAAATGGATGTTGCTTTTCTTTCAGGGAATTAAGCTTACGACACCATTGCAAAAACCTCAACTCAAAAACAAACATTAACCGATTTTAGGGGCAAGCCAATGCGCTTTCGGAGCTCCATTCCACATAGGATCAGCTGACTAGAATAAAAATTAGAAAATTGTTAGTAAGGCGTATGTTTTCTCCCTAATCCAGCTTCTTTGAGATGCGTGCTTGTGTTGGGTGTGGGAGGAATGATTGCTGGTTTTTTCTGAAAGCCAATTTTGGTTTTTGTTGTGCTTTTTTTGTTTTGGTTCCTATCCAACAGATGCTCCAGCCGATTGACCAGAGAAAGACGGCTATTGGGATAAGAATGAAGTATGCGGCTCTGTTTTGCCTTCGCATGTGCTGTGATTGGCGCAAACAGCTAATAAGGCTTTATAACACGTGAATATATACGTTTTAATCATAATTCTGTTCCTTTCGGCAAATTATAGTCAAATTAAGCCGCTCAAAAAGACGCTAGCCATATAGCAAGAGTAATGCCTTTCCTGAATACAAAACAAGATAATCCGAACTCTACTGCTGCATTCACTGAAGTGCGCGAGCTAATTCGAAAAGTCTATGAGTGCCAATCGTAAATTAAGCCTAGAGGGTCACCTGTGATAACGAAAATTCTAGTTGGAGTAGACGGTTCTGAAAACTCGGAAAAGGCTTTGGATTACGCTCTTGAAATTGCAGACAAGTTTTCCGCATACGTTCTAATACTCAACGTTTTTCAGCCTCCGCCAGAGTCTGAATATCAACTTAATAGTTTGCAGCAGTCTCCAGCGGCTGCATATTCTCAAGAACCACAAGGTTTTCGGTCAAATATAGCCTTCTTTATCAAGGACCTTAGAAAGGTGCATGAGGCAGTTTTGTCCAGAGCTGCTGAAAGAGCGACCAAACTAAAGCCCACCCTTAAGATCACCGCCGAACTCAAGGAGGGAGATGTGTCATCACAGATAGTTGAGACTGCTGCAAACGGCGAATTTGACTTAATAGTCATAGGTCATAGGGGTTACAGCAAAATCAAAGAACTTTTTCTTGGCAGCACAAGCGAAAGAGTCGCCCACGAAGCAAAATGCCCAGTCTTAGTTACCAAATAAAGCTATCAATTCTAAAAAATCGTTTGTTTTTTCTGTAATTATGATTGTAAAGATTAGCAGTGCGCAACCATTACCAAAAACGTGTGCATTGCTTATAGATGCAAGTTAGATTTAACTTTACAAACTTTGTTAAGCTGACTTTGCAGGATTTACATTGAAGTTGACAACTAACGCTGATGAATTTTTCAAAAAGCTATAAAATACATCGCGCGGTAAGGGTTTCAAAATTCAGGAAGAGAGAGAACAAGAATGAAAAAACTTAACTTAGTGGAAACGTTTCGTCCCATAAACCTCAGAAAACTCAAAAAACCAGTCGCTATATGCATCAGCTTACTTTTCATAATAAGCATGATTTCATTTCTCGCCACAATCCCAGTTCAAGCTAGAACAATAGGGCAATGGTCATTTCAACGACAACCATACCAACCTTACTATACTCGGACCCCTAACCCTACAGCCACGCCCACACCAACCCCTGTGTCTGTCGTCACGCCCACTCCAACCCCTAATTCTATCGTTACGCCCAATCTGACCCTAAACCCTACTCCGATATCAAGTCCTACTTCAGCGCCCACTTCTACTTTTAGTGGAAACAACTTAGCTGTAATGCCCACTTTTTGGGAAAACAGCGGATGGGGAATCGGAAGTTCAATTGCGCCTAGCATGGATACTTACCCCGTTACATATGGCGGTCAAACAGCAATACAAATGTCACCAAACGCAAACTACATATCTACCGGTGACGGTGGCGGCGGAGCCGACTGCGAATTGGACGGAGGATATGTATCTGTAAGTCCAGGTGACCAAATTTATTTTTCAGCTTACATTTGGACAGGATCAAGCACCGTAGGCGACAATGGCAATGCACTTTTAGGTGGACGAATTGCGCTTGACTTTTATGGAGCAAAGGGAAGAATATGCGAAATTGCTACACCAACAGGAATACCTTCATATCCGAA
>JBEKPG010000067.1:0-11962 GCA_049520955.1 Bathyarchaeia archaeon | reverse complement strand
GTTGCCATATTGCCTCTTTGGTGTGGGCGGATAGGTGTTTGCCTTCGTCGTCGACTAGTGAAAGATTAGAGTGAAATTAGGGGAGAAATGAGGAGAAGAAAGACCCAAATAGTCAAACTTCATAGGTGTTCTTTCAGACAAAGATAAAAAAAATGGCTTATGCTGCTTCGCCTTTGAACTTTTTTTTGACGTTTTTGATGCAGCTTGCAAACAAATGAAGCTCTAAACCAAAAAAGGAAATCGAAACAAACTGAACGACAAATGGCAAAAGCTGTTCTACTAGATGTTCTACTAGAGACTATGGGTTAACAAATTATGAAGTTAAACATGCAATCTTTTTTGTTATTTAGATATTCTCAGTTTATGTCAAGGCATGCAAGCTTTTCTTTGTGCTAAACTGAATTAATAACTATCTAAAAGCCAAATTGGAATCTTACAAGTTAAATTCCAAAAGTGTTAATAGTGCTTATATTTTTGGTAGATTAGTGTCTGTTTTTGACAGGTTTTGTAACACCAAATTCTTAAGCAACCTCCATATTGTAAAGTTTAAACTGAAAAAACATCACATAAGTGACCAATGTGGAACCATTAACTAAACGTTCAATTCAACTTTTAAAAACACTGTATGAGAAGGGGAAATCTACAAACACCTATACGCTGAGGGTTAAGCAAGACGAGTTGTCAAGCCAATTGGGCGTGAGTAGGCAAGCGTTAAACGTGCACTTGCGCAAACTAAAAAACCGAGGCTACATTCGAACTGGCAGAGGCTTCATAGATGTTACTGACAAAGGATTAAACGCTCTCGGAGTATCCACTACTCCAGCATTCATTCTGCTCAAGGTTTCACCAATTAAACGAATACATGTTTACGATCAAATTCGTGAACTTGCCGTTTCCAGAGCCTTCCGCATAGCCGGCGAAGTAGATGCATTAATAATTGTTGAACGAGATAACCTAGACGAAATTCTAAAAAAACTCTATAGCATAGACGGAATCGAAGATACACGTTCTTATGTCACGATTGAGGAAATTAAATAGGGTCAGTTTTGAATTTATTTGAGTATGAAGCGAAACACGAGTTATCAAAGCATAATATTTCTATTCCAAATGGCGCATTAGTTACCAGATCCACCCAAACAGCCCAGGCTATTGCAAACCTAAAGCCGCCTTACATGGTGAAAGCACAAGTTTTAATTGGCGGGAGAGGAAAAGCAGGCGGTATAATATCTGCCACATCAGAAAAAGATGTAGAAGAAACTGTAGAAAAACTTCTTGGGTCACAAGTAAGAGGTTTGCTCGTCAAGCAGGTGCTAATAGAAGAAAAACTTCCAGTTATCAAGGAATTGTACTTGGGCATTACGATTGACCGCTTCAACCGAAGCTATGTTGCCTTAGCTTCTGAAACAGGCGGAATAGAAATCGAGGAAATAGCTACTAAAACACCAAGGGCAATTATCCGAACCCTCATTAACGCGCAGTCAGGTCTGCAACCTTTCAACTCCATGGCAGTAGCAGAACAGTTAGGTTACAGGGGCAATCAACTTGTAAAATTATCAACTATCATCAATAGTTTATACCAAGTTTGCACTGACAACGATGCCGAATTGGTTGAGATTAACCCGTTAGCCGAGACGGAAACAAAAGACTTCGTTGCCCTAGACGCTCGAATGATAATCGATGATAATGCCCTGTTTAGACATCCAGAATACGCGGCAGAAGAGACCGAAGCACTTTCGACTCAAGAGGCATTGGCTTTAAAAAATAATTTGGCCTACGTTAAACTTGACGGCGACATAGGAGTGGTCGGTAATGGCGCTGGATTAGTTATGGCTACGCTTGATTTGCTGAATTTCTTCGGCGGCAAACCAGCAGACTTTTTGGATTTAGGCGGTGGAGCAACCATTGAAGCCATAGCGGCAGCCTTGAAGATTGTTTTTGCTGAACCAGACATTAAAGTCATATTAGTTAATGTTCTAGGAGGAATAACCCATTGCGATGATGTTGCCCGCGGCATTGTTGAGACGTTAAGCCAGGCTAAAGTTAAAAAACCGTTGGTTGTTAGGCTTGTGGGTACAAATCAGAAGGAAGGCCAAAAGATTTTGTCGGATGCTGGCATAAGCGTTTTGGACAGCATGGAAGAAGCAGCAAAACAAGCCGTTGACTTTACCAAGGAGCGAAAACCTAATGGGCATGATGATTAACACTGAAACAAAGGCGATTGTTCAGGGCATAACTGGAAAACAGGGCAGTTACCATACTAAACTAATGCTTGATTACGGAACTAAAATAGTGGCTGGAGTGGTTCCAGGCAAAGGCGGAACAGCAGTCTATAGCGTGCCAGTTTATGATACCGTAAAAGAAACTGTTGCAGCATATTCGCCTAATGCTTCAATAATTTTTGTGCCAGCTCCGTTCGCACAAGATGCAGTTCTAGACGCCATCATTAACAAAATCAAGACAATCATTGTGGTTACTGAGCATATACCGATCAAAGACGCAGTAAACATAATGGCGTACGCAAATCGGTCGCGAGTCACCATTATTGGCCCAAACACGCCTGGAATAATTGTGCCTGGAGAGTGCAAACTTGGAATAATGCCAGCCAACATTTTCATGCCAGGCAGCATTGGTGTGGTTTCTAGAAGCGGAACTTTAACCTATGAAATAGCCGCTGGACTCACAGCCAAGGGTTTGGGGCAATCCACATGTGTAGGCGTCGGCGGTGACCCTATTGTTGGTTTAAATTTTATTGAAGCCTTAGAATTGTTCAAAGAAGACTACAATACTAAGGCGATAGTTTTGATCGGTGAAATTGGCGGTAACATGGAAGAATTAACAGCAGACTACATAATACAAGAACGTTATCCAAAGCCTATTGTAGCTTATGTGGCTGGACGCTTTGCGCCATCGGGCAAGCGGATGGGTCACGCGGGCGCCATAATAATGGGCAAGCAGGGGACTGCGCAAAGCAAAATTGAAGCTTTAAAAAATGCTGGAGTTAAAGTAGCTGAGACGCCTAGGGATGTGACGGCGCTCTTGGTTAAGGCGCTTCTACCTTAAGATTAACTTGTCCTGTAAATTTCAAAGTTAAGACAAAAGGTATATTTGATACATAACCATCAAAGACTTAGCCAAAATGGACGGGTAACAATAAATGCCAATACTAGATCCAGTAAAAAAAGCCATAGCGCAGAAGCACAGGTTGTACATGAAAATCTGCAGAGACTGCGGCGCGCGCAATGCAAGTACAGCAGTAAAATGCAGAAAATGCAAAGGCAAGAACCTGCGATGGAAGAAACGAGAAATAGTAAAGTAACAGAGTTTATTCTGTTTTACTTTTGTCTTATAAACTCAATTAGTTTTCACTATCTTTAACGCATTTGAGCGGACTATGCTTTAGCTAATGCTCTTTGCCAGCGTAACTATGTCTCCTCTGATTGAACCACAATTTATGCAAAATGGAAAAGTCTCCATTTTAGAATATGGAATTTTCACTTTTTTGTTTACAGGAATGTGCATGTGCGCCAGATTCTGGATATTTTCGTCAGTACGGTATTTTTTTTGACAGCACATCAAGGCTGTTGACCACCTTAGTCGGGACTCCCAATCACTTCAGCTCGTGAAACGTCGACATCTATATGAAGCATCCGCCTTAAGCCAACCTTTAGAGTCAACGGCAACCTAAACATCCTTTCCCTTCCAATACTTTCGGGTACGCCAGGGTACGCTGTGGTATGCAAAGGTACGCAAGGGTACTTTTGGGTACTTCTTAATAAGCAACCTGCAAATATTTCAAGCCCCAAACCAAAAAAGCAACCCAAAACAAACTGAACAAAAATGGCAACGCAACTTTTGTGTTCTAGCAGTTGAACTTCCACATCAACTACGAATCCATGTTGAAAAGATATATTTGCAAAAATCAAGTCATTATAGGTTAAGTGCAGAAATATATCGGAAACGATTATACGCCGTTCGCGTCGTTACGCTGGGTCATAAATCTCTTATGTTAAAGCGTTTTTATCAACGTTTCCATATTGAAAAATGTATTGGCACAGCCGTTCTTCAGCAACGGGATAGATTGCCACGCCATGCCCATACTGCTCAGCTTCTTTCCAGACAGCATCACTTCTGGACCACATGCAACACCAACAACCCCCTCGTACGTCTTCTGCTTCAAAATATTAGGCATACAAGAACCCCCAGATAAAACGTAAACGTCGTACCCCTTTTCTTTTCCAATGCGTTCTGCCTTGTTGACAAAACAGTCGGGAGAGCAATGACCACAAACGTAAGAAGTCAAGCTCGGCTCAAAAACCGCTTTACATTGACTGTCCATGTATTTTCTACAGCAGTGGGGAAGAAACAGAGCCCTCTTCTTGGTCTGCAGAAATTCCTCTTTTTGTATCAAATTCAAAGCTTGCATCTTGAGGAGATCTTGAATTAGCACCACGGCATCTTGAATGTCAAGTCCTGTAACTTCCTGAATCCTGAATTTTCTGATTAATCCCTGTAAGGTTTTCTCAAAAACCTTTTGCATGCCCATTTGGTTGCCGACAATGGCGAGTTCTATGAAAAAGTGTTGCGGAGCCTTTGAAATGTCGAAAGTAAACTTATAGGGCATATTCAAGATGAATAAAGAGCCAAACTAAAAAGAATATCTCTTACACCTGAATATAAAAACGCAGTTTTTTTTAGCGATGCTGCACGTTTTCTCTTAAGATTTTCAAAGTGGTCACCCGTAGCAAAAACGAAGTTTCTGAAAAGCTAAAGAAAACCGAGACCCGGCATTAAGCAAGCTCCTGGCTATAGAACTTTTACGAGCGTTTCCATATTAAAAATGGTGTTTGCACAGCCATTCTTTATCAACGGTATAGCTTGTCCAGCCACATCCATACTATTCAAAAGTGGCCCTAGCACTTTCATTTCTTCTCCACACGCAATTCCCACTACCCCTTGGTAATGTGTATTCTTCAAAATCTTGGGTATGCAAGAACCCCCTGGCACCACGTAAACGTCATATCCTTTTTTTCGAGCTAAGTAGTCAGATTGGCTAACTAAGCAGTCTTTTGAACAGTGGGAGCACGAGTAGGACGGGGTATTTTTATCAAAAACTGCTTTGCATCGACCATCTAAGTACTTTCTTGTGCAGTGAGAAAGAAAGAGGGCTCTTTTCTTGGTCTGTAAGAATTTGCCCCGCTCAATCATGTTTACTGCTTGTAAATCAATTAGATCCTGAAGTAAAACTAAGGAATCAGAAAGATTTAGTCCAGTGGCTTCTTGTATTCTAAACCTTAAAATAATTTCTTGTAATTTCTTAATTAATTTCTTATGCATGCCCTTCTGGTAACTCACCGTCGCAATTTCAGTGAAGAAGAAACGTGGGACCTTTGATAGATCGAACGTAAATTTATAGGGCATGTATTTAGTTAAGCTATTACGATGCTTAAAAAAATAACTGTGTCCGTGAGAGAATTAACAGGGTTATTTCTTTTCCATGTTTAAGTCTAATAGATCTTTAATAGCTTCAAGCTCTTCTCGTAGTTGTTTTACTTCTGCTTCAAGGTCGCTGGCTTTCGATTCTGCATCTTTCTGGGCGCTCGCTAAAATAGTGAACAATTCAGGTTCAGAATAAATTGTTTTTAGTTTTTGTTGTAGATCGGCTAAATTTTGTTTAAGCCCTAACTGTATTTCCTTAAGTTTTCCAATTAACTCTTCTATTTTTGGCGCTTCTTCAGTTTTTTTGTTGAACTTGGCCATCGGTTTGAACACTTTGCTTGAATGAAAAAAGAAAAGGCAATATTAAATGCTTATTTCAAACATTAACCGTTCAACGAGTTCCTTGTACCTGTTCCGAATAGTAACCTCAGTTACCTGTGCAATCTCGGCAATTTCCCTCTGAGTCTTCCGCTCTCCCGTCAAAACGGACGCAACGTAGCTTGCTGCCGCCGCAATTCCGGTGGGTCCCCTGCCGGATGTGAGCTTAAGTTCTTTTGCCGCAGCCAAGATTTTGTGAGCAATTTCTTCAACTTTTCCCTGCATCGTCAATTGATTAGAAAACTTTGTAATATATTGACTTGGCCTAAGCGGTGGAATTGAATAGTTTAGTTCTCTAATTAAGAAACGGTAACTTCTGCCAACTTCTTTCTTGTTTACACTTGAAGACTGAGCGATTTCATCTAAAGTTCGAGGTAAAGCACATTGTCTACATGCCAAGTAAATCGCTGCTGAAGTAACACCCTGAATCGACCTTCCTCGAATTAAGCGCTCTTTTACTGCTTTTCGATAAATTACTGAAGCTGTCTCAAGAATATTTTTTGGAAGGTTCAAATTATTAGAAATCTTTGTTATTTCAGAAAGCGCAAATGCCAGGTTACGTTCTGTAGCGTCTGAAACCCTGATGCGCCTTTGCCATTTCCTAAGACGATAAACTTGCGCTTTCTGCCCGGGCGAGAGACTTTTACCATAAATATCTCGATCATGCCAATCGATAGTTGTCGATAAACCTTTATCATGGATTGTATATGTTAAGGGCGCTCCAACTCTGGTTCGTTTTGATCTTTGTTCATCATCGAAAGCTCTCCATTCTGGTCCTCGGTCAGCTATTTTGGCTGCTACGACAAAACCGCAGTCCATGCATACAATCTCGGCGCATTCATAATCGCGCATAAGTCGAGTGCTACCGCATTCAGGGCATGATTGTATTTTAACCGGTTCTGTTTTTGCAGATTGGTCTGTTTCTTCATGTAACTTGCTATCTCTAATCATTCATTTTTGCTCCGTTTTGTTTTCGAGAGAAGCAAGTACACCGATTTATTCAATAGTTTAGCGGGTTCCCTAACAGTTGGTTTAACCACTGCATAAGGAAAAGACACCGGACCTACGATATCAAAAACTTTACCGATAATAGCTAAGTTCTCATCAACAACTTCTGAGCCAATTTTAGGAGCTTTTTCAGTCTTAACAATCATGTTTTTTGATGGAGTTAACGCCCGCACTCTGCCCAACTTTTGCAAACGCGCCATTCCCCTCTCGCAAAACATGTAGGAGACCGTGATACTTTATTTAAATCTTTCTAAAGGCTTTATAAGCTGAAAGATTCGACTGACGTTTTAGAGTCGAAAGCTTCTTAAATAAGAAGTGTGGATAAGACTGTGCCTTAAAAGGGTGAGGCTAATATGTCCAAACCATTCTATGTAAAATATGAAGTACCAAAAGAAATCGTAGATGCAGCCTATGAAGCCCTAACCATTGCTTCTAAATCAGGCGTAGTTAGGAAAGGAACAAACGAGGCAACAAAAGCTGTTGAGCGATCTCAAGCAAAACTTGTCGTAATAGCCGAAGATGTTGATCCGCCAGAAGTAGTAGCGCATTTACCTCTTCTCTGTGAAGAAAGAAAAATCCCATACGTGTTCGTTCCAAATAAAGACAAACTTGGCAACGCAATAGGCATTGACGTTCCATGTGCAGCAGCATGTATTCTCAAGGAAGGAGAAGCAGCGGGATTAATCAAAGAAATCGTTACCCGGATTGACCAGGTTAAACGAGGATCTCAGTAATGAGTAAAGAAGCAGCGGAAGAACTTATTCCCTCAGAAGTTATCCAAGTCATAGGCCGTACAGGCGTCACTGGCGAAATCACACAAGTTCGAGTCCGAATCATGGAAGGAAAAGACAAAGGCCGAATCATAACACGCAACGTCAAAGGACCAGTCCGCGTTCAAGATATTTTGATGCTACGGGAAACAGAAAGAGAAGCAAAGAAAATTACAAGATAAACTATTAAGGAGAAATTTTCATGCCCAAATCAAGAAAATGTTCGTTTTGCGGTGCTGATTTCCCAGCTGGTACAGGCATGATGTTCGTTAAAAACGACGGATCAATTTTATGGTATGACTCTGGCAAATGCAAGAAAAGCTCACTGCAATTCAAACGAGATGCACGTAAACTAAAGTGGACTAAATACTTCGGCAAAGAAGAGAAAGGCAAAGGTTAAAACCAGCAGTCCTTTCTGCTCCAACCCATTTTTCATATTTTTATGATTTTGCTATCCGCCTTTTTACTGAAAGCTTATCTTTTAGTCGTTTTAGTCTGGAACTTAGGTGCTGTCAACTTGCCCCTTTTTCGTACAAAAAAAGAAGCATTCGAATGGCTAACGTCAAGCAAAAAAACTATCGACGTCAGAAAGGGCAATCCACACCGAGGCGAGTTTGCTGTTTATCTATCAGGGCGGAAGGTTCTGCGAATGAGGATTATTAAGAGGGAAACGGGAAGACTTAACCAGGTTGTGCAGCCTGATAATTACAGGCTGATTATTCCTTCAGCTGTGGTTATTGATGATGCTCTTGCTTATCTGCGCAAGCTTTACGAGGGTTATGATGGTGTTTTTACAGCTTATTACATTGTGTCGTTAGAGAGAGCAGAGAATTTTTAGACAATTCATTATTACGATTATATTAAAACTAATGAGTAAATGAGAATTATTGTATTAAATATTTCCGTTTTTAGTAGTAAAAATGAATAAAACGTAAAGCTTAAATATGCTGCTAATTATTTGTTGATTACTTACATCGAGGAATTAAAATGGTAAGATTTAGTGGCTGCTACACTGCGTTAATAACTCCTATGACTGACAATCACCAAATCGATTACGAAGGCTTACGTCAACTAGTAGATTTCCAAATAAAAGAAGGTGTAAAAGGTTTGCTCGCCGTCGGCACAACCGGAGAAAGCCCCACCTTAGACTGGAATGAACACAATACAGTAATCGAAAAAACCCACGAATACGCAGGAACCAAAATCTTAACTATAGCTGGAACAGGAAGTAACTCCACGCAAGAAGCCATAGAAGGTACAGGACACGCCCAGCACTTAGGCATAGAATGCGTCCTGCTCGTAGACCCCTACTATAATGGGCCAAGCTCTTTGGAAATACGCGTTGAATACATTGAACCAATAGCACGACAGTTTCCTGAAATCCAAATAATTCCCTACATTATTCCAGGCAGAACAGGAACCCAACTTTACCCACAGGACCTAGCAGTCCTTCACAGTCAATATCCAAACGTTCGCTGTGTAAAGGAAGCAACCGGCGATTTGAAAAACATGGAGTTAACACGCCAACTATGCGGCGAAGACTTTGACATCCTCTCAGGAGACGATGACAAAACATTAGCAATGATGATTTCACCCGACATTAATGCGAACGGGGTAATCTCAGTTACATCAAACATTGCACCCCGCGCAGTAGCTGACATGGTACACTACGTTCTTGACGGTAATCAAGAAGAAGCCGAAATCATCGCCCAAGCATTGCAACCACTCTTTAGCGTAGTTACCGTGAAAACACAAGAACAAACACCTTTCGGTACAGTCGTATGCAAAGCCCGAAATCCATTAGCTTACAAGACTTTAATGAATCTGTTAGGTATGCCATCTGGTCCCTGCAGGCAACCTCTGGGAAAAATGACCCGCAATGGTTTAGAGGTAGTTCTCGCAAATGCCAGAAAAGTGTATGAGAATAACCCTGAAATCTTTCAGCCCATAGCAGACTATTTCAACGTAGACCTAAAGGACCGACTATACAATGATAGGTACTTGAAGGGGCTCTTCTATGTTTAAGCTATGTATTGCAGGCGCTGCAGGCAAAATGGGTAACGCCATCATCAATGAAGCTGTATCAAAAGGGCATCAAATAGTGGGCGCAATTGAGGCTCCAAATTATCAATTCATTGGCAAAACTTTACGAGAGCTTGGCATCACAAATTCGAATACGCAAATTCTTGGTTCTGATAGACTAAATGAAGCCCTACGTGATGCTGACACTTACATCAGTTTCACAATGCCTGCTGCTGAAGTGATTAACATACCGATCGTTGCTAACCTTGGGAAGCGCATAATTCTTGGCACCACAGGTTTCACTCCAGAGCAAAACCGCCAAGTAGTGAACGCTATGTTAGGCAAAGTTCCATCAGTGTTCTCTCCAAATTATTCTTTAGGCGTTAATATAATGTTCAAGCTGGTTGAACTTTTAAGGGCTTTTCCACCAGAATACGATTTTAGCATAAGCGAAATCCATCATGTAGGCAAAGAGGATGCCCCAAGCGGAACAGCAAAGAAACTAGGCGAAATCGTCGCTAACGCTCGCGGTTACACAAAAGTTGTTTCTGGGCGGGAAGGCATAAGCCCAAGGCAAACAGCCGAACTTGAAATCGTAGCCATGCGAGCTGGAGGCGTTCCAGGCATTCATGATCTGGTTGTTGCAGGACCAAACGAGATGTTGCGCATTGAGCACACAGCGTTTTCCCGTAACGTTTTTGCGCAAGGGGCAGTTTACGCAGCTGAATGGTTAAGCAAACAAAATGAGCCTATAGTTTTCAGCATGGCTGATGTTTTAGGCATGTCTTAACGAAAATTGACCATTAACTTTTTTATCAAGGAAAAACAACTCAAAGCAAAAGGAAGAACGAATTATGTCGATGAAGCGTAAAGTCGCCATATTAGGCGCAACCGGAGCCGTTGGACAGCGGTTCATTCAACTCCTACAGGGTCACCCTTGGTTCCAAATTGAGGTGCTTGCTGCTTCAGAGCGGTCAGCAGGCAAAAAATACGGGGATGCTTGCAACTGGGTTATGGAGTCAAATTTGCCCAAAGAAATTGCTGAAATGCCTGTAGCAAACGCAGATGTTGAGTCAGTGGAAAAGGCGGGCAACGTGGATTTGGTGTTTTCGTCTCTTCCGGGAGGCTTGGCAGGTCCAGTAGAAAATGAGTTTGCGGCGCTTTATCCTGTTTTCAGTAAGGCAAGTGCTCATAGAATGGAAAAAGATGTTCCGTTAATAATTCCAGAGATTAACCCCGATCATGCTGATTTAATTAAAATTCAACAGAAGTTGCGAGGTTGGAAGGGCTTCATAACCACAGATCCTAATTGTAGTACCATCCAACTAGCGATTACGCTAAAGCCTTTGATGCAATTTGGATTAAAAGAAATTATTGTCTCTACAATGCAAGCGCTGAGCGGAGCAGGATATCCAGGAGTTGCATCATTAGACATAATCGACAACGTTGTTCCGTTCATCTCAGGTGAAGAAGAGAAAATGGAAGCTGAAGCCCTAAAGATACTGGGCCCCTTCAATGGCAAATTTGTGCAGAACGCGGATTTCATGCTTAGCGCAAGCTGCAACAGAGTCGATGTAAAGGACGGGCATTTAGAATCAGTCTTCGTTAAGCTTGCAGAGGCCCCTTCGATAGATGAAATAGAAGCTGCCTTTGTCAACTTTAGTGGCGAACCACAAAAACTCAAGTTGCCCTCTGCTCCAGCGAACCCAATCGTGGTTCGTCACGAGAAAAATAGGCCTCAGCCACGATTTGACCGAGATACAGGATGCGGAATGAGTGTTGTAGTTGGCAGAATCCGCAACGATCCGATTATGACAATCAAGTACATTTGCCTTGGCCATAATACTGTTCGTGGTGGTGCAGGCGCAGGCATTCTAAGTGCAGAGTTCTTCGTAGCAAAAGGTTTAGCTTAACAATCACAAAAACAACGTATTCACGGTGAAATCACATGGCAAAGAGAAAGTTTCGTGAACCTTTAGAAGACCGAAAGGGCAACTTGTTCTTCGAAGGCTTTCCAGTTAGGGAATTAGCTGAAAAATACGATACGCCCTTGTATGTCATAAGCGAGAAACGCATAAGAGATAATTATAATCGGATTCATGACGCGTTAATCAGAAACTACAAGCACGTACGGATTTACTATGCTGCAAAAGCCAATTCCAATCTCACAGTGCTCAGGATTCTCCAGTCTCAAGGTGCATACTTAGACACTGTCAGCCCAGGCGAAGTGTTCATGGGCTTAATCAGCGGGTTCACTCAAGACCGTATTATGTTCACCGGAACAAGCGTCAGAAATGACGAGTTAAAAATGCTAGCAGACGCCAACATCACCGTAAACGTGGATTCTC
>JBEKPG010000066.1:0-12573 GCA_049520955.1 Bathyarchaeia archaeon | reverse complement strand
GTAAGTACTGTGAGCGCAACAAATGTATACGTCATCAGCCTATTTTTGGTCATCCAGGCATACTCTTTTGGTTTCGACATTTCTGTCCATGGCTCCTTTCGTCAAAATTTAATATCTCCATTTGCGATGATTAGTTAAATAAGACTTTCCTAAATACTCAAATAATCTCCTAATCGCTTAGGGTGCATCCTAAACAAGCTCGAATCTTGATGTTGCGAAGGAAATTAAGCAACTCTGGAAATAGATTTTTTAGCTTGAATTAATTTCTCAGTTGAGAAAAAACCTGTGGAAAAGAATAAGGATAAATTAAAGAAAAGCATAAGTTTAACAAAATTTGAGAGAAAAGAATAGCATGGCATCACATTCTACAATCAACAAATCGCTCGTAATTCTGATATGTGTCCTAATAATCGGCTCATTAGTCGAGATTAGCGCTTACTACTATGTTCAAAACTTCACATCTTTCCCGTCTTCCCAAGTAGTAGCTCAGTTTCAGTTAGGTAATCTAACCATAAATCCTAACCAAGCAAGTGTAGGTCAGCCAATAACCGTCTCAGCTGGCGTAGTCAACGTGGGAGACGTTCAGGGCAGTTATTCAATGAGCTTTAAGGTTAACGGTTCAGTGGTGGAAACAAAAGAGTTTGCACTTTCGGCTAATGAATCGCAAGTAGTTAAGTTTAGCGTTACCGAACCAAGTGAAGGTGTCTACAACGTAACAGTGGGCAACCTAGTCGGAATTTTCAGCGTCTCATCTAAGCCCCTTCCAATGCCCACCACACTAAGCGTAGCAAACATGGTTAACCCATTTGAGGCTTGGCCTGGACAACTAGTCAACGTTTCAGTTGACGTCAGCAACACTGGAACCACAAACATTAGTTATGCATTACCTTTCTTCGTGAACGGTGTAGCTGCGCAAAGTGTTCAAGTTCAACTTTCAGGAGGAGCTTCTGAAACAATAACCACAGCGTTTAATGAGACCAGTAACGAAACTTACGTAGTAAGTGCCGGCGGACAAAATAGTCAATTTACTATCGTTCCAGTAGGCTATTACACGCTGAACTATTTTTCCAGCTATGACGGGCTACCATTCACGTTGGACGGTACGGCTGAAGTCTGCCCGTTCTCTGGACTGGTAGCTATTGGGCAACATACCATTTCTGTTCCGGCTTCAGCCCAAATTGAAGAAGCAGGCCATGGTACTGTTACCTGGGCCTTTAACAGCTGGGACGACGGAAGTACTGAATTAAGCAAAACGGTAAACGTGCAGGCTGAGACTTCGGTTGAAACAAATTATCATTGGACAGGTTCATGTCCATCCTTGTTCGCTTGGGACGGAACTGGCTATAGTTACGTTTCAGACGTTAATGACGGTACAGGCTGGCTGGGTTATCTGGAGTATTTTAAACCTGATGGCTCAATGGTTTTCTCTTACAACTACCCATATGACTACATAAAACTGGATTCAACTCAACTTCAGCCCGTTAACGGATTTTATAACTTTAAAATCACTGAAATGTCCGACGAAATCTTCTACCTCGACTCAGCCCAAATGATTGCCGTAGACCACCCAGCGAACGTAAATGTTTTCTCTACTGCCAGCACATTCATCTACAGCCTCTCAGGTCAAGGAACAATTTACACAGTAAGCGATAAACCAGCTACACCAGTTTCGGCGGTAAACGGAACAGGACAAAATGTTCTGCCACTAATCTCAACCCTCGATGGAAACTTCACAACTGGAACCACTTGGTCATGGCAAAGCCTAACGCTTAATTTAGGCAACTTAACCGGCGCAAAAGAAATCAACATGGTAGTCGCAGCTAAAATTGTCTGGCCAACTACCCAAGCTGGAGGCGAGAACTTTTTATCATACGCCAACCAACCAGGAGTAATACCCTCCCCGCCTCCTTACATGCAAGTAATAGCGCCAAACGGAACTTGGGTTAATGTTCCTGACGACCGCGAGTTTCCTATTCCGCATACAACGGACAGTGAATTTGACGTCAACTTGACAGGTCTCTTTCTAACTAATAATTACGAATTGAAAATTAACTACTACCAAAATATTCAGTTCGATTACATAGGTATCAGCACGACACCCCAGCAGAACATAATTGTTAACACTCTACCGCTCTCATCCGCTAGTTTAGAGCAAGCATTCACCGTGTATAACTTAACCTGCCCTGGAGCCTTCACAAAATACGGTGACGTCACACCGTTGTTGCAGTCCGCAGACAACCAATTCGTAATTGGACGAGAAGGAGACTCGGTTTCACTTCAATTTTCCGCTACAGACTTGCCGCCTGTTCCAGCAGGGTGGGTAAGAGACTACTTCATAATTGCAAATTGTTGGTTCAAAGGCTTAGGCTTGTCCTACGTTCCATTCACGGTTGATCCGCTGCCATTCCAAGCGATGACCAGTTTCCCATACCCATCAAACGAAACTTACCCCTACACCGCCGTTAACTTAGCATACTTAAAGGAATACGATACAAGAATAATTAATTCGCCTTAAACTTACTTCTACATCTTTCCAACATCTTTCTCATTTCAAATGTAAGGCAATTACTGAATTTCCTATAAACTAAATCAAAGAAAAAAGATAAGATAGGCTATAAAAACAATAAATTTGAAAGGGAGCTTTTAAGCTAAAAGCTTAAGACTTCTGCGTTTTGCTTTCCTTTTCTTTACGTGCCTTTCTTTTCGCGTCTCTTTCTTTTTTAGTTAATGGTTTTTCTTTTTTCGGCATTTGTTATTCTCCGACGGTACTTTATGCGAATTACTGCTTTAATAACTTTCTAAAAACAAAGCTACCTTAAGTGTATTCCCTAAAGGTGTGACCGCATTTTGTGCAGCGCATGAATTGAGTTGATGCTTCATCACCACCTCGCGTCTGCACTTGCCAAACATAAACCATGTTGTTGTCGCATTTCTCGCATTTCATATGAATCGTTGGCATCGTCTTGATTTTTTGTTCTTCTTCGCTTATGACAGTTATGAAGGGCTGAGATTTAGGTTGAATAACCTTAACTACTTTGGCTTGAGCCCTATTGCTCGTAGCTTGCTTAACGAAACTGCATTTTGTGCAAGCAAGCACTATTGAGTCGACAGTCTTTTTAGGTTCAAGCCGGCAACCGCATTCTGGACAAAATTCCATAAATTAGAACCCTTCACAATTATTTCTTCATTACAAAGAAGATATTCCGATATAAGCATTGTTTTAATTGAAGGAAATTCAAGCATTATGCAGTAATTTGCAATAAATTGATTTAAAACAATGCGCAATATAAAATATCCCGTTTTATTATTCAGCAAGAGCCCAACTGAAAGAGGCAAATCAATGAGCGAATGGCAAACAATTGATCATGCACTTGCATACTTGGCGCGAGCAGATAAACTTTCGCACAGAACAGAAGCTGAAAGAGTACTGCTTGATCAAATCCCAGCCCATACCCAGCGAATTCTCGATTTAGGAACCGGCGACGGAAGGCTACTATCGCTAGTGAAACTGAACAGGCCAGAAGCAGAAGGAATAGCACTGGATTTTTCCGAACCCATGCTTGAACAAGCCAGAAAACGATTTGCTCACGATAAGCGCGTAACAGTCATGAAACACGATTTTAGTTTTCCACTTCCATCTAAGCAACTCGGCTGTTTCGACGCTGTGGTTTCCAGCTTGGCAATTCACCATTTAACCCATCAAAGAAAGAAACAGTTATACCAAGAGGTATTCGACCGGTTAAACCCAAAGGGCATTTTCTGCAATCTAGAACACGTTTCTTCGCCAACACAAAATCTCCATCTAAAGTTTCTAGCCGCAACAGGTTTAACTCCGGAAACAGAAGACCCATCAAACAAGCTATTGGATGTTGAAACACAACTTCAATGGCTGAGACAAATAGGTTTTTCCGACGTGGATTGTTACTGGAAATGGCTAGAGTTGGCTCTTTTAATTGGTTTTAAACCCTAAATATTCCCTCCGCTTATTAATGCTTAGTCGCTTGACAGAAAACGATAATAACAACTATAACACCAAATTAATTAGAGGTTTTTGTTAAATGACAACTAGCAGCAATAGTGGACAAATTGATTTAATGCATTGGCTGATAAGGTTAATCGCTTACATTATTGACGGCATAATAATCTTTATAGCAACAGTCATACTCGGCGTTATAATAGGGTTAATAATAGCTTTATCGATTGCCACGGGCTCCTTGTTTCTCTTCGGTGGAATTTGGATTACTTTTGCAATTTTTGGGTTGCTTTCAATACTATACTTCATCGTCTTAGACGTTTACTGGGGTGGAACAATAGGCAAAAGAATCATGGGCTTAGAGGTGCAGCTGGAAAAAGGTGGCAGGATATCACTCGACAAATCATTCATTCGCAATATAAGCAAAATCTTCCCACTTTTCCTCTTTCTCGACTGGTTGATAGCCGTTGTAACAGCTGGAAATGACCGACGCCAAAAATTGACTGACCGCTGGGCAGGAACTACAGTTGCCCAAGTTAAACAAGTATTCCAATCAACCGCCTCTCCTCCGCCTCCACCGCCTCCACCGCAATAACCAATGTCCACTTAAAATTAAAAATTAAAATCCTTTTTTCTTTTTTCTTTAAAACCTTTCAACTAAGCATGTTGCTTTCTTTTGCGCTAAGAGCTTGACAGCTTGCACACTATTATCGCTTAAGTTATGGGACATTAAATTCTTCTAGCCAAACTTTAAGTTGTTTTTCATTCAAGCCCGCGCCAGATTTTCCGTCAAGCCGTCTACTAACTTTGCCTTTAGCAAAAAATATGAGGGTTGGAACAGCTTCTATTGAGTATTCATCCCATAGTGGATTGTCATAGTCGTCTAAGAGAACGTGGATAACGCTTCTAAGGTTTAAGTTCAAAATTTTCTTATCAAACACTGGGACGAAACGCATACAGTAAGGGCACCATGAAGCGTAAAACAATGCAAGAACTTTTTCATTAGTTTCTAATTGAGCGTTTAAGTCTTTTTTGTTGTCAACCTCAATCATATGTTATCACAGCTAAAGCGGTTTTATGCTAGATAAACATGCCGTTTTAGACTTAAACGTAACTTAGAGTAAAGTATACCTAAATATCACAAACATTAACTCAAACAAGGGAAATAATATTGACGCCAAAAGCTTACAGACGCGGCTACCCAATTGCAATGTTATTGGGAATTGAAATTGACGATGCTGCACTATGGCAAGTTTATAGCCAAGTTTTCAAACACCAACAAACTCTACCCTTAAACGGTGAAAGAAGCGACCCTAAAGCGGTATACAACTTTCACGAAACCATAGTAAACGCGTTAAGGCAAACGTTGAAAGAAGGCGTAAGAAGCATAATAGTAGCCTCTCCATCAAAAACCAATTATAGTCAAGAATTTCTTAACCACCTAAAAGCGCATAATTCTTGGCTTCTTCAAGGACCAAACAAAGCAACATTCTCAACGATCACCGGCTCAGCAAGCACTTCACCGCAAGTAGCAACCTTAACAAAAACACCAGCATTTAAACAGTTAATTCAAGAAACAGCTTCTGAGGAAACGGAAAATCTACGTGAAATCCTGGAGAAACGCCTCAATAAATCGGATAATCTTGTGCTTTTTTCTCTGCAAGAAGCCGAAAGCATGATATTTGGGACACAAGTGGTAGGAAAACCTAAGCCTGAATACCTATTGCTTACGGATAATTATCTTTCAGGGAGCCGCCAAAGGAACAGGGTTTACAGGTTATTGCAAATTGCCAAAAACAGAAGCGTTAAAACAAGAATAATAAATGCTGAATCAACAGCGGGCATAAGGCTAACACAGCTGGGGGGGCTTGTATGCTTGACAAAGCTAGACGAAAATACGCGGTGACAGCTAAAGCAGGTCTGCTTGCTTTAATTTTTCAATAGAAATTTTGCCCGAATGCAAAGCAGTAGCCACAAGTACCCCTGACACGCCCAAATCCTTCAGCTTGACCAAATCCTCAAGGTCCCTAACCCCACCGCCTGCGTAAACGTCCATAGCCACTGTCTTAAGCACTTTCTTGAGAAAATCCTCATTAACTCCTTCACCGCTGCCAACACGCGTCAAATCTAAAACAATAACCCTTGAAACACCAATTTCCTTAAACTCACGAAGAAGACGCATGGGATTCTTGGAGCCATCAAACACCGGTTGAACTAAGACTTTTTCATCCTTCAAGTCCAAACTAATTATGACGCATTCGCTTCCAAAAAGCCTGACTGCTTCATCCACAAAACCTTTATTACGTAACGTTTCTGTTCCAATAACGATTTTGGAAACTCCGCAATCCAGCAATTTCTTCGCCGTTTCAATATCAGCAACTCCCGCATCAACAATAAGCTTAAGCCCAGTTTCCTCGGTAATTCCTTTGAAAACCTGAAAATTTACAGAGTCGCCCGCAATTGCGTCTAAATCTGCTACGTATAGCTCGCTAAATCCTAGGTTTTTGAATGTTTTAGCAACTTCGATTGAGTCAACCGACTTGCAAAGTGTGCTCTGGAGCGGTTGATAGTCTTTTCTTTTTCCTTTGACTGCATGAACTACTATGCCGTTTAATATGTCAATTACCGGTATAACTTTCAAGTCATCAGCCATCCGTGAATTGATTCTTGACTGATAGAAAAACCTAACCGTTGTTTAGCAAAACTTTTAAAGGCGTCATCAATGCGCATCAATAAGGATGCTAATTGAAGGTACTCATAAGCCCAATGAATGAAAAAGAAGCCTTAGAAGCAATTGTTGGAGGCGCCGACATAATAGATGTCAAGAATCCTAAAGAAGGAGCGCTAGGTGCGAATTTTCCATGGGTAATTAAGCGAATAAGGGAAATTACACCTAGAAAAATCCAAGTAAGCTGCGCATTGGGAGATGTTCCGAACCTTCCAGGCTCCATATCATTAGCAGCATTGGGAGCAGCATCATTGGGTGTCGATTATGTTAAAGTGGGTCTTTACGGTTTTCAAACGTCTAAAGAAGCCGTGTTTCTTTTGCAGAATGTTAACCGAGCCGCTAAGGAATATAATCCTAAAATCAAAGTAGCTGCCGCTGGCTACGCCGATGCAGAAAGAATAAGCTCAATAGACCCAATGCTCATTCCTGAAATAGCTTCTTTGGCTCATGTAGACTTAGCTATGGTTGATACAGGAGTTAAAGACGGCAAGAGCCTCTTCAATTTCTTATCTGCTAAGCAACTTGCAAAATTCATCAATTCCTCGCATAAACTTGGCTTGGAGGCGGCGTTGGCTGGTTCCTTGAGAAAACAAGACTTGCCTGTGGTTTACGGTTTAGGCGCTGATGTGGCAGGTTTACGCGGTGCCGCCTGCACAAATGGCAACCGAGACCAAGGTCATATTACAAGAAATTTGGTCCAGGAACTCGTTGAAACCGTTAAGCAAGCGGAAATTCAAGCTGACAAGAGGGCCTAACTATTGCATGCCAAGGGTTTAAGCGCGAAAAAAATAACAGCTGAACTCAAAAGAGCAAGAGCACAAGACAAAAAGTATTATGAGGGCAAGATTTTGTGTTCCATGTGTACAAAACCCCTACCTATTGCAGCAAAAGCTTATCGATTATTTTTGGATTCTAATCTTTGCGACCCCGAGCTTTTTCCTGGAAGCACAAGGCTTGAAAAAGAAGTCATTAAAGAGTTGGTTACTCTTCTTCACAGTAAAAATGGTGTTGGTTTTCTTGTTTCGGGCGGAACAGAAGCAAACTTGATGGCGCTTTTAGCTGCAAGAAACATAACGCAAGTAAGTCAACCCGAATTGGTTTTGCCAGAGTCCGCGCATTTCTCTTTTACTAAAATCTGCAACCTGCTGAAGCTGAAACCGGTGTATGCCGATTTAGATCGCTCTTTTAGGGTTAATCCTTCGTCGGTTGAAAAACTCGTCAGCAAGAAAACAGTCGCTATTGTTGGCACGGCTGGAACCGCTGAGCTAGGCGCTGTCGACCCAATCGAGGAACTATCGCGAATAGCTTTAGAGCATAATGTATGGTTGCATGTTGATGCAGCCTTCGGCGGCTTAGTCCTCCCATTTCTTAAAAACGCGCAATACAAATTCGATTTCGAGTTAGATGCGGTGAAGTCTATAACGATTGACCCTCACAAGATGGGTATGGCGCCAATCCCCGCAGGAGGAATCATTTTTAAAGACAGCAAACCTCTGGATTTCATCAAAACTGAAACACCTTACTTAACCGAAGAGTATCAGTACACGTTTTCAGGAACAAGATCGGGAGCAGCCGCAGCTTCAACATGGGCAGTTTTCAGATCTCTCAGTTTGGACGGATTCAAAAGAGTGGTGAACAACTGCATGAAAACTACTCGAGTGCTTGCTGATGGGCTAAGAGAGGCAGGTTTTAAAATTGTTGTGAAGCCCACGTTAAATATTATCGCCTTCCGCACCAACAAGGGCACTAAGGATTTGGCAAAAAAACTTTGGGAAAGCGGATGGTTTGTCTCTTACGTGCCACGTTATGACTGCATCAGAATTGTTGTTATGCCTCATGTTCGAAAGGATCATGTCTTGGCATTTTTGAAAGTTTTAGCAGAAATCGAAAAGCTTTAAGGTTACTGTGGGTTTTCATCGACTCTGAGGAGCTTTGGTTTGAGGATTTTAGTTTATGAGCACATTTCAGGTGGAGGATACGCAGGGCAGCCTATTCCGTTGGGCTTTTTATCCGAAGGGTTTGGTATGCTACGCTCTATTGTTTCTGATTTTAAATCTGCGGGTCATGAAGTAACCATCTTTCTTGATGCCAGACTGTCAAAGCTGAATCCGCCTATAGTTGCCGACTGCACAGTTCCCGTTTTTTACCCCAAGGAAGCGGAGACACTCCTCCTTTATGCTTCTAAAATCAACGATTCAGTGTACGTTATTGCTCCTGAAACGGGACAAAAGCTGCGTTCGCTCGTCAAACTTATGGAGGACACAGGAAAGGTTTCGCTTAATTGTGATGCCCTAGCTATCCAAAAAGTCGCGAATAAAGCTTTACTATATGAGACTTTGAAAAAGAATGGTTTGCCGACGCCCAAAACGGACGTATTGCATGTTGATGAAGGCTTAGCTGAAGTAATACAGAACATCAAAAGCAACTTTAGTTATCCTGTAGTACTCAAACCTATTGATGGTATAAGCTGCGGCGGCTTAAGCATGGTTAAAGAAGGCGCAGAAGTTGAGAAAGCAGTTGATAAAATAAAGGCTATCTCGGCAAACAAGTATTTTATAGTTCAAGAGTTCATTAATGGCGAAGCTGCAAGTGTCAGCTTACTTTCTACGGGCCATAAAGCGGTCGCAATTAGTTTGAATAGGCAAAAGGTGAAGGTTGCTTCGCCAGAGGCTATTTCAAGTTACAATGGAGGCACTGTTCCATTTGATAATCCGATTAAACAAGAAGCGTTTAATGTAGGAGAGAAAGTTCTTGAGTCTTTTTCAGGTTTAGGAGGTTATGTGGGTGTTGACTTGGTTTTGGTAAATGATAAGGTGTTTGTATTAGATGTTAATCCACGCTTGACAACTTCTTATGTTGGTTTATCTGGAGTCGCCACCTTTAATGTTGCCGAGGCTTTAGTGAACGCTGTTTTGAAAGGTAAGCTTCCAACTAAACCTAAACTTAACGGCTTTATTTACTTCTCTAAAGTAGAGACTCCCAAGCCATCTGTTAGTAATTTTGAAAAAGCAGCCAAAATTAGAGAGGTTATTTCGCCGCCTTTTCCAATGAATAATAACGATAAAGCTTGCTCGCTGATCGCCGGTCAAGGTGAATCCTTGGACAATGCATGGTTAAGGTTCGAAGAAGCCAAAAAGTGTTTACTCAACATTATTCGCAGGGGAAAATAAATTGGTAAATGTGTTAGGCTACGACATAGGTGGCGCCAATACCAAAGCCGCCTTTATAAAAACGCAAAACGGAAAGCTACAAGATGTCAAAGTGGCAATAGAATATTTCCCAGTTTGGAGAGATAGAGAAAAACTCACAAGCATTTTACTTAAGCTTAAGGAACAGTTAGGCGCAAAGGGGCTTGACGGTTTAGGCGTAACAATGACCGCTGAACTTTCCGACGCTTACAAAACCAAAAGAGAAGGTGTCCACAATATTTTAGCCTGCGTTAAGAAAGCTTTCCCCAACATTCCGATTCACGTTTTGAACACCGACGCAAAATTAGAGTCACCAGGCACTGCTGAAGAGGAACCGCTTGGGGTTGCAGCGGCTAATTGGGCTGCAACGGGCTGGTTAGTAGCTCAACGGATAAAAGATTGCGTGGTGGTTGATGTTGGAAGTACAAGTACAAGCATAATTCCCATTGTTAACTGGCAGATAGCAGCGAAAGGCAAAACGGATTTGGATAAACTCATTTGTGGAGAACTTGTTTACACTGGAAGCTTAAGGACAAACGTTGCCACAATTGTGCATTCCGTTCCGGTTAAGAATAAGGTTGCCGGGGTCGCTTCAGAATTTTTCGCGTTATCTGGCGATGTGCACCTTGTCTTAGGCAACATAACCGCGAATCAATATACGTGTGAGACGGCTGATGGGCAAGGGAAAAGTTTGCCTGAAAGTTTCGCGAGATTAGCCAGATTAGTCTGCGCTGACACGGAAACTTTGACTCGACAAGAAATCATTAGCTTGGCTCAGTACATCTATAATGAACAAGTCCTGCAGGTTACCAAAAGCTTAACCAAAGTTTACTCTTACACAAAAAAATTGTCATCAAATGAAGTTCCAGTAGTTGTTACGGGGCTTGGCAAAGATTTCATCGCAAAAAAAGCCGCAGAAAAAATCGGTGCCAAAACCATTGATTTAGAAACTTTAATTCAAGCTTCAGCTGTGGTGGCCACTCCTGCGTTCGGTGTTGCCTTGATGACTGCAACTAAACTTGAAGGAGAAATCGTCGTCTAATGAACTTGACAATAGTCAAAGTAGGAGGCAGCCTAGCATCAAACCCTGAAAAACTCAGAGCTCTATGCACAAAGTTAAGCGAAATCTCCAAGAAACATAATATAATAGTACTGCCAGGAGGCGGCGAATTCGCCGATGCCGTGAGGAATTTAGATAACCAGTTCAACTTGTCAAGTGCAGTGTCACACAGAATGGCAATTTTAGGAATGGATCAATACGGTTTTTTGCTGTCGGATTTATTGCCAAATTCATACCTGCTAAATCAGCTTGAAAACGCTCAAAGAATTTTAGATCAAGGCAAATTGCCAGTTTTTCTGTCTTCAAATTTTCTGTTTAGCGAGGATCCCCTGGAGAACTCTTGGGATGTTACCTCTGACTCTATCGCCGCTTACATTGCAGGTCAATTACGCGCAAAAAGAGTTATTCTAATAACTGATGTCAACGGTATCTACACTTGTGACCCCAAAAAATTTTCAGAGGCTAAATTCATTAGCAAGTTGTCAGCAAAGGAGCTTTTAAAAATGGATAAGCGGACAAGTGTTGACCGGTTTTTACCTAAATTGCTTTTGAAGATACAGATTGAATGTTTTGTCGTTAACGGATTTTATACTAGCCGTGTTGAATCTATCTTAGATGGGCGAAAAACAGTTTGCACAATAATTAATTAGCAAACCTATAAAATGCAATAAGATAAACGATTGGTATATCGAATTGCGTTAGGTATTGAAATGCGAGAATAGTCATAATGGCTCTGGTTACTTCTGTTACTTTTGGTTGCAACCGTAGCATAGTATGACCCATTTTATTCGACTTTAATCAACTCAACCCGCAAACATTTCAAGCTTAGCAACAAAAAACCAATCCCAAAGTTTTGCACGCTCCAAATACATCAACCCCGCTTTATCGTTTGGGTGGGCGATTGACACCGCCTATTTAGATTTAAAGCCAAAGCAGACCTTATCAAATCACAAATAAGCTTGCAAAAAAGAAAAATAGAAAAAGGAAAGTTGGAAGTTTGCGTTTAGATTTTTTTCTTGTCGAGAACTTCTCGGAAAGTCTTATCGCAGCACTCGTAAAGCCCGATGGTGAGTTGTGTTCTTTTTCCTTTCTTGTCTGGTTTTCCTGCCATCTTCCAAGTTTTCTTTGCGGTTTTTACATCTTTTCCACAAGTTGGGCATTTTGCCATGATTATCCCTATGGGTCAATGTTATCATATGAATCAGCATAAAACACTTGCGGTCAATTACCTTCGCCATCGCCTCAAACAACCAACGGCACTCCGATTTTTTAATCAATAGTAACTATTACAAGTGTGACTGCAGCAGCAAGCGCCATTAATATAATAAAAGAAAAAATAGAGTAATCCAATCAACACTCTAATTAACGAAAAATAACATGAAGCATTACGATAACTACCCAGTTTCTTTTTTTTGACAGACACAAAACATTTCTGTTTTTGTATTTCTTTTGTCCCGCTTAATCTAAGCTTCAGTTTGTATTGTTTCCTGGTTTTTGCTTTTTGTCATGTCAAGTTTCTAACGTTACACTCATAGAGCGTTGCTGGGAACGCTTTTACGCCTCTGTGAAAGCGCGAATGATTAAACCACTCCTTGTAGTCGCCTATTTTGTCTTTGAGCCATTC
>JBEKPG010000065.1:0-12664 GCA_049520955.1 Bathyarchaeia archaeon | reverse complement strand
ATTGCTCATTCTTTCGCTTCAATGATTAATCGCCAATCTGTTATCGTAAGCTCTAGGTGTTGTCCATCATTCCAGCCTAATTCGTTGACTGCCTCTTCTGGAATGACTATTACATGTTTGTAATGACATATGTCCTTGTCCTTGTAATCAAGTTGCTTCTGGAGTTTAGATTTCATTTTTGGGATTCCTCAAATTTGTGAATCAAGAAGGAAACAACTTCGTGATAGGGTACATCCTTTTTCTTTAACCAACATGTTTACTTCCAGCTTCAATAGTTAAACATGAAAAGCTATTATGAAGGTTTGTGGGCACAAAAAGAGGCAACAAACGTTCAGAATCACAAATAGACGAATTTTTACATCAAAAATAAAGTAAGTCTTAAATCTGCATAACGTAGAAAATGCCTTCAGTGTGGAATAACCTTCGAGACATATGATAAGACCAAACTCTTTCATTCTAACCATGCAAGCAAGCTTATGGCAAAAAACAATATGATGCTTTCTTAGTTAATAGGAGAAAACAGAGAAAAGAAAGGGATTGATTAGAATGGAAAAGTTTTGTTTGAATTGTTCAGAACCTATCAACAGAGATAAGCCTATACGCCCCAAAAGAAAGTTCTGTAGTTATGCGTGTCGAGAAGCACATCGAAAAAAGAATCACTTAGGTTGTTACAAGCCGAGACACAAGTTGAGAGTAAACTAATTTAGAAACAGAGGTTTTATAGAATGAATAAAGAAATAAGATTTCTATACTTTAGAATTCTTCAGAGCTTCTTTTCACATTGGTTAGAATCTGTTTTCCATCCGCACATCTGAAAAATCCTTCTACAATGACCGTTTCATCTACAGTAAATGCTTGACGCTGCAATTCTTTCTTTGTTTTAAATTTCAGATAAAACACTTCGCCTATTAGTGGATAGAGCGTTACTGTATAATAATCCGATAATGGTGTGGGTAGTGGGCTACATTAAGGTCATCAATTATCGCCTGTATTTTACCTTTAACTTTTACTTTTCGCGGTTCTCCTTCAATAACAGAACAGCCCATAGACATCAAATATCGCCTTATCGTTTAGTGGATGAGCTTTCCTTATAAAACTTACATTTGGATTTATGAGCAATACTCTAAGTTTTCATGTATGATAAGTCTTAAATCTATGCAGCGTAGAATAGAAGAACTGATGCTATTAAAATGCCAATAAATGAAGATGAACTAGAAAAGATTGAAGAACCTAAATGGAAGAGAGTTCTCGCTAAGATGGAAGAAGGAAAATTCTATTCAATAACAGAAATGAGCCACATGTTAGTTGGAATCCGACTTTTTGAGGAAGATAGTTTTAAACAATATTTACCCGAAAAGGTTCAAGATAAGAAGAAATTATCATTTGAAGAGGTTATTGAACCATTGGTCGAATTCTTAAGTGATACGGCGTATATAGATTCTTTCTTACAATCTCAAGTTGCAGTAGGAAATTTAATCGAAGGTTTCAAAGGCGATTTACCCTATTATGGGAAAAAATGTAATTGAGAATACTGCAACTACTCTAAGACTTTGTTACTCGTCGTATTAAGCCACGTTTTCATGGATGATAAGTCTTAAATCTGCATAGCATAGAATAGAACGAAGGCGTGTTTATATTGAGTACTTGTGCGAAATGCGGAAAACAGTTACGATAAGACAATTTTCAAATGGCTTGCTAACTTCAGGACTTTTTCTTGCTTCGAGGGGACAGTTTTCTAATATTTTTTTGCCCCTCACGGTATAATTTTTGTTAATAATTTAGCAGAGGGTAATTTTTACTATGTTTTTTGCTCCTCATACCAATAACTGACTATTATTATTCCACACTTACCCACCCATACCTACTACTTAGCACCCAAACGTCACGTAGGTCGGTGTGTGTGGGATTAAAATTTAATCTCTCTCTATGGTCACAGACAGAGCGCGCTAAAAAAATAAATAAGGACCGTTTAGTAGTTAAGAAGCCTCTTTAATGTAGCCTTTAACCGCTTCATTAGATAGCATATCCCATTTCTTTGTTGCTACAGGTATCACAGCAATCTTTACTCTGAGCGGTAACTCTCTCGCTTGTAACGCTTTTACTAAACATTTTACTGCGAGCTTTACGCCTTCTTCAAGAGTTAAATCTTCACGGTACATTTCTTTTAGTATTGGTAGAACTGTTTCTGTTCCTGCACCTACGGCTGTGGCTTTGTATCTCATGTAGTTTCCGCTTGGATGAGTTCCGAAGACACGTGGACCTGTTTTGTCGACTCCTCCTAATATCATGGCGACACCGAAGGGTCTTCCACCACCATGTTGTGTATACGTTTGTTGGGTGTCGCATATTTTTTGGGTTGCGACTTCTACATCAATGGGTTCATCGTATGTCAGTTTATTACTTTGCGCGTCGATACGTGCTTGGTCGATTAGGACTCTTGCGTCGGAACCTAAGCCTATAATAGCTGCTCCGATGTGTTCGTCTACTTGAAAAATTTTCCATGAGCGTCCTACTTCTTCAAGGACTTCTGCGTTTTCTTCTGAACCTAGAACAACTCCTTCTGCACATCGGATACCTACAATGGTGCCTCCACGATTCACTAATTCTCTTGCATATTCGACTTGGTAAAGTCGTCCATCAGGCGAGAAAACAGTATTATTATAGTCATATGCTCCTGGTCTTGCAAATGCAGACATAGTATTACCTCTATTTCACGACGTAACTTGAGTTTTCTAGAGTCTTATATAAGTATGCGCTCGGTTCACAGCCAAAGATTTTTCTTGTGCGCGCGCGCAGTTAACCCGAAGATGCAGAACGGTCACTATCCAGAATACGAATGCTTCATAGCTAAAAAAAGCAATGAGTAACCATAAGAGCAATGAGTGTAAACATGAGAAAAGAGGTAAATGAAAATGTGTCAATATAGAGCAGGTTAGTTAAGAACTGTCGCAGGTGCAAATCGAGTATCCGACTTAATTGCCCGATTAGAAAGAAAGTGAAAACGAAAGCCTACAGCGACACCCAAAAGAGGGGCGAAAATAAATAACAACTACAAAGAGTGAAGCCAAATAACAACAGAGAAAAAATTGAATTAAACTAATCATCCATAGTTACTGATTTTTTGAGACTAAGACCATTTTTAACCATTTTAGGAACACCCATGCGCGACTCGCTATATGTTTTCTTAAAGTTTCTGGCGTGTTGTTTGTTTGGGCGGTTCATCCGATTGATTTCTTGGCGAGTTAGAGTTTGTTTTGGTCTCCGTGTTTAGGAGTTGCTTTAGCCGCCAGATTAATGCATCGCGGTCATTGTGTTTTTGTTGAATCCACAATTCACGGTTCTCTCTAAATTGTTCGCCTGTGATTTTGTGTAGCTTTTGCAGTTCGCCCAGCAGCTTAATGAATCCTTGCATGTCCAACTGTTCGTCGGTCACTTCGTTCGTTGTTTTTCTTTCCCCTGACAGGTTGGCTCCGACTGGTTCGCTGTCTGGCGGTGGATAAGTGTGGTATAAGAAACGTGCAAAGTACAGATTATCCCAACCTTGAGTTATGGACAGGCTATTTTTGGCTTTTAACAACTCAGCAGTATAGTGTTCATATTCTTGGCCAAGTGAGTCATACTTAGTTTGTACACTCGACGCATCAATCACGCGGTTTACAAAATGTCGCAGATGCTGATTGCTTAAGATGGGTAGAACTGTTCTGCTTTCATAATTAAAGCAAAATATGATTTTTTTGGCAAGTTGCTTGTCTTGCCCCAGTCCGCCTATTTTTTCCCAAGGAGCATCCACTTTTTGTGCCAAAGCCTTCCTGCTATCCACCACAGTGCGAAGCAAGTTTTTGAAGTCACCAATTTGCAGTCGAATGTTGCGGTAAACGTTGGAGCTGCCAAAGGTTAGGTAACCCAGCGGCTTAAAGTAGTCTTCCAGAAATTGGAAGAATTCGCCGACTTCATCAGGATTTAATTTAAAGAGTTTGTCAGGGTCTAACCATTCTATTGTTCGAAGATTTTCGACAAAAGGAAATTTCTTTCTAAACTCTTTAAGCAATCCAAGCGCGGTATCAACCTCACGTTTGATTAAGCCATTTTTGTCAAAGGCGTTTGCTTTCTCTTGAATTGAATTACTTCGAAGCATTCTAACCACAACCAGTATTCATGATTTGGGCTAAATACATTTGCAATAAACTTCGTAATATAATGCAAAAGCGCGCGCTTCTATCCTCTTGCTCACCGTACTTACTCTACTTACGCACTCGCAAAAAACAAACAAACAGCACTAACCACTGCTATAATTACATACATACAAAAACAGAAAAAACGAACCGAAGAAACAAAAATAAGCGCGGGATAGGTCGCCTTTTTACCGCCAAATCTTTCTACTGTTTTCAATCTTAGCTACTTTTCTAACTCATGTGGGAGATGATGCGACCCATATTAATCGTCTGCTTTAATTTAGATTTTTATGCACGGTTCCACGTGTCAGGCATATTTCCAATAAGCGAACCGCCAAACGCCAAATCTTATTCTTGTTTTTGTTATCATTTTTCATTCACCTTTTCGCTTATCAGCTCATCAACATAAGCTAGTATGTGCTTACATGCTTATACAGGTATTGGCTTAAAGCGCGCGCTTAACATTATTTTTTGCACAGCAACCTATACCTGCAATCAACAAAGCACAATTAATTAATCTTAGAGAGAAGAATCAAAAATTTCCGCAAAATTCAGCTTACCATCCAACACAGCCTTAACCTCTTCAAGATTAACTAAATACCGAACCTGCTTAACTGTAGCGCGCGTGGATGTTCCGATATTTGGTCAAAAATGGTTTTTATTAGGCGACTTTAGGTATCTGCGGGCAATTTCGCGAATTGCATCCGGTCCTGGTCTCTTTACAAAAACCACCTTTCTCAAATCTACACAGATGCTTTAGGCGGGAGAAGGGAAGATGAACAAGCTCAATTGAAGAGTCTAAGAGAGCGGCAGAAACCTGCTTCTTAGCTTTAGGCGAGACGTCATAAACATACTTTGGCCTCCCTAGACCTGGAGAAACTATTTTTTGGCGCACCAATACGCCTTCGCTTAACAATTTCTTAAGATGCAGTTTTAGAGTGTTGTGAGAAAACCCGACTTCATCAAGGAGATCAGTGAAAGGTTTGGCTTCCCACTCTTCAAAACAGAGAGAATCCGCTCATCGATCATATCCATGATCAAACCATGTCAAAACGGACTTAAAACCATTTTTAGCCAATTTAAGGAACAAACATGCGCGCGGTAAGCCCGGTCCAACTCACCTGCGGCTAGAAATGGTTTCTGTAGATTGTTTTTCCAGTATTTTATCGAAGTTGGTGATTTTGGTTCCGCCCCCTTTTTGGGGTCAAATCCCACCGGACCCGCAATTAAGCAAAAGAATCGGCCTGTTTCTGAAATAGCATGTCAATTTACTGAGGGATTTGAACCCGTTCCAGACCGTGTAAAAACTTGGAATTAGAAACGAAGTGTTTTTGACTTCCACTCTCGTCTAGCGTTTAGTCGCTACTTGTTTCGACTTTCTTACGCCTTTACCAAAGCTATTAGCATTCCAACTCCAAGAATATTGATAGCCCTTCTAATGTTATAGGCCAGCATCGTAAATCCCACTTCTCCTTTGACTTTCCTATGACCCTTCAAAAGTAAATAGCCCTGATTGAAAGCCCTCTTCATCGTCCCAAACGGATGCTCCACCATCTCTCGTCGCAACCTCAACTTTTCTTTCCCCTCAGAAGTCTCTAACCTTGACCTGAGCCGTTCAACAGATTCCTCAAACTCCGACCTAAAAATAATCCTCCCACGCACGTTCCGAGTGCACTTACCCCTCAAACCACACACGGCACAACAAACCGTTTTGTAAACTCGCCCTCGCTCGGGACTGCCCTTATGAATACATTTCCAAAACCTCAGTTCCTTACCAGCGGGACAAACATAAGAGTCGTTCACCGAGTCGTACACGAACCTGTCAGTATAGAATTCAGGCTCAGGAACACCATATCGTTTATGAGGATTCACAACTGCAGGAATGGGCATAAACACCGTTATGCCTTCTTGCTCGCAATCTTTCAAATCCTTCATAACGTAGAACCCTTTGTCGGTTGTGGCTTCTATCCTTTCTACCCCAAGAGCCTCTTTTGCCGCTCTAGCATCGTTGAATAATTGGTGATGGTCAGTTGAATTATTGATGACGTCATAGTCCACGATGAGGTGTTTCTTTGCGTCAACGGATGTTTGAATGTTGTAGCAGACATCAAGCCTTTGGCGGTCTACCCGCATGAGCCTGCTATCTGGGTCTGTGAGCGAAACCTCCTTTTGCCCTGTGGCTTTCATTTGGTTCTGAGCTTGTTCGTACTGCTGCTTCTTCTCTTCAAGCTTGCTGATTCTTTCTTTGAGCCCGTCGACTTTGATGCTTTCATCTTTTCCTGAATCGACCTTGTCGTTCTCATCCATCAGCCTGAGATACTCAGCAATCTTCTCCTCAGTCCGCTTGATTCTTAATGCAATATTCTTCTCGTTGAAATTGTTGCTCTTGGAGTTTACCGCCTTGAACTTGCTGCCGTCTATCGCGACAAGTTGAGCACCGTACAGGTCGAACGATCTGCATAGGTAAACGAACTCTTTGAACACGGGCTTTATGCAGTCCACGTTGTCTTTTCTAAAGTCAGCAATAGTTTTGTGGTCTGGAGCAAGTTTCTTCATAAGCCACATCACTTCAACGTTACGATAGCATTCTCTTTCGAGTTTCCTACTTGACCTGACCTGGTTTAGGTAGCCGTACACGTAGAGCTTGAGCAGGTCTGACGGGTTGTAGGAAGGCCGTCCCGTATCGCATGGGATGGAGTGTTTGAAGCGAAGTTTCTCCAGGTCTAAGCTATCCACGAAAGCGTCGATGAACCGTACCGGATTTTCCTCGTCAACATATTGGTCGAGCGTGTCTGGAAAGAGTATGGCCTGTTTTCTGTGGACGCCGTCTACGTGTTCGCTCATGGGTGTTCGCTCTCTTCGGCAGGTTCATCCACTATGACTAGGTGAACTGTCTTGCCCAGGTACTCCTTTGGGCAAGTTACTTTGGCACCTGTTCCGTAAGATGTTACTTTTCTTTTTAAGAAGCCGATGATTCCGGTGACTTTGATTTCTGTTGCTGGCTCAAAAACTATTTTCTTAGGCATATATAGCTGATATTAATCGTTTATACATATAAAACTATCACTTCCTCGAAAACCCAACATAGTTTTCACACAGTCTGGTTCAGGTCTGCGTCCCGGTGACCGCACCAATTTAACCAAAAATCATTTTGCGGCTTGAAAAATTGCTTTTCGAAAGCTCCAATTCGTTCATTTACGAGGGACTATTTCTGCGTCCGCACAGCCGCTGCCTATATCTATTATCTTAATTTTTAAGTGCTCATTGGTTTTTGCGTTGCCAATGAAGACTGGAAAGCCTTTGATTTTGGCGATGCCTTCACCTTTTGGGGTAACGTCTTCTACTTCTACTTCGTATTCATCTCCAATTTCGAAGGGGTAATCGATTCCTTTTCCGCGTTTGTTTTTTGCGTTTCTCGGTGCTCTTTTTTTGGGGCTAAAAGTTCATCTTCCTCTTTCACAATTATTTAGTATTAAGTAATATGTTCAAAGGCATAAGGGTTTTGTTTCAGTCCCTCTTAAATAAGCCAAAAAAATCTGAATTCACTGTTCAGCCATTCATCGCAAAAGACAATTTTCTTTCTCTAAACCAACTTTTTTTGAAGATTACAGCGCAAAAACAAAAAAGCAAGTTTCAACATATTTAGTATGGTGTTGAAAACTGCTTTCTGCTTTTATTATGGTTCCTGTTCCAAGTTATTCCCAGTATACCCAGTATTTAAGGTGCCCAAATTGCGGGTCACAAGTGGTAGCCTTCTCTAACTACTGCAACATCTGCGGTGCTCCCTTGCGTCAACCAATTTTGCTTAAAGTTTGCCCCAGATGTAAAACCAAGATTCTCGTGAGAGCAAAATTTTGCCCTGAATGTGGACAAAAACAAGAATCTCCAACAGCAAAATCTCGCGCGACTACGGTGAAAGCGGTAAACCATGGCTAGCTTTTTCACGCAACCCTTCAAGCCAGATTTGATGCTGTTGCTCCATATGGTTTGGTCTGAGGGCTTTTCCTATCCTCGCAATCCCGCCTCCCTCCGTCTCCTCAGTGATGACATTGCAACCTTCGTCAGTTTTTTGGATAAGCCATGCATGGTAAGAGTCAAGACCCGTGGCGTGACCATTCCAAGCGAGTCGCTCGTAGGGCATAAACTCAAGCACTGTTGATTCCACTGTTACACCGAAGGTTTTCCAGCGAAACCTTGTGCCCAAAGCTAGGTCTGGAGGTTGACCGCTGAGAAATTGGATGTTAGCTGAATTCGGGTACCAGGTTGGCCATAGTTGCGCTCGTATGAGCCATGCCCACACTATTTCTGGGTTGGACGCCATTGCAAGCTCATTTCGTACGTGAATCGGACAATTTTCAGGTTCATATTGACTGGGCCAAACAATTTGGTTTGCTTTACTCATAATTAAAAAACCTCATCTAGTCAAGGAATTGTTTTCTTTGCTAAAAAACTTACTGCGCATCTGAGCTTAGTTGCGCGGTTACGTTCCTCCTGATTGTTCGGTTGGCCTTTGAGTCTCTATGAACGATTGCTGACTCGGTTGTTGCTGAATGGGTTGGATTTGTTTCCAAGCAATCACTACTTTCTTTTTGAAGGATTTTTCGAACATTTCCTTTTTCTTATTTACAGCGTATTCTTCTAGAACTGGGTTGAGAAGAACTAGTACTTGAACGGTCACGCTCTCGAAAGACACTTGAGCTTCTACACGTTGAACTATAGACTTGTGCGAGAAGTCTAAGGCGTCTGCTAAGCGCAAAATGCTTGTCAAAGTGGTAACTTTCCGTTTTAATTCAGGGTTCAGCGACTTGAAGTTATAATGCTTATTTTGTGGAAACCCTTTGCGGTGATACCGAGCTATGTTAGCTATGACTCGCTTCTCCACAGAATTGAATAGCAGTTGTGTTTCGTTCAGGACCAGGCTAAGCGAACTTCTATGGTGTGCTTTGGATCCTTGAGACAAGCCTATGTCGTGAAGAATCGCTGAGCATTCGAGCCAGCAACGTTCCCTCTTGCCAAACTTATGCAGGTCTTGCAAGGCATCAAAGAGTTCCAGAGACAGCTTTCTCACTTGCTCAGAATGCTTTGTGTCTGGCCAATATTTCTCTGCGACTCTTCGGGCGTTTCTAGCCATTAAAGTGCATTTTGTTTCCATGTCGTTCTCTCGGGCTTTGTCTTGTGCGACTATGTCCTCAAGGGGTACCCCTTGAAGCAGCATCTGTGAATAACTTTCGGGAGCTCCCTTTCTTCTAAGAGCGTCAGCTGCTGCCTCCAAGCTATAATTAACCCTTATCAGCTCGACAGAAAAGGGGACTGCGGTGATTACTGCGTAGGCGGCTTGAGGGTTTCCATCCGAAGAACTTCCCACGCTGCCAGGATTAATCAATAAAACTCCGTCAGCTTTTTTTGTGAATTGTTGATGGGAATGGCCGTGGACAATTATGTCTATGCCTGCGGTTTTTGCTAATTCTTGAAATTTCTTGTCCGGAATATCATGATAAAGATTTTCATCAACCGAGTCGAGGGTCCCGTGAATCATGAGCAGTTTCTTGTGGGCGATTTCGAGTTCGAGTTTGGAAGGAAATGTGCGGAGATAGGTTTCATAAGACTTTGCCAGTGTCTTTCTTGTGTATTCTATAGAGAACTTTTTTGGGCCTTTGCTTTTGGTATTCTTGTCTAAGACTTCGAGATCGAAATTTCCTATTACGCTGAGGGCATTCTTCGTGTATAACTTATGGATGACTTCGTTGGGAAAAGCTCCAAATCCTATAATGTCACCAGCGTTTAAAAAAACCGTTATTCCTCGGCCTTCTGTGTCTTGCAGTACAGCTTCGAGAGCATTCAGGTTTGAGTGAATATCTGCCATTACCGCGATTTTCACGTAGGGATTTGCCAGTTCTGCTTTCGTTCTGTATCCCGCAGCTACGAATCCTGCGCTTGCATTTTTCCTTAATTCCTCAAACGCATTTTTGCTTTTGTTTTCGTCCCAAAACTTTACGAATTTTTCGTAGTAGCTTTTTCTTTTTTCTTTAATGTAATCGAGGAACTTGAGAAGATCTTGGTTGTTCTGGAAGCTCTCTTTTACATTTTCTGGGAATGTTGCTGTTTCGTTTTCAATTTCTTTCATGAATTTTGGAATTTGCTCCATCCATACATCGCAGTCGTGCATTTCGCCAAGCGTATCTTGAAACGCCTTCATCATTTCTACTTCTTCAGAGAGTTCTTCTTGGTAGAGCGGTGCAAACGCCTCCATGGTGTATCGGAGCCATTTAGCTCGAATACGCATTTCATGATGTTTGAGGATTTCATTTTCCTTATGGACGCAATCCTCCAAGGCTAGGAACTCGTCGAGTTTGTTGGCTATTTGCCAGAAGGCTTTTTCGCGTACACCAAATAGGTCAAAAGTTGTGTTTGCTGTTTCCTTAATGATTTGTTCGCAGAAAAAGGATGTTTGCTGCAAAACTCTCGATTCTTCAAGCTCTTGAAGTCCGTTGATTACACTCGATTGCAGGAATGTTCTTTGGTCTATGTGTCGATCAAGCAGAGCCTCTATTCCCGTTTTGGGCTCGGCAGGTTGAAGCTGCTTAATGTAGTCTCTTACGACCTCTATCTGCACATCTAGGTCTCTTACAGAGCCGAGGAACTGCGTTACTTTCTTGATTTCGGTTATCCATTTCTTGTAGCTTTTCTTTTGAAAACATTCTCTGAAAAGAGGCATGGTGGCCCTTATTCTGCGGGAGGTCACCCTCATTTTATGAACGTATTCTATGTCCTCGCTTTTTTCAACTCCCTCTATTTGGGCTTCAATGGTTTGAATAAGTTTTGCGAGGGCTTCTGCTCCAAAGCGGCAATAGCTAGAATCTGTCGTGGAGCCGTTAAGTTCAAAGCGATTGTTCATACCATACGCCTCGATGTGCCAGTAAAGCTTGAAGTTTTCTCCTTTATTTTCATTCATCCTGCATACTTCTTTCGTAAAAACCGTGCGAAAGAAGGCTTTCGGATTTTTACGTTGTTCTGAAAGTTTATTTTGACTGTATCAAGAGTTATTTATTACGTGGGTTGACTAAATCCTTTCCCTTTTGATGTTCTGCCTTGGTTTGGTACTGTGACTGTTTTTGTCTGATAGAACAACAACACCCATTTTGCATTTTTGAAACAGTGTGTTTTTGGTTCGGAATTCCAATGTTAATGGATGATAAATCTATCTTACATTAACCAAGTTTGCTACATTTAGGAGAGCAGAAAAAGTTAAATCTCTCACTAGTTCTTAGTGAAGTATGAATTCTAAAACTTTAATCGAAACAGGATTCTCCGAATGGCTCCCGCTGAAAACGTTAACATTCTCAAATTTGCCCCCAGACAAAGGCTGCGTCATCGTAATAGTAGATAAGGAACTGTCAGGAAAGCCCGAATCTGACATACTTTATATAGGACGCACAAAAAAACCCGCTAAAAGGATCCTAGGCGGATATTTAGCAGGATACGGCGGAAAAAACACAAAGAAGATTAACCAGATGCTTTTCGGTGAAGGCTATATTGAAAAGGCCGTTATAAGCTGGACCCTGACTGACAAACCAAGAATCATGCAAGAAGAATTGCTCGCAAAATTTAAACAAGATCACGGTGAACTTCCAATCTGGAACACCAAAAAGAAACTCAATGTCAAACTCAAAGTAGCTCCAGCTTTTAAGACCAAAAAGCCTCCAGCTTTAAAGACAAAGATCGCCACATCAAAAGCCAAAGCCTCCCACATACCGAAGCCCACCGCGAAACCAAAAACCGCTACAACAAAGAAAACCGCGTCAAAAACGGAACCCATGGCCAAAACAGAAATGCCTAGCAAAGAAGAAACTGCTGCAGAAACACCAGATAAAACAAAGACTTCAGGCAGCGAAATGACCACCTAAAATACGATCTTCGTCAGGATTCTTTCTCTCTCCCTTTTTCTTTGAGTAGTGCGTCTCATGATTTTCCAAGAGGCTCTTTTGAACTAGCCTCTTTTTTCATTTGTTGGTTAGCAAAAATATGTTACTATTGAATTATGAAGTTGACGTTGCAATCTAAAATTTCGTAACATAATGACTGCAGGGTAGCTATTATTAAGAAGTTTAACTTATTCTCAATGAGGTTGTTTTAGATGTCGATGGATTCAGAAGATTTTAAGGTGCTGCCTGGCAAAAAAACTAGTTTGAAGGATTTTGATTCAGGTTGGGAGCCAAAATGGGCTAAGAAAAAGGAAGATGAAGAGGGCAAAAAAGCGGTAAAAGAACAGGCATCAACTACTCTTGAAGCGAACACGCAGAAACTGGTTGAGCTGCAGGAACTGTTTTGGGCAAGCCACACGTATTCCATGTTGATTATTCTCCAAGGGATGGATGCAGCAGGAAAAGACAGTGTAATCCGGCACGTACTGTCGGGGGTTAACCCTCAGGGTTGCCAAGTTACTGCTTTCAAAACTCCATCTGAAGAGGAACTGAACCATGATTTCCTGTGGC
>JBEKPG010000064.1:0-12776 GCA_049520955.1 Bathyarchaeia archaeon | reverse complement strand
GGCGGGTTGCCCGTTGTGCTCAATAAGGATTCCGAACACTTCCATCCAGATTATCGAGCCGTCTTTTCTCACTGCCCTAAACTCGTAGCTGTTGTCGGTCTGTTTCCCTTCCAGCCGGCTTTTAAGACGATTGAAGAAAATGGTTCGATCCTCATGATAGATCAGCTCAGCTACTTCTGAGGGTGAAAGAGAGTTGAACTCTTCAGCGGAGTAACCCAACATTTTGCCTACAGACGAGTTGGCAAAAGCCACACGGGGTGGAACACCCTGAACAACCATTATTCCCTGTAGCGATTTTTCAACCAGCGTGCGATACTTTAATTCTGACTCGGCAAGCAATTTTCTTGTCTTCTTGCGTTCGACAGTCTTGTTTATTGCGTCGGCCAATTCGCAGTAGACTGTTTCTGGCGAACCATTTTTGTTGATGTAGCTGTCAGCGCCCAAATTCAAAGCTTTAACGACAACTTCTTCTCTACCTTTGCCAGTGAACAAAATAAAAGCAATGTCTCTTTGCTGTTGTCTGAGTTCTTTCAAAAAATCTAATCCATTTTTCAGAGGCATTTCATAGTCCGAAACAATCGCGTCAAAAGTTTGCCGTTCCATTTTTTGGAAGGCTTCATCAACAGATGAAGCAGCTTCAATCTCAAAATTGTTCTCCATTGTGAGTATCTGTTTAGAAACTTCTAGAAGAGTCTGGTCATCATCAACATGCAAAATACGCAAACTATCGTTTTTTTCCGAATTACTCACGATAAATGCAGGTTGAAAATTAGCCTCTATTAACTGAACATTTGAATCTTGACGAGCATTTGCTCCGCTCATATTCAACATTGTTTGACGTTTAACTAAAAGAGGTTATGAATTCTAAATACATACAACAAATTCACACATAAAATGAAAGCTGCCAGCGTGCGCGTAATAGGTGGACAAGGCAGCGCACTAAACGCTAGCTTTTTTCTTTAACTTCCTTTATAATAGCATCTATTTCACCAGTGAATGAAACATCATACATCTTCTTGTTATCATTGAAAACATCTAAAAAGACGCCATTAGTCGCCAGATCTTTAACCCATTTGCTGTAATAATCGATCCAGTCCCTCTCAGGTACGCCAAACCAAACTCTTTCCAACAGTGCTAGAGTCGAACTAAAAAAGCTAAAAGCCTTTTTCTCAGCCTCACTATACTTGTCCCATCTTTTCGGCTTGCCGTTACCTCTGAAATATATTTCTAAGATTTCTGGGCGGTCAATTAACAGAGATGCGTTGGCAGAGAAATCACTCATTAGTTTTTCATAAGTATTGTATTTTGTTGCTTTCCGTTGAAGGTATACCTGAGTTGCCACAACGACTAGTGAGATCACTATAGCAATGTCAGTCGCAAGAGTGACTGTAGCTTGTAGGTCAGAGGATATTAATGGCATCTCTTTAAACTCAAGCTGGATATATGATCAAGTCAATATAAAAGCTACCTCTTTTGATCACTGAATCTCAGTTCACCCACTACACTGACTCGGGGAACTAACCGCTTCAAAGACCTGTCGCGGAACGTGCGGGATAAGGAAAGTTAAATTGATTTTTATTATTTGTTTTTACATATTCTGAAAACTAGCTTAGTGCAGATAAACGTTCTTTTCTCTATGGATGTAAATTTTTGAAAGGCTTTAGTATGTGTGCATTTAACGCATGTGGATATTGCTTAAGGCGGCTTTGGGGTGTTTGTGGGCTTTGAGTACGACTGAGGTTATGGTGCTTTTGACGCCTTTGATCTTATTGATTCTCTCTTGCAAGACATTGCGGAATTCTTCTATGCTCGAAGCCGAAACTATCGAAACAATGTCAAATTCGCCTTTCACTTCATAAATCTCCTCGATGTTTTCGACTTTTGTAAGGGCGTCTATAACTTGCGCCTTCTGGGACGGATCGACAAAAAGGTTAACCGAGGCTTCGAACCGATGGTTGGTCTCCATTTTACATCATCGAAACACCTTAGTAGCCAGGTGGCTTTTGAGCATTTTTGAAAACTAAAATGCGCTAATTTGAGAAGCGGAGCGGGCTAAAGGCCTATCGTTGAAACGAGCGGCATAAGATAAGACAAATCAAAATCTATTTTATTTTTTTTTGTATATTCTGATGCTTAACTTAAACGTGAAAAACCTTCAATCCTTGATATTCCGACTCACTCACAAGCGCAACTATTTCAAATTCGCCTGTTACCTCGTAGAGTTCGTCCACTGCGTTATCTTGGAAAGGTCTTCAACCGCCTCATCGATGGGAGAGACAGCCTTTTAGATTGTCTCTCTTCTACAATGGTTTTAAAACTAAAAAAAGGGAAAGAGATTTTTGGTTATGACTTTTTTATGGGTGTTTTCTGAGCAGCAGCACGCCGACTATGGCTATTGCAATGATTATGGCTATTACTGAAACAGTCATGTATGTCATTAGGTCTGATGTTGTCGCCGCGTTTGTTACTGTTGTAGCAGCTGGTGCTGTGGTTGTGGTTGGGCCGCTGGCGTAGAATGCTGTTTCAGCGTAAGAGCCGTAGTATGAGTTTGTGCCTGCAAAGGTTGCGATGACAGTGTAGTGGCCTGGAATAGGCGGTGTGTAAGTTAAGCTGTAGAAGCCGCTTGTATCACTGGTAGCGGTTCCAAGTTTTACTGTGTTGCCGTTAGGATCTGTGGCAGTTAAAGTAACTTGAACCCCAGTTGCGTTGTTTGGGTTAGGCTGCTGCATGTAAACGTGCTCCATCCATTGGCTCATGCTTGCGTCAGATACGGCTGGTAGACCGTTGGGGAAGTTTGCTGCTACTGCTTCTTGTTTTGCGCCTGCTGAGACGTCCATTACTGTGCCGCTTATTGTTACTGGAGTGGAGGTTGTCACGCCAATGTTGGGTGCCGTAACAGTTGTAGCGCTTGGTCCCATGCCATAGCCGTATATTTGGTTGTCATATGCATTTAGTATTGGCATTACACCGTATGCAACAACGGCAAGTCCATCAACGTCGAAGGCAGTTATGTCCCATACAAGCGATCCATTGGTGGCGTTAACAGCGATTTGATTTGCTCCAAGGAATAATGGCGGACTGTACTCATGTCCTTCTTCGTAAAATAGTACTCCGTCAGCAACAGCCCCGTTGGAAAAGACCCAGATTGGCCATACAGCATATGGACTGTTAGTACCGCTAGAGCCCTGAAGTGTAGTTGTGTTAGTGTACCAGTTGATAGCTCCTGACAGCATGTTTATAGACCATATGTCTCCACCGAAGCCAGCAACATACAGATTATCACCAGCAAGATTCATCATCCAGCCACCAATGCTATCATAAGGATCAAAGGGCACAAGGTTATCTGACCAAAGCAATGCTCCGTTAGTCATGCTGTAGCCCTGAAGAATACTGTTCTGATAGTTAGCAATGGTCCAAACTCCGTCACCGCAAGTCATTTGGTCAGAAGTGCATGAAGCTCCGCTCTGAGGAACAAATGGGTCTACTGTTAGATTTTCTATCCATAGTTGTTGTCCCGTAGCTTGGCTGAAGCCTGCATAAATTGTGTATGGACCACGCCATAACATTCCTCCGCCTGCAGAATATGAAACTGTAACAATGACACCGCTATTGACACAGTAAAGCGCCCAAGGAGAAGGTAATGCTGCACCGTTGATGTTAGCAGGTATAGGCGTTGAGTACATTATTCCGTCGTGAAACGGAATCATTCCATTTTGCGGAGGTCTCCACATCCAACCCGAAGCCATTGCGCCCCAAGCACCCGTCTCAATACATAGAGTCGAGTTCCACATATTTAGTGAGGGTCCAGTAGTAGTGAATGGTGCAAGAACGGGTCCAGTAATACCATTGATTGGTGTGTTTTGGATTATTTGTGTGCCCGCAGTAGAGTTGACATAGTAACCTATCAAATCTCCAGTGTCATCGACCGCAAGCGTCATTGAAGTACCATTGACAACACTGAGGATATAAGTTCCAGTCTCAGCGTCAAACATGTTTAACGTAGTTCCAATCGCGCCGTATCCAGCAGATGGGATCCAAGCAGGGGTTCCAGTAGTCCAAATGTATGCGAGACCTCCATACTGGTTAGGTGACACGAAATCGAGTATTTGACCGCACATTAAGGTTGTAACTAGGCCAGCCGTTGTCAGAGCATTGTACGCTGCAGAACCACCACCGAAGTTGTCGGCATTGTTTTCCCATACTGTTTGTCCCGTGTATAAGTCTACACAAACTAGACCCGTAGTAGTTGTTGAGCTTCCTGGGTATACATTATAGTAGAGATAGCCGTTTATGATTACCGGAGTATATTTTTTCTCGTATTGAGCAGTCGAATAGTAGTTGCCATATGTTGTTGTTCCGCCATATTGACCTCCGAGTACGCCTCCGAACGCTTCAGGCTTAGTCCATAGGATGTGAGAAGACATTGGTGCTGTAGTGTACGGATTATAGTTACAGCTGGAATTATACATTCCAGTGTGACCCGTTGATGAACCTAAACCAAGCCAAGCACCGCCAATCACGTACCAATTGTTAACGTTCATTGCGTTTATCGGGGTCTGCCAGTAACTGGTCGGAAGCGGAGCTACTGCAACTCCTCCAACCGGCTGCGTCTGCACTGTCATCGTCGCTATATTACTTACGGCAGGTTCATAATAATCGCCAATAAAGGCGTTTGACTGCGCAGCTCCATTTGCACCCGCCAAGGTTTGTCCGGGGAAGCTCATCTGGAAAGTATAGGTGCCGGTTTCCATAGGCGTGTACTGCGTATGTGTTCCTCCTGTATCATCAGATATAAACGGTCCCAGTGTCTCATTAGTTCCGTCAGGCTTTGTAACTGCTACCGTCATCCCAACCCATCTGTCACCAACCGGACCACCCGCCGTTGGTGGCGGCTCATTCATCCAGAAGCCAATGTTAACTGCTTGGCCGACACCGTCAGGGTTAGTTCCTACATTAATGAAAGCAATTGTTGGAATATTCCATTTCGGACTATGTGCACTAGCATTAGGAAATATTGCCGTTGAAGTTCCTATTGAGAGCATTAAAATTGCTGCAATCATAATAGTCAAAGTTTTACCTTTCAGATTTTTCATTTTCTTTTCCTTCAATTTCATTTTTTATTGAGCAAGAACACTATACTCTCGCCCAACAGCCCCCACTCTGTAACCAACTTGCTTAAAAAACTTTCCAACAAAAAAAATAGTGAAAACACAATTGGAACGACCAATATAAAAGTTATGGAAAAATTTCGGCTTTCCTCTTTTTTCATTGTGAAGCAATGTTGCTTCAGTATTATGAACAGCGCTCGATTTCAACAATCACACATTCAACAAGTCGAAATTTCTGTAACAATTCCTAGAGCAATTAACATGCTTTCTATAGCAAAGTTTGCTGTTTTCACCGTTAGGGTAGATTCATCGCCCCTCTCTCCATTTATTTATCGAGAGCATCGGAAAGGAATTAATTGCCCTTTTCCCACGGTTCGATGTAATCTATCTATTTATTACTTTTTGTTCTTCAAGGAAAGATATGAGAAGACATTTATCGTAAACCGTTTATAAGACTAAACATGGGCAGCATAGGCAAAACTATCACTTTAGTGATTGTTATTGTCTTCTTAACGTCTTTAGTTACGGTTCAATCTGTCACTGTAAAAGCACAGCCCCAAACTATTGTTGTTCCAGACAATTACCCAACTATAAGTGCAGCCATTGGCAATGCAACAAAAGGTGACACAATATTAGTTAGAAGTGGAACCTACCAAGAACATACACTAATTATCAACAAGGCCCTAACAATAATAGGTGAAGGCACTAGCAATACCATAATAACTAATATAGATCCCAACGTTTGGAACCCAGAAACAGAAATCTTGCCTCCTGTTACTTATGCAATAAATATTACCGCAAACAACGTCAAAATCACAGGCCTGACAATAACTCAGGGCACTGTAGCAATTTATGCAAATGCTAACGGAACTCAGATTATTGGAACCAATATAGCCTATGGCGAAATTATGTTATATGGGTCCAATCAAACCTTTGCGTATAACACCGCGAGTGGACCAACATCAGATGTCATCTGTGCGGGCTCTTACAATTGTTTGCTGAATAATGACGTAGCAGCTAGCGTGGAAAGAGGAATTCACTCTACTGGTTCTTTCGATGTTATCTATGGCAACAACTTAACTGCCACAACGGTAAGTGCAGAGAGCTTAGTGGTGGATGGCAATGGGAACCTAGTTGCCAAAAACAATGTAATAAACAGCGGTTTGGACATAAGTGGCACAAGCAACTCAATAAGCGGAAATGTAATTAATTATGGAACGATTGCAGTTCTTGGTAATTACAACACCTTCTTCGCCAACAATCTAACAGAATTAGGCATGGGCAACCTAAACATGGATGCTTCCTACAACACTTTCTATGATAATAACTTCGTTAATAACGCCTATTTTGAGGTCATAGTTTGGGCTGCTGTGAAAGGACCAGACTTTTTTGATAATGGCAAAGATGGAAACTATTGGAGTAATTACAACGGCACACCCTCTAACAATGATGGCATAGGCGATACGCCTTACCTAATGTACACCAATGATTCACGCAATTATGCCAATGCTACTGCTGCTGAAAACATCGCCAATTTAGTGTTTATAGATAACTATCCACTCATTACTCCTTTCGACATCTCAAGCATTCAAATCCCATTACCTGCCTGGGCAAATACTCAATTACAAAATTCAATTCCAGAGCCATCCTTCCCACCGCAGAATCTTGTAAGTTCAACTAACTCAGCAACACCAACCGCATCACCTTCTCAATCGCCTGCTCAAACTCCAAACGTTTCGGAGTTTCCATTGTTAGTAATTTTACCCTTGTTTGCCTCTATGCTCTTCATTGTGGCGAAACATAGGCATCAAAGGGTTCTAACTTAACTCAATAGACGCATAAAATACTAACTCATAAGGAAATTTACCCTAAAGCGGATGTGTCCCCTTTCACAATGGGACGACCGTCTTTGTATGAACACTGAAGCCCATACTTCTTCACACACTCTAAACAGAGAATGGGGTCGCAGAGGGTTGTGCTCAAGTATTTTTCGCCGCCATCAGGAGCGATGGCAACAATCACGCCCCTCTCGATTTCCTTTGCTTTAGCTGCCGCTATATGAAAAATGGCTCCTGAACTTGGACCTACAAAAATCCCTTCTTGCAAGGTGAGAAGTCGAGAAGCTTCCTCAGCATCCTTAGGGTTCACGTAATGGATTTCGTCGACCAATGTTGGGTTCCAGATCGATGGTACATACTGGTTCTTCAGGTCTTTCAAGCCTTGAATAGCTGTGCCTGGTTCAGGCTGAATCCCGATAACTTTCACGGCGGAGTTGTGTTCTTTGAGCCGTTTCGAGACACCCATTAACGTGCCTGTGGTTCCGATGCCAGCCACGAAGTGGGTGACTCTCCCCCCAGTGTCTCGCCATATCTCCTCGCCAGTTGTTTGGTAATGAGCCATAACATTTGCTTCGTTTGCAAACTGGTTGGGCATGAAGTACTTGTCTGGGTTACGTTTGACTATTTCATGTGCTAAGTCCTCAGCTCCATCCATTCCCTTGTTACCATCGCTAAGCAAAATCTTGGCTCCCAACGAAATTAGAATCTGGCGCCTCTCCAACGACATGGTCTCAGGCATAACTAGCACCAAATCATATCCCTTTGCACGGCAAACCAAAGCTAACCCTATGCCTGTGTTTCCACTCGTTGGTTCAATCACCGTTTTGTCTCCTGTCAATTTCCCCGATTTTTCAGCAGCCTCAATCATGTATTTGGCAATTCTATCCTTAACTGAGCCGCCCGGATTGCACTTCTCTAACTTGATGTACATCTGAACGTTAGAGTTAGGATTCAAGCGTCTTATCTCAACCATAGGAGTATTGCCGATAAGTTCGAGCACATTTTTTGCGTTCATTATTAAGTACCTCGAAAGACTGTAATACTTAGTTGCTTCAGGATATAAATTACGTGCGGACACTTTTTTTTAGCTGGGCGCATGAGCATCAACAATGCGTCTTGAAATGGTTTTTGATACCTTTTCCCACTTGGGTGTGTAGTCCCATGCCACCTATAGTAATACTTTTAATAAGAAAAGTTAGCCTAATGATAATTAGGTCTAGGCTAAAAAGAAGCTATCCAAACACTTTTTTTTGTGCTTAGCTCAAACCGCGCTTTACTGTTCAACTTTGACTTTTCCGGTGTTCGCATCCTACAACTTGAAAGATGTCGCTTAAATTCAGAAAGAATATAACGTAGACTTTACAGTAAAGCCTAACGTTTAAGCCAAAAAGTAACATGTGTGTGGTAATGAACAGGTTTGTCTGCGGCCAAGTATCTTTCAGCTAGAAGATCTTTTTACTTTATGTTCATAGGCTTGTTAGTTTTTGCTCTTTATCTATACTTTTTTGTTGGTTTTGGCCAAATAGTACAGGTTGCTAAGGGTGTTAACGCTGAGCAGTATGCTTTTTTTTATGCTCTCGCAATCTGTTCAATTGTAATTGGCAATTTCTTGTGGGCTGCGTCGTGGAGGTCTGCACTGAGAACTCTTTCAGTTAAAATCAGCATGAAAAACGCCTTCCTTTATTACTGGACTGGTTACTTCGTTGATCTTGTCGTCCCTTGCGAAACAATTTGTGGCGAAGTCACTAGGCTGTATCTTGTCCGTAAAGAAACCAACGAAAACTTTGGCGCTATCGCCGCAGGCGGAATAACAAACCGCATAGTAGCATACATAATAGTAGTTGCTGGACTATACAGTAGCGCGCTGCTTCTATTTTTAAAGTCGAGCATTCCAGCGCTTATCTTGAGTTTTCTTATATTAATCATTGTTGGAGCGTCGGCTTACCTTGCAGTCTTGTTATACCTAGCCTTTAGCGATAAAGCAGCGTCAAAAATTACTTCGTTAATAATGAGACTGCGTTGTTTTTTTCGGCCCAAGAAATACAAATCAAAAGATTTATCGCCGGAAACACAAGAAAATCTCGCTGCATTCTACCAAGGCTTCAAAACCTTTCGTGAACATCCCAGACACTTAGTTAAACCCTTTATTTTCATGACACTATCCTTTTTGCTTAATCTAGTAGCTTATATTTTGGTGTTTTTTGCCCTTGGCATTCAGTCTCAGCCCTTCGCTTTTTTCATAATCATATACTTCATAGCTGGATCTATAACCGACGCAGCGGCTAGTTTTTCCGTGGGCACTCTTGAGATACTTCTATCCACAATCTTCATCTTTTACGGGTTAAACCCAGCTTTGAGCGGGATTACCGCAGTTCTGGTAAGAAGTGTGACTTTCTGGTTCCCACTAATATTAGGCTACATTATCGTCCAGATAGTTGGAGCAAAGAAACTACTGGCACCTAATCCACAAAAAGCTCCACTAAACAAGCCAACGTCTGAACCAGTAATCTCCACGCCAACAAATTGAAAAAAAAGAAACTAAATGTTAAGAGGTTTTTTCTTAATAGAAACTCTTGATGGGCGAATCGTCATCACAGTTGGCGCATTTTATTTCTTGGATTTTTGTTTTCGTCAAAGCTTTAATGTTGTTAAAGTCTGACATTTCACCGTAGCTTACTAATGTTATAGCTGTGCCTTCTTCTCCTTTGCGAGCGGTTCTTCCTATGCGGTGGAAATATATTGGCGCATCCATCGGCACGTCATAGTTGATTATGTGGGTAATGCCTTCGAAGTCTAAGCCTCGTGCTGCAACATCTGTTGCTATGAGTAGACTGAGTCTGTCAGAGCGGAAGTCGTTGATTGCGCGGTCTCTTTGAGCTTGGGTAAAGCCTGCATGTAGTGCTTGCACGCGGAATCCTTTCCTATAAAGTTGGTCTGCGAGCCTGCTTGTTTCTCTGCGTGTTCTGCAGAAAACAATTGCTTTGTCCACTCGCTCTTCGCGTATTATGTCGCAGAGAGCGTTAAACTTGCCTGCTTGGTTAACAACTGTGTAGAATTGTTTCATTTGTGTTAATGCAATCTCGTCTTTGCTAACGAGGATTTTCTGTGGGTTCTTCATGTATTTGTTGCAGATTTTCATGACTGATTGATCAATTGTCGCTGAAAAAAGGCTTGTTTGCCTATCATGGGGCGTTTTTGAGAGAATAAACTCGATATCTTCAATAAAGCCCATGTCCAGCATTCTGTCGGCTTCATCGAGAACGACCATTTTGGCAGACCCAAGGTTTAGCACTCGCCTTTCCATTAGGTCGATTAATCTGCCGGGTGTACCGACAACGATTTGGACACCGTTTGATAGGGCGTGTATTTGTTTGTTGATTGATTCTCCACCGTAAACAGCCAAAACCTTGATTCTTGCATATTTAGCAAAAAGCGCCATTTGTTCGGCTACTTGATTGGCTAACTCGCGGGTTGGCACTAAGATTAGGCCTTGGACACCGCGGATTTCACGGTTTAACCGTTGAACCATTGGAATGCCAAAAGCAGCTGTTTTGCCTGTTCCGGTTTGTGCTTGCCCGATAACGTCTTTGCCTTCGAGCAGGGGGATTATTGCTTGGGCTTGAATTGGAAAAAGACTCTCAAACCCGAGTTCGTCTATACTTCTTAGGACTTCACTTGTTAATGGTAAGTCCTTAAATGATTGAATTTGCATATGTTATTTTTTCTCCTGCCACAGAACTTTTTCATGATGTCTCTAAAAGCTTCAGGAGCTTTGGGGTGATACATGAGTTAATGTGACAATCTCAGAAGGGGGGTTTTGGCATATAAAAACATTTAGCCTGATTTCAAGCAATTGGATACGTAAAGAAACCAGGTTTTTATAAAAAAAGTACTTTACTTGTCTGAAAAGCATTTTTGCATGTATTTAGTGCGTTAGTCCCGATAATTAGTTGTTCCATTTTCAGGAAATACCTCACCAGCAACTTTTCTTCACTTTTCTTCACTTTATTCCACTCAACCTGCAAACACTTCAAACCCTAAATTAAAAAAGCAACCCAAAGCAACCTGGTCAAAAATGGCAACAAACTGTTATAGTTTCACAAAAGATAATCACTGACAGAATACGACCTAAATACTTACCAATTTTTTAATTGTGGTTGTCAGGGCTCAGTCACATAATCATAAAAGTACTTGAATCATAATCTGTTTCAGATTACAAAGTGATTGAATGTTTAATATTTGGGAGATAAGAAAATGAGTAAGCCAAAAGCAAGAAAAAAACCGCCAGCCTACTTCTACGAAGGGCCTCCTTTAAGTAAACAAGAAAAGGAAGAGGAAACAGACGACGTCTATGACACAGAGGAAAGAGAAAATATGCTCGATGACGACGAAATTACTGCTGCTGAAGAAGGCTTCATGGAGGGGCGAGAACAGGAACCGCCAAGCAAAAAAGTGACGCGTAAAAACGCTGTTAGCCATGATGACACGATTTCAGTTGAGTTAGCCAAAGAAGACAGCGAAGACGATTAACCAACCAGGTAAACCACACTTCATAGTTTAGCGCTTTTATCCTCTTATTGGGAAACGTTGAACTTTTAGGCGTTACAAAATTAGGTTTTGATACATTTTTCTTTCATACATCAGAATAGCTGCTGGTTTAGGTTTATCTTACCATTAACCATAAAAGGCAGAAAGTAGAATGATTGCATGAGGCTTTAAAAAAAATAATGTCGTTTAGAGATCCGGTTTGCGGCATGGTTCTTAATGAGGATACTGCTAAATTCAAAATTACTTATGAGGGTGAAACCTACCATTTCTGCAGTCTCGTTTGCAAGAAACGGTTCAAGAGACATGCCACAAAATTCGTCAAATAGCTAATCTTTAACGAAAAAAAGAAAGGAATGGGTTATTTTTTTAGTTCTATTTGAAGATTTTCCAGACAATAGCAGCTATGAGTCCGCCAATTATTGGAGCAACCCAAAAGACCCAAAGCTGACTCAACGCAGTACCGCCAACAATCAGTGCTGGTCCTAAGCTTCTTGCAGGGTTCACTGAGGTGCCATCTATAGGTATTGCTACAAGGTGAATAAGTACTAAGGTTAAGCCAATAGCTATTCCAGCGAATCCTTTAGGTGCCCTTTCACTTGTTGAACCGTGAACGACGAGCACAAATAGGAATGTCAAAACTACTTCAGCAAGGAACACAGACCCCAAAGAATAAGCGGAATACTGATTTGCGCCTAAGCCGTTAACAGCTAAACTATAAGATGAGTTTCCTACCGCTATAGCGTAAAGAATGCCTGCACCAATTATTGCACCAACGCACTGGAATATAACGTAGAATCCTGTGTCTTTTGCGCTCAGTTTTCCAGCAGCCAGCATTGAAATTGAAATGGCAGGGTTGATGTGACAACCAGAAATGCTACCTATCGCGTAAACCATCGCCAAGACGGCAAGGCCGAAACAAAAAGCAATGCCCTCGTTTCCGATGAATCTGCCTGCAATAACTGCGCCGCCGCAGCCCATCAGCACTAGCACCATGGTTCCAATCAGTTCAGCGATGTATTTTTTTGTAGGAGTAATTTGAGGTGTTGGGGGTGGTGGAGTTGGTATTTCTGTGGTCTTTTTTTCTACTTCGCCCATTTTTTTTCCCTTTTTCTGACTTTAGCTCTCTGATTTCTAAGTTAGCGCTTATAACAGTTTCCATGATGTAAAGTCAACTTTCTAACGTTACTCTTATTTCTTTAGTGGTTGCATACTTGTTTGCCGGTGGATGGTGTGAGACTGTCTCCCGACATTAGAGGCGCCTTCAATAAGCTTGTTAAGAAGG
>JBEKPG010000063.1:0-18084 GCA_049520955.1 Bathyarchaeia archaeon | reverse complement strand
TCGCATAAGTACTATCCTTATGCACATCCAACCCACAAACTAAGGCGCTCATGGTATGGCGTGAGCGCCGACGGCGTATAATACTTCCCATACCATCAACAACACTTTTTTTTGCATTTTTTGGATCAGTTTGTTTTGGGTTGTTTCTTTGTTTCGGGGTTTGACAAGGTATTCGTTTAGATTTGAAGCTTAAGTTTATTGAGGATTTCAATGAAAAAAACTAGTAGGCAGACGCAGATTTGAAACAATTCCAAATAGAGATTTCACCCACAGGAATCTCTTTTTTTAATGTTATGACTTTTTTATTCTGCGCGTTTCAGAATGAGGAGTTTGGATGCATCTTGCTTTGAAGCTTTCTTCATTTCAATTTCGTTGTAGTCTTGAGCTCTTATGTTTTTTTCGGAAGCCTGAAGGTCTAGAAAAATGTAGTGAGTATCTCCATCGTTAGAATCAACCTTGACTACCTGTAAAGGCTTCATTGATTTGTCTTCTCAAACTTAATAGCGCGTCGACGAGAGTTAAGCATATTCGATTTTTTCTTGTTTAATTTGATTCAGCAAACGGGAAAAATTAATACAATTTTGTCAAGTTATTTGAGTTTTCTCGTTTTTTAGGCTTAGTTTGAAGCCTAACATGAAATTTAGCATATATATGGGCATATAAATGTGATACACCTTAGGTTGATCCTTATTCTTTTTCTTGCCCTTTTAGTAGGATGGTTGATGTTTTGCGTTTCTAAAAATCCAGTGAAGAGTCAGAATCAAGAACCATCGTTGGTCTTGCGCGATGATTCAAGTCATCTATGCTCTCCATTCTTGAGGTGACGCTTAACCCTAGTAAAAAGACAAAGAGCGAGTTGCCGAGAAAAAATGTTAAGGTAAATAGCGGCGTTTTTTTAGCTTTAGAAAACGCAAAGTTTTACAGATTACATTTATATTAAAAGTTTTAAATACTGAAGGTGAAAAGGAGAGGAATAAATGACTGTTCATTTGCTTCCTTGGGATACCAATCGTAATCTAATGGTGGAGGCAAATCGCCTCTATAATGAAGCGGGAACCTTCGATTGCGTTCAAAAGGGTGACCTTGTGGCCGTTAAATTGCATGTAGGCGAATTAGGAAACCCCAATTATGTGCAGCCGTTTTTTGTTCCTCAAATAATCCGCAGAGTTAAGGAGGCAGGTGGCAAACCGTTTCTCACCGACTCCAACACATTATATCACGCGCAGCGCAGCAATGCCTACGACCATATGGTTACAGCGTTGATGAACGGTTTCAACTTAGCGCCGTTTATTGTGGCGGACGGGCTTAAGGGCGAAAACTACCGCTCAGTACCCACCAAGGGCATACTGAAAGAAATAGAAGTGTCAGGCGCCATTGCGGAAGCTGATTCCATGATTGTTGTCTCACACGATAAGGGTCATGAACTAAGCGGGTTCGGAGGCGCAATTAAAAATCTCGGTATGGGCTGCACCCCAAGAGCAGGAAAGCTTCGCCAGCATAGAACGGTAGGCTTAGAAATAGACACATCCAAATGTGTTGGCTGCGGCAAATGCAAAGAAAATTGCGAGTTGAATCTGCCTGAAATCGTCGAGGGGAAAGCAAGAAACACCTCAGCTCTATGCATGCGTTGCCCAATTTGCAAACAAGGTTGCCCCATGGAAGCCATAAGCTTCACCCATCAGGAAAATATCTGTAGGGCACTGGCTTCAGCCGCTTACGGAGTTCTCTCAACCTTTAAACCTAATAAAGTGTCATACGTGAGCTTTGCAAAGGACATCACTCAATACTGCGACTGTTTACCTAATCCAGGCGAAGTCACGATGAAGGACGTAGGCATCTTCGCCTCTGACTCACCAGTTTCAATAGACGCCGCATTCTTAGAAATGATTGACTACAAAGTGTTCAATGAAGCGTCGCATGTAGATTGCATGCTGCAAGTTCAAGAAGCTAATTCCATCGGTATTAAAGGGGAAGTTACACCAAAGATAACTAAAATAGGCTAAACGCCTCCTAATTTATTTTCTGTTCATCGGGTTTTTTCTGCTTGCTTCTTTCCTCTTCTTCTAAATAGATAAACAACAACGACAATTAATATTGTAGCAACGGCGGCTATGATTAAGTAATAGGAGACGCCTGCAACTTGCGTCCAGTTTTTGCCCAGGTACCAGCCCAAGTAAATCAAAATTACATTCCACAGTAAACAGCCTGCTGTCGTGAAAGCGATAAACTTGGACAACTTCATTTTTGCGGCGCCTGCGGGAAAAGAAAAGGTTGTTCGAAATCCCGGAATTAAACGGCTTATAAAAACCATTAAACTGCCATGCTTGATAAACCATTTTTCTGCCAATTCAAGCTGGTTTGTTGACAAAAGAACTTTGCCTAAAATTTTGTGTTGCATTAGGGCTTGAACACCTTTTAACCCGATGTAATAGTCAACCAATGAACCGATTATTCCAGCGATAGTTGAAATTGTCAGGGTTATCCAGAGATTAATTTGCCCCGTAGAAACTAAGTAGCCTGCAAATGGCAGAATCACTTCGCTTGGGATAGGTAGAGAGCTTGCTTCAAGCAGCATTAACCCAAAGATGCCCGAGTAACCCCAAGCCTGCACTGCCCCAGTTACACCACGCGTTATAGAAAGGATGACAGTAATTATTGGTTCGCTTGTAACCGGGCCGCCTTCAATAACGACGTCCTCCAAAAAATCAAGCACAAAATAAACGACAACTATTATAGCGATGGCTACAACAATCAATTGGGGCGCTTTTCTTCTCAGTTTTTCAAGATTTTGGTTAGAGAGCATAGGCATCGTTTTTAGCTTAATCACTTATCTTTAATTTATTTCAGTCTATGCCAATATGTAGCTTTGCCTTAACGTAACAAGTTTGCTGCTTATTTTTTATAATAGAAAAAAGATTTGCTGGATTACAGCAACCTTTTGGTGAAAGCCGCGTTTTGCTTAGTTGAATTCTTTTCTTTCGAAAAGTATCAAGCCCACGATTGCGGTGATGACGAAGTAAATGCCCATGATTGCGAGTCCTTCCGGTATTGAAGCGTAGAATGTGGTGGTTGTAGTAGGCTGGCCTCTGAAACCGACGCCTGTAGTTGTAGTTTTATGTGGTGGGTAAGGCGACATTAGAACACTTCCTATTATGTTTGCGCCGTAGTTAATGAGAAACCATGGTTCGATTTTAACAAGGAGTACAATTAGTTCGTTGAGAAGTGTAAAGACAAACAAGAAAAGGATAGCGGTTACGAGGATGGACATTGAACTGCTTTTGAATAAAGAGCTGAAAAAGAACGTAAATCCGAGAACCGCAACCAGATAGAACAGCGCGAAAAGGAATGACTCACCAAATTGGTAGGGTACACTCGAGAAGTAATACAGACCATTGCCTACTGTGACCACCGTGAAAATGCCCAGCATGACGGCAGATGCGATGAAAGCTGCTAACCATTTTCCTACGTATATGGATGAACGTCTGATTGGGTTTGGAACACCGAAATATCCTGTTTTGTTTTGGAATTCGCCTGATATTGCGTCGCCACCGAAGAAAATTGCTGAAAGCACAACCACAAAGGTGACGCTAGTTCCCCACCAGCTATTGTAGAATGTTAGGTTGGATATAAGAAAGGTATCCGGACGGTAGTATCCCACAAGGACGGTAAGAAGGACGCTTATCAATGCTGTTATGATCAGCATTATGAAGAACCTGCGGCCCCTTAGGTAGTCGAGAAGTGCGTACTTCATGATTGTGCCCACCTGGGCGATACTAGATGGTGCTTCATTTTTTGTTTCTAAGATTGTTTGGGTCATATTTATCACAAAGTAGCTGTTATGAGTTTAAGATATGCTTCTTCAAGTTCAGATGATGCGGGTTTGTAGCTGATTACGCCAATATTTAGTCTAACGATGTCGTTAAGCAGGCGTTCTTGCACGTCTAAGCCTCCGTTGAAACTTATCTTGAGGTTTTTGTCGTCTATTTTTTCCGCGTTAACCACGCCTGGAAAAGCAGCAATAGTTTTGACTACGATTTTGATGTCGACTGGACGCATCAACCCAACTTCTACGACATTGTTTCCGCCAGAGAATTTGGAGGTAACGTTAGCAATGGTGTCATAAACGATTAGTTTGCCATGGTCTATCATGGCGACTTCATCACATACATCTGAAACTTCGCTAAGAAGATGTGAACTCATGAAAATCAATCTCTTCTTGCCCTTAAGTGATTTGACGATGTCTCTGACTTCGCTCATTCCTCTAGGATCAAGTCCGTTGGTGGGCTCGTCTAGAAGAAGGATGCATGGGTCACTGAGAATTGCAGAGGCAATGCAAATTCTCTGTTTCATTCCTTTGGAGAACTTGCCGACTCTCTTATCGATCCATTCGTCCATATGGACTTCGAGGACGGCTTCTTCTATTCTCTTTTTAATCTCTGTTGCCGGTACTCCTCTGAGTTCAGCAATCATCGTCAGAGCTTCGCGGGGCGTTAGTGAAGGGTAAATTTCTGGCGTCTCAATTAGCGCAGCGACGGATGCCAGTGCTGCTTTCTTGTTAGTATGAACGTTTATGCCGTTTATCAGGGCTTCTCCAGAAGATGGACGGATCAAGTCTGTGAACATTTTTAGTGTGGTTGTTTTTCCTGCGCCGTTTGGACCTAGGAAACCAACGCATTTTGCGCCCTCTATTTTGAGGTTCAATTCCGAAACGGCTGCAAATGAACCGTATCGTTTTGTAAGCTTAACCGCTTCAATTGAGGGAACATCGCTGAATGGCATGATGTGATCTCATCTCCCGTGCAAACAACTTCACCTAGCTTATAAAGCTAGGTCATATTGGTGGAGCAACGAAACAAAACAAATGCCAAATTACGTTCGTAGCCGTAGCCGCGGGAACTTTAGTTGTCCTACGCACTTCATTACCCACCCTACCAACTCATCGTATGCCTCAGACCCTTCCTTAGTTAAGATAACTAAACCGCATAATCCAAATAAAATACCAAAGCAGACTTAGAGATGCCACCAAGGGGAAAAAGGTAGAACTGACTTTACAAGAATAAGCGTATTGACCTTTTTGTAATTAGGTCACTGTTAACCATGAAGCCGCCCAGATAGTTTCCGTTTTGTCACATGCAACTAAGGGCAATGTTCCCACTGTTTGAGGCGCATTTGCTGATACTACAAGTTTACCGTTTGCGTCAGTAGTTCCTGCGGTAAAGCATACAGATACATTCTGATTTACTGTCCAGCCGTAGATTTCCATATTAGCTGGAAAACCAGTAAGAGTGACAGTATATTGCTCGCCTGCCTTTACTGAATGTGAACTCATCGAGATTGTCGGTTTCTGCGCATTCGATTGATATGGGACTGCTATTGATATCGAGTATCCTACAGCTAATCCAATAACTAAACCCAAAAGTGTGAAGGCGATTACTCCTTTTCCGTTCAAGAAGGTTCACCTCCTCTCACAAAAATCAGAAGAGCTCAAGAGGGATTTCCTTTGCATGAGCAAGTCTCAATTAATCTTGATGTTGCTCGCTGTATTTAAAATCTATTATGATTAGCGCGCTGGCTTGTCCCTAAATTGAAAAGCTTATAACTAGAAACTGGGTCTCGTGTCATTGAGAACCAATCAGACAAGGAAGTGATCCCTGCGAGACAGGATGAGCATGAGACCCTTGAAACCTTCTTCAAAAACGTTGACTTAAGTCTTGCCCACAGAATACTAACCAGATGCTTCCACGTTTCTGGTCCCGGAAGACCACCCAGAAACCCACTTGGCCTCTTTCGAACGTTCCTAATAATGCGCATGAAAGCTGTACGCAGTCTAAGAGAAATGACTCGCATCCTAAACACTGATATGAGAATCAGAAAGCTCTGCCTAATCAAAGACAGCCAAAAAGGCTACACACGAAGCGTCCTAAGCAGATTCTCCCAACGCATTGGTGGAGAAAACCTCAACAAAATAATAGTCAGCAAAGTGGCCAAACTGCTCAAAGAACAACAAAGCTGCGAGGTGGATGTTGTTTTGGATGCTTCTTTCATCAAAGCCTGGAGCATTCGTCATCCAACAGATAATCAAACTGGCTTCTCAGATGCCGAAGCCAGAGTTGGCAGATCAGGGCGATCATTTGCGTTAGGCTATAAAATGCATCTGTCGATTGACCACAAAACTATGCTTCCTCTCTCAAGCGTCTTTGCTTCTGCAAACCAAAACGAAAAGAAACATTCCTTGACTTTACTTGAAAAAGCCAAGCGAGTTCTTCAGCGGTGCAAAGCCAAGGTTAGAAGTGTAGTCGCGGACAGTCAATATAGCGATTCTAAGCTTAGAGGTGCCGTGGAGAAGGCAACTATTCCTTATCCTGCGAATCACATGAAGGGTGTTGAGGGACTTTTGCGAGTTGATAGGAAATTTAGGACGTATGGGCCTGACGAGCAAAGGGTTGAGTATCATAAGAGGCCGCTGATTGAGGCGGTGAACAGTTTTCTGAAGACTCAGTTCAATATGGCTAACAACAAGGTGAGAGGTTTAAAGCAAGTTGCGTTTTACGCTTTGTGCAGCATTCTTTGTTTAGTTCTCAATAGAGAGGCAGCTCAAAACATTGGCAAACATGAGAAAGCGGTGTCACCAACGTACTTCAATACCTAATTTAGCGACAAAGCGGCACGCTAGCTATCTTTTCTGTCCTTAGTTTAGTAAGGAAAAAAGAAGAGGTTAAGTTTAGGTTTGAGGCTATTTGCTCTTTACCATATTCATAACTTCTGCCAAACTAAATGCAACTTTCGTTTCGATTGAGCAAAAGGCAGTCAGTCCAACGAACTCTGGTTCCATCAACAGCTTTTGAAAAGCATCTAAACTTTGAGCTTCATCCACAACGATTGTCACATGTTCTGCAGGGACAACATAATATCCAAGTTCTTTAATTCCATGTTTCTTATACAGCTCATCTCTTTTGGACACCATTTCCATCATTACGTTTCTTGCTTTTTCGTTGAACATAGGATTGCTTTCAGGTGACCCCTTGATGAAAAATATTTGTATAGGCATACCAAAAACGCTCCAAACTATTATTTAGATAAAAGCCAATAAAAGACTATCGGCAGTTTTGTGGTGCAGATTTAAGATGATTCACTAAGTCATTTTGAATGCATGAATATTACATTTCGGGACAAGGCAGCGCACAGTCAGCCCTGGTGGTGGATTAGAATTTAATCTTTCTCTTTCGTGCTAATTGCTAACTCTGGCTTCTTTTGCTCTTACTATACTACTAACCCTTAAGCGCACCCTCAACACAAAACAAAAGAAAGTCTGTCATACAATAACTTCTCCTTAATAATGTGGCACATGCTTCTCTCCCCTGTTCCTTTTAACTTCTATTGCATAAGGAACTACCCAAAGCCGCCATAATATTTCCTGACCACCATTTCAAGTCAACTAAAAGAAGCGCGCAGTCACCATACTATCTGGTTTATTTCCAGTTGTCTGCGTATGACTTGGAATGATATGTCCCAACCAGTCAGATGATAAATTAATTTCTTAAAGTCTGGCAAATTCATATTCACTTTCTCTTGCTCTTTGATTGTGGTGTAGATTGTAGCTATGGGAAATGCTTCCACATTAGGCATAGAGTTTCTTACTTTCTCCGCTAGACACACTAGGTCTTCAGTTTGCATTCTTTCTTTCTTCCTCCAAGCACTCGTGTTTAAGTTGTGTATTTTCATTTTTTCGATCTCTCTTACCGAATATTCACTAATTCCTCTTATCGCACGACATAATATATAACTTTTTGAAAACTGCATTAACGTTCTTTGTCAATTTTGACGCAGCTTTTGCAAAGTCAACTTAACAAAGCTTGTGAAGTTTAGTCAGGTTGCACGCGTGGCTGTTCCCAAATTAACTGAAAGGCGGTTTTTAGTTCTATTTTGTGCCTGATGGCACAGATTAAACTCAGTTCCTAAGGAAAACTAATTCATAAGACTAACATACAAAAATGAATTTTTAACCTTTAAGATGAATTTAGGAACACGCTATCGCCGCGGAAAAGCCGAAGGACCGACGATTTTTTGTAACTTTTCTTTCGGTTAGTCTTGAATATGATAATAATAACGCTTTGCAAAATAATTCAGGTTTAATCTTTCGCATGTGGCTTTATGATATATTACATTTTTGGAAATATGCTTTATATGCTTTTTTGCCGTTTGCCCTGTTAAAGGTGTGCGCTTACCAGACGGCTCTAGTTAGCACCCAAAACAAACAAAAAAGCCACAGATTTCAAGGTTGGCTCCTGTCCAACACAAATACAACCCATAAGGATTAATAACTATCAAATCCGTAAGGTCACATCCTCAATTATTGCACTATTTTAATCAATTCTCTTGTACACACGTATATCAGTTAATACGAACCAACATTCAAAACTGCTATCAGAGTCGAGAGCATTACATCATATCATAACAAGACAACTCGAAGTGGGATGCATGGAGAGCGAATTTAGAGCAACATTAAAAAAATGGCTTTGGCGTTACATAAAATATAATACCATAGGCTTAACCGTTTTCGCACTAAACCTTGTACTTTATGTAGTTCTCTTCAATTTTTTATCAGAATGGGCATATATTATCGTTAGCTTGAATGGCGGAATTATCGAGTTTACATTAATCGCCTACTTTAACCAACATAAAAAAGCAGTAATATTTGACACGGGCGCTTGCACTTGCCATTGCGCTCCAATTGAAGTAGCAAATTAACAAAAGTATCCAAATGACAACAATTAAAACCGTGCGCATTCAACAAGCAATACTTCGGAAACAAGGGTAAGTGCTTTTACGTTTGTAATTATGTCTAGCAATGAATATATTATAACCCATGAATCTCTCTTGAATTTTGCAAATGTAGTTGCTTCCTACCAATTATTCGGAAAATATGATTATCTTGTTGTGTTTTCCGCTGATGAGATTTCGGAAATTGAGAAGTCGCTGGCTCTCATGAAATAGAGCGCGCATATTTTAAAAGTAACCTGTTCCACGACAAGAAAAAGCCAGAGTCATCCAAACATAATTGACGTAAGGCACACCGATAAGGCTTAGTTTGAAAGTAAGGTCTAATGCGTACACTCTCATGCTAAACGCGCGCGTCATAACTGGATTCGCCTAGTTTTTTTTGAATTTGCTGCTTCATCGCTTTCTCCTCTTTTATGAGTCAATCATATAAGTTGAACATATAACCTATATTACGAATGCAGATATATGTGTGCATGCTATTGTAATTGTGTTATACGAATTAGTGAGGGGCACAGATTCGCGCGCGTGCGTCAATCCCTAACGTAAGAAATGAATTTCAAATTCATATGTTTTATATTTAGTTCAAATCAAGCATGACAGTGTTGAGCCCAAATCAACATGTTTAGTCAAGGGGTGACTATCAATGAGTTGTCAAGTTGAGAAACATGCAGAATCTCTATCAGATTACAAACGACGCCCCATAATACAACATCTAAAACAAAAAGAAGAACTAACCATATTCGCAGAATATGCTTCCTTGAACGACATACCTTTGAGAGAGAGAAGGAAAGAAGCAGAAAAACCCTTATACCTGGCAAGATACGAGTAGCGTCTTACCAAACTACTTCAACACATAATATCTGGATAAGGCAGCGGGCTCAATTACTTTTTAGCTTTTCTTTTTCTGCATCTATCACTATCTTATTCTAGGCGAGTTCAGGATTTTGAATGTACAAAATGATTGCATTGGCGTGACCGCGTCTCAGGCCGAAGTCCGCCTTGAGCCATGCTAGTAGTTCACCATATTTTGCTATACCCTTCTTTTTGGCCAATGCTTGGAAATATTCCGGATCCTTGCCCGTCTTAGCCTTAATATTGTCTATGTAAGCTTTGTATGTCATAGTTTTCACCTCTTTAATACCACTTTTTTTCCATTTCTCACCGAGCTTATCATCCTCGCACAGGTACGATTAAGGCGAACAGAGTAGGTTAAAGATTTTTGTGGGTGTATAATTGTACTCACAGATCTTTCATTTTCGAATCTGAATTTGGTGAGGGATTTGTCGAAGCATAGCAGGGAATACAAAGTGACCTATGCTGGAAGCTTTTTTTTATCCTAGTTCATTTTGTCATATATTGCGTCTGTTACAGCTTCAATTGGTCTGCCAATAAATGCGTAACCTTGCTCACCCACGTATTTGCGAGTGTAAAACTGAATCATGCCTTTTACAACTGCAAACTTCATTGTGAGCTCATTTACTTGAGAATCGAACAGAAGCTTATGCTTAATCATCTGAATATTCTTGGGTTCTTCCCATTCTTCTGAAAACAGTTTGCCGCTTAGTCTTTCAAATAAGGGTGTTCCAGGAATAGGGTAAGGTAGGGTAAAAGAAAGGTAATCCAATGGAAGTGAAGAGGCAAATTTTACGGTATTTATGATGGTTTTATCGTTTTCACCTGGGTATCCGAGAATAAAGAACGCTCCTGCTTTGATGCCTTTCTTCTTGCACAATTGAACGGCTGTATATGCTTGCTTTGTCGTTATTTGTTTTTTCATGATTCCTAGGATTGAATCGTTTCCGGATTCAATTCCAAAAAACATCCTCAAGCATCCAGCTTGCCTCATTTTGTCAGCAGTTTCAGAATCCAACGTATCAACCCTTGACAGACATTCCCAGCCAATTTTCAATCCTCGCTTAATGATCTCATCACAAACTTCAACGAGTTTCTTACGACTTAAAGTAAAACAATCATCAGCAAACCATATTCTATCATAACCCAAAGAAATTACCTCTTCGACCTCATCAGCTACCTTTGATGCCGACCGCGCTCTAAACGCATTACCAAAAACCGGCCTGCTGCAGAAATCACACTCAAATGGACAGCCCCTCGAAGTCATAATTGCTGTAGTTTTATAACCAAACTTTCTAGAGAAATACTTCTTGTAGGAATAATTGTCAAACAAATCCCGTGAAGGGGGCGGCAACTTGTCCAAATCGTCGACCAAACCTCGCGGAGTTGTCCGCTTTACTTGACCTGTGCCTTTATCCTTATACGCTATTCCTTTTATCTGAGACAAATCACCACCATTTTCAAATTGGTTGACCAGCTCAAGCATTGTTTGTTCTCCTTCCCCGATAACAGCAACATCAAAATCATTTAGAAAAGCCTCAGGTTGCGTTGTAGGAAGCGCTCCTCCGGCAACAAGTAATTCACAATCATCTCTCAGAAGTTGCGCTATTTCCAACGATTTTTTTCTCATTGAATACATAGATTGGATGCCAATTATCTTTGGCTTCGAGTCGGAAATTTTCTTGAGAGCATGTTTCTGATCAAGAAAAGTGCAATCTACAATTTCAACAGAAATGCCATGTTGTCTTAGATATGCCGCTATGTATCCCAATCCCAATGGCGGAAATCTGAAGATTGATGTATCAACACGAGGATGGAAATACGGATAAACCAGAGTCACGTTTTTCATTTTGAAGTCACCCAAAAATTTCAATTTCATACTCGAACTGGTCATTTTCAGGGTAAAGCTCGTAATCTAGACCAATCCAATTAAGAGAACCTTTGGCCACTTCTCTTCCTCTACGCAACACCATTCCTTCTAGATTTTTTAGACTGAAGCCAATTCTATCTTGTTTATCGACTATTTTCGCTGATTCCGCCGTTACGCTTTTCCAAGCGCCGATTTCATCATCATCCAACTTAACTCCCTCCGAATCTGTATATTTCCTAAAGAAATGTGCACCTTGCTCATTTAACACAAAAACCTTCTGAAGATTATTCCGGTCAAGCAGACTAAAGTTTAGGTTCACGAGAACTCGGTTTCGATCTAAAGTATAAGTAACAATAACCTTGCCTTTTGATGTTGCGCCAATAAAAGTTGATTCTACTCCAAACTTGAAAAGTAACCCCTTCGCACGAAGTATGAACTGCGCAAAACGTTTATGTCTCTGGTAAAGTAAAGAAATGGAGTCTATTATCCTGCGAAATTTCATGTTTTCAAGTTTGAGATTTCGGAATTTGTCCCGCGCTATTAAATCCATTAAAAACTCTTTACGAATAATAACAGAATTCTCCTGCTTACGAATTTGAAGAAATGACGAGCCTGAGAAAAATGTTTCATCAGAGTATTTTCCAATGGGAACTCCAAAGCCTGTTCCTTCCCCAACTACCTCAACTCCATTATATAAAAAAATCGCACCCTTCTGCAAGTTTGCTATTTTCATGTTTTGCGGCTTTGTATCCGAATAAATTCTGAGGGCTACAGAATCCGAAATGGAGAATGTATGGTGGGTCGATGAAAATAAACTGGGCTTCTTACTTGTATCTGAAGTTTTTCCCATAAGGAAACTATCTTTTAATGTTTTTAAACTTTCAGTATTTAAATCATGGAAAAGCTATTTTTTATGTTGGGTAACTTAACAATGTCCTGATTCTTTCGCAAGAATTAAATTGAAAAACTAGTCATATAGGTTACAAGGTGAAAACATAAATGAGTGAAAAAGATGTACTGGAATGGTTTCAGACAGCGTCTTATCTTGCCATAGCTCGTGCAATTCAGTCGTCCCCAAAAACCGCTAAAGAAATTACTAAAATTATAGGATTTCAAGATGCTAAGACAGGTGAAATGTTAGGATACTTGGAAAGATCAGGTGCTATCGAATATACTGGAACGGGTTGGAAGCTTACAACACTAGGGCAAAAAGTCCTTACTAAATACTTTGAATAAATCTCTAATCCACCTTTTTTTATTTAACCGACCAAAAAGGTTGGGTAACTTAACTTAGCAGTATCCGGCGCGCTGGTTTGTCCCGAAATTGATTAATGTTGCGCGCTGGTTTGTCCCGAAATTGATTAATGTTTGATTTTGAATAGTGAGCTCGTTTTAAAGTGTTGGTTCATGCTTTTGGAGCTGGATCCTAACGAAACAAGATGCACCTCAGGCTACAAAACCTCTTCAGAAAATTCTTTAGAATTTTATTTTCTTCTTTTCAGCTCTTAAGGCTTATTTGTTTTTGATTCTCTAAAAAACAAAAAAGAAAGGGAGAATTCCAGATTTTCCATTTTTCATGCAGTTTCGTTTATGTTACTTTCGGCGTATTGTCGATTTTTTCCTGCTAATAGCACCTACGCATAAGGCCACAACTAACATTCCTACCGCCACTGAAGCGAGCGCTGCACTGTTGAATTCTGGTACTGTTGGGGTGGTGGAAGCTGACGTAGTTGAGGTTGCTGAGGGGGACGAAGTCGGGCTTGCGGAAGCAGACGAGCTGGCGGAATCTGATAAGACAGAGAGCACATTGTTGTAAGTGGCCACAAACAGCTCTCCTTTGCCCGAATCATAAGCATCTCCAATGTCACCTCCGGCGGTGAGGACATACGCAACCACCGCATTATTGCTATCCGATATGACTTGGAGGACGCCGCCTATACATGTTACAAATACTTCGCCTTTGGCGGGATCATAAGCAACAGAGCGAGGGTTACCAGCGTAATTATCTGCCGTTGACATATCTACGGTTTTAACTACAGCATTATTCTTGTCCGATATAACGGAGAAAGAAGCGGCAGGATAATCGGCTACGAATATCTCGCCCTTGGCAGAATCATAAGCCAAGCCTTCAGGACCGCTGATCGAGCCCGTTACGGTTGCGACAACGTTATTAGTGCTGTCCGATATGACTGAAACACTACTGTCCTGCTCATTGGATACGAAGATTTCGCCTTTTCCGGCGTCATAGGCTACTCCAATGGGATTTGATCCAACGTTAATTGTTGCTACCACGGCGTTGGTGCTGTCAGAAATGACCGAGACCGCGTTTCCATTGGCTACAAATACTTCTCCTTTGCCAGAATCACAAGCTATGCCCAACTGAGCGCGGCTTGCTAATGGTACAGTTGCGACCACGGTGTTTGTGCTATCCGATATGACTGAAACTGTGCTTGAGAGATCGCCATTGGCGCCATAGTTAATTAAAAACATTTCTCCTTTGTCAGAATCATAAGCTATGCCTACTGGGTCAGTTCCCACGGTTATGGTTGCGACAACTGTGTTTGTTCTATCCGATATGACTGACACCGTGTTGGCTGAGACACCATTGGTTGAGAATATCTCTCCCAAGCTGGAATCATAAGCTAGGTATTCACCAACTCCCCCGCTAGATATGGTGGGCGGTGTTGGAAGTTGTGTTACGGCGGCGTGAACCATGCTGACCATTGACAAAGCAAAGATTGTAATAAGTATTAAACCTAAAAGCTTCCAAACTTTGACTTTCATATATATTCCTTAACCTTCCATTTTATAGCGTGCACTTGATACGTGCAAGCTACCGTTAGAACTGTGTGCTGCGAAATACTATAAAAGACTTTCCAGACTCTTCCAAAACATTTTTTGCGACTAACAATTACTCAATGAACAACTGTTCAGAGGAGTTGCGCGTTGCCTTTTCACGGTATTAAGTGTTGAAGTAAGTTGGTGAAACCGCTTTTTCTGGTCGTCCTATGTTTTGAGCTGCTTCTCGGTTGATAACTAAACAGAAAACGCTGTACAACGCATTGCAGGCAACGTTTCCTAAGCCTCTGACCTTGTTCAATGCCATGTTGTACTGAGTTTTCAGAAAACTGTTCACCGCTTCAATGCGCGGACGCTTATGATACGCTCTCTTTTGGTCTTCAGGCCCATAGGTTCTAAACTTCTTATCCACACGCAAAAGGTCCTTAACGCCGCGTTTCTGATTAGCCGGGTAAGGAATCACCGCTTCGCGCGCCACAGACCTAAGCTTCTCATCACTATACTGCGTATCAGCTATTACATTTCTGAGTTTCTTTTTAGCCTTCCTTAAAACAGTCTTTGTCTCCTCAAGCAACGTGAGAGAATGTTTCTTCTCGTTCTGGTTAGCAGAAGCAAACAGGCTTGATAAGGGAAGCATCGTTTCTGAGTCTATTGACAAATGAAGTTTGTAGCCTAAACCAAACGTTCTGCCTGCTCTTCCCACTCGCGCATCCGCATCAGAATATCCTACTTGGTTGTTGATTGGGTCACGTGTACTCCAAGCTTTGATGAATGAAGCGTCAAATACAACGTCAACTTCATTGTTTTGGCAGCCTTCGAGGAGGCTGATTACTTTCTCGTCTATGATTTTGTTGAGGTTGTCTTCTTTGATCTTTCTGCTAAATCTACTGAGAACGCTCCTCGTGTAGCCTTTCTCGCTTGGTTTGATAAGGCACAGTTTTCTCAGTCGCGTATCGGTGTCAAGGAGCCTGGTCATTTCTCTTAGGCTGCGAATGCCCTTCATTTTCATGACGATGAACGTTCTGAAAAGTCCTAAAGGATTTCTTGGTGGTCTTCCTGGTCCAGAAGTGTGAAAGCACCCTTTCAGTACGTGTTTAGCAAAACTTAAGTCGATGTTTCTGAAGAGGGTTTCTAGGGTCTCGTGTTCATCTTGTCCCGCTAGGATTCACCTCCTAAGCTTGGATGTAACTCAAGAAATACGAGACCTTAACTCAAAAATAAACATTAACGTATTTTAGGGACAAGCCAGCGCGCGGAGTTGAATTTGCAGTCTAACCAATCTGGAAGTCATGGGTTCAAATCCCACCAAACTTGTTTTTGACGAAACTGTTAAGTTAGGTTACCCACACCCAAAACGGACGATAGGTTCAAATAGTTTAGCTCTAATAAAACGATTTTGACTGCGAGTCTTGAAATTGCCAAACGGATCATCTCTGCGATGAACACATCAGAATCGCAATTGAATGGAGATCTAAAACGGCAGCTTTCATTCCGCGATGTTTTCTTCCTGTCGTTTGGAGGACAATCGCCGCTTCTGAGCCTGTTGACCTATGGTGCAGTGGCACTGAGTTTAGGGGGGATATTTTGCTCCAATAATTATTCTTATAGGGACATCCGTCGTTCTCGTAAATGGGTTAGTGGTTCATAGACTGTCGAAGCGCTTTACCTCCTTTGGCGGATACTATACCTATGCAATGCATTTGCTGTCAGAACGCTTCGGATTCCAAACCGGATGGATGTATCTCTACTTTTCGATCCTTTTCGGATCAGCGTACGTTATAGGAGCAACATATGTCATCAACTACGTGTTCGGAATATCACCTGTACTTGTGGCTCTTGCGATAACGCTTCCCGCCTTTATTTTCTTGATCTTCGGAATAAAGCCTACAGCAAAATACGCCATATTCGCTGGAATAATTGAGATAGCCGTATTGGCAAGTTTCTTCTTATTCTCAATTTACTTTTCTCACAACACGTTTTACTCCCCAATATCGTACCCCGGAGCCATAACATATCTTCAGGACGACTTGCACTCGCCGTCGTATTTGCAATGGGAATACCTTTGGGATACAGCTCAATTGCTCCAATCTCAGGAGAAATCATCAGCGCTAAGAAGGTCGTAGGGAAAACAATGATATCTGTGATAATCATCGGCGGCTCGCTAGCTGCAATCTTCGTTTATGGCCTCACAAATCTGCTTGTGTCAAACGGCGTTAATATTTACAGTGCCTCATCGGGAGGCGGCCTTGTAGTCATAAATTTGGTAAACACATATTTTGGTAGTTTTGGAAAATATTTTATCTTGATCCTTGCAATAGCGACAATCAACGACGGTGTCCTAGCTTCCCTTTCCCTTTCTGCAGCTGCCTCGCGGACAATTTTTAAGATGGGATTAGATCGAGCTCTCCCAGGCTTCTTTTCTGAGCAACGCAGCGGACAGCCCATCGTAGCGAATTTAACCGCTGGTATGGCCTCTCTACTAATTGCAACGCTGATATTGATACCATTCCAACCCGCAGTTGCCTTTATTGCTCTTGGAACCGTGTCGATCTTTGGCGAACTGTTCATCCATCTTTCAGCGAACTTTTCACTGCTAAGAGTCGGCATACGCAGAATGAGGAGGAAACTGTTTGGAGGCATCAGTTCGATACGAACAATACTCTATCCATTTGGAGAAACCGCCCTTGCTATTTCTGCTGTCACAATAACTTCTCTCGTTCTTGTATTATCGATGCTTTCCGCTGCGACGCTCTACGTAGCTTTCTTCCTTGGCTGGATAGTTGTAGGTTATCTTCTCTCAGACGTCAAAGAGATTGCATTCAAAGATCCAATAACCCGGGCAAAAGGCATCAAATCTACAAATCCAGAGTTGCAGAGAATAGAGAGCTTGACTGCAGTAGAAATCAGTAGAGAACTACCAGACGTAGTAGTGAGGGCGAATGACCCACTAAAAGTCGCTTTGAAAAAATGTCTTGACCTAGATGCTCCAGCCGCCGTAGTCATAGATAAAGACGGCAGACCATCGGGAACAATACTTCTTGTTGACATCATAAGCTTGAGCGATGAGGAACTCAACACGTACACCTCGAACGATTACGCTATAACTCAGGTCGCAACCGTGACTGAGAACGAGTTGGTCCTGAACCTCGCAGAAGTCTTCAGACAAACTGGGTTACCCATAATTTCAATTGTGGACGACAACGGAAAACTCGTTAGCACAATTAGAGAAAGAGAAATTATCAGAAAACTAGCTTCGGTTCAAAAGAATTATTTGCTTGATACCTAAAATTGACCCTTTGCTTGGAATTGCCGAATTTATAAATGCAATAATCAAGCTTTAATAATCAAATCGACGAGAAAGAAACGGCTTGGAAATCAAGCAAGACACAACTAATTCCAAGAATCTATTATTGTTCCAACCAGTTTCTTGACTTCATCATTGTTTTCCCGGCAAACTTTAATTCCAAGGCGCCTTCATAGGGACATTCTTCAACACATCGGGCGCAAAGAATACATCGGGATTCAGTTACATCGCCACCTTTCTTCTCATACACATCCGTCGCTTGAGTTGGGCAAACACGCTTACAAACACCACACTTAGTACATTTTTGCTCGTTCTTCTCTAAACGCGTCATAGCGACCTGTTTGAAAGGAGTAAAAGAACTAAACAACGCAGTTAACCCACCTAACGGGCAGATTCTACACCAGAACCGTCTATAAGCTAAAGCCAAAACTGTGACGGCAATTAAGACAGCTAAATTTATGGATGTAACATAAAAGCC
>JBEKPG010000062.1:0-13481 GCA_049520955.1 Bathyarchaeia archaeon | reverse complement strand
AATAAACGCTATTACGTTTTATTTCTTTGGCATATTTACGTTTGCGCTTTCGTTGGTTATAACAAGACTGTTTGATGTGCAATTAACACAAGTCACAAAAAAAATCGTTGAAATCATGGCTAGCCATAGAACCGTTAGGGATTTTATCATGAATCACTTCTAACTCCAGAATATAACAATCAAATAGGATTAACCCAGGCGCACTCTGGGCTTCGGCGCGTGCTCTTTATCCGTGATTTCGGTGTAAAGTTCTGGTTTGCCATCATCTCATATCTTCATTTGTGAGTTTGTAGAATTGTGGAGCATTTCCTAAAAACAGAAGATATCTGTATCTCGCCTCCCCAGAGGTTCAGAGACATTAATCCGTAGTATAGCCGCAAACTTAATCAAAGGGGCTCAGACCGTTTTGGGATAAGCCCGGTCCGACTCAGCCTTGCGCAAAACTAATGTTTGCAAAATCTTTTCTGGTAGTTTGATCTATTTTTTACCTTTCAGAGTTGTGGTTTGAACCCTGCACGGTTCAAATCCCGCCCGGTCCACTTATACTTAAAAGGTTGATCCTGTCGAAGATAATAAGATCACAGGTCGTTAGACACCTTTACGGGTAAGCCAAAACTATTTTCCTTTTTTTTGACGTGATTGTTATTAAGATCGTTTTCTATTCTCTGGGTATCTGTCGAGCTGTGAAAATGAAAAAAACCAAATTACTAAGCTCTATGCTGGCGACTTTGCTGTTAGCGTCGTTAATGGCTTCTTCAGCCCTAGCCATTACAGAACCAACCTTCACTCTTTCTGCATCCTCAAACCAATTACAGTACAAGTTACCCGCGGGAACCACATTTAACGGAACTATCTCAACCACTGGCAGTGTTCGTTTTTGGGTGAGCGATCCTAAAAACGCTGAAATTGTTGATTTGGGCATAATTGACAAAACCGCAACATTCAGTTTTGTAGCGCAGCTAAACGGAACTTACTCGATGAATTTCGAGAACGACCTGCCCAACTCGATCCAGGTGACATTCTCTTATGTGTCAAACCCAGTGATACCAAGTAGCGACAATTCAACAGGGATATCCCTAGGCTACCTGCTCGTAACTGTAATTATTGCTGTGTTAGGAAGCCTTCTGATAATCTTATTCTTGCGCCGAAAAAGCAAAACCCAGATTTCAAGTGTTCTATCCCAAAGGCCTTCAAATCCATAATCACAATTGACCTAAAAGTAATCCAGAAAACAAACATCAAATGACGGAAAACCACTTCATGGCTAATTTATGATTATTTCAACTTAGCTGCCCAATTCTCGAAAATATGTTAGAGTTTTAGGGTTTTAATTTTTGGGTAAATGAACCGGATAGCCAAGTATAAAGCAAAAACTATTGTAGTTATAAAAAAGCTGACCGGGTAGGGTTCATAAAACGCTATAAAAAGCCCCAGCCATGTTGCTATCAGAGCAATGACTACTGAAATAATTATGACCTGCCGAGGTTTTTTTGCTAATTGCTGAGCTGTTGCAGCTGGCGTGACCATTAATGAGAAAATCAAAAGAACACCAACCACTTGGACCGCAAATGACGTTGCCACCGCGACAAGAAGCATGAAAATTATGCCGAGAAAAAGTACTGGCATTCCTTTTGCTTCAGCAACATCCTCATCGAGCGATGCAAACAGGAGCGGTCGATAAACCGCGGCGACGAGAACCAGAATTATCACACCGGCAACGAGGGTCAAAAGGACATCGCTCAAACTAATACCCAATATTTCTCCAAACAAGATCGAGTACGCTTCAGTTGCATAGCCAGTGTAGAGGCTGATGAATAACACGCCTAGTCCAAGCATGAAAGCGAGAACAGTTCCGATTTGGACGTCACGCTGGGCGGCTCGCCGACCAAGCGCGGCTATCCCAAGTCCGCCGACGCTTGTGAAGAGAAGAAGACCGTATACTGGGCTGACTCCGATTAATACGGCGGCCGCTGCCCCAGAGAAACCGATGTGGGAAAGCGCGTGCGCTGCGAATGAGGAGCGGCGCAGCACAACGAAATAGCCAACAATCCCAGCGACGATTGCGACAATTGTTCCTGCCTCGAAGGCATGCTGCATGAACTGATACTGAAGCATCTGTTGCAAGTCGATCCATGGATTAATGCTGAAAGTCATTCTGGTTGACACCCGTGGCAATCTTCTATGCCTACAATTGCAATGTTGCCTCTAGAGTCTCGAAGAACCTCTACGTGAACTCCAAACAACTCCGAGAGACACTCTGACGTTAGGACCTCTTGTGGTGTCCCTGTCGCTACCTTGCCGTTAGCAATGTAGACTACCTTATCGAGATACGGTAATAGAGGGTTAATGTTATGAGCTATCAGCAACGCAGTCACATTCCGTGCTTGAACTACTTTGTGTATAAGCTGTAGCAGTTCTCTCTCGCGCCTCATGTCAAGATTCGACAAGGGTTCATCGAGCAATAGAACCGCTGGGTTGCTTACAAGCGCCTCGGCCAGAAATATTCTCTGGAGCTCTCCACCTGACAACACTCCGAGAGAACGATGAGCCAAATCCGTAGCTCCCACGGCTTTCATTGCATCGAAAGCTGCTTGGCGGTCTTTTTGTGTGAACAGGCCTAGACCCCACTGTTTACCTGAGTATCCCAGTCGCACAAGTTCCACAGATTCAATGTTTGTTTCACCATCGAATATGTGTCGTTGAGGCACATAACCAATCTGCGGATTACCACGTTTAGGCGCTTCATTGAATATCTTAATTGTGCCGGTGACAGGTTGCTGCAACCCGAGAAGCAAACGAAACAGAGTCGTCTTGCCCGCTCCATTTGGACCAATAACCGCTACAAACTCGCCGCGATTGATTGTGAAATTGGCGTCTCGCCAAACAATATTGTCTGGATAACCTGCCACAAGATTCGTGGATGTGATTATCTCGTACTTTGCGCTCATAGTTATTTCCCAGATGTTTGTGAGTTAAGTGCATTCTGAAGAGCAATTAACTGCGAATTCATCCAATCTTGGAACGTGTCAGTCGGCGGCTGGATAGTTTCCGTTATTGGAACGGTCGGAATTCCTTTTTGAGTGGCCTGCGCTTCGACGTTCTGAGTGAGCGGCGTCACCGTTTGTGAGTTGTAAACCAGCACGGTAACGGTTCCATTCTCGATAAGCTGTTGAAACTGAACGATGCTCTGAGCAGGAGGATCGTTTCCTTCGGAGACAGCTTGCATAAATGCAGGGGGAGATACGAGGTCGAGACCTGTGGCATTCGCCAAATATACGAAGATGCTCTCTGTTGATGCTACTTTCACTCCTGCGAATTGTTGCTTTATCTCGTCGATGTGCTCGTTATATGTTCCGAGTGACGAGTTGAGTGCAACATACTGTTGTTTATAATATGAAGCATGAGTCGGATCTATGGAAACAAGGTCTTGGTACATCGCGTTAACTGTGTCATTCACATAAGTAGGACTGTACCAGAAGTGGGGATTGACACCAGTCGGCTGGTTGATGAGTTCTTGCACGTTCAAGACTACTTGATGTGGAGTATTGCTTGAGGCTATAAGCTGTAGAGCCCAGTCGTCGTATCCTGCCCCGTTTACGATTACTAAGCTGGCATGTGCAATTGCAATTGCGTCAGCAGTATTGCTTTCGTATTCGTGAGGATCAGCATTGGGGTCTGAAACAATGCTCATCACGCTGACACGTGTTCCGCCAAGCTGAGTTATTAGACTGCCCCAGAAATTTTCTGCGGCAACTACCTGTATCTGTCCGCCGGGGCTTACAGTTCCTGGAGTTGTATTGTTCGAGAGATAAACGCTTGCCAAGACTCCCGCGACAATTAACACTATCAAAACTGTTACAATAATTATATACATTGTTTTCCGCATGGCCTTGACCTTTCGGCATACGAAATGACCTCATAGCGATTATTAAGTTTTACTATTTTTTTAATAACATTGGAAGTTTGGGGTCAATGCTTCCAAGTCCAATAAGACGCAATTCGTTAGAACGGAAAAAAATAGTCTCCGTTTAAATAACGTTATTAAACCGAGTTAACAGCATTATGCAGGTAGGTGAGCACATGAGCATAATTAGCGTTTCGTTGCCTAAGGAGTTGCTTGAAGAGTTAGACGCCATCCTTGGAGAGGACAAAAACGCTACAAGATCTGAAGTCCTGAGGCAAGCTATCCGCAGTTACATAATTGAATATAAAGAACTTGACAAGTTCGAGGGCAACGTAATCGCCACTGTCACGGTCCTTTACGAAAAGCACGAACAGAACGAGGAATTGTTTAAGCTCCAACATGAATTTAGCGATATGATCACGGCATACCTCCATTCGCATTTGACTGAAACCAGTTGCCTTGAGGTCATGGTGATAAAAGGACCCGCCAAGCAACTTAAAAGCTTTATTGATGGGCTAAAGGCGAACAAGCCGGTTAAACAAATAAAATTCTCAGTCATGTTAGCTGAAGAGATAGAATGATTAGTTGATCCATATAGGGCTTTTTCTGTTTCACGCCAAACTTTCAAAGCTTACGAATGCCCTAAAGTCAACCCCGTTTTTCTAGCAGCTTCTTCTAAATTTACAACTTTGCCTCTATCGTTAGATTCGACCGCCAAAGTTTTTCCTAAACAAATCGCACTTAACTGATTGCTTTCTATATTTTTATCCAAAGCAGAATACCCATAATTAAACCGTAGATCGCCAACGCCTCAGCCAATGCCACAATCAAGAAACTTCTAAAGAACGTGTCAGGCTTCTCCGCCAAGGCACTGATGGCTGCGCTACCAACTGCGGAAATCGCGAGTCCAGCGGCTAATGAAGGTAAACCAATAGCTAGTCCAGCGCCGATTGCTAGGCCTATTGTATCGTACGGTCCAGTAGTTGTTGTTATTGTTGTAGACGATTGAAGTGTGGAAATTGTGAATGCGGCGGCTACTCCGATAAGAGGCAGAAACGCCAGCGGAAGCAAAAAAAGCAAAATTAATAGTTTCTTTTTCAAAGCAACCTAGCTCTCCAATAGAAACAACGCATGTCTAGGTATTAACTTTTTTCTTAGTTGTATTCGCTTCATTCGTTTTAAGGGAGAGCTCGACAGCTTCGCCTATCTTGCTGGCTTCTTCTTTAAGCGCAATAGTTTCTTCTTGGATTTTATTTATTTCTCTTTCCGCAATACGCTCGATGTTCAAGTTAAATTTCTTGAAGTCTTTTTCTAACTTGTCTTTTGTCGACATAGCTTTCGTTTCTCACTGATATTATTTAACGACCAGAACAGGGCAAGGGGAGTATTCAATCACTCGTTCGGCAACACTACCGATGAGAATTCTTTCTGCGCCCTTTAACCCGTAAGTGCCCATTACAATTAAGTCCATGTTCTGTTCCTTAGCTAAATGCACAATCTGGTCGAATGGTCTTCCTTTCGCAAGTAAAGAAGCAGCCTTAACCCCTTCTTTCTTCGCTAAGCCGAGAACATAATTGATGTGTCGTTGACCATCCTGCTTTAGCTCCTGTTCAGCATCCCCGCGTTCGGTTACTGTGGAAATTTGGTCAAGAACAACATCATCAATCACATAAACGACCATAATTTGGGCATCAAGCATTTTAGCAATACTTATACCGTATTCTGCGGCACGCATACCATAATCTGAGCCATCTGTGGGAATCAAAATTTTTTTGATGTTTTTAAAATTCAGACTCATATTGTTTATGCTCCTTAATCATACGCTTAATTAGTTTAGTCCTGACAAACTCTTCGCGTTCCTTTTCTTCCAAAACAAGTTCAATTCGCTTGGTAATATTAGTGTATAGAGGGATAACGACATAATTTAACGCATTCACTCGACGCTGAGTCCTTCGCACATCGTAAGCAATCTGAAACGTAGTACCCTCAACCCTGGCTAAATCGGCGATTAACTTCAGGACATTGTAGAATTGCTTAAACGCTTTATCTAGTTCAGCGCTAGTATTGGCAAAACCGTAATCCGGTTTCACATCAAGTTTACTTTGAAACTCTACAAGGGGAACAATCACGCCCATGATACTTCTGAAATCCAAGAGGAAATCAGCTTCTAAACTTGAGCCCATAGCCACGTTGGCAATAGTCTCCGACCCCTTAGCCATATTCGCCTCCTTAAGACCTTGGTAAGCCTTCGCCAGAGCCTCCAATAACTCCTCACGAATTCTTTCAGCCTCATAAATGCTGTTCCTTAGCTCACGGAGCAAAATGTCACGTTTACGTTCAAGCACATCGCGTCCAGAAATTGCTAGACGCAATGTCCTTTTTGTTTGTATCAGATTAATTCTTGTTGGACTAACGTTTTCAGAAGACAATGGATCACTTTACCTCTCTAACAATTTTTGGAAAATACTTCTTAATCAATTCAGGGTGTATGCTTGTTAATTCTTCCTCCGGCAAAATTGCCAGCGTATCCCAAGCAATCGAAAGTGTCTGCTCAATCGACCTGTTCTCGTTTCTACCTTGATTAATAAGCTTCCGCTCTAAATTCTCGCCAAAGCGCAAGTAATCTTTGTCTCTGCTTCCTAACCCTTCCTCGCCGATAATTGTCGCAAGAGACTTCACTGAATTATACTGTGCGTAAGCTGAATATAATTCACTTGCAACATCAGCGTGATCTTCCCGTGTGCGATCTTTACCTATGCCATCCTTCATCAATCTGGAAAGACTCGGTAAAATATTGATTGAGGGATAAATGCCCTGCTTCTCCAAAGAGCGAGACAAAACAATTTGCCCTTCGGTAATATAACCCGTAAGGTCAGGAATAGGATGCGTGATGTCGTCATTTGGCATGGTCAAAATGGGCACCTGCGTGATTGAACCCTTCTTTCCCGCAATTCTGCCTGCCCGCTCGAACAAACTTGCAAGATCACTGTACATGTAACCTGGATAACCCTTTCTGCTAGGCACTTCCTCCATCGAAGCGCTAACCTCACGTAGGGCTTCGCAGTAATTCGTCATATCAGTCAAGAGCACAAGCACATGCGACTCCTGATCAAACGCCAAATACTCCGCCAAAGTCAAACCAGCCCTAGGCGTGATGATTCGCTCCACAGGCGGATCCTCAGCCAAGTTAAGGAACATCGCTATGTTTTTTATTGCGCCAGTTTCCTCGAAGCTTTTTTGGAAGAAAGCTGCGTCATCGTGCTCGAGTCCCATTGCGATAAAGACTATGTAGAATTCTTCACCTCCACCGCGAATCTGCGCTTGTCTTACAATCTGGGCGGCAAGATCATTGTGAGATAAGCCTGGACTGCTGAAGATTGGAAGCTTCTGTCCTCTCACGAGGCTGCATAAACCGTCGATTGCAGATATGCCTGTCTGGATTAAGTCTCTTGGATATTCTCGGGCAGTAGGATTCAGCGGGTAACCGTTAACGTCGCGTTTTTCTTCCGTAAAAAACCTTGGGTGACCGTCAATGGGTTCGCCGAAACTGTCCATTATGCGCCCAAGCATCTCTGTGGATACAGGCACTTCTAGGGCTCTTCCGAGAAATCGAGTACGCGTTTCCGAAGGCGACAAGCCCGACGTGCCTTCGAAGACTTGAACGGTTACGGCTTTCTGAGTTACCTCAATAACTTTGCCCAAGCGTGTTTCTCCAGTTTGCGTTTTCACTGCTACAAGTTCATCGTAACCCACATCTTGCACGTTCTCTACTACGATTATTGGACCGGAAATCGAGGCTACGCCTTTATACTCTAATCCTATGCTTGCCATGCGCTTTACCTCAAGCTTGCCTCCAATTGTTCGAAGTGCTGATTCATCCGTGTTTCCAAATCATCTAAAAGATTGACTTTGTCGTTTGGCACTGAAATCTTCATGCGCATGATTTCCTCTGTGATGGGCAACTCAGTAACCTTGAAGATTGGTGCACCCTTACTTACAACACGTTCAGCCAATCGGTGGAAATCCATGATTATCTTTAGCATTTTGAACTGTTTTTGGGGGGAGCAGTAAGTGTCAACTGGATCCATGGCGTTCTGTTGCAGGAAAGCCGTGCGGATTATTCGGGCTGTCTCTAAGGTTAAGCGCTGTTTGTCAGGCAAAGCTTCTGGACCAACTAGTTTAACAATGTTTTTCAAATCGTCCTCTGTCTGCAGTATGCGTATCGCCTCTTCTCTATAGCTGCTCCATTCTTTGTCCACTTGCTTATGCCACCAACCTGCAAGTTCGTCAACGTAGCCGCTGTAACTTTGCATCCAATTAATTGCAATATAATGCCTTGCGGCTGCTAAGTCAGGGTCTAAAGCCCAGAAAACCCGTGTGAAACGCTTAGTATGCTGCGTTACAGGCTCAGAAAAGTCTCCGCCAGGAGGAGAAACCGCTCCAATCGCACAAATCGAGCCTATGTGCTTTTCTGTGCCTAAAGTTTCCACGACGCCTGTACGTTCATAGAATTCTGCCAACCTTGATGGCAAGTAGCTTGGGAAGCCTTCTTCGGCAGGCATCTCCTCAAGCCTCCCTGAAACTTCTCTTAGTGCTTCTGCCCACCTGCTTGTGGAATCCGCCATCAACGCCACGGCGTAGCCCATGTCTCGGTAGTATTCAGCCATGGTTATTCCTGTGTAGATGCTGGCTTCACGGGCAGAGACTGGCATGTTGCTTGTGTTAGCGATAAGTATGGTTCGCTCCATGAGGGGGTGCCCAGTTGTAGGGTCAGTTAACTTGGGAAAGCTAGTCAGCACATCCACCATTTCATTGCCGCGTTCTCCACAGCCCACATAAATTACTAAATTTGCATTCGACCATTTGGCAAGTTGCTGTTGAGTAATAGTTTTCCCAGTACCGAAACCACCAGGAATAGCAGCACTTCCGCCTTTTGCAATCGGAAAGACCGTGTCAATTACGCGTTGCCCAGTGATTAACGGCACAGATGGAGGAAGTCTACGACTGTACGGTCGGGGTTTTCTCACCGGCCATTTCTGAAGCATTGACAGTTCGGTTTTTGTGCCGTTTGCTTCAATAGTGGCGATTACTTCTGTGATCGTATAGGTGTCTTGCGGCGCAATCTGGACAAGTTTTCCTTGCAGGGTCGGCGGGACAAGTATGCGATGTTCAATCAAATCCGTTTCTGCTACCGTTCCAATGACGTCGCCGCTTACAAGCTTGGTTCCAACTGTAGCCTTTGGTATAAAAGGCCACTTTTTGTCTCTTGAAAGTGGCGATACTCCATGCACTTGCTTGATAAATGGACCTGTAAGTGTTCTTAGCACTTCTAAGGGTCGTTGGATGCCATCGAAAACGTTTCCCACTAATCCCGGAGCCAGTTCCACTGAAAGTGGGTTTCCAGTGCCTAAGACGGGCTCGTTAAGTTTAAGCCCAGTAGTGTTTTGGTAGACTTGGATTGTTGCGCGTTCAGCTTCTAAACGAATAATTTCGCCGATTAAGCCTTCTTTACCTACTTCAACTAGTTCATGCATGACAGCTTGTGCCATGCCTTTGGCTTCGACGACTGGTCCTGCAACGCGGATTATGCTGCCTTTAGCCGGCATCTTTTCTAGGTCTCCTTTCCAAATAGTATATTTGCCACTTCAACACGTAAGGCAGGCTTGAGTTCTTGCAACCGATTATCTATAGTGCTATCGTAGGTTATTTTGCCGTCTACAGTTTGAATTTTGCAGCCTCCAAAGCAATCTTCTGTTTGGTCAGATAGTTTCAATTCACGATGTAACTTCTTAGATAAGGGGTTCAGGACGTCTTGCGTTAGCCAAACTTTATCTTTGGCGTTGACCTGCACAACCAGGTTTTTTTGGCCGATTCTTTCAGCCACTTCTTCTATAAGCTTGAGGAGATACGCATGGTATTTTTCAGTTGTTACGAAACCCTCAAGTTTGATAAGGGCTTTCTCGAAAGCAGTATTAACTAACTCTTCTTTTGTTTGAAGCAGACGATTTCTCATTTCCACTTCAGTTACAGAGGTTATTTTTCGCCTTTCATTTTCAGCATGTGTCTTTGCCTGATTAATTATGGTCTGGTAGTTTTGGTCTGCTTGCTCTTTTGCTGCTTTTAAGGTTTTTTTGGCTTCGTTTTCAGCCGCTAAGATTATGGCTTCTGCTTCTTTTTGCACATCCTCTAAAACTTCGCTTGTAATCGCCGAAAGACCGTATTTAATACTCACGTTCAATTCGCCTTCATAATCTAACGCCTAAGGTTTTGGTGATTAGGTCAGACATGCGGATTTCGCATGGTTTTCCCCTGCTTCTTGGTACCTCCACGATTAAGGGGTTCCTGCGTTCACGGCGAACTTTATCGATTGTCTCATGCAGTTGCGGTTGAGTGGAATATTCTTCGCTTATGATTATAATTGCCAAGTCGCTGCGCGCGAGCGCTTTGTTTAGGGCTTGCCATGCCTCATCAACTGAAATTACTTCGACTCCTTCAACGCCGACAAGCCTAAAGCCAGTAATCATGTCGCTGTCGCCGATAACGTAACCAAGCATAATGTTCTCCTAATGAAACTTTAAATGCTTTAGCTTAATCAACATTTTGTTAGAAAACATGCTTCGACCAGAACGAATGACTTTTACGTCAATAATATGCGTCAAAAAAGATGTCGAATCGGTACTGGAAGCGCTAAGCAGTTTCGGAGAATTCCACATAGAACAAGCGGCTGAAGGCAACTCAAGTCTTACCGAGTACAACCAAAGCATCCAACGGGTCGAGGACTCACTCACAACCGTTAACGAGTTAACTAAACAACTTATAGAAGAAAAACCAGGCTTATTAGATATTTTCCGAATTTCGCAATCAACCAAAATTCACGTCACGGCGGAGAATTGGCAAGCCCTATTGGAATCTACCCGCCAAGAAATCTTAACGTTGAAAAAAGAGGTTGATGACCTCCATGGTTCCTTATCCAGTCTGCAAGAAAAAACCGCACAGCTCAACCACTTAAAAGACATGCTTACGACGATGGATAAGATGGAAGCAGACCTTGCGGCTATCGAAGAACTAAAATTAATTCACATCGACATTGCAAGCGTCCCACATAAAAACTTCGACGGACTAAGAACCGCGCTCACTGGCTTCCCGATTATTCTGCACCGTTGCTACTTAACCAAGGACTTTGACTTTGTTTGTTTAGCCATGCCAAGCAAGCACCGCGAGGAAATCGAGAGAATAATCAAGATACATCACGCTCGCATCTTTGCTATTCCTGAAGATTTACCGCACGATACATCTAAGGCACTTAAAGAAGTTAATAATCAAATAAAAGAAAACACGCATAAAGAAAAAACGGTTCTAAGCTCACTAAATAAGTTAAGTAAAGAAAACAGAAACAAGCTTACTTCGTGGTATGAAACGACGGAAAACATTCTTGCCCTGTTGCAAGCAAAAAGAAAAATCCTTGAGTCTGGACGCCTTGCAACTGTCAAGGGATTTGTGCCTAAAAAAAAGTTCCATGCACTCACCCAAAAAGTCCATGCGATGCTAGGAGAAAAAGTTTTGGTGGGGGAAAACGAGGCGGCTGAGGTTGAAGATCCGCCTACAAAGATTAGCCACAGCAGGTTTGTCAAGCCTTTTGAAGAGCTAACTAAGCTTTATGGTTTGCCACACTACGATGAGGTAGACCCCACGTTTATGATTGCATTTACTTTTCCACTTATTTTCGGGTTAATGTTCGGCGACGTTGGGCACGGCTTAATCTTACTGATCGGTGGGTTAACGCTTGGAAAGTTGATTAAAAAAAATCAAACTATAAAAAATATATGTTGGATTTTGGCTGCCTGCGGCGTCGGCGCCATCATTGCTGGCCTGCTTTACGGCGAGTTTTTCGGCAAACAGGTGTTTGCTCCCCTATGGTTTAGCCCGTTTAACAACGTGTTAAGTTTTCTTATTTTCTGCATCATTGTCGGCATAATACAAATCATGAGCGGTTTAGTTTTGGATATGGTTAATTTCCTGCTTAAAAGAAACATCGCTGATGCTATCCTGACGTCAGTGCCTAAAATAGCGTTTTATGTTGGCGCAGTTTATCTTATTGCGGTTTATCAACTGAATTTTGCTGCATGGTTTAGCGGCCCATTTTTGCTGTTAATTGTACCGTTTGTTATTCTGGTTTTTGCAAAGCCTACCTTTTTGACATTGGAAAAATTCTCTAGCCGTTCTGTTAAAGCTCAAAATGAACAGAACTCGTTAGGGGAGAGGCTTTTCGAAATCGGAGACTTTGTGACCCGCTTGCTTAGCAACACTATGTCTTACGCGCGAATTCTCGCTTTGCTTATGGCTCACTGGGCATTACTCCTTGTGACCTACACTGTCGCTGGCTTGATAGGTACAGCTTCGCTTTTAGGTTTAGTTCTAAGCGGCATAATCATTGTCGGCGGAAACGTGTTTGTGATTGCGCTTGAGGGATTAATCGTTTTCATTCACACGATACGATTGCACTTTTACGAATGGTTCAGTAAGTTCTATCTGGGCAGTGGAACAGAGTTCAAACCATTTAAGCAGAATTTTGTCTATACTGACGTTGTTCTTAAAGGAAAACAGGCTTAAAGCAACAGTTGGCGCTGCATATCCTCAGGTTTGATTGCTGCTTCCTTGCATGAGCTTAATACAGTAAGATTATACACTTCAGCTTCTTTCTGAGTCATGAAGGCAAGCGGTACACCGATGTTGAAGTGTTCAGAAATTATGCTTGCTTTAGCATGTTGAAAAACTGCCTTTTTGAAGGCTTTTTCAGCGTTAGCAATTATTTCTGCTGGGCTTTCCGCTTTAGCAAAGAATCCAGCGTAATGGCTATTGAAGGCTATTTTTAGGGCTGATTCAAAATCAGTTGCCGTTATCATAGCCTCAACCGTTTCCATGTCAAGGTAAAAATTGTTAGGCGGCACTGCAAGTCTTAGCCAGTTGGCATCATAGTTTAGGTTTTTTCCTCTCAGAAGTGTCAGCAATGTGAAGCTATCATTTTCTGTGCTTGCATAAAAAAGTGCATGCGGCTTCTCTTTTTTGGGAAGACTCTCATAGCTGTCATGGAGTTTTTCGTAAAAAGTTTTATCAAGAAGCACGTCAAGACATGCAGTTGTACCGTCTTCCTCGTAACTTTGAAGTCCCATGTTCAGGGCTGGCGTGTAGTCTGTTTTTTTTAGTGCTTTCACAATTTGCTTGATATCTGGGGCCTTAGCAGTTTCCTCTATGAATGAGCGGTTTTTGAGATAATCTTCTGCGGGAAGGTAGATTCTGCCTATTTTCTGGTCAGGGCTCAGCTCAGCGTTGGTTGCTTTTATAAGCGTCTTGATGTTTTCTATCTCGAACCTTAAAAGGTACAACCTAAGATATTTTGAGGCATTTTTGGGGGAGTTTTTTATTATCTTTATATAGGTTGAAATGAGGTTTTCATTGTATGCTCTTTCAAGTTTGCGGCTTGTAAATGGCAAAGATACTTTAATTATTTGCTCTTGGTAACTGGTATCTCGAAGTTGAGTTGCGAGTTCTGAGAGATTTTTGCTTTCTATTAGCGTTT
>JBEKPG010000061.1:0-13903 GCA_049520955.1 Bathyarchaeia archaeon | reverse complement strand
CCCTTCTTAACAAGCTTATTGAAGGCGCCTCTAATGTCGGGAGACAGTCTCACACCATCCACCGGCAAACAAGTATGCAACCACTAAAGAAATAAGAGTAACGTTAGAAAGTTGACTTTACACTTTTGGATAACTTATAAGGCCACCAATTGAATTTTTGCGCTAACCCCATCAATGCGGGTACGAAGAAAAGGATGACGACGGTAACATCTATTAGGATGGCTGAGGCGACGGCGAGGCTGATTTCCTGAAGCATTGGAATGTTAGTTATAATTAGTGACGCGAACACTGTGGCAAGCACAAGCCCTAAGCCGACAATGGTTACCCAGACTTTGTCGATGGCAGTTACTATTGCTTCGTTGTCGGTTTTGCCGTTGAGGACTTCTTCACGGATACGCGTTAAAAAGAATATGTCGTAGTCGATTCCGACGCCCAACATGGTAACAACTACGAATAAGGGCGCAAAGTCTAGTATTGGCACGTTTAGGGCAAAGTAGAACGTGATTGAGATGATAGCTAGGGAGAAAACAACACTGCACAGTATAGTAATTATTAGACGCAGAGGTGTGAAGGCTGACCGAAGCTGTAAAAACAAAATCACATAAACCGCTGCTGCGAGGATTACTACAACCTCAGGAATCAGGCTTATCATGAATGCGTGGTTGTCATAGGCTGACTGCGTTTCCCCTCCAAAGTAAACAGCTACACCATTTATAAGTGGTAGCTGATTGATGTTCTTCTCCATCTCCCGTAAATAGTTAATAGCAGCTGCACTTTGAGCCGAATCTAAAAGACCTACAGTGATCACTGCCGTTTTATTATTTGTTCCAATTGCCGAAAACATTTGGCTCTCATACTGCATGGATAGTGGTTCAGACATGTTTTCGACGGAAGAGTAGTTGAACACGTTTCCATATGGTCTAGTTGGCCCTGAAACAGTTGCTACCCCCTTAGAGCTTATTGCGGCGGCTGTGATTTGCTCAATCTGGTCCAACAAGGTTTGGTTAAACTGGTTGTCTCCGTAAGTTATCGGTGTAGGAGTTGTCACAACGATGGAGGTTGGCGCAGTTACTCCACTTCCAAAACTGTCAGCTAAGACAGTGAGCCCCTGATTGCTCGGGAAGTTTGGAATAAGTCTAAGAAAGTCCTCACTCGTTGGCGCATTATACATGACGACGAAAGCACTTAAGACTACTACGCTGATGATGATTACAATCGGTATTTTACGTTTAAGTGTCTTATGCCCCAAACGTCTTAGAATGTTCTGGTTTGGATCTGAATGGGCTTTAGCTTCCTTAATCAGTCCCGGCCAGAAAATTCTGTCACCTAAAGCAATCTCAAGAGCAGGTAATAATGTAAGTGATGCAGTCAGCAAAACTGAAACACCTATCGCTATGGCGGTTCCAACGTCACTAAAGATAGGCACGTTTGCAACTGCCATGACGATGTAAGCGACAATTACTGTTATGCCCGCGGTCAAGACTGCTTGTCCTGCCCACTTAATTGAAGTGCCCACGCTTTCCTCTGTTGATTTGCCTTTCTGCCGCTCTTCCCTTGTGCGTCTAAGTTGTAACACTGAATAGTCCACGGCTAGACCCAGCATCAAAAGTATAGTTAAGGTAGGGGTAAGGAAGGTCAAGGTTCCATGACCAATATCTACAACAGAAACGTAGATGGATGCAAGAGCAACTGAAACTGAAATGCCGCCCAGCAGCACTGGAATTAAAGCAGCCACAGGTGCAAAAAACAGAAGTCCAACGATTAATAGTGAAATCGCTATAGCTGGTCCAATAGTTATTTCGAGTGCAGGTACCATTGCCTTCTCTACATCCTGACTCAAAACTGATCCGCCAGTCACATAAACCGAGCCGAAATTTTGCAATCCAGAATTCTTTACGTCTGACTCTACATTGGCAATTGTGTTTGCATCTGGGTTGGATGAGAAGCCTAAAACAATCAGCATAGTGTTATTCTGTGAATTAACAAAATTGCCCGATAACGCGCTTAAAGGAACATAAGGATAATCAGCGTACGATTGAGTCGTTATTAGATTGTTGATAGCAAAGTTGACATCGTCGGTTGTTGCGTTTGGCGAAAGCCCCGAAAGGAGACTGGTAAGAGATACATTGTCTATCGTGTAGAGTGGCGAGTCTGAAAATGTGTTTTGTGTAGCGTTTGAAATAAGAGCGCAAGCTAGATCCCATGTTTGAGTCTCGGTGGGTGACGGACCTAGCTGATAAGAGTATTCCATTAGATCAGAAACTGAAAAACCCGACTCTGCGGTTGTCATATTAGCGTACAAGTTTGTGCTTGACTCAGAAAGGTTATCCTGCAAAGAATACAGACCGGAGTTAATCGCAATTATGTTGGATTGTAAACTTGCCGCCTGATTAAGTATTTCAGGTACCGACGAGTTAAGTATGCTAGTTTCCAGCGAGTAAAGGCTTGATTCTCCAGTATAATTGCCAATACCTGTATCCTTGGATATAGTGTCGTTGAGTGCAAGCACACTTTGCTTTAACGAGTCAGAGTATACTGAAGCGCCTTGGACGACAACAAGGATGCTGGCGTCGCTACTATTGGAGTTTGGAAATTGAGCCTGTACTATATTGGCAGCTTTAACTGACATCGTATTGGAAGGCCCCCCAAACCCGCCTGTCAAATTATAGGAAACGGATGAAAAGAAACTCGGAATAAGAACAAGCGAAAGCATTACCGCAACCACCCACGCTATGATCACCAATCGGTAACGCCTCTTGATGAAATGGTGAAGAGAATCAAAATACGACTTGGGCATTTACATCAAGCTCCTATTAAACAACTCTAATGGTACCATGAAATTTACTAGTCATAGCATTTGCCGTTTGCGTCGCCTTTCTTAAGGATTTTCCACAATACACCCATAAACCCCCAACAAATTAGAACGCAAAAGTCAAAAAGCAAGAGCACAACAAAATATTTGTGATCAGTAAAGCGCGTTGACCCTGATGTTTCCTAGACTATTGGTGGATGTCTTGTGCTTTTGAAAAAGAAAAATACTTGAAATTATACAGGCATAGCATCTAGCAGCGAAAAAAGCGCAAAAACATACGTTTTCCAAACAATAATGTGGTGCCGAGGGCAGGGTTTGAACCTGCGACGACTCGGTCTTCAGCCGAGCGCTCTCCCGGGCTGAGCTACCTTGGCACCGTGCTCTGGGAGTGACCACATCCAAGAATGAAGCGAAATGTTTTAAAGCTTTCTGAATTTTAGAATGCCCTCTGATTCAGTAGTTATTTAAGGCAGGAAACCCATGAAGTGTGCTAAGAAGTAACCAATTAAGCCACAACCTAAGAAACACATCAGCATTATTAGTCCTTCTTGATTAGGCGACAATTCGAAATTCAACTTTTTTCTTAACCCCATTTCTTGCACCACTACGCCATTTGTTTTGTGAAGGGAAAGGTTTTATGAAGGGAAAATACGTAGTTTCAATCCACAACACCAAGCGGGCCGTTAGTCTAGCTGGCTAGGACGTCGCCCTCACGCGGCGAAGATCACCGGTTCAAATCCGGTACGGCCCACTAACAAACGCTTAAGCTTTCACGCAAATACCAACGGAAATTTAACGTTTATTACTAAGGAAAATAATATTGTTTAATGGGGTATTTTATGCATAGAAAAAGCGTTTTTATACTAGCGGCTGTGTTTCTGGTGGTAGCTTTAGTTGTTCCTCCAGTTATCGTTATCCTTCAGACTAATAATACCATATACAAGTACATAATTCCAGGCACTAATCCCGTGCAGGGATCAAACAATATTTCGATTACAATTACTCCACAAGAACGGTCAAACTACAATACGTCGATCATCATTGCAGCAATAATTGAAGTTATCTTCATAGTATTGTTTGTTGTTACTATATTTTACGGCATTAACCATACGCACCCCGAGCATTAAAACCAAAAGGGCATTTACATTTAACCTGCAAACCAATTTTAAACCACAAAAAAAAGCGGAACAATAGGCTCGATAATTTAGATTCTTATTATGGCGCCTTGTCGAAGCTTGTTATATAAACTGTTAGCCATATGCGTTCGAGTGTTCAGCCTTCGCTACGACTAAATTGTCCACTTTTAGCGGGTTGCAACTTTTTGATGGGTAAAAATGATTTTGCTGTTGTACATACACAATCACAAATTTTTAAAAGCACTTAGCTGTCAATGGCTTTTGCAATAGTTATCACTATTTTAGGAGGTGCGATTTGTGCCTGAAACATCCATGAACATAACAGATAGATTACAGAAAATCGGTCAAACTGCTCAAGAGTATAAAGATGTGATTGTTAATCAATTCAAGGATATGGAAGTAGAAGTCAAGGATTGGAACTTTGCAGTCGGGAAAGCTGACAAGGAATACATTGTTGAAGTTAACCTTAAGCTTGGAATACGTTCAAAGAAAGCTTAAAATAGAATTCTTTCATTTCGCAGTAAACTGCAAACCCCTTTTCTTAAAATGCTAAACTTTTTAAATACAATATCATAATCTGAATAGAATAGTTTATTTTTCTTCGCTTGACAGCCTATTTTCACCAAAACAAATAAAAACTCGACTTGCATCCATGAAAGCTACTAGTGAGAGGAAAAGATCGTATGCCGTCTGAGATTACCGATGTAGATAAGTTTGTAGCTATGAGCGCCAAAGCAAAGTACTGCTCAGTACAAAGGCTCAAAGACACCGTTAAGCTTAAACTTCGCACAACTAGGCAACTTTACACACTCAAAATCGAGCCTCTAAGAGCAGACGAAATCATAAAAAAGCTTCAATGCGAAATCCAAGAGAAAGAGAAATAAAAATATTTTTCTCAACTGTTCCTTTCTATTTTTAGCCGCATCACTAGGCTGCTAAACTGCCAGTTATGACTTTTATATTCATGTTTTGTATACGGAAGCATCAACAAAACCTCTTTCAATCACCTCTTGTCATGTACTTAACTCCTTAAACGCTCAAGTTTTCTCGAAAATTAACGAACCTTAAATATACATAATAGATTCAAAACTAGCTTGACCAAAAAGTCAACTGGCGAGTCCGATTTGCGCATAAAAAACTACAGGAGATATGTAAAGCTAGGAATAATGGAGATACCGCCCAAAATTCCTCTCTTGTAAGAGATTAATTTAATCTAATTTGTTGCCAGGTAATCACTTTTGAGTTCATAATCAATCCATTTACGCAAAGTTGTAGTTGTTAAGGTCCTAATTCATAAGCGAAAACTGACCGAATGACAATTTGTTACACAAAAAAGCTAAAAAAATCATCTGAGCACGTCTCAAATATATGTAAAGGAGATTAATTTTCCGTTGCCATTCCTGTTTTGAGTACTTCGGGTTCCGAATTAATGTCGGTTTTGGTTTTTGCGTAAAGAAGGAAGGGTATTTCAATAAGGGTGAATAACTTTTCAGAAATGTATATTGGGAAACGTAGGTATGAAGGACCGCTGAATTGTCTTGGATGAAACTAAATTATCTGAGAGGACTTTAGAAATGCGTTTGGTTGATACTTCAATATACCACTTACGCCATAAACGGAGAATTTTTCATAGTTTTCAATCAACTATCCATTTATTGCTTTTTTTATGTCAAATGCTTAAGGGTTAGTTATGACTGTTGAATGTAATCTGGTAATTTCGCTTCTAAAATTGACGAAAAAAGGCTCTGTTTTAACTGAAAGTGTTAATAGAGATGCCAGAATACCATCATCAACGTTGATAAAACTGCTAGAAAAACTGCAAAACGAAGGGTTGATTTATTTGCAACAGAACAGCATTGACGTAGACAACAACTCCAGGTTTAAACTAGCAGTTAAAGCAGTATCCTTAGGGGCAGACGTAGAACACATCAGCAACTTGCTTTGCTGGCAAGAGTTTGAAGAAATCACCGCTTTTGCATTGAAAAACAACGGATATGTAGGGTCAAAAAATGTTCGGTTTAAGAATGCAGTTCGTAAATGGGAAATAGATGTAGTCGGCTGCAAGAAACCCTTAGTGCTCTGTGTAGATTGCAAGCATTGGCAACATGCAATTTCACCTTCAGCCTTGAAGAGAATAGTTAATTCACAAGTGGAACGTACAAAAGCATTCGCGGATTCGTTGCCAAATATTGCGCTGAAACTCGAGTGCACAAAGTGGAGTGAGGCAAAGTTTATTCCAGCCATATTGTCACTTATTCCCAGCTCATTTAAGTTCTGTTATGAGGTTCCAATCGTACCCATACTTCAACTGCAAGATTTCTTAAATCAATTGCCAGCCTACATCGAATCAATCAAGTTTTTTCCTAAAACTTTCAATTCGTTAAGTCATAATTTTTAGAATTGAAGCTCTAGCTAGCCTGAAGGCTGGGTAAAGACTAAGAAGGAACATTCCAGCTAAAGCTGCTAGAAGCCAGCCCGTTATCTCCAAGATCGTAATGCTTGTAATTAATGGTTGGGGAAGCAAAATAAACAGAGTGATAATAGTACCAAGTGATATTCCGACCCCAAAGCTTGAAATCAGCACAATTAAACTTTGAATTGCTAAAACAAAGACAACAAATTTTGGTTTAGCGCCAATAGCCCTTAAAACAGCGAATTCTTGGTGTTGCTCATCCACAGCAAGCATCATGTAACCTACTAAACAAAGCGCAGCGGAGGCTAAAATAAAAAGAGGCAGAAGCATGATCGTTTGCCAAGTTGATCTCAAAAAACTCGTGTTCTTTTCAACAACGCTATTTAACGGGAAAACATTCAAGTTTGGATCTATCGATTGAATTAATGTTTTGATTTGCAGAATAGCTGCAGACTGGTCCGTTGAGCTGTTTAATGTAACTAATAGCAGGTTAGGGTTAAAGACGCCAGTAATATTTTCCAGATTCGCAATAGGTTCGTAGGTTACTAAACCATTATTTATCGGATCTACGCAAACTCCAACTATGTTGAAGGTGTTATTTTGAAAAGTTATGCCTTCGACAAGAGGATTTGACTGATTTATATTCTTGTTAGGTTCAGGCATATACATCGATTGAGCAACTGAATCTCCAATAACAGCCGCAAAATCGTCATTTGCATTCAAAAAACGGCCTTCAACGCTCCATGTGCCGCTAAGGTTTTCCGGGTTAACACCGATAACTATTGCATCTTCCTGTCTACTATCGCCAACATAGAACGTTTGGCCAGTCGAACCGTCAAAAGTGAAATTGTCAACCTCTTGAACATGTTCTTTTAATACCAAACGCGTGTCAACCAAACTCACACTTGACAAAGCACTCAATTGAGTAACGATTGAGTCTGGAATCTCCAGTTTTGGGTCCGAATAGTTAAAAACGCCTGTTTCTGAGGCCCCAGAAAACTTTGATAAAAGCAGTTCATACTGGTTACCCATGCTGTTAGTTGCGATTGCAATCGTGTTTTTATCAGTAGTCTCTTGAATCCATGATGTAGTGGTGCCGCTGGCAATAATTCCTCCCGCTACAGAAACCGTTAGAAGAATGAAAACTATTGAAAGCAAAATAATGATTCTGAGACTGGCTGATTGCCGACGAATCAAACTTCTAGTAGAGATTCTCCAGGTTAAACCATGCCGTGATAGTGGTTTATACTTGTTTTCTGCAGTTAAACTGTAATAGTCTACGGGTGAGAGCGCCTTTGCTGGTGACATTCTGGAGGCTTTAAGAAGAGGTAGAGCACCGAAAATTAGTGAAAGCACAAAAAATACAACAAAAACCAAGGGTGCAAACCATAAATTGGGCATATGATAAGTAGAAAAAACGATGTCTGCGGCAACGTAATCCAATAAAAAGCCAAGAATTATCCCAAAAATGCATCCAGCCAAGGTCGTTGTCAAGAGTTCCGTCATGAAGTAACCCGCAACAAGGCTATTTGGGCATCCAGCTGCCTTTATCAAGCCGAAATCGCGTGTTCGTTGAGCCATCATTAAGAAAGCGATGAAGGACGTTAACACTGCTCCTACTGCAAAAATCAATATTCCGATGAAAATTAAGAACTGAGTAAGAGTGTTGGTTAAGCCAGCCGTTAACGTGCCAGTGGCTGAGGACAAGTTAAAGCCTAAACGACTACCATACAGTAAAAGGAACAGTGTAGAGGCAACGCTTAACGTTAAAGTCGAGATGGTTAAGCTTGTCTGAAGCTTTCGTCTGAGCAAATCATTAACTGGAAAAGCCGCTTTACTCATTTTCGTTCGCCAATTTGCCAGCTTCAAGGCTTAAAACTTGATCCGCTAACTGCCTTATTTGGAGGTCATGAGTTGAAACAATAACCGTTTTTCCTACCTCCTTCAAAAGCTGAAGCACTTGAACGATTTTCTGAGAGTTTTTTTCATCTAAATTGCCTGTTGGCTCATCCGCAAGGAAAAGCTGCGGGTCATTCGCTAATGCCCTGGCAAAAGCTACACGTTGCTGCTCACCACCGCTGAGTTGAGATGGGAAATGATTCGCCCTATCCTGCAGCCCCACAGTTTCCAACAATTCAGTTATTCGTTTTTCTATCTCCTCATCAGGCTTTCCACTCCATTCCATCGGAAAAGCAACATTCTCAGCCACCGTTAAAGTTGAAACTAAATTATACGCTTGGAAAACAAAACCCACGTTGTTGCATCGAAAATCTGACAGGAAATCTTCGTTTTTCGCGTTCAAATCTTCTCCTTCAACAATAATTTTCCCGCTTGTTGGCCTATCGATTCCGGCAATTATGTTCAACAGTGTTGTTTTGCCTGAGCCTGAAGGACCAGTTACTACAATAAATTTTGCTTTAGGAATTGAAAAAGTTATGTCCTTTAACACTTCAATTTTAGTTTTGCCTATTTGGTAAGTTTTTCCTAAGGCTTCCGCATAGACCATGGCGCCTTCTTTTTCCGGCACAGTCTCTCTATCCTTACTGTGAAAAAAGATGGTGACTATTATAGATAATATATGTTGGGGTAAATGTCTCCCTTTTTAAGAATAAGTTGTATCCAAGTTAAGATTTCCTCTGTCGCGTTTGAGAATTCTGACTTTTTCTGGAAGCTTGTTTTTTTCCCAATCGGTCCAGCTGACTTCTTTGAATAGCCACCGTTTGCCCAAGTGCGCTGCAACGACTGCGTGCTTATGCCCATTATCAGAGGGGATAAAGAAGTCGAGAAACCTGAAGAGTTTATCGATTTGCTGTTTGGGAAAGTAGGCGTAGTAGGTGGCGTTTTTTACTTCAAAAGCGTAACTGTGCATGCCTTTTCTTGCCATAATGTCTGGCAAGGGGTTAAGGCTTGGGTTGCTTACTGGAACTCTTACGGCGTTATAGCCTTTCTTCTGCAGGAGCTTAACCAAGACAGTTTCGCTATAGAAGCCTCTCTTGCGCCAACGGCGAAGCCTTACTCTATCTAACTCTGTGCTCAACGGTTTTTCTACCCCTTAATATTTGCAAATTAATCAGGCTTTGAAGATAAAAATTGTTGCCCAGAAACACCGGAAACAGTGTGGTGTTGATGCTTTTGTATACCGCTGCAAAGGGCTGGTGCTTCTGGGGAATGCTAGTGACGTTGAAAATTCGATGTAATACCAACGCCACCAAAGTTACTGATAGCGCAGAAGTCTCCATTCACACGCACAAAATCTTGCCTGATTAGACTACACTAACCGCTCCAAAAGCAAGCGCTGAACCTGAAAAATCCCAAAACAAAGCCTCTTAGAGACACAACTTTGCAAGTTTCAAATTCGGTAAGACCACAAAAGCAACTCAAGACTTGCCGTCTGCATACGAAAGCATACACTAAACTATTTTTTTAAGTACACGCGGAGGAAACTACCTCTAGCCTGGAGCAGCCCCAACGTATGACTCCAGAGGCAAACTGTCGATGGGGGCAGGACCTTTTTTGTCGTCTGATTTTGACATCAAAAAGATACCTATCTTGCCAGTAATAACTCATGCAGGAGAAGGTCAATTACTCAAATATTTCAGTCAAATGGTTGCAAATTGCTTAATCGGGAGCAGCCGTGCAAATACTTTAGTTTCTAAATTTTTGTGCTAAAATCAACAAAGTTTTCACAGGTCTTGGAAAAGCCTGCAAAATCCTCGAAGTTAACCCGAAAAAACTGGCGTTAGCTTCGTATGGAGATTTTCGAGGGTACTTATATGAGGCCACGATATTGTCCATGCCAGACCCTCAGGGCAAGTACATAAAAGGCTGAATTAGGGCTTCTTTGCCATTTTAGCTCTGAATCAGCCTTTTAAATTATCGCATCCAAAGAAAAAAATCAACTTATTTTCCATCTTTGTAATTTCGGACAAATACACGCATAACTTATTTAATTTATCGCAAAATAGCCTTTAAAATTGTTTATTTTACCAAAATGAGGCAAACGGTGAACCGTTTTCTTGAGACTATAAAATGTGTAAAAAAAATCTTGAATTTACAAATTTTTCTCAAAAAGTAGTGTACACAAGTAAGTTCTCAACAAATAATTTACAAGTAACTACAAATGCATAAACTTCCTCGGTCAACTACAGATAGTCTCGATAGCTGCAATAGATGCGCTAAATTTTATTGCAAATCTAAATCGCATATTAACTTGATTGGCATAGAATAGCAAGGCATTGTTGGGCAACCGGTAACAAAGAAGTAGAAAAGCCCTAACTGGTTTAGTTGATGTCAAAGCCCAACTAAAAATTTTCTTGGTGATGTGCTCAGACTAACTCGGGGCTTTCTAAACAGCTGCTTTTCTAAAACTTCCAGAAGGCAGAATATTGGCAAAAAAACTAAAATGGTATGCAGTTTGATTTCAGTCAATTTAAAATGCAAAATGAGTATGCTTCGTGAGAGCATAAAGAGTAAAATCATTTTTCTGATTTTTCTAGTTCATTATTTATTTTAGGTTTACGTTTTTTTATTCGTCAATTGAATTCGTCAATTGAATTCGTCAACGATTTAGATGAAACCGCAAAAGATAATACCATACCCGATAATACCATACCCATAACTTCTGTAGCAAAGTGCAATATTCAAACGACACAGTTCCACAATCAGGGAATAATGTTAATAGTACGCTAAATATCGTTTCAAGTGACTTCCGTCATCAAACGTTAACTCACACGAAAGCGTTCCCATTTTAATAACCATTACGCACTTAGTCAAAGTAACAACACTACGCTTCAAGCCCCATTAAATGTTCAATAGTTTATTAAAAAAAGACCTTAATCATTAAATAAAATTAAGCAGATATTGAAGGTACCTACCCAATTGAGAATTTTGAATCGAAAAAAATTAATCGCTTTAGCTCATTTAACGATAGCAATCTAAAATGCTTTCTTAGTTTCTCTTCCATGTCCTTAATTTTTTTAATTTGATCATTTATGCGATTGATCGCTCAGTAAGATTTCAGCTTCCAAAACTTGAATAGTTTTAATTCTAAAAAATAAGCTTGAAATATTTTGCTGAAGAGTTGCCTATGCGCCTTTTATGTGGCTCTCAAAAAAAGCAAGACCTAAAAAACGCGAACTTTTATTATTGATCTTAGCAGGTAAGCTTGCAATTTTCCGTTATTTAGCAATCATACTTATCATGATCTAACGTTTCAAAATGCAGTTCATTGCTTTTGTATACAAAAGCATCAACCAAACACACTTTAAAAATCTTCACTACCCATTTGCGTCAATATAAGCACTCCGAAATTTCGAAACCGAACGAACCTTAAATAAACATTACACATGCAAAACCAGAGTAGGTTAAAAATAGCAAACAAGGGTGCCAAAGGCTCTTTAACTTTAAAAATAGACATGTTATAATCATTAGAAAAGCTTGATATCGCTCAAAAATTACTTTCTTAGAGCTAAACTAATCGGTTTTGAGTCTGCAACGGTGACCAATCGTCGTTTTGCGAAAATATTTTGAACAAAATGCCCGCTAAGTAACTTTTTTATTGAACGAAAGATGTTAGGAATGGTATATTTAAACATATTAATGTTAAAAAATTATTAAGTTTTGTGTAGAAAATTAAATATTACTAGCGATTTGTCAAATGGTTTTTTGTTTTTGAGGGGCTTCGGATGGCGAAGACATTGTTTTTGCTTTGGCCAAAAGGCTGAGTTCAAAGAATTCTTGTCTTAGAAAGGTTTTTCAGCGCTTCAAATAATAAACAATAGGAAGATTTACAATGTCAGGCTTTAAAGTTGTAAACAAAAGTTATAGTTTCGCTACGAAGGGTGAAATAGATTTCATTGATTTATCTGATAAAGTGCAGGAATTGGTTTCGCTCTCAGGCGTTAAAAACGGTATAGCCCACGTCTTTGCACCTCACGCAACAGGCGTACTGATCTTAACAGAAAACGATTACGCATTACTAACTGACATCAAAGAGCTGCTTGAGAAACTTGCCCCAAAAAACAAAGCCTATCAGCATCCATCCAATGCTTACTCACATTTGCGTTCAATGATTCTTCCGCCAGATAAAACATTGCCGATTGTCGATGGGCAGGTCACGTTCGGGACTTGGCAATCGCTGCTTTTTGTAGAAACAGATGTGTACCCGAGAAAAAGAACCATAATAATCCAAGTCATGGGCGAGCAATAAAAAAGCCGAAGATTTCTGCTTTTCGTTTATCAACCCTTAGAAAGGTTACCAGTACCGAGGTTTTTTAACGATTTAGTGGTAATTACATTTGCAAGAATGTGATTTTTTAACTATTTATTGTAAAAATTTACCATTCTGCAAGATTTCGTTAACCACAAAAATATGGCTGTGCGGCGTAACCCTAAGCAAAAGCACTTAGTAGCATAAAAATGACTGACAAGTGCAATTAAGAGAGCTTTTGAATACTAAATATAAGAATAGAAACGCATGGTTAAGCTTAATTAACCCTATTTTTAGGTTTCGCTATGATGAAATACTGAGTTGTCACCAACTTTCGCCGTTAAAGCAGTTTGAAACAGCATAAATCGGCGTCTTGAGCAAAAAGAAAGCATGATTATATAAGCTTCGTGAAACTTCGAGAAAATCAGCTTTTGTTCTCCGTACGAATTCTCTTGGCAGATCCTTTAGAGCGCATTCGAGCTTTTTTCTTTACAGCAGCTCTCTCTGAAGGCTTATCCTGCATTGAGTCAGCTTCAGCTTCCTCTAAGGGCAAGGTGTCAACTGCATCTGGAAAATCATCGTTTGTTGCCTGCTCAGCCCCAGCCTTAAGCATTGCATCAATCGCCCTGTCCACATCGCCGGGTTCTACGTTAATGCCTAGCGTTGCATCCATAAGCACCACTGTTTCGTAGCCAAGTTTACGTGCATCAAAAACCGTGTTTACAATACAGTAATCCGTTGCTAAACCGCTAACAAAAAGGCGTTTAACATCACACATTCGCAGGTCACGAGCGAAGCTTGTTCCATCAAAAACTGAGTAGCTTTCGTGTTCAGGATTGGTAGCTTTAGAAATAATTACTATGCCAGCGGGCAGTTTAAGGTCCGGACTAAACTTTGCTCCATCTGTACCCTGAACGCAGTGAGGCGGCCAAGGGCCACCTTGCAATTTAAAGGAAATATGATTCGGTGGATGCCAATCTCTTGAAGCAAAGACGTGTGCTTTAGCATTCTCAAACCTCTTGACATATGCGTTAAGGACAGGAATTATTTCGTCTCCGCCAGAAATAGGCAGGGCACCGCCTGGCAGAAAATCTTTTTGGATATCGCTTATCAAAAGGGCATCAGAACTTGTTATATTAAAGGTTTTTTTCAAATAAGACACCTATTTTCAAATTGTTTAGCTTCGTTCAAAATTTTACTTAGAATTCCACTGTAAGATAACTCACGCTATTGGATAAACTTTTTGCGGGACGAAGAGCGGTCACAAAAGAGTACAAGACTTTGATGAGTTTTATCGTTGTGAAAACGTGTCAGTGCCTAACGTTCTTGTGATC
>JBEKPG010000060.1:0-14165 GCA_049520955.1 Bathyarchaeia archaeon | reverse complement strand
CTTCGGTGTCTGGCTTGGAATGTGGATACCTTTTTCTTGAAGTGAAATTTCCCAGCCGAGATGCGGGTCAACGATAAGGAGAGTTTTAGTTTTTCTGTTCTTTATAAGAGCTGCAGGGTAAGGCCAAAGCAAATTTAACATGCAGATTTAACCAAGCTCACTATTTTTTTGTGAATTTGCACGTTACCCGAAGCTATAAAGCTCAAGGTTTGCTTGGGGTTTAATCCAACGCTTAATTCTTGATTATCTGGCGAAGTCACTGTTCCGCCAGCTTCTTTAACAATAAGAAAGCCAGCTGCCACATCTGTCGTGCGGAGTTTCCCTCGAACATCAACAAAAGCGTCTGTCAAACCATTCGCTACATAGCAGAGTTCAAGCGCGTTAGCGCCAAAGTGCCGTATATGCTTTGTTTTCTCAATTAGAGCGGTTAATTTGGGCGCGACTTCTTTAACTTTGTAGGTGTTCAAGTCTACGCCCACAACTGCATCATCTAAAGAAGAAGTATTTGACGAATGTATTTTTTCGCCATCTCTATAAGCCCCCCTCCCTTCAAGCGCAAGGTAAGTAACATCATGAAAAAGGTCAACGACCATACCCGCGTAAACATCGGCAAGCTTGGCTTCTCTAGAAACTGCAATTGAACAAGCATAGAAGGGCAAACCATGCATCAAATTCGTGGTTCCATCTATAGGATCAACTGTGATAAAGCATTCTTCAGCTGCGGCTCCGAATTTTTCTACCCCTGACTCCTCACTAACCAAAGTAAATGAAACGCCATATTGCTTCAAAGTTTCAACTATTGCTTTTTCAGCAGCTAAATCTACGGGCTTCTTAGCGTCCCCGCCGGCACCAATTCCTAAGTTAGGTTGAGGTGCCCTGACGGTTGATAAGCAGGGTTTAATGCTGGTTTGCACGTTTTTTTTGCATTCGATGAGAATTTCCTGCCAATCACTTTGCTTTTGCACTTTCAATAGAATACCTTCTTCAGAACCCTTAAGCACGGTCGAATTGATAAAGACTATAGTGAACTACATGCTCACAATTTGCTCTTTGCGAACCCAATCTTATTATTTTTTTTATACTGCATCTCTATTGGAAGCTTTATTGAAGAAAAGCAAGAAAAAGAAATCCTAACAGCAGACAAAGCCTTGTTTTACAAGTCGATAACTTAAAAGGAAGTCATTTTTCTGCTCAAAATACCTGAGCTAAAAATAGACTGCTCATGCTCGCATCTATTTAATGAGAAATTGGCATGTGATAGTCAGGCACTTATCGTTGAACTGTCAGCCTATTTCCGAAACGCTTATATTTTCTGTGTATTGTCTCATTGAGCAAAGGTTCGAAGCTCCAATGTGCAATTGCATATGCAAGATAGAATCAAGCGCATCGCAACTCCTTAGCTTCGACTACAACTTTTATCATTATTTTCCTTAAGCCCAGAACTAATAAATTTTTTGAGAAAAGTTCTGGGCAAGGCATGGGTGTAAGAGATGGCAAAAAATAGTTCTAGCAAAAGAATTGTTGTTAAATTCGGTGGTTCTAGTCTAGCGGATCACGAGAGGCTCTTAAAGGCAGTTGTTGCTGTTGTAAACGAAGTCAAGACAGGCACGCAGGTCGCCGTTGTAGTTTCAGCCATGGGTAAAACAACCGATGTCCTTATGGCTACAGCGAAAAATGCTTCTAACGGGAAACTGGAGAAGAAAGACTTAGATGACATCCTCTCGATGGGTGAGCGAACTAGCATAAGGATATTCGCTGCTGCGTTAAAGACCAGTGGTGCAGAATCCTGCTACTTTGACCCGATAGACAATAACTGGCCAATAATTACTGATTCAGATTTTCAAAATGCTAATCCAATCCTGACAGACTGCGAAAAAAACATCCGCGAATGCATCCTGCCTGTAATAGAAAAAGGCACAATACCAGTAGTCGCAGGGTTCCTCGGCAAAACTAAAGACGGAAAAATCACGACGCTTGGAAGAGGTGGAAGCGACACAACCGCATTTATCTTAGCCGAGGCATTATGCGCTGACGAAATAGTCTTAGTAACCGATGCTGACGGCATAATGTCGGCAGATCCAAAAATCATCGCAAACCCAGAACTCCTAAGGGAAATCGACGTTAACACTATAGTGGGCTTAGCTGATTCGGGAGCCAAATTTATTCACTGTAAAGCCTTGAAATATAAACCAAAAAACATTAACGTCCGAGTAATCAACCACGCACACGGTAACTTAAGTAAAGAAGGCACAGTAATAACAGGAGCACTGGCAAGTGAATTGAATGCTGAAATAGCACATCCATTTCCAGTCGCTGAAATAACAGTAGTCGGAAACGGTATCTCCGCAAACCCTCAAATCATCCAAGAAATGGTGGAAAAGACAAAACAGCACGCCCTACTTCTGGGAATGTCAATGAACACAAACTCAATCATACTTTATGCTTCTCAAGAAAGAAACTTAGATGCGCTTTTCAATGACATCCACGACATAACAAAAAGAAATAAAGAAACCATAGCGATGGCGGTCAAAAAAGACCTAGTCTTCATAAAAACAAGCGGTGTCGGTTTAGAAGAAACTCACGGCATAATAGGAAAAATCAGTGAAGACCTCAGATTAAACGGGATAAATATTTCAGGCATTCTAACGATAACATCTAGCATTCTGCTTTTTGTTGATTGGAATGAACGTGAAAGAGCTCTGAAGCTAATTAAAAACTCATTAAGGACTTCCAAATAAGAAAAAGGTGACTAATATGAATCAAGGAAAAACACGACGATTAAAAAGAATAATGCGACAAGACAACCGCACAGTAATTGTACCTATGGACCACGGTGTAACAATTGGTCCAATCCAGGGAATAGTCGACATGCAACAAATAGTCAACCAACTGCTCAGAGGCGGAGTCGACGCCGTACTAATCCACAAAGGCATAGCCAAACGCGTTGATGCTGGAAACGCAGGTTTAATAGTGCAGTTATCAGGCATGTCAAACCTTAGCCCGAACATAAACGGTAAAGTCCAAGTGTGCACTGTTCAAGAAGCCATACGCCTAGGCGCAGATGCAGTTTCCGTGCATGTGAATGTTGGTGCACAAGACGAAGACAAAATGCTAAGTAACTTGGGCAAAGTAGCCGACGAATGTGACATAAACGGCATGCCGCTCCTTGCTATGATGTACGCTCGTGGACCAAAAATACAAAATGAACATGCGCCAGATGTCGTAGCTCACGCTGCAAGAATTGGCGCTGAACTAGGCGCAGACATGATTAAGGCAAACTTCACAGGAAACATAGACACCTTCAAAACAGTTGTCGAAAGCTGTCCCGTTCCAGTTGTAATTGCCGGAGGACCAAAATGCAAAACATCCCAAGAAATCCTCCAAACCACACACGACGCAATAAAAGCCGGAGCTGCCGGACTCTCTATTGGACGAAACGTGTTCCAACACGAGAACCCAACACTAATAGTTAAAGCACTCTCAGCAATCGTCCACAACGGGGTTAGCGTAGAGCAAGCGCTTAAAATTCTCGGTGAACACCATTGAAGGAACTATGGGTAGAAATAGATAAAGCTGCTTCACCGCAAGAAAAAGAAACTTTAATCAGCCTTGCGCAAGAAAACGCAGACGTAATAATCCAAGATTCACAAGCGAGTAACCGCTCTGGCAAATTAAACTTAACATTCCTCACCGAATTAAATGAGAAAAAAATTGCCCAATTGAAAAATGAGAGCAAAAAAATAGCCATCAAAATTAACATAAAAGGCAAAGAAGACGAAAATAAAGCCGCAAAAGCGGCTGAACTCGGAGTTGATTACATAATAATTAACTGCCTTGACTGGCGAGTAATTCCTCTCGAGAACCTGATTGCAAAGGCTCAGGGAAGCAAAAGCAAACTAGTCGCCGAAGTTACTACGGCAGACGACGCAAAACTGGTTCTTGAAGCCTTAGAACTAGGAACAGACGGCGTCCTACTGAAAACCGCAAATCCGAATGAGCTTGCAAAAGCTGTCAAATTGGTTAAAGAGCAGATGCCAAAAATCGCTTTAACCACAGCTAAAGTTTTAGCCATCAAACCGATTGGCACCGGAGCCAGAGTCTGCGTCGACACCGTTGACTTAATGGTTCCTGGCGAAGGAATGCTGGTCGGATGCCAATCCGCAGGTTTTTTCCTCGTTGAAGGGGAAGTAAACGAGAACCCGTATGTGCAGTCCAGGCCATTCCGAGTTAACGCTGGACCAGCATCTCATTATACGTTAACTTCGCTACAAAACACTCGGTACCTCTCCGAGTTGAAAGCGGGTGACGAAGTTTTAATCATAAACAGGGAAGGAAAAGCGCGAAAAACAAACGTGGGAAGATCGAAAATCGAGTTTCGACCCCTAATCCTAATCGAAGCCCAAGTGGACGACACAAAAATCAAGACTATCCTGCAAAATGCCGAAACTATACGAGTTGTAACACCGAAAGCTTCAAAATCAGTCACAGAATTAAAACCAAACGATGAAGTCCTAGTGCACATTGCCGCGAAAGGAGGCCGACACTTCGGCGTATCAGTGCCTGAAGAAACGGTGATAGAAAAGTGACAGCGAGAATCTGCGTTTCGATTCTCCCAAAAAATAACCATGAAGCGTTAAGTCTCATCAAAAAGGCAGAAAAAGCCCAAGCAAACCTCATCGAAGTTAGACTAGATTGCTTTGAAGCACCCACAAACTTATCAGAACTTGTTGAAAGCGCAAAAATCCCCCTAATTGCAACGAACAAGCTCTTGATTGAAAAAGGCTTTTTTGCTGGAACAGAAACCGAGCGGCAGAAAACATTACTAAACGCTGCCAAGAACGGCTTCGAATATGTTGACATCGACCTATCAAGCCCAAAACATAAAGAAACAATCAAAAAACTCGAACCATTAGGCGCTAAACCAATCGTTTCCTACCACAAATTCGACGGAGCACTAAGTGCACATGAAATGGAAAAGGTTCTGGAACAAGAAATTGCTACCGGAGCCATCGTCTGCAAAATCGTAACAACAGCAAAGAAAATCGAAGATAACCTCGCAGTGCTGAATTTTGTCTCTACAATGTCAAGCAAGGCTAAACTTGTCTGTTTCTGCATGGGCGAACCAGGCAAGGTATCCAGGCTTCTCTCACCACTTTTTGGTGCCTTCTTCACAATTGCATCGCTCGAGCAAGGTAAAGAAACTGCGTCAGGACAAATGACTATTCCAAAAATGAGAGCTGCTTTAGAGCTCTTAGGGGGATAAAGAAGATGGTTCTTTCAGGGAAAACACGAGTTTGCGGGGTAATCGGTGATCCAATAGAGCACACGCTAAGCCCAATTATGCACAATGCAGCGTTTGAAGCATTGAAAATCGATTACGTGTTTTTAGCGTTCAAAGTAAAATCATCTGAAGTTGGAAACGCCGTAAGCGGCATGCGAGCCTTGACCATTCATGGGTTAAATGTGACTATGCCACACAAAAATGCCGTCGTCAAATACTTGGATGAAGTGGATCCTGCTGGCAAAGCCATAGCTTCTGTCAATACTATCCTAAACAAGGATGGAAGACTGCTTGGCTTTAACACTGACGGTATCGGTGCATTAAACGCGCTCGAAAATAACGGCGTGGAACCGAGAGGCAAGAAGGTTTTGTTGCTTGGAGCAGGCGGCGCGGCAAAAGCCATTGCATACACTCTCTCGCAAGAGGTCGATGAACTGGTAATTCTAAATCGTTCACTTAAACCAGCCAGCGAGTTAGCGAGCCTCTTGAAACAAAAGTTCAAGAAAGAAATCAACGCAGGCGAGCTATCGCCAAGCACAGTCAAAGGTAACCTAGCTGACTCAGATGTGCTCATAAACGCCACGTCACTCGGAATGACACCAAACGCCAACCAAACCCCTGTTGCACCCGAGTGGCTCAAGTCTGACTTGGCAGTAATGGACATAGTTTACAATCCGATTGAAACAAAGCTTGCGAAGGACGCCAAAACTGCAGGAGCAAAAGTAGTAAGCGGGGTTGAAATGTTAATTTATCAAGGTGCGGTATCGTTTGAAATCTGGACCGCCTGCGAGGCACCAGTTGAAGTTATGAGAAAGGCAGCGCTTAACCACTTGCGGATGGCATAGAAGTGACTGGAAAAGCTAGAGCTATAGCTAATGGCGCAGCAACAATCGTTAACGCAATGGCGTTGGGCAAAGGTGCGGCTTTTGGAGTTGACTTATGGACCAAAGCCGAAGTGAAATTAACAAATGAACCTCATATCATCAAAGCAGAAATCACCTCTGATCCCAAAGAAAATACCACCCTAATAGAAAAAACCGCAATTCGGATTTTACAACGGTTCAGTTTAGATAACAGTTTTGGAGTCGAAGTAAAAACTTGCTCCAACATTCCAATAGCCAAAGGACTTAAAAGCAGCAGTGCAGCCGCAAACGCGGTAGCTCTAGCAACCACAGCAGCGTTAGGCAAAACGCTTTGCGATTTGGAACTCGTAAATTTGGGGGTAGATGCTGCTTTCGATGCAAAAGTAACTGTAACAGGCGCTTTTGATGATGCTTGTGCTTCATATTTCGGCGGCGTAGTAATTACTGACAATTTGAACCGAGAAATAATTAAACAGTTGCCGTTGACTGAAGACTTAAGTGTGTTGTTCCATGTATCGCGTGAAAAAGCTTACACAGCAAATTGTAACGTGGGCAGGCTTCAAACAATAAAACCGCTCGTTGAAATCGCTTACAAGGAAGCATTGGAGGGCAAAATTTGGGAAGCATTGACACTTAATGGCTTGATTTATTCATCAGCCTCGGGATACAACCCTTCAATAGCGATTGACGCACTGGCTGCTGGAGCAGTAGCAGCCGGACTATGCGGCAAAGGACCAGCAGTAACAGCTGTGACTCCCAAGGATAGACTCGATTCAGTCAAAGCAGCATTGCAAAAATACGGCGGCGAAGTGTTGCAGACTCGTTTAAGTCGGGAGAAAGCTAAGGTGATCTAACCAATGACAAACGTAATCATTAAGAAAAGTGAACGGCTGAGCGGCGAGTTTTGTGCTCCTCCATCAAAATCTTATACTCAGAGAATGACCATAGCCGCGGCTCTTTCTAACGGAGTTTCCAAAGTATCTAACCCTCTTTTGTCAGAAGACACTCAAGCAACCCTTCGCGCCATTACTGCTTTAGGCGCAAACGTGGTAAGGGCTGAAGGTTGCTGGACCATTACAGGCGCAAATCCGCTTACATATGCCAAAGAGCCTATTGACTGCGGTGAATCCGGTGCTACATTGCGATTCATGATACCTGTTGCGGCTTTAGCACCTGACCCATCAATCCTGGTTTTTAATGGTTCTCTTGAACGGAGACCCATTGAACCTTTGCTTCAAAGCCTTGACGGACTTGGTGCAAAAGCGCGGCAACGTAAATTTGGCGGCAAAAACGCTGTTTTAGTTGAAGGCGGAGGCATCCTTGGAGGTGAGACCTCTATTCCTGGAGATGTTAGTTCCCAGTTCATTTCTGGATTAATGTTCGCGTGCCCAATGGCAAAGGTGGATACAGAAATCACTTTGACAACTTCGCTTGAGTCTGCGGATTACGTTACAATGACGTGGGATGTCATTGCCAAGCATGAAATTCGCGTAGAAGTTCACGACAACTTTAAACGCATAATCATTCCAGCTAATCAAACGTATAAGCCCCATGACTGCAGGGTGCCAGGCGATTTCTCTTCAGCTGCCTTTCTTCTCGCTGCAGCAGCAATAACCAGCTCCAAGGTTCAAGTAAACAATCTTGAATATAGAAGTGCCCAAAGTGATAAGGCAATTCTGGGAATCCTAAAACAAATGGGTATTGAAGGAAAAGTATGCAATAACAGCGTTGAGATAAATGGAACAGGTAATCCGCTTGAGCCTCTCAACATTGATGCAAAAAATATTCCGGACCTAGTTCCAGCTTGCGCCGTCCTTGCATGCTATGCGAAAGGCACATCCAAAATTAGCGGTGCACAAAGGCTCAAACTTAAGGAGTCAGATAGATTAAAGTCACTTCATCTTGAGTTAAGAAAGATGGGTGCAAAAATAAAGGTGGATGCAAGCAGCTTAACCATAGAAGGACCCTGTGGCCTGCATGGTGCAGTAATTGATCCACACAATGATCACCGTATTGCGATGGCTTGCTCCGTTGCAGGCCTAGGCGCAGAAGGCCAAACTACTGTTCAAAACGCTGAGTGTGTTAGAAAGTCTTATCCGCAGTTCTTTAGTCATCTAAAGCAAATAGGAGCTGGAATAGTTGGGAAATTCGATTGGTAAGGAATTCACAGTAACAACTTTCGGCGAAAGCCATGGCAAAATAGTGGGGGTAGTCGTAGACGGCTGTCCAGCGGGATTGCCACTCGCTGAAGCAGACATTCAAATGGAGTTGGATAGGCGCATTCCCGCAGACCCAAAAATTGTTTCAGCAAGAGTCGAAAAGGACGTCGCCAAAATCCTCTCCGGAGTTTTTGATGGGTTTACCACTGGCGCTCCAATCGCTTTGATGGTTGAGAATAAAGAGGTTGACTCAAGCGATTACGAATCAATCAAGAACCTACCGAGACCAGGGCACGCTGATTATCCAGCCCGTGTGAAGTTTGGCGGCTTTAACGATTATCGAGGCGGCGGGCGTTACTCAGGCAGAGTCACAGTTGCGCTTATCATAGCTGGAGCAATAGCCAAAAAATTGCTAAGACGATTCGACGTTGACGTTTTAGCTTACACCAGAGCAGTCGGCAAAATAAAAAGCGATAAGAAGTTTAGTGCTGAGGAAATCCGAGAGAACAAATACAAAGCGGCTACTCGGTGTCCAGATTTGACCTGTGCAGAACGCATGGAAGATGCCATAGTCACCGCAAGAAAGGAAGGCGACAGTGTCGGCGGAATAGTTGAATGCCTCGCCCTGAACCTTCCAGTGGGCGTTGGTGAGCCAATGTTTGATTCACTTGATGCTGATTTGGCAAAAGCATTGTTTAACGTTCCCGCCGTTAAAGGGGTAGAGTTCGGTTTGGGTTTTACTGCTGCAGAGTTAAAGGGTTCAGAAAACAACGACCCCTACATCGTACAGAGCGGAGAGGTTGCAACCGCAACAGATAATGCAGGCGGAATCTTGGGAGGCTTATCCAATGGCATGCCCATCATTCTGCGAGTCGCTGTAAAACCAACACCTTCAATCGGTAAAGGACAGAAAACAGTTAACCTGTCTTCGATGGAAGAAGCTAGCTTGAGCATTAAGGGTAGGCATGACCCCTGTGTTGTCCCAAAAGCCGTGCCAGCCGTAGAATCTGCGGTTGCCATAACTTTAGCCGATCACATGATTCGTGCGGGTTTTATACCGAAAGTCTTGGAGAGACAGAAATGATGGATGAAATCCAACAGCTCAGAAAAAAAGTAGACCAAGTTGATGAACAAATCCTAAATGCTCTTAACAAACGAGCCAAAATATGCAGGGCTATCGGCTTGGTTAAGAAAAAGAAAGGCCTGCAAATAAGGGACACCGCCAGAGAAAACGAGGTTTACGAGAGTGTCAAAGAAAAAGCAGTCAAATTTCATATGGATCCCCTGCAAGTTGAAGCGGTTTACCGCGAAATAGTTAATATGTGCAGTGTAGTTCAAGAATAGAAAGAACTCTAACGAGGAGTTAATCCAGTGCTCTATGAAATAAATGAGAAAGCCATAAGGCTCGAAAATCAAGGAAAAAAAATAATACGCCTAAACCTAGGGGACCCAGACTTAGCTACGCCTAACGAGATAATTGAAGCAGCATACGAATCGATGAAAGCGGGCAAAACAAAGTATTCTTCGTCTTACGGCGAGACCAACCTTAGAGAAAGGCTCGCTGAACTCCATGGAGTTAAAGCTGAAAACGTCGTTATAACGCCTGGTTCAAAATGGGGCATTTTCGCCACAATGTACCTCATGATGAAGACGAGAGGAAACATAGTAATCCCGACGCCTTACTGGACAGCTTACGAATTAATCGCTAAAAGCCTCGGGGTTCAGACTAGACTTCTAAGGACAGAGATGGAAGACGGTTGGAAGGTAGACTTAGACAAGCTTGAAGCCATGATTGACAAGAACACACGCATGATAATACTTAACAATCCTAATAATCCTACAAGCAAAGTCATGGATGCTGAAACACTCGACGGCATAGTCGAAATAGCTAACAAGAAAGGCGTTACAATACTGTCCGATGAGGTTTACGGAACAATCAGCTTCGTTAAAGCAAAAAGTATCTTAGAATATAATGGCAACCACAAACATATCCTATCCAATGGATTTTCCAAAACATTTACCATGACAGGCTGGCGAATCGGCTACATTGTGGCGAACAAAGAGCTTGTAGATAACATAACTAAACTCAACCAAATCACCATCAACAATGTTCCAGTATTCATTCAAGAAGCCGCATTAAAAGGGCTGGAAATGCAAAAACAACTTTCTACAAGAATAAAAGATGAATATCGAGAAAGAGCAAAAATGGCAAGCAAAACCTTAGCCAAAGCAGGATTCTCATTCACAAAGCCGGAAGCTCCGTTTTATGTTTTCCCGAAACGCTCAGGTTTAAACTCAGAAAAATTCACTTTAGACCTGCTCGATAAAGGCGTAGCAGTAGCTCCAGGTACAGCGTTCGGCGATTACAAGGAACACTTCCGTATCTCGTTAACTGCACCTAGAGACGAAATTAAGACAGCATTAGAAATCATAAGCGAGGCCCCCGGATGAAAATCGCCATAATTGGCGCGGGAAAAATGGGTGTTTGGTTCGCTAATTTTTTTCATTCAAAAGGCTACTCGGTGACTTTGGCGGACAGGAAGAAAGAAAAAATAGCCAATTTAGAAGAAGAATTACAAGTTAAGACAACTACCGACTTTAAAGAAGCAGTTAGCAGCGCTGACCAAGTTTTAATTTGCGTATCCATAAACTCTTTAGAAGAAGTGGTCAAGACCATTAGTCCAGCACTTCATCAGGGACAAGTCATTATGGACATATGTTCAATTAAAGAAAACCCCGTCAAAATCATGCATGAGAACATAAAAGAGGCTTTAGTGTTAGGCACGCATCCAGTTTTCGGTCCAGGAAGCAACGGCGTCAAACACAAAGCATACATTCTTACACCAACAAACTCTAATGAACAAAAAGTTGCAGAAGAATTCAAAAACTTTTTAGAACAAGAGGAAGCGCACGTTTTTATTATTTCACCTAAGAAGCACGACGAGTTGATGTCGGTTGTTCTTGGTTTGCCGCATTTTCTGGGCTTAGTTGCCTGTGAAACGCTTCTCGAGCAAAAGGATTTTTCGGAAACAAAAAAAGTCGCCGGCACCACTTACAGGATGCTGTTCACTTTGGCTGAAGCGACAGCACTCGAAACACCTGACCTCTATGCAAACCTGCAAATAAACCTGCCAGAACTGGGCGAACTCGAGGAATTATTTATGGCTAAGTCAAAGGAATGGCTCAAGCTAATCAAAAACAAAGATACAGATGCAATAGTGGAAAGAATGGACCGTTTGAAAGTAAAACTAACCGAAGTTGACCCAGATTTTGCTAAGTCTTATGAAGCTATGTATAAAATGCTTGAATCAACGGAAGAATAGTGGCTTAAGCTGCTTTTGGATAAGAACCTAATATTTTAACGAATATTGCATATTTCTCTAATGCCTTTAGTGCTTCTGTACATTGAGGTTCGGTTCTGTGTCCTTCGAAATCGAGGTAAAAATTGTATTCCCAAGCTGTCTTCTTTGTGGGTCTTGATTCGATTTTGGTCAAGTTGATGTTTCGTTTGGCAAATTCTCCGAGCGCATGGTAGAGTGATCCCGGTTCGTGTTTCGCAGAGAAAATTATGGATGTCTTGTCTTTGCCCGTCGCAGGTGAATCCTCCTTGGACAGAACAAAGAACCGCGTATAGTTCTCAGGGTTGTCAGCGATGTCTTTGGCGAGGATGTGCATACCGTAGAGGTTAGCTGCTGTTTCGCTGGCAATCGCCGCGGCGTTGTTTAAGCCTTTTTCTTTTATCATCTTCACGCTGCCAGCCGTATCATATGTCGGTATAAGTTCGCGTCCAAATTCTTCCAAGAAGTTTCGACACTGTGCCAGCGCCTGAGGATGCGAGTAAACAACTTTGATATCTGCTAAAGCAGTGCCTGAGTTTGCGATGAGACAGTGTTCAATTTTCACGATGACTTCGCCGCACACCTTCAAATCGTACCTAAGGAAAAGGTCGTAATTCTGTGTAATGCTGCCTTCTAAGCTGTTTTCAACTGGGACAACGCCAAACTTGGTTTCCTGAGTGCAAACGCTGTCAAAAACGTCCTTGAAGTCCTTGCATGGCTTAACCTGTGTGTCGGCTCCGAAGAACTGGAAAACTGCGCTTTCGCTGTAAGCGCCCCTTTCTCCTTGAAAACCTACTTTCACTTTTTGTTTCCCTGCTTGCGATTCTTTATCAAGAGCTTGTTTATACCGTTTATCATCGCTTCAACGCTTGCCATAACAATGTCTTCTCTGGCTGCACGTGCTGAGACGATGTTGCCTTTTTCGTCTTCAACTTTAATGACAACTTCTGCTACGGCGTTTGAGCCGCCTGTAATTGCTTCAAGACGATATTCGCTTAGCCGTATATTTTCCAAGTTATTAGTTAGTTTTTGTATGGCTTTTAAAACAGCGTCAACTGGGCCTACGCCTGTTTCTGCAGCAATGTACTCTTTACCATCTAAGACCAGCCTGACTGAGGCCGTTGGAATTACTTTTATTCCTGTTATAACGGCTAAATCGCTTAAGTCAACGATTTTTTCTTCCCCTATCACTTCGCCCATAACTGCTGAAGTTAACGCAAATAAATCAGCATCCGTCACCATCTTGCCCTTATCGCCTAACTCTTTAACACGTTGAACAACTTCCTGCAACTGTCGTTCAGTTGGATGGATGCCTATTTCTTCCAGTTCAGCTTTTATGCCTCGTGTTCCCGCTAGTTTTCCTGCAACTAATTTTCTCGTGCGTCCGACTAACTCGGGATTTATTGGCTCGAAAGTTAATGGCTTCTCTGTTACTCCGCGAGTGTGAATGCCTGACTCATGGGCAAAAGCGTTTTCGCCCACAATTGCCTTGTTAGCTTGCACAGATACGCCGCTCAACGATGAAACCAATCTGGAAGTACTGTATAATAGCCGTGTGTTTATGCCTGTCTTGTACTTGTAAATCAGATGCAGCGCCATAACCACTTCTTCAAGCGAAGCGTTACCCGCACGCTCACCTAACCCGTTGACGGCAACATGCACCTGAGAAGCGCCGGCTTCAACAGCGGCCAAGGAGTTTGCAACTGCCAAACCGAAATCGTCATGGCAATGAGTGCTAATTGGAACGTTAACCACAGTTTTTAGTTCATTAATCAGCTCAATGGTTGTTCTTGGAATCATTATGCCCACTGTATCTGGAACGTTTAGGCTGTCCATTCCAGCTTTCTCTGCTGCTTGGCAAACTTGTTTCAAGAAGGGCATTTCTGAGCGCGTGGCATCCATTGGCGAAAATTCGCATTTGAAACCATGCTTCTTAACATACTCAATGGATTCTATGGTTGAAGACAGTACTTGTTCAGGAGTCAAGTTCACAGCGTACTTCATCTGCACAGGCGATGTAGGAATAAAAACGTGGATCAGGTCAACTTCGCAGGCGATTGCAGCATCTATGTCGCCTTTTGTCGCACGGGACAAAGCGCAAATTTCTGGTTCTAAACCAGCCTTTGCAATCTCGCGTACAACTTTTTTCTCGCCCTCAGAAGAGCTGGGAAAACCTGCTTCGATAACGTCAACGCCAAGTTTGCTTAGTTGACCTGCAATCTCAATCTTATCGTCTGCGGTTAAAGAAACGCCCGGTGTTTGTTCACCATCTCGTAAGGTAGTGTCAAAAATACGGATACGCTTTGAAGTTTTACCTGTCATTTTTTCAACCAGTTTTCACTGTTAAGGCTGCAGCAATGGCTTCTGCCATTCCCACAGTCGTTGTGTTGCCGCCGCAGTCAGGAACAGTTTGACCGTGGCGTAACGCGAATATTACCCCATTCTCGATGGCTTTGCCTGCTTTCAGACATTTTTCATCATTGTATTTTTCACCCAGCCACTCTAGCATCATCTTTGCGCTGAG
>JBEKPG010000059.1:0-14667 GCA_049520955.1 Bathyarchaeia archaeon | reverse complement strand
CTTTCGATGTTGATGAACGTAAGGTTGGAAAAGACCTCTCAGAAGCCATTTTTGCTAATCCAAATAATGCGCCAAAAGTATCCGATGTTCAATCAACCGGCGTCAACGTTAACAAGGGACCCTTGCTTGATGGTGTAGGAAAATCAACTAAAGCAATCATACAGGTTAGCAATGCGCCTGATTCGAATGTTGCTAAGATTCTTAAAGATGCAGGCGCTGAAGTAATGGTTAATTTGCTTCCCAGTGGAGCTGCGAAAGCCTCGCAATGGTACGCTGAACAAGCCTTGGCGGCAGGATGCGCTTTCGTTAATGCGACACCAAACTTCATTGCAAGCGACGTTATGTGGGCTAAACGGTTTTCCGAAGCAAAGCTTCCGCTTGTCGGAGACGATCTGATAGACCAGGTTGGCTCAACTGCTTTGCACAAAACATTGCTTAAGCTTCTTTCGGACAACGGAGTAAGGATAGACGAGACTTATCAACTTGATGTCGGTGGAGGAGCTGAATCTGTTGACACTTTAGACCGCACTCGTGACGCTAAGCGTCAAATCAAAACTGAATCAGTGGCTGCTTCAATACCTTACAAGGCTGAGATAGTGGCTGGCTCCACGGATTACGTGGATTTTCTGCAGAACAAGCGAGATAGTTACTTCTGGATTAGTGGTGTCTACTTCTGCAATTCACCCATGAAGATTGACCTTAAATTCCAAACGGTTGACGCGCCTAACGCCGGCTCAGTCCTCTTTGACGTAGTGAGAGCATTGAAACTTGCCTTAACAAAGAAGCTTAGTGGCGTCGTTGAGCCAGTTTGCGCTTACGCGTTTAAGCGTCCACCACAAATTGTATCGCTTGAGGTTGCAGAAAAAGAGTTCGCAAAGTTCATAGCTTAATTTGTTCAAGTTTGTTGAATTCTTGCTAACTCGTTTATTATTTTCTCTTTAACACCGTTTTCTTTCAACGAATCTTTCAGATAGTTTATGGTTTTTACAGGGGTGGGGTCTACTCCGTGCAGAAGTGCCAAGTAAATGCTTGTGAAGTCGCCTATGCAAATGGTTGATAGCATTTTTGCCAATGGGCTTTTGCCTTGAGTAGGTACTTCAAAAATTCCCAAGCCCGCTTTATGTAAGAGGTCTTTTGTAATCTCAATTCTGCTGTGAATTTCTGTGGGCTCATCTTTGTCTCTGATAAAGATTGCAGAGAAGCATTTAGCAAGTTCACCGGCTCTCTCCCAACCCACAATTTCGTTGTGGTTAAGCTCCGAGAAAACCTCCCACTTTGCAGGAATCTTGCTGTTCTCATTGAACTGCGTCTTAAAACGCTCAGCCACACTGCGGAAAAAACCAAAGCCGTAAACGACAGGCGCGGTTTCCCCGATGCCTAAAGCTAATGTTTTGGAAAAGTTTTCTTTAGCTGGCATCTCAGGTGAGTTATCGTAACCAACCTTTTCAAGAAGTGTCAGAGCCTCAGCGATTTCATTCGAGGCTCTTGAAACCAAACCCATATTCTCCATGCATTTTAGCAAGGGAATGAACAGGAATGGAAGCGCTGCACGGGGAGGCATACCGCCCGGGACACGCAGGTAAGGCACCTCTAGCCTTTCGGCGTTTTCCAGCAAGGCACCGCCGCTGCTTACGCAGAAAATCATGCATTTCCGCTTTAGTGCGTCAAGAAAAGTTCCTAAGGATTCTTCTGTATCGCCTGAATAGCTGGTTAATAAAACGAGGCTTCTCTTGCAAGCGTACATTGGTAGCTGGTATTCGCGGTTAACATCAATGGGCACGGTTGTCTTATTTCGCGCCCAATCTTTCAGTAGATCGCCGCCGATTCCTGAACCTCCCATTCCGGCAACAATAATGTTGTCGGGTTGAGAATAGTTTACTTGGATTTTCTCAGCCAATTTGGCAGATTCACGATAAAGTTTAGCGGAATCCACAATAAAATTGATCATTTTGCTCTTATCAAGTGCTTTTGTCTTTTCAATATTGTCTAAGACGGCTGACTTCATTTTGAGTCCTCCCAATACGCAGTTTTATATCTTGTCCTAACCTTTTAAGCACAACGGAACACAGAACATTAACTAAGCGATAGGAAAGAAGAGCGTGATAGATAAGAAGAAACTTGCAATAGCCGTTCCAGTATCGGTAATCTCTGATACTCCGCATCTCCGGGAGAAAACATCAAAGATCGGGTTGATTGGAAGGGTAGCCGCAATTTTCAGGGTCAACGAAATCATTATTTACTCAGACAACCCAAAAGCCAATCAAGCAAAAGACCTAGATCTTATCGCATTATTGCTAAATTATTTGGAGACACCCCAATACCTCCGCAAAAGACTCTTCAAACTTGAGCCAAATCTGCAGTTTGCTGGGATTTTGCCGCCTTTGCGTACACCGCATCATCCCATAAGCGGTAGAACTCATGACTTAAAAACTGGTGAATATCGTGAAGGGGTAGTTTTGGCAAAGGATAAAGAAGTTTTACTTGTGGACATAGGTGTTGAACAACCTGCAGTTTTAAGGGAAGCACAATATGCCGTCGGCGACCGATTGACATTGCAAATTGTTAATGTCGGCGTTCGTACCGAAGTTCAAACTGTAAATCATGAGGATCTTCCAGTTTATTGGGGTTTCAAAGTCCAAGCTGAAAAGCGAAGTTTTGGGCAGATTCTGGGTGATGGCGAGTTCGATTTGACGATTGCTACAGCAAGGGTTGGAATTAAATTCATGAATGTAGCAGGTCCTATTGGGAAAAGATGGGGCGTCGCCCAACATATTTTAGTGGCGTTTGGTGCGCCTTCGCGTGGTTTACCTGAGATTTGTAAAGAGGAAGGAGTAAAGCTTGGGTCAATTGTGGATTTCGTCGTAAATATGATTCCTGGGCAAGGAACGGCGACTGTTAGGACTGAAGAGGCGCTTTTAGCTTCTTTAGCTATTTTCAACGTACAATATAATCACTAATATACTTTACCTCTTATGCTCATTATCTTGGACCTTTTTTTGATATTCTATCGACCAATAATAAAGACTGTTTTGTTGCTGATGTTTTCTTTGTTTTTTAGCTAAAGGGATAAATTTATCTTTGATTACTGTGCTCTCTATGCCGACTCTTGACGTTGCAATGCCGATTGCGTTGTTGATTGTTGTTTCTGTTGCCTTGCTTTTAAACAAGCGTGTTGAAGGAAAACTGATGGCAACGGTTGAAGAAAAAGAGTTCAAGACAAGGGACGTAATCCTCCTTGTTGTCTTTATGGCCATTATTATTTCCGTATTAGCCTACGCTGCAATAATCAATCCAGGCGCAATCTTTGAGGATATTCTTCTTGTGTTCTTCCTCTCTTCATACACTATGCTCCTTTTCACCATCTCATACGTGTTTTCAGGTCTCCCAAAGATAAGAGTCCAACTGTTTTCCGTTGGCTTTGGCGTTGCAAGCTTAGTGGCTGGATCTGTATGTGTGTTGGCACCGTTTCAAGATGCTTTTACAATCTTCAGAGTAGCGGCGTTTTTTGGTTTAGCAATCTTTTGTTTCAGCGTTGCCGTTTATGAGCACCATAAGACATCGCTTAAAGAGCGGTGGTATGTAGCTGCTCAACCTCCAGCAATATTTGTCTTGCTATTTGTATTTTTTAACGTAATTCACAACTCTGGCACTGTAGCGGTGTGGTCTCCATATCTTATGGATGTTTTCGGCTTAACATTCGCTGTTCTGATAATTCTCTATCTTAGCACGCTGTTCAGCTGGAAGACTGTGGGGCTCTTTGCAGTTCTCTTAACAACTATGGACATTATTTTAGTTATAATAACGCCAGTGATGCTCACTGCTGCACATTCGTTTACTAACCTTGGGCTTCCAGTGCTGGTTTACATACCGAATGTTCCCATTATTACACAAGGCAATGCCATCTTGTTTAGAGGGCTCGGTTTAGGCGACTTTTTCTTTGCAGGAGTTTTGGCTGTTCAAGCATTCAACAAATTCGGCAAAAAAACCGCCTTCGCATCTGTTGCAGCAATAGCCTTGGCTTTCGGCATCTGGGAAGCGTTCCTACCTGACATTATTAATTGGCTTAAACCAATCGTGGGACGAAACATTGGCGGTTTCCCAGGTACTGTGATGATTGTGAGCGGTTGGGCACCCGTTATTATTTGGAAATTACTAAGCGAAAGAAAGAAGGCAGCTAAAGCACCACTTTTTAAGGATCCATCTGAAGGTCCCAAGGAACAAGGTTTACCTGTGCAATAAAGATTTCAACTTTTAACGTCTATCGTAAATAAGTTATTTTTGAAGAAAAATTGGCTAAAAATAAAAGAGAGGCTAATTTACCAGAATTAAATATCCGTTAAAGGGCGACTAATTAGCAATCAAGAAGGAAATATTAGTCAGAAGCAATCTTGTCTTCGTTAGCTGCCATATTCAAAAACCTTAAGGTTATGAAAGCAATGCAACTTCCATTTCGTATTAACGCAGAAAACCTAATTTCGCAACACACTAGCGAGCTTTCCACTGCATACGCGCGCTCACATATCTAAACATTTTTACTAGGTTTGAATCTTGTGGAGCCAAATTAGTGGAAGCGCGAACAGAATGAAAGCCAAAAAACAAACTACTAATCATTAAGCAATAAAAAGTCAAGGCTAAAAAAACATGATACTTACGTTTCAAAAAGAATCACCTTGTAACAGTCGGGGATGTTTGCTGCTTTCTTTTTCATCGCTTAACCCTCAAACACGGCACAGGAACTTTCGCTGTTGTTAAGGTTAAATTGGGCTGTCTACGTAGAATATACCCAGCTATATTGAAACTATAGAGGCAAGAATAACTGGTGAAAGTAAGGGCCTCGTCCACCTATATCCGGCAAAAGCTTAAATTGTTAAATCAGAGCCGGATTTTTTGAGAAATTGATTGGGTTTAATTATTTGGGATTCAGCATAGTAATTTAGAATATTAATATATGAGATACATGATTAAACTTTTTTTACATAGGGGTTTATTAAGGAATCTTGAACCTATTTGACACATTGGGATGGTGTAAGAAAGAACTTTTCTAACTGGTCACCCTGTTGCTTTTCTTCTCTCGCTCAGAGGGGGATTTTATAGTGTTTACTTTAGATGGTTGCAGATTTAACCAAACTTTGGTTAAAGATCACAAAAAATAAACAACCAACACAAACCTTTGATTGACTAAGCCTAAACCCCAACTCAGGAATGACCTATTAAAATTAACATTTAGTAAGGAGGACACAACAAATAATTAAATGCAGGAAACTTCTGGTGGTTACCCTTTTTGTCTTCTTATCGTTTGGCTCTTTCATTTACAAAGGGCATTATGTTTTTGCCCAAAGTGACCAAACCGCTTCAAAGTTGCAGGCGGCCAACAACGCTATCGAGCAGGCCTTCAACAATGTTTCAGATGCTGAAAAAGCAGGTGCAAACGTTTCTAGTCTACTGGCTCAATTGAATGTTGCTGCCGGCATCTTGGCTCAGGCTGAAAACTCTTATCGAACCGGAGATTTCACCACCGCCGCGGTCCAAGCAGAAAGCATACTTCCAATTGCGCAAGGAATCACGAATTCCGCTCAGCATGATAGACAAAGTGCTTTGGTTTCTGGTGAACATGCTTTCTGGTTGACCATTGCATTTAGTGTGATTGGTGCTTTGGTATTTGTTTTCATCTTGTTTCTGGTTTGGGGCCGATTTAAACGTGGCTATTTGGAGAAGTTACCTTATTTAAAGCCTGAGGTGGCTGAAAATACAGTTTAAAAGCGTTCGAACTATCTTTATAACGATGGGCTTAATTGGAGTTTTGCTGTTTGCTCTGCCGAGCATAAGCCTTTTCGTAAAGCCTCCTTCGGAACAAGAGTTTTCCGAAATCTACATTCTTGGTCCAAATCATACTTTTGATAATATTCCATTCACCATTGAAACTGATGTTAACTATTCAGTTTATTTAGGTATAGTTAATCACATGGGATCCTCTTGTTACTACACCGCTCTTGTAAAAATGGCGAATGATTCTGGCTCCCTTCCTGATGCGACCCTTGGAACACCCAGCTTACTGCCTACTCTGTATGAATTCAACACGTTTCTTAGTGATGGAGGGACATGGGAAGAGCCCTTGACTTTTCAACTAAATGGACTGAACTTTACTGATGGAGCGTCTCAGCTCTCTAGTTTAACTATTAATGGAGTAGAATTTCCTCTTAATCAAACGTCTACGTGGGATTCTGGCAACTCTGGATATTATTATCATCTTTTTGTCGAGCTTTGGATATTCAATTCTACAATGGCGTCTTCACAATATGACAACAGGTTTGTTAGTTTAGTTTTAAACATGACGCAATGAGATTTACTTTGGAAAGCGTTATATGTCGTTTTGATGTATACCTTTTTATACAATAGTTTTTAGTCAGTTGAGTGGGAGACTGTTTGGAAAGAGAGGAGAGACCTACTGCATTAAGGTCGGCAAAAAGTTGCACCAAAAATGATTTTTGGGAAGACGGCTTTATGCAGGAGAAGGGAAAAGGGAATTTCGCAGGAGAAAAAGTCTTTGCAAAATTGCCATCTCCTTTCAACTTGAGTGTTGGAGTTTTAATTCCTGCTCGGAATGAAGAAAAAAACATCGAAGACGTAATCTGCAGGTTAAGAAATCTTGGTTACGAGAATGTCCTTGTTGTTGATGGAGGATCGGAAGACGCCACACTTAGGACGGCGGAGAAAAATGGTGCGAAAGTAATTCCTCAGGTTGGTTTTGGAAAAGGCAACGCCATGAGGCAGGTTTTAACCAAGGAATATTTTGATGTGGATGCTTTAGTTTTGATGGATGCAGATGGGTCAATGGCTCCTGAAGAAATTCCGGTTTTCATCGAAGCTTTAAACTCTGGCGCTGACATAGTTAAAGGGTCTCGTTTCTTGAAGGGCGGCAACACTTATGATATGAGTTTGACCAGACGGATTGGCAACGCTTTTATGATGGTCGGTGTCAATCTTCTTTTCTCAACTAGATATACAGATCTTTGCTATGGTTTTGCCGTTCTAAATAAACGTGCGATAAAGGAACTCGTTCCACTCTTGCAATCAGAAAACTTTGAAATCGAGGCTGAAATATTCATAAAAGCGGCAGAAATTGGTCTAAACGTTCGAGAAGTCCCAAGCATAGAATTTAAACGGAAATATGGGTCATCCAACCTAAACGCAGTGAGAGACGGTTTAAGCATATTTACAACAATAATGCGCGAGTTTTTTAACTATTGAAATTTAAATTCAAATAATCATTTCTTGCTCTGACCATTCTTGTATTAGGTGCCATAATTAGTTGGGCACAGTTTTATTTAGCTCAAAATATATACTTTGAATTCATAATGTTGAATAAGGGCTTAGGCTGCCTAGAATGTTTTTGAAGGAAGCTCCGAATGGGTTGGATCTTAGTTAACCTCACGCGTTCTTGCCTCGTTCGTGAGAGGGCGGTAGTCTAATCGGTCGGCAGTAATTGGTCAAAGCTGAAACGCGAAATAGGATGATGTTGGTTGGGAAAACAGAGATTAAGGATTGCTGTAGTAGGATTGGGAAAGATGGGCTTGCTACATGCAAGTATCTTGCATACATTCCCTGATGTTGAGTTAGTGACAGTGTGCGATAAGAGTGCTTTGATGAGTAGGTTATACAAGAAAGTGTTTTCATCTGTAGGAGTTAATGTGATTAACGATTTTGAGAAGCTTTCTGGGTCTGACCTTGACGCTGTTTATGTAACAACTCCCATTTCTTCGCATTATCCTATTATTAAGGGCTTGTTCGCAAAAGGAATTACCCGAAACATATTCGTTGAAAAAACCCTTTCTTCAAACTATAATCAATCTAAAGAATTATGTGAATTAGCCAAGAAAGTCGGCGGCTTGACCATGGTTGGATACATGAAAAGGTATTCTGTTGTTTTTGGAAAAGCCAAGCAACTGTTGATGCAAGGAAACCTTGGAGAACCACAATCTTTCAAAGCATATGCGTTTTCATCCGACTTTCTGGGTCTTACGAAAGAGTCAAAATCCTCAGCGCCGCGAGGTGGCGCGGTCAGAGATATCGGCTGCCACATAATAGATTTGTCGTTATGGTTGCTTGGCGACTTCGAGGTTCGTGATCTTGTGTCTTGTACAAAAACTGGATTAGATTGTGAAACTTCAGTGTCCTTCAAAGTCATGAATTCTGATGGAAAGGGTGGTCAGTTTGATGTATCTCAGTGCGTGCCCAATTATCGACTGCCTGAATTCGGTTGTATAATTGAATGTCCAAAAGGAAGAATTGATGTTAATGATGATCGGCTGTTTTTAACATTAGTAGACGGGACTCAGAAAACTTGGCACCGGCAGGATCTAAAGGATAATGTGTTTTTCGCATTGGGAGAAACGGAGTATTTCAGAGAGACCCGAGAATTTGTGGATTCGTTAATAGAAAACCGAAAGTGCGAACCGAGTTTCGATACTGCTTCAAAAGTCGACTCCATTATTGACGAAGTAAGAAAAGAGGTTGCTGAGCATGAATGATGAAAGACGCAAGTTGCTAATTGTTGGTGACAACCCTTTTCAGGGAATCAGTCATCTCTCACAAGAACGAGCTAGAAATAGAGGAGGGGATTCTGTTTCTCCAGAGGATCATGCTGCTGATGTTGTCTTGGCCTCTCTCAAGAATTGTGCAGACGGATTCTCATTTTCTGTGAGCGAACGTACTCTCTCGATTCTTCGAACATTACGTAAAAGAGAAAGCATTGACCAAATAAACCTTTACGCGATGGTGCCATACGCTTTCGAATATGTGAGAATTGCGACACAGACTGGAACACCTGGTTTGGTGAAGAGGTTCGCCAAGCAAGTGGCGCTATCAGGTGACATTAGAGCAGTGTTGGAAGGGCTTTGGTCTGTTGTCAGAATGAATCCTGAAGGTTTTATGGATACTTACCTTGCTTATGAGCTGTCTAGAATAAAAGCCGCAACCGGTAAGAAAGGAAAATTGGTCTCTGTTTTGCTCAATGAAGTAATAGCCGATATGAGTTTGGCTCTAGGGTTTGATTGGCTTTTCAAATCCTTCATAAGTTATCTTTCCAAGAGAAGAATAACACCTGGGTTTAACACTAGGAATTTTCCTTATCTTGTCAATAGGTTCAACGAATGGGGCATTAATTTGAATGAAATTCTAATTGTGACACCTTTTAACGGAGCAGGTTTTCAGATGAACCCTTCAAAAGAAGAATGTGAAAAAACTCTGATTAACCTTTCAAGCCACAATGTACTCGCTATAAGCGTTTTGGCAGCCGGTTATTTCAAACCATCTGAAGCCGTGGACTATTTGGGAGGTCTAAGTAATATTGAAGGCGTAATTATTGGAGTATCTACAGAGCAGCAAGCGCAGGATACGTTCAAACTTTTCGATGAACAATTCGCGTCAAAGAAAAGAGATCTCGGTTTCTCGAGCACAAAAGCCCAAGGGGCCATTGGATAATTCCCAAGAATTAATGGAGAACTAAAAGTTTGATTTTGGCAGAAACGTGGCTCGTTATCTTCTATCTTTTGACTGGCATTCCAATAGCTCTTTTTCTTTTCTACGGAATTGTTGTCGTATATTATGGAAAGAAAAGACAAAATGTCAACGAGACAGATGCAAATAACCAAGCCATTAATTTCCAACCCTTCGTGTCGGTTGTGATTCCAACTCACAACGAGGAAACAATCATCGAAAAGAAAATCGAGAATCTTTTATCTTCGAGTTATCCGCATAACAAGATGGAGTTTGTTTTTGCTGACGACTCGAACGATTCAACGCCAGAGATTATTCGAAAAAGTGCCGAGAAATTTTCCAATATAAGATTGTTGAGATTTGAACAGAGGATGGGATATAGTCCATCGATGCTGGCTGGTTGTGCTGCGGCTAAAGGTGAAATAATAATCCTAAATGATGCGGCCTCATTTCTTGATCCTTCTACAATATCCACTATTGTTGATAGGTTTAGGGATTCGAAAATCGGTGTTGTAACCGGAAAAGACGTTATTCTAAATGTTAACGAGGAAGTGGGCAAATCAGAGAGTCTCTACCAAAAATTGTACAATTTTCTGAGGATTGCTGAAACTAATATGGATTCGACTTTCTATATTAAGGGAGAGGCGGCAGGAGTCAGGAAGGCGGCACTGGCTAAGTTGCAGGCGTCAACTGAAACGTTTGACACCACAGTGGGGTTAGCGGCACGACGGGAAGGGTATAAAGTAATATACGATCAGAATGTTAGTTTCCATGAGTTCGCGCCGGCAACTCATTCAGGCAGGATTCAACAGAAGACTATCAGAGCTGCACACCTTATGAGAGTGCTATGGCGATACAAGAATATGATGTTTAAACGTAGATTTGGCAAATATGGATCTTTGATTTTGCCTGTTAACTTCGCGTTACTTACCATTGTGCCGGTTTTTGTTCTATTTTGGTTTGGTTCACTTATCGCATTGACTCTTCTGGATTTCGGCATTGCTTTCTATGTATGGGTCGTGATTGGAGTTGCAGTTCTGGCATTGCTGATTTTCTCTAAGCGACTTCTGTCCACTTTTTTTGAATTCGAATATTCCTTGCTCAAAGCCATTTACCAAATTGTTTTTACAAGAAAAGTACACGATAAGATAGATAAGGTAGCATCCACTCGAAGGCTCCAATAACAAACTCAATTATTCTGTTTATTGATTGGCTACTGTTTAGATAATCAGTCAGTTGCTAGTGAAAGTCCTGGCACATAAATTAAAAGTAAACTGATGCGAATTCCGCTCAAGCAACAAAGTGGTGCTGTTTTAATTTATGCGCGACCTTGTCTTACTGCACACTCGTTGTTAAGAGTTTTAGTTCTTGCTTTCTTAGGTTAAGCTTCGCAATGTCAGCATTAAAATAGAACGAATACATTTACTTTCGATATAAGCTTCAATTGGTTAAGGAAATTATTTGCAGAATAGACAAATTCCACTGGGCTATTGGCAGGTTAATCAATGAAAAAAGCATTAATCACAGGGATAACTGGTCAAGATGGTTCTTATTTGGCTGAGTTTCTGCTTTCGAAAGGTTACGAAGTGCACGGAATAATTCGTAGGGCAAGTACGTTCAACACGATTAGACTTAATCATGTGTATTCAGACCCTCATGAACTTGGAACAAAGCTTTTTCTTCATTACGGCGATCTATCTGATTCGGAACAAATTTCCAGTGTTTTGCACGATATGGAACCCGAGGAGGTATACCATCTAAGTGCCCAAAGCCATGTTAAAGTTAGCTTCAGCATGCCAGAATATACAGGAAATGTCACTGGGTTAGGAACTACTAGGATATTAGAATCGATCAGACGCAATTGCATTAAGTCGAAATTCTATCAAGCTTCTAGCAGTGAGATGTTCGGAAGATCGATTTCGCCACAAAATGAAGGTACACCTTTCAACCCTACAAGCCCGTATGCTGTGGCAAAAGTCTACGCTTATTGGATGACAAAGAATTACAGATTGGGATACGGTATGTTTGCGTGCAATGGTATTCTATTTAACCATGAATCGCCTCGAAGAGGGGAAGTATTTGTTACCAGAAAAATAACGATGGCAGTGGCAAACATAGTCGGAAAAACGCAGCAATTCTTATATTTAGGTAATCTAGAGCCGAAACGAGATTGGGGTTTTGCTCCAGAATATGTGGAGGTTATGTGGAAGATATTGCAACAGGAAAAACCCGATGACTTTGTAGTGGGTACTGGCGAACAACACTCTGTAAGAGAATTTGTTGAAGAAGCGTTCGGCTACGCAGGACTGGAATGTGAAAAATGCGTTAAAACGGATATTAGGTATTTCCGACCGACTGAAACTGAAGATCTCGCAGCTGACACCAATAAGATTAAGAAGACTATCAATTGGACGGCAAAAATACGGTTCAAGGATTTGGTCAAGATAATGGTGGACGCAGACATGCGAAAAGTAGGTATGAAACCTATAGGAGAAGGAGATGCTATTCTACTAAAAAAGTTCCCGGATCGATGGTGGGGTGACGACTAATGTCATTTTGGAAAGATAAACGCATCCTCTTAACTGGCGGTGCTGGCTTCTTGGGGTCGGTCGTCTTAGGGAATCTTGTCGACCAAAGAGGTGTATCGAGGAGCCAAGTCGTTATTCCCCGAAGCAGCGAAATAGATTTGCGAATATGGGAAAACTGTAGAAAAGCTGTGGAGGACATCGATATTGTAATCCATCTTGCCGCACGAGTGGGCGGAATAGGATTCAACCAGAAGAATCCTGGAACGCTGTTTTATGATAATATCATTATGGGTATTCAACTCATGGAGGCTGCTCGGCTTGCAAAAGTTGAAAAGTTTGTACAGGTTGGAACTGTTTGTGCCTACCCGAAGTTTACCCCGGTTCCTTTCCGGGAGGATGATTTGTGGAATGGTTATCCTGAAGAAACCAATGCGCCTTATGGCATAGCAAAGAAGTCTTTGCTGGTCATGGCTAATGCTTACCGGCAGCAATATAACATGAACGTTATTTACTTGCTTCCGGTTAACCTATATGGTCCAAAAGATAATTTTGATCTGGAATCATCTCATGTAATCCCTGCTTTGATTAGGAAATTTGTAGAGGCTGCTGAAAGAGGGAAAAAAGAAGTGGTAGTTTGGGGAACGGGTCAGGCCTCAAGAGAGTTCTTGTATGTAGAGGATGCAGCTGAAGGAATAATATTGGCTGCAGAAAAATATAACAAAGCCGAACCTGTCAATTTGGGAACAGGAAGAGAAATCACAATTAAGGAACTTGTGACTCTTATCGCTCGACTGACGCAATTTGACGGGCAAATAGTCTGGGAAACTTCGAAGCCTGATGGTCAACCGAGGCGATGCTTGGATACAAGTAGGGCGAAACGAGAATTCGGTTTTGAGGCGAAAACAAGTTTTGCCTCTGGTATGCAAAAGACCATTGATTGGTACAGGCAAAGCATGCTTAAGCCTTAGAATGAATATTTTTCTTTTTCTTTGGCTTGATTTTATGTGTTTTGTTTAAGGTGTGTAAGTTGGTGCTTTCAGATTCATTCTTGATACTTGCTAGATCGAGAATGTAAGAGTTGATTGTGTAGATGGGTTCGAAGAATAAGTCTGCTTTTATCCCTTCGCGTTTGTATGACCAGATAACGGAGCAAATGCCTATCCCTTCGGTGGAAGCTGTAATAGTGATAAATGGCTCTTTACTTTTTCTGAGAAGGAAAAATAACCCTGCTGCAGGTCTATGGTGGTTTGCAGGTGGAAGAATATGTAAGGGGGAGTCACTTGAGGAAACTCTACGAAGGGAGGTCAAAGAAGAAACTGGACTTGAAATTGAGTCGTGTCGATTTGTCAAAGCATATTCGCGGGTTTTTCCCGAACGGCATGACATAACCATAAATTATTTATGTAAATGTAGGGACAGCAAAATAAAGCTTAACGGCGAGCACTCAGAATACAGACTTTTCAAGAAACCGCCTCCGGATCTGCATCCTTATCTCATTGAGACGATAAAAGATTCCCGATGGAAAAAACATCTTTAATGAAAATGTGAAAATTCGTGATTCTACAGATTTTGGGGCACTATATCATTATTTGTTTGAGTTAATTAATTGTGCATGAGCATAAATAACCAACCATAGATTTAATTCAAAGCAAATCTATCAAAGTAGAAATACTTGAAATAAAAAATGTTGTCCATTTCATAAGTTATTGGTTTAAATGATTGCCAAAACTGGGTCTATGGTAACCTCGATCTCGTTGCTCAAAAGGGAGCTGTGACAGTGTGAAAAAAGGATTTAAGCGTTGCATATAGAAAAACCTTTGACTAATCTATTGGGCCAATTGGGCGATCTTGGTGGAAAATGAAGCAATGCGAAAACGGGTTCTTATGGTAGGTCCATTTCCACCTACAGTCGGTGGGATTACCTCATGCATACATAGTATAATGAATTCTCCGTTGAAAAATGAATATGAATTTGTGCCCTTTACAACTGGCAGACCTACAGTTGGCGTGGGAAAAGATTCTACGGATTATTCTATAATCTTCAAAATGAATCTAAGATCGCTTTCCAAAGCTGTTCTGGTTACGTTCTATCACATTATTAGCTATCCGTTCATTCTGGTGGCTAAGGCGCCAACTCTTGTTCATATACATACCACTGACTATTTGAATTTCTTTGAAAGCTCTTTCTATCTGTTTGCAGCAAAGCTTCTTCTAAAAAAAACGATTATCCACATACACGCTACATACTTTGAAACATTCTATAATAATAGCAGCGTTGTCGTAAAAGCGTTAATTAGGAAAATCTTGAGTATGACTGATAGGCTAATAGTTTTGTCGCCAAACACGCAAGTTTTTTTCGAGAAAATTTCGCCATCAAGCAAGATCTCAGTCATTTCGAACACAACAGAAATTCCCTCAAAATTGAAAGAAGGAATGCACCTTAGAAAAAATGACTCTACTACAGTCAAAGTTCTTTTTGTCGGGAGTGAAGAGGCGAAAAGGAAAGGTTTTTTTGATGTTATCAAAGCAATTCCCATTGTGGCTGAAAAATGTGGCTCAAACACACTTTTTATTTTTGCCGGCATCTACGACGAAGAAAAGCAGAGAGTTATAAATGAAGCAAAGACTCTCTATAATTGTGTGA
>JBEKPG010000058.1:0-16089 GCA_049520955.1 Bathyarchaeia archaeon | reverse complement strand
CTCGACGAGGCGCAGAGAATCTGCGACAGGGTAGCAATAATGAATACGAGTCTTAGGGCAATTGGTACTCCGCAGGACCTTGAAAGGTCCGTTAGCGGTAAGAAGACAGTTATCGGATTGGAACAGCAAGTGAACGATGCCGTTTTGGCGGCACTGAAAAAACTGCCGCTCAAGAATTTGTCCAGCGGCGACGACACGATAACATTTGACGTGGAAAACCCAGACAAGGAAAATTCACCTGTTATAGAGGCTATAGTGCTGTCTGGCGGTCATGTCAGATCAATCAATGTGGTTGGCTCAACTTTGGAAGATACCTATCTAAAACTTGTGAGGAAATAAATATGCGACTCTCAAAGGCGTGGATTGTAGCAGCCAGGGACTTCAAAATATTTAGGCGAGTTAAAAATGTCTGGTATCCGATTTTCATTTTCCCTGTTCTTATCTCGGTCGTGTTTCCGGTGATACTGGAGTATTTAAAAATAAGGGGGAGCCATGGACTCGCAGCGCCGGGTGTGCTTCCAAATTTGCTTACCTCCTTTTCTTTCTTTCTAGTTATAGGAGCAGCGTACGTTCCCTTAGGGATTGCCTCCTACAGTATTGTGGGGGAGAAAGTGGAGAAGAGTCTGGAACCGCTTCTAGCCACGCCCCTTACTGATGGAGAAATACTGCTTGGAAAAGCTATTTCCGCAATTATTCCAACTTTAGTAGCAATGTATGCTGCTGCAGCAGTCTTCATGGTAGGCGTTGATGTGGTTACTTTCGGTACGCTTGGCTACTATTATTTTCCAAACTGGAACATCGCCACTTTGCTCTTGGTTCTGATGCCGGTCGCCATTGTTATGAGTGTCTTGTACAGTGTGATTGTTTCAGCGAGAGTTAATGATGTGCGCAGCGCTAGCAGTTTTGGAGCTTTTATACTCTTTCCACTCATTCAGTGAGACAAGCATAATAACTCTTGACGTAAACAGCCTGCTTATAATCTCAGGTATACTTTTAGCAGTTGATGTAGCGCTGTTCTATGTTAGCACAGCAACTTTCCGAAGGGAGGAAATACTAACAAAGTGGAAGTAGCGAAGTTAGAAGAGGGAGGTTCAAAAAATGACAAAAGCCAAGTTTGAAATAGGAGAGACTGAAAAACATACCATTATTGTTAATGTGAACCCTCTTCTAAAATACACCGCCATAGAAGTGGATGGCGAAAAAGTCGTTAATGAATCACACTTTTCGTCATTGCCAAAAAAGTTCCAGGTTGAAGTAATAAACACCGAAAAAATTACGCTCGCGCTAAGTGGAAGTGTTTAGACTTAGACACTAAAAATGGAGGTGAGAGTAACGACTGAAGTAACAGCTGTGATAATTATCGTTGTAACCATTGCTCTTATACACTAAAAATGGAGGTGAGAGTAACGACTGAAGTAACAGCTGTGATAATTATCGTTGTAACCATTGCTCTTATGTTAATAGGTTATTTTCTAATAGGACCACCTGGTAACCGCAGATGGAATAAGAGAAAAAATTAATACTGGCGCGAGGGTGCAAGCACGGCTCAGTAGCGAAAAATAGTTAAACCTGCAAGAAAGAATCCACACGCTCTTTTTCTTTTCTACATCGTCAATCATAGATACGGCGAGCAGAGGGTAACTAACCAAAGAGGTAGTTTTTTAAGGTTGAAGCTATATCTACTGCGCCAGATATTTGGGCGAGCGCTAGCTCCAGACTATTTTCAGTTTCGCCCTCTTCGCCCAAAAGTTGGGAGTGCGGTTTTTCTAAATTGACACATAAACGCGGCAAACGAAGTGTTAAAGCGCAAGAAGAGGAAAAAGTGCTCCGGCCGGGATTTGGACCCGGGTCGCCGACTCGAAAGGCCAGTATACTTGACCGGACTATACTACCGGAGCCTTCTGCTCAAAAGCATCAAGCAGAATGCTTTTTCCTTCGAATAAACCTTACCCTTCAAGAATCGGGCTTTAGCTAACTTGCGTTTTATTGTTTTGTTTTTTAGGCTTAAACAAAAATCCAGTTATTTGCTCAACAAGTTTGCCTTGGTTCTGGGTCGTTTTCTCGAGTTCCTCTATTCTTTTTTCAAGGTCATTTGAGATGATTTTGCCTTCGATTCTGTTTGCTGAACGGAACATTAAAAGCATTCTGAAAACATCCGAAATCGCTTTTTCTTGCTCGTCAACAGACGCAGGTTTTGTTCCAGCAACAATAGATAGCTGGTCCACGTAGTGTTCTTTAATTTTTAATTCCGCGTTAACAGAAGGGTCAGTTGGAAACGCAATGCTAAACGGAGTCTTCTTTGCTAGTTCAGCTGCTGTTGGAAATCGGATTATGATGTCTCCCCTAATCCACGAAGAAACGAACTCTACGACGAATTTTCGTACTTCTCTTTGGCTGAAAAGTATCGCTGGCTCTGCTTTTGGTTCAGTTCTCTTTCTAATTCTCACACTTATGACCTTTTTGTCTGAGGTATCATCCAAGATATTTCCCTTCCAGCCTTTGTGTTCTTCTACTTTTCTTGTTAAGCAAGGACTAGTATTTAAGAAAAATTTATTTGCTGGTATTTAGCGCGTAGCTACTTGTGTGAACGCAACAGCCTCCCCTTCAGTCTACTAGAAGTAACTGTTAACGTTCACAAGCGCAACGTCAAAATGAGATTTTTGCGGCCGATGGGATTTTGCCCAAGATTTTGGCTGTTGCCTTCTCCACTTTCTCACGTTCCGCTGAATCAGTGTACACTCGTAGGATATTCATGAAGCCCTTAAGTGTTTCAAAAATCTTTGAAATCTCACTTAGCCGCTGCGGAGTTTTCTCGCCCGCTTGGCTTCTTATGAAAACAGGAATCTCCATAGACTCCATTAGTACAGCGTGATGGTAGGGTACGGATGGTACCGTGGGCACGTCAATTATCACTGATTCAACGGCGACGCCTGCATCTTTGGCGATTTCACTTTGCATTTGGCTCCTATATGATTCTCGACCGAAAATGTTGGAAATCATTGTGTCTTTCTCGTAAAAAGTTCGCTCGTAAGCGCACTTTAGCATTTTGCGTCTCTCGAGATTGCCAATTATTCCTTTTGACGCTTTGCATTTTTTCAGGGCTGACCAGACTGTGTAGTCGTCTAGCGCTAAATAGTCTTCAGGTGTCTTAAATGCGGTTAATCCCAACTCGCCGTTTGCTTTTTCCATCGCTGTCGCAAGCATGATCTGGGCGGCTCTCCCCACGCGGTGAAAATAAATGCTCTTAAATGATTCAATCCTGGCAATCATGAATGCTTCCAATGCTGACAGTGCACCTAGTTCCACGGCTAAGTTTTCGCCTAAAACATCAAGTGCATGTATCAAACGGAAAACATCGATGAAACCGTACTCGGCACCCGTGTGATAGGTATCACGGACGATGAAGTCCTGCTTGTCAACATCTACAGCGCTGCTTATTATCTGGTCAAGAAACGCTTTGCTTGGCTTATGGAGCTTTCCAACGGCGAGCCCACCGACTTCTTTTGGTTTAAAACCCATCTTTGACAGTTTGTCGCCTACTTCGCTTTTTTCTATAATCCATGAGGTCATGTCTTCGTGCGTTTTCTCTAAATCTTTTATGAGTAATTGCTCAAAAACATGGGAGAAAGGACCGTGTCCTGCATCATGAAGCAACGCTGAAATCCGGCACATGTCAACTTCTTCATCGCTTACAAATCGTGAAACGTTTGGGTTTTCTAAAACTTTGCCTGCCAAATACATGACGCCGACACAGTGTTCGAAACGAGTGTGATTGGCGCCTGGGTAAACGTATTCTGAGCCTGCCAGCTGCCGAAGCCTTCTAAGCCGCTGCATCGGATAAGTGTCAACGATGTTTTTTTCTGATTCGGTTATGTACACGTATCCATGTATAGGATCCTTTATTTCTCCCCAGTAAGCCTTAGGCACAAGCGCAGCCTCGCAATTGTAAGTTATATTTATGTATCTCCCTATAATGTCTAACGCTAAACAGTTGGGTTGAAAAACATGAAAAAGCGAGGCATTTTCATCTGCATCGAAGGCTTAGACGGAAGCGGAAAAACCACCCAGGCACAACTATTGGCAGAAAGACTCAACAAAAGCTTTAATGCACTTTACACTGCCGAACCTAGCGGTGGCAAAATAGGCACTTTCATACGAGAATTCTGCCTCTATGAAAAAAAACGTCCGCCAACGGAAGCCGAAGCATTAATGTTCGCGGCAGACCGGATTGAACATGGGGAAACTGAGATATCCCCAGCTTTAGCCGCAGGAAAGCTAGTAATTTGTGACCGTTACCTTTACTCGTCTTTAGCCTACCAAGGCAGCGCTGGACTTAGCTTGGACTGGATTAAAACGATTAATGCCCGTGCTTTACATCCTGACTTCTCCATATTTATCGATGTATCACCAGAACGAGTGCTTGAGCGTCTGCAGAGAAGGAAATCTGTTATGGAAACCTTAGAAACACAGCAAAAAGTGAGAGAAATTTATTTGAAGTTCGTTGAAAAAGGCGAACTCATTTTGATTGACGGCGATAAACCAAAGGAAATAATAGCAAACGAGTTGTGTTCCAAAGTTTTGAGTTTACTAAAAACAGTCAAATGAGCTTAGAAAAACAAATAGAAATTGGTTGCCGCTTAGTCTTCTCTCCATTTGAACAGTCTAACCGCCAAGACAAAGATTATCGCTGTTATCACTGCAACGACTGCAAGGTCAATTATAGCTCCAGCGTAGTTTGCGTAAACCATGACGTTGTTTAATCCTTCAATAATGTAGAATAGAGGTAGGACGTGAGCTATAGTCTGCAAGTATTGTGGCATAATGCTGATGGGGAAGAATGTGCCTGAAAGGAACATCATTGGAAACGTTACTATGTTGCCTATTACACCTGCTGTCTCCGGGTTTTTTGTTACTGTTCCAACAAGCATGCCCAGTGAAGCGAAAAGCATTGGACCGATAATTAGGAAGGGTATGAGCCAAACGGTAAGTGTAATATTTGCGCCATAGGCTAAGATTCCCACGGCTACCATGAGTAAGAAGCTAACCGCACTTAAAACGATGTACCAGAGTATTTTAGAGGTTAGCCACTCCATCTTTGTGAGAGGTGTAAGAGAAAGTTGCTTGAAGAGTTTTGTTTTCTTGTATTCCGAGGATATGTTTACCAGTGAGAACATTGGGTTAACAAGTATGGCAAAACCAATCAAGCCTGGAACTAGGAAGTCAATGTATTTGGTTTGCTGAGTGTTCACCGTTGTCTGGGTTATACTGATTATGGGGATGGCGTTTTGTTTGTAATAGTTCAGATTGAAATAGTTTATAACTCCATTAACTGTCCCGCTTACGATCCCGCTGGTGCTTGAAGTTGGATTACCGTAGACTATCACGTTTACTGGGTTGCCCGCCAAATAGTTGGCAGAGAAGTTTTCAGGAATAATAATACCATCAGATGAGGAATGATCCGCTAGATACTTTGAAAAGTTCTCTGAACTGGGTACTGTCATGACTCTTATCGTACTCGAATTGTTAAGCGTGCTTAAAAACTGTGAAGCTATGTCCATTTGTGGTGACGCAAACGGGCCGGTGTCCTGATTCTGAGCATAAACATTGATTGTTCCGTTGCTGTTCCCAGAGAAAATTGCCCCAAAAATTAAGATAAGAATTACTGGAAATACTAATCCAAAGAATAACCCAAACTTGTTTCTTAGATAGCCTCGACTAAATACTTTGAAATCCGAAAGGATTCTTTTTCCAATACCCATTTTTAGCGCCTCTCTTGAATATCAGGTTTGGTTTTGTTTTCCTCTTTTTCAATGGTGATTTCGCCATGCTCATCCACTCTTCCACTGACAAGCTTAATGAATACGTCGTCTAAGCTGTCACGGCGCGTGTTGATTTCTCCCCATTCCATTTTTGACTGTTCAGCAGCTGCCAAAGCTGCTAGTGCATCAATTTTCTGTTTGAGCGGTATACTAACTACACTTCTTTGCCTATCATACTCAACTTGCAATTCAGTGTTTGCTTTGATATAGTGGGCTAATTGTTCGGTTCCGTGAATTTCAAGTCTTTCTCCTGAACCATGCTGCGCAATGATTTCATCCGAGGTTCCCATAGCAACTATGTGCCCATGGTCCATGATGGCTACTCTGTCCGCTAATTGTTGTGCCTCATCTAAGTAATGAGTGGTTAAAATGATTGTTTTACCTTTAGCTTTCAATCCACGTATGACATCCCAGATTGCTCTTCGAGCGTTCGGGTCCAATCCGGTGGTGGGCTCGTCGAGAAAGAGCATTTCAGGAGTGCCCACAAGTGAGAGCGCAAGTCCCATTTTCTGTTTCTGTCCGCCAGAAAGACTATCAAAATTGACTTTAGCGGATTCCTCAAGCAAAACCTCTTTTAAAATTTCATCCGGGTTAACTTTAATGTCGAAGAGATCAGCATAGTATATTATGGCTTCTCTAGGAGTTGTTTTTTCAAAAAAATTAAATTCTTGAGGTATGACCCCGATTTTCTTGTGAAGTTCATAACCGTTCTTCCAAGGGTCGAGACCAAGAACTTTCACGTCGCCACCGTCCTTTGCTCTCAGGCCTTCTAAAATTTCTATGGTGGTGGTTTTGCCTGCGCCGTTAGGGCCCAAAAGACCGAAAACTTCGCCTTCGTTAACTTGGAATGATATGCCATCAACGGCTTTTAAATCTCCATAGCATTTCTTGAGAGTGGAAACTTCAATCGGAATCAATTAAATGTGCTCCTGTTTTCTTATTTCTTTTGCGAGTTTGCTCTTTTCTGCCGGCTTTCGCTTTTATTGAACTACGCTTGTAAGAAATATAACTTTCGGACATAGAATTAACCTCTTCTAATTATTCTCTATATTGTGCTAGAGGGTTTTCTTTTCAAAATTTTCCTGTTTGCAGCTTCATTTGTTTTGTTAACAATAAGTAGCACTAGATCTTCTGGCGATAGGTGTCTTGGTCCTTTTTTATGAGATACTTGAATTTCCAAAATGTTTTTGCCGTATACCGTTCGGATAAAGTAATAATCAAATTTTAGTGCACTCTTTTTTTCCCCCTTATAGTAACGAATGACGCAGAAGAAATCCATCGTACGCAAATACTCTTTTTCCGGCAGGTTTTGCACTTTTCTTACTTCTTCTTCATCAATGTAGTTGAAGCTTTCAGAGTCTGCCAAGCCGAACTCGAAAATTATTTTGCATTCGGGTATGGTTGGGTTTGCGGCTTCTTCAAAACTGAATTCTTTTCTGTTTATTTCGTAGAGAACTTTGATTAGCCTTTGTTGAAGTAGTTCGCTTGGGAGAGTTGAATTAAAGCTCTCAATCTTGTGAATGTTTAAGGGGAAGTTTTCATAAAAACCCAGTGTCAAGATATTTCTGCTCAGGCTTTCTTAATATTCTTAATCTTTTCCAGACTGCTTAGTAATTCAGATAGTGCAGCGCTGAGTTTTTGCAGTTCTTCTAAGTCTTCGGTTTTTTCGATTTTGGTTTGTAATTCTTGCATCTTAGTTAAAAGAGTTGCTTCGAGTTTATCGTAGGCTGTACTGGCTGGGGTTTGCTTTGGTGTTTCTTCGCCTTCTTTGACTATTACTACTTTTTTTTCATCATTTGCGCACCACAACGTGCCATCTTTTAATCTGAAGAGTGGGGAAGCGCAGCTTGGGCATGACAAGTCGGTTAGAGTGTGACCTTGCCTTAGCAAGTCAGCCATGCGTTTAATAGGTGAGTTTTCTTTTTCTTGCAATTAGAACCCCAAAGTAAATACGTATCAATTGCTTATATAAGCAGTTACTGCGTGACGTGCAGTAGGTAGTTCCAATTCATGGTTCGAAAGAAAAAAGCTGAAGAATATGAGGCTAAGATTAAGCAAGCGTTAGTAGTGCTTGGAGAAGTCTCTGAGGACAGCACGACGCCAAGAAACATTAGGCGTTCCGCAAAAGACGCTATGAACTCCCTGCAAAGCTCTGAATACACACCTGCAGTAAGAGCTTCAAACGCAGTGTCTCTGCTAGATGAAATCTTGCAAGATCCAAACATGCCGCCCTACACTCGGGTAAAACTTTGGAACGTTATGAGTTTTATCGAAGCAATAAAAGACTAGTTAGTTTTCAAAATTTTTGTTTTCAATTATTTTCTTAAAAATTAACATTTCTCATGCTTTTTTCCAAGTTGCATCTATTTGTTTTCCAGCTTCTTTGCTCTATTACAGGAGGAACTTCGGTAGTTGTTTGTCCATAACCAAATGCACCAACAAATATATGCCACCTGTAACATGTAGTTCTGGGTTCCGATGGAGCAGTGCCTATGAAATATGACGTAATAATCGTGGGTGCAGGACCAGCAGGCATCTTTTCAGCGCTAGAACTGACAGAGAAAACAAACTTAAACGTCCTGATACTCGACAGAGGACCAGACATAGACAAACGCAAGTGTCCATCCAGCAGAGGCTACGAATGTGTCCATTGTGAACCGTGCTCAGTTCTTTCAGGCTGGGGTGGAGCAGGAGCTTATAGTGACGGAAAACTAACGTTGTCAACAGAAGTTGGCGGTTGGCTAAATCAGTACGTTTCAACCAAAGAGCTTCAAGCTTTGGTGAAATACGTAGATAGCATTTATCTAAAATTCGGGGCAAGTGAGCAGGTTTACGGGGGAGACAGCGAAAAAGTAGATGAAATCGAACGTCAAGCTTCACTTGCCGGTCTAAAACTTATCAGGCAAGAAGTTCGTCACATGGGCACAGACAAATGCCTAGAAACGCTGCATCAAATGCGCAAAGAACTCAACGGCAAAATCACTTTCCGACCAAAAACAGATGTCAAAGGTCTAATCGCGGAAAACCACCTAACCCAAGGAGTAGAAACAGTAGATGGCGAAAAAATCCTAAGCAAATACGTTATTATTGCTCCTGGCAGAAGTGGCGCAGAATGGCTTCAAACAGAAGCTCAGATTCGAGGATTAAAAACCATAAACAACCCGGTTGATATTGGTGTACGTGTTGAAGTTTTGGCTTCTGTTATGGAGAACCTAACTAAAGCGCTTTATGAACCAAAATTAGTTTATTACTCACGACTTTTCGATGATCAAGTCCGCACTTTCTGTGTGTCACCTTACGGCGAAGTCACAACAGAATCATACGACGGAGTCTTAACGGTTAATGGTGGCAGCTACGCTGAAAGAAAGACTGACAACACAAACTTCGCTATTCTAGTCAGCACCTCTTTTACTGAGCCCTTCAAAGAACCTATTGCTTATGGCAAGTATGTTGCTCGCCTTTCAAATCTTTTAAGTGGAGGCGTGATGGTTCAGCGATTAGGTGATTTGGTGGTTGGTCGCCGCTCAACTCCCGATCGGCTAGCAAGAAGCGTGGTAGTACCAACTTTGAAGAATGCTACCCCAGGCGATTTAAGCTTCGTTTTGCCCTACCGGTACCTAGCAGACATACGTGAGATGCTTCAAGCCTTAGACGTGATAGCACCCGGAGTCCACTCAAGAGATACGTTGCTCTATGGCATAGAAGTCAAGTTTTACTCTTCACATTTGCAACTGAACAATGCGCTGGAAACAAAAATCCAAAATATGTTCACCATAGGTGACGGTGCAGGTGTGACACGCGGTTTAATTCAAGCTTCAGCTTCAGGCGTAATAGTCGCTAGAGCGATTCTGAAACGTGAACATTTAGGTGCCTAAGCATGGATGCTGTAGCTCAAGAAATCAAGTGCAGTCACTGCGGCGCTCCAGTTGAGTTTAAACCAGGAGAATTAATTGCAACTTGCAAATACTGCGGCTTTACAACTGTTATCGAAACGGGGCAAGCTTTCACATTTGAGCATTCACTTATTCTCAACAGGTTTGACCTAAAAAACATAGACCTGCCGATTCAGAATTGGATGAGCGGCGGCTTTTTAAAACCAGGTGACCTCGCTAGGAAATCAAAGATTGCTGAGAGGAACTTGGTTTATTTGCCGTTTTGGGTGGTTTCGGTGGAGGCTAAAAGCACTTACAAGGGTATATTCGAACGTATCGCTCCAGCTATAGTTAAGGAGGGCACAATATCGAAGGAATATGAGTGGCTTGTTTTGGCGAGGGAAGCTTCCGGTTTTCCGACGCGTGAATACTTGGTTCCTTTGGAAGGGAAAATCCCCTTTGACTTCCGCAAAATCGAAGGCTTTGCGAAGCTACTAAACAGTGAAATGGGTCGCGATGCTGCTTTGGAAGTTGCTAAGGAACAAATCGAGGATCACCATCGTTTCCTTCTTCAGCAAGATGTGGATAAGATAGTCGAGATAAAAACCGAAGTCACTGCCAAACAGGAGGTATATTTGCATGCGCCCATTTGGTTTATTAAGTATGAATACAAAGGCAAAGTTTACCAGTTGATAATTGAAGGAACAGGTGGAACTGCCCTGAAAGGTGATATTCCCTCTTCCAGATTCTAAGTTTGATATGGTCTAACAAACTTTAAAAGCGACCTTTTATTATCAACGAATAATAAAAAAGGCGGAATGTAAAATGAGTGATAAGAGCGATGAGTTGTCAAAGGTTCAAGGTCAAATGTCTCTTCCTGAGCGGATAGCTTCTTTTGTTCCAGGTTTTCATGGTTACAAAGAGAAGGAATTGCGCCGTGAAAGTGATAGGCTAATCAGGAATCACCTGTATCTGAAACTGTCAATTGAAAAGAACGATCTTAGAGAAATTGAACAGAAGTTAGCTGACCGCCGCTACTTCGATGTTCTGACAGATATGGATCGCCTACTAGCTAAGATGGACCGTGTTGTTGAGAAAGTTAATCATGCGTCAAACGGATATAGCGGGTTCTTTGATGCTGTCAAAGTCAGAGAAGAGAATCTTGATCATATGATAGATTTCGATAATAAGCTTATAGACGGAATAAACGCGTTGGCTACTGAAATCGATGCTTTCAAAGCTGATTTAGCCAGTGGCGTAACTACAAACCTAAAAACAAGGGTTCAGAATGTAACTGATAAACTCGAAAGTTTAGAAAGCACATTTGATCAACGTAATGAAGTAATTTTGGGAGTGAGTTAAAATGCCACAAGTAATAGAATGGGTAAATGCCGGTCCAGACGACATCATATACAAGTATCCAAATGAAGATATCACATGGGGCGCCCAACTCGTCGTTCATGAATATGAAATGGCCGTTTTCTTCAGGGACGGAAAAGCCTACGACGTTTTCAATGCAGGCAGGCATACTCTGACAACATTGAATGTGCCTTTGCTTACAAGTTTGCTGACCCGCATAGCAGGGTTCGGTAGCAACAAGCCGTTTAAAGCGATGGTCATTTACGTCGCCACTAAAGTTTTCAATGGCAAATGGGGAACAAGTGCACAAACCACCGAGTTAGCTCCACTTAAAGTGTTTGGGCAATTCCTGTTCAAAATCGAAGATGCTACTCTGTTTGTCAACGAAGTCGTTGGCGGACAAAACGCTTACACGACAGACGACGTTAACAGCTTTCTACGAGGTTTCCTAAATGAAAAGATAATTGCAGAACTTTCCCACTACGACTTAACCACCGTTTTCACTAGGCTTCAAGAGACGTCTGTGATCGTTAAGAACTCAGTTTTAGATTACTTCAAACGCTTGGGCATCGAGCTAACTGACTTACGTTTCGAAGGCATCGACACAACCCCTGAGTACCGTGAACGGCTATTCTGGCTTAAAACAGGTGGAACTCCAGCGGACACAGTCCTCCGCATGGAAACCGTAAAGAGCGCAGCGGCATCTCTGGGATCAGGAGGCGGCGGTGGCGGCGGTGCAGGCTTAGGCACAGGCATGGTGCTTATACCTCAAATTATGAATTCAGCAGGTCAAGTTCAGGCACAAGCGACCACAGCTGCACTGGTGATATGCCCGAAATGCGGTGCACATGTTCCAGCTACATCAAAGTTCTGCCCCGAATGCGGAACTACTCTTACACCTCCATCGGCAGCAACAATTAATTGTCCGAAATGTGGTCACTCGATTCCTGCGAGCTCTAAGTTCTGCCCCGAATGCGGTGCAACAATATCGTAGGCTGGCATGTAATGTCTGAAAGTAGGAGACAACTGCTCACTATCGGCGTTTTCTTCATAATCATAGTAGCAGCGATACTTCTCTATCCAGCAAACGTAACTCATAACTGGTGGAACATTCTGCAGTTAATCATCGTTCTGTTTGGAGTGTGGACGGTGGTTCTTGCAGGTATTAGAGCCGCGGGCCCTCAGAAATACGAGCGCTCAGCCTACAGCACGGTTCAAATGGGAGTGCTTCTCATAGCTTTAGGTGCCGCATGGTTCCTGTTTGGCTACAACTGGATTTATTCGTTAGCCTTGCTGTTGCTTGCGCTCGGAGCCATAGCCATCACTTCAGCCATGCGACGAAAGACCCCCTGAGCCTTTTTTTGGCCCTAAACATTTCTATTCCAATGCACAGTCACAATTGCGGAAGGTCAACGTTATGAGTGAAGAGAAGATTGGACGCGGCACATGGTATGACATGATGGCCAAGAAAGTGACCGATAGAGAGCGCCAGCTTGGCAGAAGCATGGTTAAAATTCGCACTGAGATGGGTCTTGGCGCCTCAGGTTTTCCACACATCGGTAGTTTAGGCGATGCTGCGCGTTCCTACGCTGTCACGCTTGCTTTGAAAGATTTTGGTTTTAACTCCGAGTTAGTTGCTTACTGCGACGACAAAGATGGCTTGCGGAAAGTTCCGGTTGGATTATCGAAGGATTTGGAGCAGTATCTTGGTTTCCCAGTTTCCAGCATTCCTGACCCGTTTGGTTGCCATGAAAGCTACGGCAAACATATGAGTTGTCTTCTTCTTGAGTCTCTGGACAAGTGCGGGATAGAATACCGCTACTTTTCAGCTAAGGAAGTTTACGAGAAAGGCTTGCTTCTAAACGAAATAAGGACCATATTGTCAAATGCCAAGAAAGTAGGCGAAATCGTAAAAGAAGAAGTCGGCCAAGAACGGTACACAGAAGTCTTGCCTTTCTTCCCAGTCTGCAGCAACTGCGGACGCATCTACACTACAAGAGCCTACAAGTTCGACGCCAAAACCGACAAAGTATCCTACAAATGCGAAGGCTTAGAGATCCGAGGAAAACTGATCGAAGGCTGCGGACACGAGGGCGAAGCAGATATAACCAAAGGCGAGGGAAAATTAACTTGGAAAGGCGAATTCGCTGCCCGCTGGAAAGCGCTGGATATACGGTTTGAAGCTTTCGGTAAAGACATCGCTGACTCCGTAAAAATCAACGACCGGATATGCCGAGAAGTGCTTTGTTTTGAGCCGCCTTCTCATGCAAAATACGAGATGTTCCTGGATAAAAGCGGAAAGAAAATTTCCAAATCGGCTGGCAACGTTTTCACGCCGCAGGTTTGGTTCCATTATGGTTCTCCTCAGTCGCTACTTTTGCTGATGCTTAAAAGGTTTGTTGGCACTCGAACCTTGGACGTTTCGGATATTCCACTCTACATGAATGAGCTTGATTACCTCGAAGACGCTTATTTCGGCAAAAAACCAGTTAACGACAAAGAAAAAACGAAGTTGCATGGCTTGTTTGAGTACTGTTATGTCTTGAAGCCGCCGCTTAAGTCCAGCGTTCACGTCCCCTATAATTTAATGGCGTTTTTGGTTAAAATGGCGCCTAAAGAGTGCGTAAACGATTATGTTGCTGAGAAACTTCAAAGCTATGGTTACCTGCAAAAGAGTCAAGTCTTTGATGCTAACATGAAACAGCGAATTGAGTACGCTTTGAACTGGATTCGAGACTTTGAAGAAATCAAGGAAACAGAGGTCACCTTAACAAGCGAAGAGAAAAAAGCAATCAACGAATTAATCACTCAACTGGAAACTGAAGAAGAACCAGATAAAATCCAAAACGCCATCTTTAACGCTGCAAAAAACAACAATATACAACCTAGCGGCTTCTTCAAAATGCTGTATAAGATTTTGATGGGCGCGTCTCAGGGCCCACGTTTAGGTCCATACGTGCTTGCCATGGGCAAACAAAACGTCGTCGCCGCTCTAAAAAGAACCGTAAGCAAAAGTTAAAGCAAATTTATCTTTCACTTGCAACTCTGCTTTTCTGGGCTCGCTTCAATCTCTCTTCAAGTTTTCTCTCGCGTTCTTTCTTCTCAAGTTCATACAATGGAGCCATTGCAACAGCAGTAAGCCCCCGACCAATTTTTTTGAATAAGTTCATGAAGCCTTTCCCCTTTCATCCCTGAAACACCTAACGATTTCATGTTCTTAAGCCGAGTTTCTTAACTTGAAATATATCTTAAGTCGTAATATCCATAAGTGTCAAGATTACATGAATCGATAAACGAAAAATCAAAGTCTACAGCGATCTCCCTTAAGCTCCTAAAAATCTTAAAGTATGAATAGTTTTTTTCGGGTTTATACACGGCATTTATTTGATATGCAAATGAAGGTTTTTTAGAAAATCTCAAACAGAAAGGGTTTTCTTGTTGAGAGGGTTCCGTTTGTGAAATTGGAGCGATTGGCTAAGAATCCTTCTCATTGTTTTTTATAAGTATGAGGAAGATTTTTTGGTTCTTAAGTCGCATTGATCAGATGATTTGATCGTTTTGAGTATTATTGTTTTTTGTTTGCGTGAAATTATCTAAACGTTCCGCTAAAGATTCTACTCTTTCTTATCTAAGGTATAATGCCCGTAAATTATTCGTTTAATAACTCTTTCAGGCAGAAAAATAGTTGTATCTTCTATCTCAGAAAAACTGGTTTCTCCTCTGCTTTTTGAAATAAGCTGGTCCGGGTCAAATTTCACAAATGAACCAACAATCTCAATGTTTTTTGTTATATACTTTACGTCATCTAGTTCAGATGTTGTTTGAATCTGATACCAATCGGCTTTCCATTTTTTTTCTTTAGACAAATGGTTCCCCTAACCTAAGTTGTTCAGAACCCGAAATTATAAGTTTGCGCTGGGTTGAATTCCTTAACAGAGTTCGTTATGTCAGGCTTTCAATTCTTTACCGTTTTGTGTTTTCAATATTCGTATGGATTCACGGATTGATAGTAATTCTTCACGTAAGCTGAGTTGCAAGCTTCAATTTAGCCATAGGTCATGTGGTCTCAAACGGTAACTTTTTGGTTTTGTTATTTCGGCTCGTTTGTTTGTTCAATGTTTTTATACCTCTATTACTCATTTTTTTGTATCATAATCCTTGATTTGTCATGTAATTCAGTTGTGGGGCTCGTCGTCTAGTACGGATTATGACACCGGCCTGCGGAGCCGGAGGTCCTGGGTTCAAATCCCAGCGGGCCCGTCTTAACATTTTTCCAAGGAAAATTTAGGATTCGCTTAATGTATTAAACGAATCCTTTTGAAGCTATGCTTTGAAAAAAACGCGCAGTATCGCTATTTCATTAAAGCCGGAAGACATCGTTGGTATAGACAAAAACGCTAACTGTTGAAAAGAAATACTATTTTTTTCTTCTTGTTTTTTGAGTGCGCGCCGTTTTATGGTTAAGTTTTCAACGCTATTTTATGGAATTTAGAAATCAGAAGTCGTAAATAGTATTAATCAGGATTGTGGATTCTTAAAGGTTAAATGAGGATTCGTTCGATAAGCAAGAATTAGCAAGTTAAATGTAATTCGCCAATGGTGAGCAAGTACACATGCAAAAAGGAAAAAATACAGGCTTATTCTTTAGGTCCGGGAATAAAACCCTTACTCCGTTCAAGATTATAACTCCAGTTCTATTAGTTGTATTATTGTTTGCATCAATGGTAACGCCGTCGCATGCTCTTACACCCGCTAGAGATTTAACCGGAACGTGGAAAAGCGGAGTTTCCGAAAAATACTATATGATGGATTCGTTTGATGGTACAACACCAGAGGACGACATAACTGCAACGTTCCAGTGTGATATAACGCAGCAGGGCAGTCAGATCTCCATAGTGTTTTATAGTTATCCGACGAGTTGGATCACAGACAACGCGTATTATCAAGAATATGGGCCTGGCATTCCTCCCGCGAGTGGTGGAGATATTCTGTTTGAGGGAACTGTTTCAGGTGCAAGTTTTACCGCTGATGAGTACCCA
>JBEKPG010000057.1:0-14739 GCA_049520955.1 Bathyarchaeia archaeon | reverse complement strand
CTTCACAAACGGAAACCCAGCGCATACAACTTGTTATGAAGCAAAACTTAGGAGCGCCCAGAAATGAAGCAACCTAGAGTAACCGAGTTTACTAAGTTCATTAACTTGCTTATGGCTAACGCTCCAAAAGACTACTGTCCTTGGCTCTTAAGACTCAATCCACAAGGCAAGGACCCAATAGAAGGTATTAGCTGGAAAAATCCTGATGCAAGACCAACAATAGAACAAGCAACCGATTATATGATTCATGGTGGAAACATAGGCATAGCTGGAATGTCGAAAGATCCTTTGGTGGACATGGATTGTGACGGTTTAGGCATACATGACGAAGAAATCAAACCAACTCTATTAACTCGATCAAGAAGCCGACTAGGAAGACATGGCTTTTATTGGAATATTGACACTCCAAAAATTCCTAATATCTCGACTGAAGACGACGGAGAAGTTAGAAGCCGTGGCCAATTTGTTGTTTGCGCTGGGAGCTATGTACCTGTCACAGATGAAGAATTAGCGTTAATTCCTATTGCTGACCGGATAAATGCGGGCTACTATACTGTAGATAACTCAGTTTCTCCAGTTACTTTGACTTTTGAAGAGTTGCCTAAAATCTTTAGGGAAACTTGGAAACGAAAGCATAGCGGTATGAAGCCTAAAGCACAAAAGAAAACTTCAGGTTTCAAACTCCCTGAAAAACATAGCGCTGTTTTCGATGTTACAGTTTTCGACATTTACAGAAAAATCACTAAAAACAATATTTTACCTAGGGAATCTGAGCGCTGGGCTAGTTTATTCCATGACAGCAAAACAAGCGCAAATATGAGTATAACCGCTGATGGATTGCTTCACTGTTGGAGACATAATTACAGTTTCAACGGTTTACAGGCTCTTATTGTCCTTAGCAAATATATGAATTGTAGTCAAGCTGGAACACCGCACGACGACGAAGACAGCGAAGGCATACCTAGCGAAATGATTGGAGATAACCAGGCAATTTTTGAGGCATGGTGTTATGCAAAAAAAGAGAGATATATTCCCGAAGACGACCCGATACCGACAAAAGCATTAGCGTTTATCGCATACAAACACTTTCATTTTAAAGCTGAAATAGACAAGCCACTACCCCGAAGCATCTACAACCGAGCATTAGCAATCGTGGAGAGTGAATACTGATGTCAGAAACTTACGTTCAAGGCTGTAGGTTTGATTTAGTTTGCAAACGTAGCGGAAAATATAGCACAGCCAAAGAAGCACACTGTCAGCATAACGGTGGAATTTGTTGTAAGGAATGGCGACGGTTAACTGACGAATCACTGGGAGGAGATAGGTTGTTGCCTAATCGGAGTTGGAGCAACACAGAGGAGAGACACTATTATGGCTATTGAAACCGCTGAAGCCTTGAAATGTCCTTCTTGTGGTGGCACTAGCGCTTTCCGTAATGGATTTACAAAAAACGAGTTTGGCAATATCCAGCGCTATAAGTGCCGAGTTTGTGGTGGTCGCTTCTCTGATCCGGATGACATATTGAAGGCTAGAGTTGTTGGTTCAAGCTTTTTGCAGGATATACATGTCGATGACACAACTAGTTTAAAAGTCCTTGACAACAATAACCCCAGCAGTCAAGTATGCGCTATAATTGAGGATGCGAAAAACTTGGCGCTGGAAACGACTGAAAAGAAAATCAGCGTTTCGCAGATACAAAAAACTGATGGAACAAACATCGACTTAGTGATTGCAGACTACAAGCAGTATATCCAGAAAGAACATCTTGTAAACGATCTAACCCTGAGCAAGTATGTATCACGACTCAAAAAATTGGCCCATGAACACAGAATCAACCTATTTGACCCAGAGGATTTCAAGCGCAAACTAGCTTTTGATCCAGAAATGAGTAAATGGACCAACTGCAACAAAAACAGCTATTGTAAGGCTTACACCAGCTTCATTAAACGCTATCTACACATGGAAGATGTTAAGATCCCCCGCTTCGAATATAGAACCCCTGAATACAAACTCCCAATTCCCGAACATATGGAGCTACTTTACACAAAATTCAGTTTCCAAATGCAAGTCTTTTGCTTTGTTCAGATGGCAACGGCAGCTAGACCTATTGAGGTTCTTAGGATCGAGTGGAAGGATATAGATTTCGCAAGAAATACCATCGCAATCAACCATCCAGCTAAACATGGTAGAACTAGAACTATCCCGCTAAAAGGTAGATTCGTTAAAGTCATAGATATGTTGGCAGAACTGAAAAATCGACAGTATAATATTGCAACTTGCAGAAAACGAACACAAAGAAACCTAGACCGTGTATTTACATACAAAGATACTGATGCCGCAGGGAAAAACTTTAGACGTGCAAGAAAAAGAGCAGCTAAACAGTTAGGAATCCCCGAAGTTGAAAAGATAACATTCTACACTAACAGGCATTGGCGAGCAGTTCTTGAGCGATACCTTAAAGGAAATAGTGACGCAGTAGCAAACCTGCTAGGGGAAAACTCTGACAAATATGTCAAGGTTTACGCTCCAATATCCGAGCGAATCTATGGTTCTGATAAAGAATGGGAGCCTATTGAAATCTCTGAAGCTGACCCAGACTACAGCGAGAAAATGAGCCGATACGGTGCAGAGGGCTATATCGAGTATAACTATAACCGGACATCAGGCAGGCACTACTTACGGAAGGAGAAAAACATCTATTGATGCAAAAGCTAAAATGTCCGTATTCCATCCAGAAAGCATGGAAAAGGGCTCGTAGCCTAGCACGGATTAAGGTGTCGGCCTTCGGACGCTTCAAAAAGCGGAAGATAGCCGGAGATCGTGGGTTCAAATCCCACCGGGCCCGTTATTGGATTCGCTTAGTGTATTAAACGAATCCTTTTGAAAAGAAATAGCGAACGCTCTTCAAATCGAAACAAGAATGCATCAAAATTATGTGAATGGATTGAAATATTTGCTTGCGCCTTTAGCCTGTTCGCTTGAGTTTGTTTGAGACAGTTTGGTAGACAGCGATGCCTGCGTATATGCTGTACGAAAGTATAAGTTTGGGACGGTGAACCACGTATTTGAGGTCGCTGACCACAAATTCGATTTGTTTCTGGGTTGTCCACACAGCATCTGGCCGAAAATGAATGCAGTATGGTTCATAGACGCCCAAGACCACATAGCCCTTCTTTTCAATCCAATCTTTGATGTATCCGTCCTCGTAAGTGTGCAGCTTAAATGGTATTTTGATGTCTGCAACTGTTTCTCGCCGTATTAACGTGTCGTGGGTACCGCCTCTTTATTCAAATATTTTTAATGTGAGCCTCTCAAATAGCTTCAGTAATTTGCTTCCTTTCAGCACTGACCAGATTTCGATGCCCCAGATAGCGCCCACACCGTCTTTTACTAGTTTTTCCGCCTCGGCTAACCAGTTTTTTGACAGGATAACGTCGCTGTCCACAAACATGAACCAATCACTTTTTACCATTTGAATTGCGGTCTGCCTAGCACTGCCTCTTGTTCCCTTTTTCTGAGCGAACTGAATGTTCCCGTATTTTTCTTGGAACTCCTTCACTATATCCGCTGTAGCGTCAGTGGAGCAGCCGTCAACGATAATTAGGTTGTTAACTGGTACGTTTTGGTAAACAGAATTAATGCATTCCCTCAACATTCGGTCGCTGTTCATGGTAAGAATTGCAACGTCTACGGGGTTCATTATAATCAACCTGTTTTAGCGCGCCGCGCGCAGTAGATATTTGGGTAGCTTTCTGGCTAATGTTATCATGCCATTAATCGAATGCAAGTTGAGCTTCATTCCCTCATTAAAAGCTGTAAGGGGATCTTCGCGCATTTGTGCGAAGAAATTATTTAGCGATCCAATGCCAGCGTCAAATAGTCTGTTGGCCGCTTCCCTGTAGAGGGGGTTTGTTAATTCACTAAGTAGTTGGTCGCGAACTTTTTGGGAAAACCAAAGACTTTGTTGCCAAGAAACCCAGAACAGCTCCCAGACAACTTTTGGCATTGCCTTCAAGCTTGGATAGCCTTGCTTCTCAAGAGGCGTGTTACTGATAGGGATCGAAAGAAGCGGAAAGGTCCATGCCATAGCCTTCATATTTCTCAACTCATCCACGAGTTCTATTGTTTTGACTATGTCATCTTCGGTCTCATCTGGGAAGCCAACTATCATCGTGTAACAAGGGTACCAGTGATTTTCGTTCATTATTCTAGTAGCTTCAAGGGCTGTCTCAGGCCACTCTTGAGGCGTCCATGGTCTAGGCTTTCCAGACATGTACTTAGCGATTATTCTTGGGCTCCCGCTCTCTAATCCTACATCTGGAAATGTTGGATGCCCACCATCAAAGCCGGCTATTTCGGATATCCCTTTGACTAGACCGGAATCTTGCCTGATGGTGGCAATAGAAACATGAGGAAAAGTCACTGACACGTTATGCTTTTCTGTTACAGCTTTAAAGAGTTTAGTGACGGTCTCATGATTTACCCATATGCCGTTTGCACCATATAGCAGTATGTCGTCACTTCTTAAATCAATGTGTCTTACACCGTTTCTTAGGTTAACTTCGACTTCCGCCAAAATCTCTTCAAGAGGCACACTTCTGAATTCTAGCGTAGTCGGTGAGCAGAACTGGCACCTTCTAGGGCAGCCTCGAGTAATCTGGACTGCACCTAATCTTGATGGATTGACAATATCTGGAATTTCATCGGTTGAGGGTGTTTTGCCGTAAACGATTGAGGAGATTTCTTCACCATTGATAATTTTGCGGGCTATTTGAGGAAAAGTGGTTTCGGCTTCGCCGAAAAACAGGGTATCTATTCCTAACGCTTTTTGGACTGATGATAACTGCCAGACTCCTTGGCCCCCAACTATAAGCTTGAAATTGTATTTTTTCTGGAGGGCTTTGACTTCTTTCATCAGGTTAAGAAACTCGACTTTTGTGCATGAGTCTCCTCCGCCCAGCAGTGAGGCAAGCGTATAGGAGACTGGCGCCTTGCCTAGGGGGTCAACGACGCTTAAACCGACAATGCATGTGTCCTGGGTAATTGCTTTGCGCATTTTATTTGGTGTGGTGACAATTACTTGTTTGGTTTGGAATCCGGCATTAAGAAGGGCTGCTTCGACTTTTCTCAGCGCATATGTTGCTGTTCTGGCTCTTCCTTGGCTGTCTGTCTCAAGAGGGGCGGCTAAGATTTTTTTCAGGAACGGTTCTGGCACGAGGCGGTATGGGATGCAATGTCCAAAATCAAAGAAGGATATGCCGCTGAAATTTGTCATGAGGGCTTGGTCAGCTGTTAGCACTATGGTTTGACTGTTGCTAATTTTTTTTCCGTTTTCATGCGCACTTATTGAGGACACCACCTTTTAACAAGCTATAGAAGCAACTAAACGATAGAGCTTGCATTCTTGTGGGAAAGCGCCACATTTTTGGCTCTTTTTATTCTGCCCATAAGTTAATATTTGCACAAAATGTGTTCCTTTTGCATATCCGTCCTTTTCACATCTGCCTAAATTATCAATAACATGCTTAATTTTAGGCACTGTTAGTCATCTCTCACTAAAACAATTATCATACATGAAGCGTTATTGATTGACTCTGGAATTGCTGAAAAAACTCTCCAGCCTTCTTTCAGATAGTAGTTAACTCTATCTTGAAAGTCTATTAATTTCTCTGGCACAGTAACATAATTCTTGACTCCTTGAATTGATTTCACAGTGGTTGAAAAATTGCGCTGAATTAATTTTATCTGTTGCATTACTTCGCCTCACAAAAAATATTTTCTTTATGCTCCAGAATTTATAAAGTTACTTTACTTAGTAAAGTATTTAAGCATAAGCTAACATAAAGTAAAGCAAGTAACGAAGGAAACAAATATGGTTCAAAATCATCCGAGTAAAGAAAAAGTTATGAAAATGGTTGAACAGACAGTAGCAATCATAGGCGATAAATGGAGTCTCCTCATAATTGGCCAAATTGCTTTTATAAAAAGCCCCAGCAGATTCAACGAAATGATGAAGGAACTAAAACCTATAAGCTCAAGAACTCTGGCAATAAAACTGGCCAAATTATCAGAACACGGAATCATTGAAAAAACCATCGAACCCGCGTCACCCCCATACACCCAGTACGTTCTAACAGAAAAAGGCAAAGACCTACTCAATGCATTAAAAGCCATGAGCGAGTGGAGTTTTAAATGGCTAAATCCAGACCTAAAGCAAAACTCAGCGCAAAACTGTAACAAAAGCGCAGTCAAGTGAAAATTCGCGAATCAGCTACAGCTATTCTTACAGCTTCAAGTTGCACTGAAGCTTTAAAAGAACTAATTGGGGTCGTGACACAATCACTTATTTTCAGCTAACTCGGTTATGCTGGATGGATGATAGTCAGAAATGCAACCGACTCTGCATCGGTCCAAATGCGAATTCCCTGATTATGAGAGGTACCAATTATCGCCAATAGTTGCGACTGTCTGCTCAACTAAGTTCTATAAACTTGTCCATGTTACTTGCTTTACTTTATGTTAGCTTAAATTTAAATAATTTTCTAAGTAAAGTGACTTTTAATCATTTCAAAAATTTAAGAGTTGGCGAAATAAGTTGGGATTCTTGAAAATTGCCAAAAAAAGCGAAGTTCCTACTGGCAAGATTATCCTTTTAGAGATACATGGAAAAGAGATAATAATTACTAACGTTGAAGGCAAATTTTATCCCATTGGGCAACAGATGTGGTCACATGAATGCTAGACTCTTCACGCAGACGCTAACTAACAGGTTATTATTTGCCCGGCGCATTTTAAATAATAAAATTTCAATTAAGGTTGAAATTTTTGAAAAACAAGCCACACACCTATCAGGAAACATTTAGGATAGGTCTTAGATTATATCGTGGATTCATTTTAAACTCGTTCGGAGGAAAAGCTCCAGTTTTTGGGGGACATAAGTTAACTTATAACTGTAACCTTAAGTGTAAAATGTGCCCCTTCTGGAGACGATCCAGCGAAAATTTAAGCACCCAAAAGGAAAAAGAAATTCTAAAGCAAATTTACGATTCAGGTGTTTGCGCCATTGGGTTTGAAGGGGGAGAGCCGCTTCTAAGAAAAGACTTACCTGAAATTTTAGCCTATTCTCGTTCTTTACCTCTTCATACAAGCATTGTCACCAATGGCACGCTCCTCGAATCAAGGATAGATGAAATATCACCATACATCAACGGCATCGTATTTGTTTCATTAGATGGTCTGGAGAAAACTCACGACCAAATAAGAGGTGTTAATGGCTGTTTCAAAGCAGCGATAAAGGGCATAACTGCAGCCAAAGACAAGGTTTCTGTGAGAATCAATATGACCATAATGGCTGATAACATCCATGACGTAGAAGATATGGTGAAATTGGCAAAGGATTTAGGTGTAAAAATAATATTGTCGGTAGCTCACGAGTACCACAACATCGATGAGTCTGCACCTCAAGCCGATGAAATTAAAAAGATTGGTAAACAGCTTATCGAATTAAAGAGAAAAGGCTACCCCATTATGAACTCAACTAGTTATTTCAAAGTAATAGCTAAAGAAAAGAGCTGGAAATGCAAGCCCTGGTCGATTATCAATATTGGTACAGACGGGCGGTTGGTTCTACCTTGTTACGTTCATAATCAATACGAGACGAGCGCTTCTGTTTTTGAGAATAGCATTAAAGCGGTTACTTCAAGTTTTGATTGGAAAGTAACGGATAACTGTGTAAAATGCAATCTTCACTGTTACGTGGAGCCTTCTCTTGTGCTTTCGTGGGATCTACGCAGCTGGATAGATTGGGCTTTCCCAGTTAGAACATGACATTGATAAATTTTAATTCCAGTAGCGCTTCCCATCCGATTACCTCTTCATAGACACGATGGACTACCGTCTCGTCCGGGGGTAAGTCCGATCCGACTCAGCCTCGCGCCAACATAATGTTGGCGGGATCATTTTAGGGCGATTTCAGCTAATTTTTGCTTTCTGTTTCTTGTGGTTTGAACACATTAGAGACTGGGTAAAAACTCGATTCAATTTCAGAAAAATGCTTGTTTTATGTTAATAATTTTGATAACAAGATATTGTTTATACACATAGAGAGCAACTTTTTGAATGCGATTTTAGTTTTCACACAGGCTGATTACGGTTCAAATCCCACCGGGCCCGCCACCATTTGGGGGCAGAACCAACAGCACTTTTATATTATACAAGCGCTCCCAACCTTCTAGTAAAGTCATAACGCCTCTAATGGAGTCATAACGCCTTGCGGGCTAACCAGAACCAACATACACCGATGCTACAAGACAAAGCCATAAAACGCTGGTATGACAATGTTGCGCGGGGCTCGCTGATAACCGCCGACGTCTACTTAAGGCGGCTAGGGAATTTTTGCCAGAATCAAAATCTCACCCCGCTCAGTCTTCTAGCTATGTCCGAAGAGGAGCTCTATAACTTATTGTTGGATGTCGTTACAAAAATGCAAAACGACGGCTATGCAGGGTCCTACACTCACAGCACAGTAAAAGCCGTTAAGTCCTGGTTGATTCATAATCGGATTCAGATTAAAGGTCGGATAAAAATCGAGGGCGCCCAAGACGCACCAACCCTCAGAGACGAGCGGGTGCCAACAAAGCCTGAACTAAAAAGAATCTTTTTGGCAGGCGACGAGAAAGCCCGTGTCACTTGTTCGTTGATAGCGCATTGTGGACTGCGCCCGGAAAGTATTGGCGACTATAAGGGCAAGGACGGTCTTAGGATAAGAGATTTGCCCGAACTAACCATAGAGGGCACGACGGTTAGTTTCTCTAAGGTGCCAACTCTGTTGATTATTCGAACCAGCCTCTCGAAAGGCGGTCATCAATACTTTAGCTTCCTAACTGAGGAGGGCTGTGGTTACCTCAAAAACTACTTAGAAAGTAGACTTAGATCGGGAGAGGCACTAACGCCTGAGTCGGCTCTTATAACGCCAAAAGTGCGGACAAAACCCTTCATCAGAACGGCGAATGTCGGAGATTGCATCAGGGATTGCATTCGAAACAGCGGCTTCTCTTGGAGGCCTTATGTTCTGCGATGCTACTTCGATTCAATGCTTCTTGTTGCGGAGTCAAAAGGGCTAGTCATACGGGACTACAGGCAATTTTGGATGGGTCACGCAGGCGACGTGGAAAACCGTTACACAACTAACAAGCACAAACTTCCAGCCGAAATGGTTGACGACATGAGGAACTCGTTTGAGCGTAGTCAGGAGTTTTTGCAAACCTTTGACAAGCCTTCTGCGTCGGAAGAAAAGATAGTCAATGTACTCACGCAAAAGTTACTGTCCGTCGCAGGCTACTCTGACAGCGAGCTCCAAAAGATGGGCGACATCGATGATGAAAAACTAGCTGCCCTACTTCGAGATCGGCTAGTCGGCGCCGTGCCCCCAAAAAAGGGCAAGGTGCAACAGAAGGCGGTGCGTGTGAGCGAACTGGATCGGTATTTGTCGCAAGGGTGGATTTTTGTAGCCACTTTGCCAGACAAGCAAGTAGTTATTCGACTAGCGTAATAACTCCAAAACAGTTGCATTGACAACTCATTTATCAATAGCTTGTCAATGCACTTCCAGAAGCTTCAATCGACTATATTATGATTTACGAAATCATTTGTTTTTGCAACTCTTTTGCAAATAGAAGCTCAGAGAACTTGCAACTCTTTTGCAAATAGAAGCTCAGAGAACCTTTTTTAAGACATTCTGACACTGAAAGCAAGCCAGATTGGACAAGCGTGTGAGAAGACATTGGCTGGAAACGTTGGAGTAAGCAAAGAACGAGAAAGAAGAAAGGGGCGTCGTGAGCGGCAAGGTTTTAATGTAAATGCAGTTCGAAGGGCTTCAGTTGTTGACCCTTTTGCTGGCTCTGGAATGGTTCCTGTTCTGGCATTGAAGCAGGACAAAAAGCTCGATATCACGCCGCTGATAAAGTTAGCTGTTGAATTACCTGAAGGACCGTTAAAAACCGTTTTGCTATCCGAAATAGACGGTGAAATGGACGTTACGACTTTTCTTGCCCGATATCCGGTGTGGGTTCGCCTTGCGCGAATGAAAAAGATGTGAGAGAAAATGAACACGAGCAATCAATCTAATCGTAGTCAGTCCTCCTTACAACTGGACTGAAAAAGAGGGAGAGTACACATAATGCACAAAAAATCTAAAAAACTATTTGACCCCAAAAAGGTACAATACAATCTATCGGCGCGCGCAAATACCCTTGCATCCCTGAAAAAGTTTAATGTAAAATGTATGACCAAGAATCATTCAGGAGTTTTGTGAGACGTTCAACACTATCCCTCTTCCCTTTCGATACTGCAACCAAAAAACCACTTGTCACGCATTTAACCGGAATACACCCAAGGAACTATATTGTGAAACTTGTTATTTTAGCGACAAGGCAAGTGCAAATGAGTGCAAACTAGATGAGATCGTAGAGGCTTGGGTCAAAGGGAAAAGTACGCAAGATTACATAATACAGAGTAACAAACTTAAGACTTCACCGAGTTCTTTGTCAAGAGATTTGGATAATTGTGTTGCAAATTTTCCTGATTGGTATCAGTATACTTTGTTGAAAGCACAGGAATCGAAAGTAACCTGGGGAGGCATCATGGGAATTGACTTTACAACCATTAAGGTTGCAGGTAAAGATCGCTATTTGCTCTTAGTTATTGATATCTCAAAAAACGACCATGATTACATCGCCTACGCGTTGTGTGAGCACAAAGACGCTTGTACAGTTAAACAAGTTTTGTACAAACTAAAAGAGATAGGGTATGATGCTAGAATTGTAATCTCAGATCTTGATGATGCGATACTTTCAGGTGTTAAAGAGGTTTACCCAAGTGCCTTAAGTCAAGGTTGTTTATGGCACCTAGGGCATGGATTAGAAAGGGATTTACCAACAAGACGGAAAAGCAAGCAGGAAAAGTTCTACAAACTTATAAAGGAACTAATAGATAGCGTCTCTTCGACCGGAAACAAAGATGACAAACTAGAAAGCCTTTTGAAAGAGTTAGGGGTAAAGTGCAAGTCCCTTTCAAAGAGAGCGAAAAAAAGGGCAATACGAGACGAGCTAAAAAACTTAATAGTTTTGATGTGCGTCGCTAAAACTGAAGAAGAAAGAGCGGTTTTTGAAAACCGAATTAAGGAGCTAAAGCCTAGGCTTGATAAGCGTGCTAAACAAGTTCTCGATAATGTGATGGGAAACCTTGAACATTACCATGTTTTAAGCGATAGAGTGTTAGCGGTTGCCTTGCAAGAGGCCGGAACAACAATCTTGTTCAATAACTTTTGCGAGAACGGCATGGGGCTAATCAAAAGACTAAAACGGGACATGCGTGGTTTCCACTCGTGGGATTCGGCTGTAAACCTAACCAATGCGCGCTTCTATTATTTGAGAGAGGGGGGAAGGACTACCCATGTTCAGGTGGTCGAGGAAAAGGAAACTATTTCAGAAATAGACCGTTTTTGCATTTTTTCAATGCCTTTTAACTTCTACTTGGAAGACGTAAATAGTCTAAGTTTCCTCTCTAATGTAGCTGGTGTTTCCAAAGAAAAACTAAAAAGAAAAGCGCGACAACTGAATCGAGTAGTTGAGGGGGACTACATTTATACTAATACCAAGCTTGCCGAAATATACAATTTAGCTCCGATTGAAATGGGAAAAGCATTACTAAAAATAATGAGTAAGACAAAGTGCCAGTATCGTGAGCTTTTGGAGCCCTTGAAGGATATCGGTATTAGAATGTATAAGTCCAAGTTTGACCCAACCAAACTGAATTATGAACCCTTAAACAACAAGGATGAATCCAATTCCAATTCGTTGATAATTGCTAAAGGAATCAAAGCGAATATCAAAGAAGCTCTCGGAAAGTGTGTGAAAGACAATATTTTTGATTACAAGGACGGTTTGTTAGTTGAGCGGAGAGGATTTTGGGCCATAGTCATTGATCAAGATTCCGCTTCGGTTCAAAAACTGCTTAGGGCTTCAGGTTATGGTACAACAATTGATCCACCTTTAGAAGTCCCATTAAACGCACTACTGCGCTACAAATTAGCGAACTTGTTTGCTGAATTTTCTTTTGGAGAGAACTTTTATCATTCCGGAGATTTCCTAGAAATTCTTAGGATAATAGGCAACGAGAACCTAAAACTGTATGTCGCACCAGATAAAGATCAGCCGCTCGTAATCGAAAGTGAGCGTTTCATAGCAATTCAATGCCCAAGAGTTTTCAGCATAAGCGACATCGTGTCTGAAATAAAGAAATCTGAAAAAGCAAGAACCGAAATATTAACCCTTCAACGAATAGTTCTTAACTCTCGAAACAGCGTCAAGATCAATGTGCCCCCGTTTTCATTGAGTGGTTATGCGGCGTTCAAAAAACGTGAAAAAGAATTCTCTCAAACATGAAACTGTTAAAGTAATTGACTAACTATAAGGCATGCTAAAAGTCTCCATTGCGCAAAAGGTCGGCAAGTGTAACAAGCAGGTCAATGGCTGCGTTTCCGTTTCCGTCTAAAAGAAATTGTTTGTAAACGCAATCCACACAAGCAAAGCCATCCGAAAGCAACCATAAGCTTATTGTGAAGCTCTTCCATCTACAAATAGTTAGTAATCTATAATCATCAAGATGCCTCGAATTGAACAAGTCAATTTAGTTTAATTCTACCCATTATTTATGTCATTAATGGGACAGCTCCCCAAAAAAGCCTAGTACTGGTAAAACACCGATAATTTCCCTTTAGATAAGCGATAAGCTTGCTCGATTGATTTATCGGACGTCCGATAAGTTTGGGCTTCTTATATTGAGTAAACTTTTAACTACTGAAGTTCGAAGGATAAAACTTCATGTTTGTGGAGGCTTTTTCTTTTTTCCGCGTGAGAACCAATTAGCTACTTTTGGGGCAAAAACTGCAAAAAAACCCAAAGACAACAAAGTCACAAAACCAAGAACAAATAGAAAATCGTTGAAACCCGCACCTCCCCAAACACTGTTTCTTACATTTGAAGTATAAGTTCCATTCAGCTCCCATTCTAATCCGCAAAATGACTCGGCAAGTAAAGGAGCCATCCACATAACGCTCGTGGCAAGAAACATGTAATGCTTCCCGTGTTTTTCTATCGAAACACTACCACTTTTCCGGTATTTCCAAATAAAAGGCAATAATGACAAAAGCCAACACGTAAGCCCTAAGAATAATGAGAAAACCGCATCAAAATCTACATTACCATTTTTAAATGTGCGAATGTGAAAAAATGCAAGTGCAAATGCCAAAATTATTACGATACTTGATACGGTAATCGTCCTGTCACAGGTGTTTTCCTTAAAAAGAAAGTACAACATTGTGCCTGAGGGGATTAGAGTGGCGATTGGGAGTATTCCTATGTGGTTCCAGTTCAATCTATACCAATTATAAGGTTCCGGAACTTTTATGCTGATAAGAACTAAGTAAATCGCTATTCCAATTAAGAAAGCAATCGCTAAAATGAAAACCGTTGCTAACGAACCTATGGTGAGCTCCCAGTGAGGCGCTTGGGTTTTCTCGTTTATCTCTTTCACGATTGATAACCTATTTAGTTTGCTCTCTGTTATAACTGTTTTTTTCCGCAAGCCTACTAACCCTGTTTTACATCTACGCAATTTTATCTTTTAGAAACTGGACAATTGTTTCTATTTCTTCCGTTGAAAAAATTATATCACCATGTTGCATAATATGTTCGTAAAGGCTGTTGTCAGCCTGATCTTTGATTTGAATAATTTTACATCGGTGAGGCTCTCTCTCTATAGTAAGTTGGGTTCTTTTACTTGACAAGACAACTATTGGTTCAACGTAAGGAATCGGTTTATCCAAAACCTTAGAGTTGTTCAGGAGATTGTATATTCTTCTTGCGTTATTTTTGGCTTGTAGACTTGGACTATTACGCACCCCTTTCCAATCGTCACCGTTAATTGTAACAGCACCTTGAATGTTTTTGGTTTCGAGTGCAAATATGCCTCTTGGACCAATTATTATGTGGTCTATGTTCCCTCTATGTTGTCCATCTTTGAGCATGACATCATTAAATAGTGCATGTTCGTTGCCAAGTTTGTTTGAAATGTTATCTACAACTTTTCTTTCACCGTTCAATCCACTTTTCCAGTGTTGATAAGGAACAAAAAACTGCATTAACCCGTACATAAAGGCAATTCCAGCCACGAAATCAGCAATACCAGTTAGTTTTCCAAGGCTTACGTAAATTGGTAGATAATCAAGTCCTGTTACTAAGAGAAAAACATAAGAAATCAACAGTATGGGAATACCTTTTTTCAAGTTTTTACTAGCTTGTTCTTCTGAATATTTCCTATTGATTTTTCTATTCGCATTTCGCTCTATCCTTAGTGAGATTTTTAATTAATATACTATCGTCTTATTCAATCGCATAACAGGGTAAACGCTCAAAACTGAATAATGCGGAAATACCCAAAAATAGCTGACCTAAACTGCAAATGCTAACCTTGCCAGACTCTCCTTTCTATAAAAAAAGGGAAACGCGGGTGACATCTCTACTGACTAGAGGGTTTAAATCCCCCCGTTTCACTTGAGCCAAAAATTCAGCCCATCTTTGTTCAAATAAATCAACTGTATAATTTGGGAATGATTTTAAAAATTCAAGAGGTAAAGCTTTAGCCCGTCGTTCATCGGTTGTTATGCCTTTACGTTTTTCT
>JBEKPG010000056.1:0-17616 GCA_049520955.1 Bathyarchaeia archaeon | reverse complement strand
AAACTTGCCTTTGTTAAAAACTTCAATAGAATAATCATCATACCTGTGAATATAAATAGGAACATTATACTTTTCTTGAAAAAGGGCATCACCGCTTATATGATCAGAGTGCCCATGAGTATTCACTATTAACTTAACTTTTAAGACCCCATGCGTTATGTAATCCAAAATTTGTTGGGCTTCAGAAGAAAAGTCAAATCCAGGGTCAATTATGATTGCTTCTTTCGTTTGCGGCGAGTTAACGACATAGCAGTTTGTGGATAACATGCCGACCGTGAACGTCTCAATAAGCATACAGACCAACATTCATTAATGATGAGAACAAAATAAACTAATTGCCTTAAACCAAACTTGTTAATCCAAACTCAATGCCTTTTCATCAGCTTTTCTATTTACATCAAAATCCTTTAGCAAAAAGAAGAATAATTAAAACTTGCAAAGCTGAGCGTCAAAGCCCTTTAAAACCTGTAAGTATTATAGTACTTCTGCATTTGCCACATGCTATGACTAATTCAGCAAGTTCTTCATTGACAACTTTGGTTTCTAAGATTTTGTAGTTTTCCTCTGTTTCGTCTTCAGGAGAGATGGGCATTCCGCATTTTGGACAGGGGAAAGCGCCGTCTCCTTCAATAGCAACTAGATCTATTTTATAGGCTGAATCTTCGTCTTTCATTTGTGGCTTTTTCATCATCATTCCTCTTCACCTTGTTTTCTTTAAATCTCCAATTACTGCTTTATTTAATTAACGATTATGAATTACTAGTCACTATATGTAATCCGTTTAAAAATTTGACCTAAAAAAGGGGTGAAAATAATTTGCATTTAACCATCTTAACTGCTCGGGCATTTTATTTTTCGAATTTCTCAGGTGAAATGTAATCGCCGTATTTTTGCTTAGCTTCGAGGAGACGTTGTCGTTGCATGTATAATATACCGAATAGTTCCAGTGGTGTGTCAGTAACGTTTTCTTGGTAGAACCGTGATACACGTTCAATTTTTGCTAGGTTTTCTGGGACGCGGATTGTGAATTGTTTAATGTAGTCTTCCTTTGCATAGTTTTTGCCCAACACTTGCTTGAATAACTTGCGTAAATCTTCGTATTTTGGGATGTATCCTGTGGGAGACTCTAAAGCGTCAACTTCGTTGTGAACTCTTAGTTCCATCCATTTTATCCAAACATGCTTATCTTGCGTTCCGTTTACGTATTTTCCATTGGCTACTTCTTTTAGGAAATAGTTCACTCCAAAGATGACTGGTTGCTTTTTGAGCTTTCGTCCAAAATTTAAGTTATTGTGAACGTTTTTTCCCAGCGGAATTGAGATGAAGTCTTGAATGCTCATCATGTTAATTTCAGGAACCCCTTCCTTACCAACAGTAGCGAAGGTAGTTTCAGTCTCAAGTGAAGCCCCATAAGCGATGATGCCGTGCTCCCAACTGAAGCTTTGCTGAACCGGAACGTAAGCCTTAGCATCGCGTCCTCCATACATAATTCCACCTAATTCAACGCCCATCGGATTGTGAAGTTCAGGATCACAGTTGTCCAATTCTTTAAGTGCTAATGTGTAACGAGCATTCTTGTTGGCAGGCGGAATTTCGCAGCCGTCCCCGTCCTTTTTGCCTTCAAACCACGCTCCGGTATAGTTTAAGCCTTCTTTAGGAAGCTCTTGCCCCATGCCAAGCCAGTATGGCTTGCCATCCTTTACCAGTTCATTGGAGAAGATGATTTCGCCGGGCCTGGTCAACAACTTGTAAATTAACGCGTCGTCCTTGGGATTAACGTCTTGTATTATGCCGAATATTCCTGATTCAACGTTAACTGCACGGGCTACAGCATCGATGTCTCGAATGTAAGCTATGTCGTCTCCAAGAATGGTTTCCCCTGGAAGCATAGCTGTTGATGTTTTTCCGCAAGCGCTTGGAAATGCTCCGGCAAAATAGGTTTTGCGTCCACTTGGACCGTATACGCCCATGAGGAGCATGTGTTCCGCTAACCACCCTTCACTGCTTGCTTTTCGGATAGCTAAACGGAAGGCGAGTTTCTTGAAGCCTACGGAATTTCCAGCATACTGCGTATTAACACTGTAAATGGTGTTGTCCATCTGGTCTATGTAAATACATTTCTTATTGTAATCTACACTAACCATATCACCGTTGAGTTTTCCTGCCGAATGCAGGACACGTAAGAAGTCACTTTTTGTTCCTGCTTTTACAAATTGATCAAATCCAGGGCGATAAAGCAGGTTTTCAGAATGCCCGACATACCATGAGTCGGTACATTGAAGACCCAAAATAGTAAAGATAGAATCTGGTGGACCCAACGAAACGAAGCGGACAATCATTGTTTTTCCCTGCATAGAATCCCTAAGCACAGCTCTAACCTCAGCTAAACCTTCTTGACGGTCCATTTGGTTGAGGGCTTTGCTAAGAATAACGCCCTTAGGCACAAGATACTTGGTCGCTTGACGGTCGCGTCCTTGGTCGTATTCACCGTCAAAATGAATTGTGTGGCCTTGCAGGGTTAAGACCGCTTGTTCTTCACCTGAGGCGATTGCTTGTTTCCGAATATGAGCGATGTCTTCAGCAGAGTCGCTGCATATGAATATGTCTTTAGGTTGGCAGAGGTCGCTTTCTTTCGCTATAAACTCGTGAACATTAGGATTGTCAATTGCGCTCAGTTTCTTGAAATCAGACACGCTAAGTTTCGGTTGTAGAGCCTCAAGATATGGATTCATTATAGCCATTTCTTTTCACATCAATATTTTTATGGAGTTTAATCGCGTTCCTTTACAGGGAGGTGCATAAGTAAATTAAAAACTTTGTGCAATAAAAATAAAAGTTGAGGATTGTAGTGATTGCTAACGCATTTCTTTACAGAGTTTTACAGTTCATTTACAGTGCCTGGTACTCTTGGAAAAGGTTGACACTCACCAATATGTTTGACTCCCGCGATCCATCCTACTAAGCGTTCCATGCCTATACCTCCGCCAGCAGTGGGTTTCAATCGACCTTCTTTAGCCATTGTTAGTATCAGCGCATAATTCTCTTTCTTGATTTGGTCACGTTCGATTTTTTTCGAGATTTTTGAGTATTCCCATTCACGTTTAGCGCCTGACAACACTTCGCCGAACTGTGGCAAGAATAAGTCGTAGTTGTCCCATTTGCCTGTTTTGGAGTCTTCGTAATCGTAGAATTCTCTGGGGATGTTTGTTACCCAAACAGGTTCAGTTATGTCTTTGGTTAATCCTGATTCCCAACCGTCTGCACCGTATTTAGCTTCCAGTTCAACGCGGTCGTAAACTTTGAATGGTGCCTTTAGGGTTTTAAGAGTTTCGCAGCGGCAGAGTGCAGTTAAGTCGCTTTTCATTTCACGCTTTAAATCTCTAACTAGTTTGCAAAGTGCATCTTCAACTATTGTCATTATTTCTTTTGAGGTGCTGTCTTTGGCTTCAAAGTCAAGTTGTGTGAACTCGTAGGTGTGTTTGCCCGTTCTAGCCCGTTCTGTTTTTTCGATGCGTATGTTCGGTGAAAGGATGAACAGTTTCGGATATGCTGTTGATGAGGCGACCAGTTTATGGATAATCATGCTTGCTGTTGTACGCACTGGTTTGCCATAGATGTCTACTTCTATCCTTTTCTCAATGGATGCACCAGGGTCTGGCCAGAGGGGGTCGGTGCTTTGGCTTAGAGCTACTGGGAGCAGCCACTGGAATCCTAGATCCACAAATGTTGATGTGAGGCTTTTTAGCGTGTAAGTCATTATTTTTCCTATACAGGCTTTCCTTTCTAGCTCGCTTGCTGAAAGCTGGTCCAATGGTTTCGGAACTTCCAATTGAATAGTTTCTTGTTTGTCTTTCAAGTTAGTCACTTCAGTTGGTTTATTGGAAACTAACTGTGCAACGCAGATAATAAATTTTTTATAACAAAACATAGATAAATCACAAAAAACACGCTTTTTTATACTTATAACATGTAATAATTACATATGAGCGTAAAACTCGACGAAAAAGACCTAGCTATCTTAGCTATGATCCAAGAGAACAGTAAACTCACAGCCAAGCAAATCTCCAAAAAAGTCAATTCGCCAATAACCACAGTTTTCGCAAAAACAAAACGCCTAGAGGAACTTGGTGTCATAAAAAAGTACAGAGCAATTCTGTCGCCTGAAAAACTGAATTTAAGCACTGCAGCTTTCATTTTAGCCTCTGTCTCGTACAGGGCAAAAGCCAACGATACCCCAGTTTCTCAGAGAGAAGTTGCAGAAGAAATAGCGCGATTTGCCGAAGTGCAGGAAGTCCATATTATAACTGGAGATTGGGACTTACTTGTGAAGCTTCGGGCTGAAAACGTTGATGCAGTCGGAAAATTTGTAGTTGACAAGCTGCGATTGATTAAGGGTTTGGAGAAGACGCTAACTTGCATGGTCTTCGAAACTGTAAAAGAAACTACAAGCCTGCCTCAACCATTTAAGCGAAATGAGAAGAAATCAGTCATGCCTTAACTTCTTATGAGCTTGAATAGTAGAGAAGTGGCAATGCAAGCAGAACGGTGTTTTTTCCTTTAGCAGTTAGAGAATACTTAACTCGCAGTGGTGGTCCAACAGTAACATTCCTTGTTATGTATCCATGCTTCTGAAGCATCTTTAGCTTATCGGACAATGTGCGAGAATTGACCGTTAAAATTTTTTTTATGCCCCCAAAACCGATGGCGTTTTTAAGCATTAGCGTGTATAGTATTTCAAAGCTCCATTTCTGAAATAAGAGGTTGAAGCTTTCTTGGAGACTATCAATTTCTTCTTTAAGCTCGGTAGGCGTTATCTTTTGGGTTTCTATTATTTGGTTGAACGTTTCCTCTACGCCTTTTAGGACTTGGTTCATTCGGGTTTCCACGATTTTTCGAAATTCAGCGCTTAAGGTCAATGGAGCACTCATAGGATTTACACTCGGTGTAGTTTGGCTTACTTCATAATTTATAAGGGTTTACTTATACAACATGGTATACAAATTACATCTGGTCATGGAGGAAAAAGTTCTTGGAAAAATATGATGTTATAGTTGTTGGCGCTGGAACAGCAGGCTGCTTAGCTTCAAAAACCATGGTTGAATCAGGGTTAAAAACGTGTATAGTTGAAAAGAAGAATCGTGTTCAGATTGGAGAAAAAATCTGCGGTGACGCTCTCGGAGAACACCATCTAAAGTTTCTAGGCTTGGAAAAGCCAACTGGCGGCGAGTTAGAGACTCGTATTGACGGCATCAAAATTTATTCTCCTGACGAGAACACGGTTTTTACTATAGCGGATAAAGATTTTATCGGGTATTTGCTTAACAGACGTCTGTTTGGGCAATGGCTACTAAAAAAAGCAACTGATGCGGGCGCTGTTCTTGAAGATAACATGAATTTCCGTTCGCCCATGATTGAGAAGGGCGCCGTAGTTGGTATAACAGCTAAAAACATGAAAACTGGTCAAGCTGTGCAGATGAGAAGCAAAGTTGTTGTTGACGCCAGCGGCTTCTTTGGAGTTGTAAGACACCAGCTTCCACAAGAAATGGGCATAGACCGCGAAATAGAAAATGAGGACGTTGAAGCTTGTTACCGTGAAATTCGCCAGCTAAAACAGGAAACAGAAAACACCCGATTTTGCGAAATTTACCTCAACCAAAAAATTGCTCCAGGCGGCTACGTATGGATTTTTCCCAAAGGAGGCGCCAGAGTAAACGTTGGCTTAGGCATATGCATGCGTGGCAAATACCCTAATCCCAAGAAGCAACTGTATGATAACACATTTGCGAAACCGGCGTTTGAAGGGTCTCTGGTTTTGAATGGAGGAGCATGGTTTGACCCGACAAGAAGACCGCTAGATAACATGGTTGGCAACGGTATCGCGTTGGTTGGCGATGCGGCTTCGCTAGTTAATCCGATTCACGGCGGCGGCATCGGACCCTCAATGATTAGCGGATACTTAGCTGGTCAAACAATTGTTGAAGCTCTATCCAAGGGCGAGCCTGCCCAAGAAGCATTGTGGAGCTACAACAAAAAATACGTCGAAACCTATGGCAAAAAGCAAGGCTGTCTTGATGTGTTCCGACTGTTCCTCTTATCATGCAGCGATGAAGACTTAAACTACGGTATGAACGAGAAACTCATGACCGAAGACGACGTGTTGAAAGCTGGAATGGGCGATGACTTCCACCTGAACATTACAGAAACTGCTAAACGGGTTTTCAGGGGTATTCGACGGGTAGGATTTCTCAAAAAGCTGCGTTTGACCGTTACGATGATGAGACAACTTGGTGCACACTACAACACTTACCCGACAACTCCTCAGAACTTCGAGCCATGGCGATTGCAAACCATAAAGCTGATTGAAGAAGCAAAACAAAAACTCCATTAAAACGCTGCCTACCTAACTTTTTGTATTATCTTTTCTTACTTGAATCTATTAAATCAAACAATAAAGGCTTAAATTCGAAGCAAAACATGGATAGCTATGGCGAATGAGTTTGACTAACTGTTCTAACTGTGGCGAAAAAATAGCTGATGATGCTAACTTTTGTCCAAAATGCGGCACCAAGACATCGAAAGGACGAACTGCAAATGCTGTTTATCCTTCCGACGAATTGCGGGATGCTTTTTATAGCGTGGGAGTAGAGCTTGAGAAGGCATTCAATATTGCCGCGAGAGAAACGCACTCAGCCATCCAAAAAGCAAAAGACAACCTACAAAATAAACCCGTGCAGCCAGAAATTGTTGCTTGCACGAAGTGCAACGCAAAGAACCCTTCTGGCTCAGTTTTCTGTAATAGTTGTGGCACCAGAATTGCGCCGATTGCAGAGTCACATGGCAGTGCTTAAGAAATGGGCGAAAACAAGACTCTTATAGCGTATGAGACTAAAGGTGGCGCCACTGAAGAAGCAGCGAGAAAAATAGCGGACATTCTGCGTTCCAAATATCAGTTAGAAGTTGACTTAGTTGATCTCAAAAAGCAAAAAACGCCTGACCTAACACAATACCAAAATTTTGTTATCGGGGGAGGCGTCAGAGGTGGCAAAGTCTACAATAAAGCGTTAAAGTTTCTTGAAAATGACCTCAGCGGCAAACGAGTGGCTTTTTTTGTCTCCTCTTCTTGGGCAGGCACCCCAGGTAGTTATGATGAAGCAAAAGCCAAATTCGTTGAAAAAACTCTCGCCAAATACCCAAAAATTAATACTTTATCCACAGAAGCCTTTGGCGGACGAATAAAAATCCTAGGAAAAACCGTTGTAGATAATACAGACTTGACTAAAGCAGAAGCTTGGGCAGAAGAGCTTGGAAAAAAATTCACAGAATAAACCGAAAAGCATCAGAGCAAATGCTTTGCTTTGCCCGACATGTTATGTTGAATATGTCGAAGTCGAGTTTGACTTTGAGGTTGACGGACTTATCCTGCACAATGTGAAAGCTCTAAGATGCCCCACATGTGAATATGAAATATTTACGCCCGAACAGTACGAAGCAATCAGAAAACGAATCAGAACCTAAAGAATTTTGTTTTTAACAAAGTTTCTGGCGAACCAATAATTTCTAAGCTATTGTTTTCTTGGCAAATAAAATGCAAGCCTACAGGAGACGATATAGTATGCTTTTTTCTGTTCATTTTGGCAGAATAAGAATACGCAATAGAGCACGTAAGATTATTGAAAACTATTGAAAACGCGGGATTGAATTAAAAACATTCACTATACTTTTTTTGTGGGTCGCCAAAAGCCAGTTTGGAAATTCAGGAGCTAATATTTTGGTTTTCTTGAATAGAACCTTACAAACCTTCTTTTTCGAGTTTTCCAAAATAGTTTTTCAAACAATAAAAAAAGGAAATTTGACCACGCTTCTCCCTTTGGAGCAAGGTTGTATTCCTGTGACAGAGTATCAAAAAAAGAAAGACGTTGGGTTTAAGCGGCCGCCATCGTGTGATCAACTACCCTAGCCATTGGAGCATTATTCTTTATCGATGCAATGCCTGTTTCAGCTGCTTCTCTTGATCCATAGGATTGGCTTGCGGCAATTATCAGTCCATTACCAGCTTTCAGATGGAAACGGAACTTTCCGCCAACGTCGCATATAATCTCAAAAACTGGGTCTTGTACAATTCCGGTATGCGATATTTCTGGCATAGCTCCTCTTACCGGTGTGAAATCAGCAACCTTAGCCACTGGAGCGTTCTTCATAATTGACGCAATGCCTTTTACGGCTGCTTCTCTTGATCCATAGGATTGGCTTGCGGCAATTATCAGTCCATTAGTGGCTTTTAGGTGGAAACGGAACTTTCTATCAGCATCGAGCATGATCTCAAAAACCCCTGTCGCTGTTTTCCCCGTTGGAGAAACTGGCTCTGGCATAACCTCAGCGGTCGCCATCGGTTCTGGCGCTTTTTCAACTACAGGCATAACTTCGGCTGGTTCCATTGGTTCAGCAGGTGGCATCGGTTCGGCTGGTGCCATCGGTTCTGGTGCCATCGGTTCGGCTGGTGCCATCGGTTCTGGTGCCATCGGTTCGGCTGGTGCCATCGCAGCTAGGTGACTCATTTTGGTATGATTGTTCAGTTCTTCCATGTTCATAAAACCCATGCTGCACACTGGACAGGTAAGCTCCATATTTGGCATAAGGACTCTGTTCAAAACATGTATCATACCGTTGTCTGTTACAATGTCTTTGCTTGTGATATTTGAGTCATTGATTTTTGGGTTCATATGAAGATGCCATTTGTGCGCGTCAATCATGACTTCTTGACCTTGAGCTGTTTTGATGGTTCGCATTTGAGCGATTTCGTCAATAGTAAATTTTCCAGGAACCACATGATACATCAATATTGCTTTCAACTTTGGAGTGTCATTCAAGAGCTCAGCTAGCATGCCTGGTGGAAGCATGTGAAAAGCTTCATCATCTGGCGCAAAAACCGTAAAAGGACCTTGGCCTTTTAGCGTTTCAACTAGTCCAGCTGTTTGAGCTGCCGAGACAAGCGTTTTAAAAGACCCCGCCTCAACAGCAGTTTCAACAATATCTCCCATAAAATTTTCACCTCCACCTCAACAATTCTTCGAATTTAAAATAAGCAAGCTCACTAAGACAAAGGCTCTCATTTTCAGACTTAAACCTATGTGACTGTAACCCTACAGCAACACACTAACGATTGCACTTCGCTAAGAGTCCAATCAAAGAAAAGCAGATGCATCATTTACCAAACAGAAAGCGAAGGCAAATACTTCAGCGAAACGGTGAAATGATGAATATACACTCTTGTATCAAAGGAAAAGTACGATGGCGGTGGGATTTGAAACCTCAACTATGTGGAGGTATCACCAGTAAAGTGCTTTCTTGCGTTTTCGATTTCCAAACATGCATTTGGTTTGATTGATTTTGCTTTTACCTCCAATTTTAATTCACACTTCTTCATTACTCAATTCTGAGTAATTTTGGGGGGGATCCTTTTTTAAAAGATTCTTTTGAAAAGGCTTAGTTTTGGTTGCTTTGGTCATCGGGGTTTTTTTCGAGACTTATTTGGTTTGTAGGTCTGGGGGTTTTGCAGATTTTATTACTCATTTCATGGGGTGAATTGAAGCTAAATCTTCAAAAAACGCTGAAACGCCAACATAAATTGAGGTTAGAAACGCTCAAGCTCCGTGGAAAATGTTTAGAGCCCTTTGAAGTTGTGAAGAAATCTGACGTGATTTATACGCTTTTTTGCGCAATTTATGCGTGATTTGCGCATATTTGACGCGTCTTTTGCAGGTTGAAAACCGCCGGTTTGTTTACTTTGAATGCTCGATGATTTTTGACGTTTAATTCAAATTTTGTTGAGTTGGAGGGGTGGGTGGGATTTGAACCGGTGCTTAGATGATTTTCCAACTGCAACATTCCATTTTTTTGAAAACACAGTTTTTTTGAGTATTTTTAAATACTTTACCGGTTAATTATTTTTTGAGGATGTCTACCTTTGGTTTCGGAAAAGAAGATCGGGAATAAGACAGTTTACCTCTGTGACATTTGTGGTCTCGGATACGCGGACAGGAAGACGGCTCAACAGTGCGAAGACTACTGCAGAGCTCACCCTGGCTCGTGCAGCGCAGAGATATCCCAGAAAGCCGTTTATCTTCCGGAGAAATCAGAAGAGAGGCAGAAAAAATAGCTATTTTGGAAACTTCAAGGAAGTAGATTGCGAAAAAACGATTGCGACTAAACCTCCAATGCCCTTTCTTCTGTTTGCTTTCTAACCATGCCTTATGGTTTGATTGATTTTGTTTTTGCCTCGTATCTTAATTCGCACGTCTCGGTTGGTCAATTCTGACCAATTTTGGAGGGATACCCAGTTTTGAAGGAGACTTATTTTTGGTCGTTTTTTGATCAGTGGCCTCCTTTTCGCGGTTATTTGGTTTAGAAGTCTTGGGGTTTTGAGGTTTTTTTTCCATAGTGAATTAGCTTTGGTGGGCGTTCATTCTTCAAAAAAACTCTAAGTTCGAAGGCGAAGATGCGTCAAGAGCAGTTAGAAACGCTTAAGCATAATGGAAAATGGTTACAGTTCTTTGAAATTGAAGCGACCAAACGTAAAATATACGCTTACTTACGATAATTATTCGTGAATCTACGTGGATTTGATGTTTCTTTGCAGGCGGATAAAAGCCCGAGTGATTTTTTACACTAAAGTAAATTTGATAGAGTTGAAGCGCATGGAGGTTAAATTTTAACTCCCATCACTTGCCTAACCGCCAAGCGTTCTAACTATTTTATAAGAATCGCTTCTTTAACATCTTTAAAGTGCCTATCGCCAGTCAAAATTTTTGCGTCTATCTTTCTAGCTGTTGCCAGAATATAAGCGTCCGCAAGGCCAAAATCTTTCAAGGTTTTTCGCATCTCACAGTGTATTAGCCCCGCTTGAAAGGATAGTTCCTCGTCTGCATTTATTGTTTTTGAGTTGCTCGTAAGAATATCATAAATAGATTTAACATCCTTGCCTTTGCGGGCGGCCTTACTTATTACTTCTGCAACTGTTAGCGCGCAAGTAAAAATTTCATCATTTCCATCAATTAGGCTACTAACTGTTCGCCCCAAGTCTGTCCCGTCTAAGTATTCTATCCACGCGTATGAATCTATAATATGCCTACTCGTGTGCCTTCAACTCATCTTCAATCGTGAATGGACCGATTCCTTTGAACATTCCAAAACCATTTATTCGGCATTTTTTGACTGTAATCTCTACATACTGGTTTTCTCTGATTTGCTGGGTTTCAACGAGTTCTTTTGGGAGAGTAACTACAATGGAGCCGCCCACTTTCCGAGTTTTGGCTAAACAACTATTCATATTCTCACTATTATATTAAATTATACATAAGTTATACTTAACAATTTCTGAAAAACAAAGTTAAAAGTGAAACAATTCCTTTAGTCATCATGACGAGGCTGCGAAACAAGTCTTTCGAGAGCAGCCGAAAATCCAGAACATTAATTGCAGGGAAGAAGACTACGATGAATATGTTGCAACAACGCCAGATGAAAGTCGGGCTTTGGGCAAGGCTGGATGGCAAAAGTAGGATGAGGTAACATTCAGCGGAGTTCAAATGCACTTCTATCGCAAGCCAAAACGGTTCGGCGGAGTGACAAAATACTAGACAATAACGAAAAAAACTGGAGAGATAGGTTTTTATGTTCCGCTTAAATCTCTAAGAAGTCACCAACATATATTTAAATGGCAAAACAAAGGATTGATAGACCAGAATGGTAAGAAAAGCAAGAATACGCCTCACAAGCACGGATTACTGCAAACTTGAAGAGGTATGCGGAGAACTCAGAAGTATCGCTCAGAAAACAGGCGTTAAAATCAACGGTCCAGTACCTTTACCCACAAAACGACTTAAAGTGCCAGTTCTGAAAGCGCCTTCAGGTGAAGGAACCGCAACGTGGGACAGGTGGGAAATGCGCATTCATAAACGGTTAATCGATATTGACTCGGAAGAGCGAGTTATGCGTAGAATCATGCGCATTCGCGTGCCCGAAGAAGTTCACGTAACAATCGAACTCATCTAAAAATAGAGTTTTAACAACTTATCCCGTTTTACTCCAGGACCGATACTAGACTTTTTAACTCATTGACTATTGCAGACTATTAAAGACTATTAAGGACTACTATGGGTTCTGTAAAGTTTGTATCGGAAACATCAAAACGTGATTTCTTTGTAAATTTTCGTCGGATAACAAGGTTTTCACTCGGTTTTTGGTTTTGCGTTCTGTGAGTTAACTAAACCTTTGAGGTCGTTTTCTACGTTTTTCAATGAAGCTGTAATCCCGTATAAAGAAGGAATCGTAATCTGGGTACCAACTGCTTGAGGTATGTTAACAGGTTGAAAACGAGTGCATACGGCTATTGCCTTTCCGCTTTGTTCGTTTTTAATCACTTCGTCTTGTTTCAATTGGCCCTGAAGAAGTTTCCGTGAAACTTAAATGGAATCAGTTGAGGCGCGTCTATCCTGGCGATTTCATTGAAGCTGGCTGCATCAAGAACGAGCAGGAAACTTATCTTCCTGCCGGTGTCCAGCACGTTGGAAAGCACTAAACCGTCGTCTTCTTTTTCACCTTCAGGACGAGGTACAAAAACAGCCTCTCCAGGATAACAGCCCTCGCATTTCCACCTCTTAGCCGTGCCGTCAGATGTGTCGATCTTGAGAAGTTGATCCCAAAAATCTGTCCCATCTTTGCTGGTCGGCCCGGAGCCATAGACGAAGCGGTAGTTGCTCAGCATTCGTCGTGGGTCTATTCTTGGAAACTCTAAACTCTCGCTGGAAAGTGTTTGATCCGTTACCTTCCCTCCTTCCTCAAGGGGTATCGAAAATCGTTTCAGCTGCCCGCCATATAGATCCTTAGGGCTGTCGCTTCGGAGATTTTTCAGCATCAGGGCCTCAAGGGTGGTTGGACCGGGGTAGCTTACGAGGTCACTTATTATCGCTCCATCCTTTTCAAATGCGTTGACGTGGTGGTAGCAATAGAGCGGTTCGGTCTCTTTTTCAATCACAGTTCCTCCTGCTCTGGGCACGATAGTGAATCGGGTTTTCAGGTTTTGCTTCCATTCATAGCGTTCGTAAACCGATTTGGAAAACTCGAGAAAACTAAGGGGATTCGCTACCATGGGGCACTGAGTAAGTATTACATGTCCAGACGTCATTGCAAAAGAGTGCATGTATGAAGGCTCTTTTACAGGGATCGAGGAGATCATTTTTACGTTTCCAACATCTGGGTTGAATGAGAATATGTTATAGGTTGTTTGCGGTCCAACGTTAACAGTATAGTTGACGGTCTCCCCGGTCGTTACATCTGCTATGGGGTGGGCGGTGGTAAGCTGTCCCCTAACACCAGGCCTATTCTTGATCTCATTCTTTGTTTCCAAGGTCAGCAGATCGAACTCTATTATTGCTGCACTCTCATCCAAGGCGTAAAAACGACCATTAATTCGAGACAAGTTTATGTTCGGGTTGTCAGCTCCCCCTTCCATGCCCGGTTTCATTGGGTTCCAATCCTGCTTATGCCCTTTAGTGCCAAAAGTGGGTGCGTCAACGACTCCCGTTTTCGCGTAGTTTCCATAATCTTCACTACGAATAAACCTGCTTACGTAATCAACCCCATTCTCATTGAAGGTGTAACTGGTTAGCATGGCTAGGCCATCGAACCAATGATTTAATGAATAATCTTTTAGGTCAAAAATCGCCGGACCGTTAGTGATGTAAGAGCCCAAGAGCCAATCAGGCAAGTTTCCATTAACGGGAAGGGATTGAGCATTCTTTTCTCCGTCAACGTTGAAGAGCCCGATTTTGAATGCATTTGTCATGAATGATGAGGTGCGGCGAAAAGATTTAATTCTTTGTGACTGTGTCAAAACAGCAACGGGTAGAATCTAACTGTCGAAAAGAGAAGATTAAACTTCTTGAAAACCAACGTTCAGGAATCCATTGCATGCTACAAGAAAGGAAAAGAAGCTAGTTTTGTCAAGAAACTAAGCGGTGACTTTGTAAGGTCGCATCATTAGCGCGCTGGCTTGTCCCGAAATTGCTAAAGTTTACGTTTGAGGTATCCCGGTCATATCCTTTGAGAAACGTCCAAGATTAGAAGGCGACTGTTACAACAATAATGAATCAAATCACATCGGTAAAGTTAACGCTTGAGCACTGAACCTTTGACTGATTGTAGGCAATCGTTTCCGTTATGGACTTGGAGTGACCTCGGCATCAAGCTGATTAATCACTAAGGTTTGGCCTGGTCCCACGAGTACGTTGTAAAGATAGTTGCCGTTTCCGATTCTTTGGAAAGCCAATTGTTCTAAGTCGAACGCGTAGCCACTCTGAGCCGAAACTAAGTTCAAGTCTCTCTCGCTTACGTAGCCCGTCTGGGCTGTCGCGGTCGCCCATATGTATGCTGTTCCTTTTTGTAGCCATTGGTTGCTGGAATAGTCGACGCTTATCATGCCTGTGAGGGCGATTAGCCGTGAACTTCCCGCATCCAAGTAGTGATGAAGTCAGGAGTCGGCAGCCCCACTCGTTCATCATCGATTATTTGGTTGCTTATCGCAAACGATGGCCCACCCAATCCGCCGGGTGCAGGGTTGCCTTGGCTGTCGTTTAATCCGATTTTGTTTTCGGTGATTTGTTGTGCGACAAAGGCTCTGAATTCTGTCATGCTGACCATCTGGGAGCCCAGATTCGTGACTTGCATGATTATAACATATGCATCAAGGCTGTTTCCCTGTGTTGGTTGTGTAGCATTGAAGCTTGAGCCCACCAGATTGCTGACATCAGGGTTCCCGATGTAAACGTAGACTACTTTGACGCCTATGTCTGCTTTAGTCGGAGTGTGAACTGTGCTCCAGTAATACATCGTCCCCGAGAAAATGGCCGAGGCTAAAATCACAACAAGAATGACTATGATCAGGTCCTGCCTCTTCATCCTCGCGCCCCTTGTTAGGTGTTGAATCGATCAAGCGGTAGTAAGTAGCCTTCTTTTTTTAAGACTTTCGCTAGTCATGGCCCCTTAAAATCTAACTCATGTTTATTAACAAACCGCGCTGCCCTGTCTCGATATTAAGTATTAAAGTACGTTGGCGACACTGCTTTGTCTTTTCTGTCAATATTTTGAGCTCCTTCCCTGTTCAGAACCAAGCATAAGATGCTAAACAATGCGTAAGTAGCCACTTGCCTCAAACCTCTAACCTTGTTTACAACCATACTGCATTGAGTTTTAAGGAAACTGTTCACCGCCTCAATAGGCGGTCTCTTATGATACTCTTTCTTCTGATCTTCAGATCCGAAAGTTCTGAACTTCTTATCCACTCGCAAAACGTCCTTCATGCGCGCTGTCTCGTCCCGAAATTATTAATGTTTATTTTTGACCTTGGGTCCCGTATCAAGTGAGTTGGCCCAAGCTTAGGAGGTGAATCCTAGCGGGACAAGATGAACACGAGACCCTTGAAACCCTCCTCAAAAACGTAGACTTAAGCTTTGCTAATAACATCCTAAAACAATGCTTCCACACGACCGGTCCTGGAAGACCACCCAGAAATCCACTTGGACTCTTTCGAACATTCTTAATCATGCGCATGAAAGCCGTACGTAGTTAAGAGAAATGACACGCATCCTGAACACTGACCAAAGAATCAGAAAGCTCTTCATAGTCAAAGACAGCCAAAAAGGCTACACACGAAGCGTACTTAGTAGATTCTCCCGAAGAGTAGGCGAAGAAAACCTAAACAAAATAATAGATCACAAAGTTGTCAAACTCCTAAAAGGTCAACATAACAGCGAAGTTGATGTTGTGCTGGATGCTTCTTTCATCAAAGCTTGGAGCATACGTCACCCATTAGATAACCAAACCGGCTACTCGGACGCTGACGCCACAGTTGGCAGATCAGGACGATCCTTTGCGTTAGGCTATAAGCTGCATCTGTCGATTGACCACAAAACAATGCTTCCTCTCTCGAGCGTTTTTGCTTCTGCAAACCAAAATGAGAAGAAACATTCTTTGACTATACTGGGCAAAGCCAAAAGGCTTCTTAAACGGTGCAAAGCTAAGGTTAGAAATGTAATTGCAGACAGTCAGTATAGTGACTCTAAGCTTAGAATTTCTGTCGAGAAGGCGACTATTCCATGAAGGAACCATTAAAGTGACCTTCCGAGCAAACCTCAACTTAAAATCCAATTAACAAAACATTACGGAACAGAATAGGAGAAACAGACACATTTCAGCACATTGCGACACATCCCGACACATTGCGACACATCCCGACACATTGCGACACATCCCGACACATTTTAAGACGCAACCTGCAAACGATTCAAGCTTTGCAGCAAAAAAGCAACCCAGAACAAGCAGAACAAAAAATGAAAAATGAGTGTTGTTGTTCTTCTAAAGACACTCACAAATAAAAATCAAAACTAAATACGCACACTTAATTCAATCTCTATTGTTTTTTTACATGCGTAAATAAGCAAATACTGTGAGAATAACGCTTGGAATGAAAACTATAGCCCACATCTTCTTGTTAAAGCTAAAGATTTTGTAGCCATCCAAAATTCCAAAAGGAATCAGATTAAAGACCGCCATGAAAGCGTTGATGTAAGCAGCGAAAAACAGTATGGCAACATAAGCGCCTGATATACTCGGCGTTAAAGCAAACGCTAAACCAAGAAGAGTGCTCGAGAAAATGATGTTAGTGACCGGTCCAGCAAGAGAAATTTTAACTATTTCATCACCATTCGGGGTGCCAGCAATCATCATTGCACCTGGCGAAATCATTTTGAAAGGCAAAAACACACAAATAAATGTTAAGGCTGCTCCCCAAGTGGTTAAACGAAATTCTGCCCATAAACCATTTTTTTGAGCCATAACTTTATGCGCTATCTCATGCACCAGAAAAGAGGCTGTCATGATAACTGCGAAAAGACTCATCATGGTCAAAGTCCAGGAAAACGAGAAACCCCCAAAATAGTTTGAATACAATCCAATTGAGAAACCAATACCTATAACGAGCAACGCTGCAACGCTTATGTGTTTTACCTCTTTATGACTGAAGGAAACATGTCTCGCACGCTTTGGCTGCTGACCAAAAGCGTAACTGTACTGGTAAGAATTGTACGATTGAGGCGTCATCACTTGCGCCTGTCTTTGTGAACGTGCAAAATCAATTCTTGGGCATGCGTGGGTCTCTGGCAAACGGTGAGCACTACAGAACTGTCCACCACAAAATGGACAGCGAAACGGAAGAAGAGTTTCTTGACTGCATACTTGGCATTTCATCTAATTAAGGCGCCTTTCCACATTAACATACACGTAGTGGTTTAAATTTTTCCCCTCCAAACCTAAAAACCATCTAAATTTTGAACATGCAATAACGCTTTAAAACAAGCAAACCATATCAAAAGTGTAAAAAGGGAGAAAAGGGAGTCACTGCCATCTTGAAGCCGTTCAGCTTCGTTCATGCTTCAGACTTGCATCTAGGTTATGCACAGTACGGACTTGAAGCTAGAAGGCAAGACTTCGACGATGCATTCAAAGAAGTGGTAGATAAAACAATCAATTTAAAACCTGACTTCATGATTATCGCAGGCGACTTAT
>JBEKPG010000055.1:0-16697 GCA_049520955.1 Bathyarchaeia archaeon | reverse complement strand
TAATTGAGACAACGATAAAAAACCGCGGTTTTAAACCCATCAGCAACCTGACGGGCCACTCGGTTGGAAGGTACCTGATTCACGCGGGAACATCTATCCCTAACGTTGCTCAAGTGTCACTTGCAAAAGTGAAAACCGGAGAAGTTTACGCTATTGAACCATTCGTCACTTTACCTGAAGCGGTTGGACGCGTCGATGATAGCCCGCAAAGAACCATCTACCGTTTACTTAAAGCAAAACCAGTAAAAAATGAATATACCAGAAAACTACTAAAGTACATTGAAGCCAATTTTAGGACTCTGCCTTTTGCTGAACGATGGCTAACTAACGCCAACGTGGTTCCCAAAGAACAGCACAAAACTGCATTTGAAGAATTGATTTCGTCAAAAGCGATTATGAGTTATCCGGTATTTATTGAAGCAAGCAAAAAACCCGTTGCTCAAGCCGAGCACACGGTGCTGTTAAAAGATGACGGCTGCGAAGTTTTAACTTAGACGTTGTATGTTTTTTCTTTTTCTTTGACTTCCTTGTAAACCGCAGTGATTAATTGCTTTGTGTCAGGGCATTTTGGGCATGCTTCAAGGTCTTTATAGACATAATCGCCACGTTGGAATTCACGTACGGTTTTTGTTCCACATTTTTTGCATTCAACGGTTGTCATTACTTTAGGTATTTCAATTTTCATTTCTGATGCTTGCCTCCGCGATTGATATAGTGTGAACATTGACATGCTTAGAGCAACTATACCTATGACCGCTAAGAAACCGGCTGTTAAATCGGCTTGGCTTTGTGAGGGAGCTCCGTTTAAGTAAACGCTAACAGCTAATATTATTGAAATTACGGAAAGTACTAGAACAATTAAAACTATCATCATTATGTAGTTTGAGACTTTTTTGGTGTTCGGTGTTGTTTGGTTTTGAGTCATTTCTTATCCTCCTATTGTCCAACTCCGATTGAGTTGCCGACGCCTACGATTATAACTTTATCTCCTTCTTTGGTTCGCTCCAAAATGACGGCTTTAACTCGCTCTATGACTTTGTCAACGGAATCATTGATCTCTTTGCGCAAGGGTGATACTGCATCACCGATATCTTCTTTGATGATTATAGCGTTTATCGGGATATGGTATTTTGTGAGTTTTTCCTCAATCTTATACTGGTCGACTCCTGGTCCACCGATTGCCGCCCCGATTCCCTCTGCTACTTCACCTAATATTTCGCCTTCAAGCTTTAACCCAGCGTCAATCATTATAACGTTAGCAATTTTGCCCTCATTTTCTTCAATCACCGCTTCGACAGCATCACCTGGTTTGCCGACATTTCCGCCTGGACCCTCAGCCTTTATTATTAACGCAGTGCGTCCTTCGATTGGGACTGTAGCCATGACACAGTCTTTTGGCAATTTGCGGATTTCGTAGCCGTGCATTAGTTTTGCAGCTACTAATGGTCCTGCACCATCGCCGATTGGTTGTCCAAAAGCGAAGGCTTTCAAAGCACTTGCATATGCTTCGGCTTCTTTCATAACCATTGGCAATATCATTTGAATCTGCATTATCACATAGAGGCTTAAGGTCTTCTTCCCTTGAATGTAAAAGTGCCGAACCACCTTGTAGATGAAGTTCAACGCCATTGCAGCTTCTAAGGTGTTTTCTAAATTGTTCACTTGAACGTCATCGCATGCTGGCGCCATTAGTTTAACTTCGTCCTTCAACCGTGTATCTCTAACATCAAGAATATGATCAAGCTTGTAAACGATGCCTGCTGGATCCATGCTTTGGGGGCCAATCGTGAAATATTCTAAATACCGGTCAACATGAGCCGTAGGATCTGCCGGTGGTTTGCCAATTTCTTTTATGGCATTTATAGCGTTTTTCCGCCCTTCCTCTTTTATAAACTTCAATTTACGAAGAGAGTTTTCTACCTCCCGAATCATAACGTACATTTGGATTCTTTGACCATAGAAAATTAAAACTATGAAGAACCCGTATGAAAGTAGGCTCAGTACCTGAAGAACCGCGTCGTTGCCCGAAAGAAGACTCAAATATCACACCACTTCCAAAAAACTATTGATGGTTAGTTATAAAGCTATGCCAAATCTACCGACATTTTTTAGATATAAATGGGCTGCCAGCTTTCCCAGGTTCACGTGGCCTAAGACCACACTACAGCTGGAAACGGAACACGGTTTAACTTCTGAGTTCGGAATGGGATCAGGTGGAACCCGTGCCCTTTGACCGGCAAACCTAGCAATACACGTCAACTTTCCTTCATTAACCTTTCGCTTTTTACATTCAGATTATTTAACAAACCAAGAAATTTGCCCACTAGGCTTTGCTTTAATTTTAGGAAATCATTATTTCCTCTTTTCTTGATACCACGCCTTGTTTTTGGAACGCAAGTTCTTAATGCAAGTTATTGTCATTTAGGTTCATGAGGAATGGAGGGTTTGCCCGAATTTAGAAACTCGAGAAAACAAAGGTTCGGAGCAGCCACGGGAATATTGGCACCCATACTTGCGTTTACCTGCATTCTGATAGCAATCGCATCTTACCCCTCGTTCAGCTGGACAAGCAACGCCTTAAGTGATTTAGGAGTGATATCAGGCATGACCGGATTACTCTTCAATTTCGGTTTATGCATTAGCGGACTCTTAGCCTTAAATTTTGCATTATTAGGCTTGTATGCTTATATTAGAAAAACTTGGTTTGGCAAAATTGGAGCCGCCGTCTTTTCAGCAGCAGCGATATCTCTTGTAGCTATTGGCGTTTTTAATGAAAGCTATTCTGGTACTCACTATGCAGTTTCAGTGTCATTCTTTGTGCTGATGCCCATATCAATGTTCGTTATAACCTGCGCTTTTTTGCTTGCTCACATGAGAGGAATGGCTTTTTTCACGTTTTCAACTGGTATTGCCGCAGCACTGCCGTGGATATTATTATTTGTATTTAACTATGTTGCAAATGTGGCTATTCCAGAATTCGTGTCTGGACTAATAGTCTCAGCATGGACGATTACTATAGGCTACAAAATGTTAAAACCAAGCTAAAATTGCTTCATTTTTCCAGTAACATCAAAGTACATCTGAGCGCAACAAAAAGAAGAAAAAGAAATCGGGTTCCCTTTACTTTCCGCGTATCTTATGGCTTCTTCACTGGGAAACGCCATTGCATCAACTCCAGCCTTCAAAGCTAAAACGTCTGTTTCACTGCGTATTGCTCCTTTAGGTCTCATGCAGCCAAGAATCAGCGGAGTTTGTTGAAACATCAATCGCGCTATCGATGCAACTTTGGCTATGTCGATTGGTTTGGGCGGCTGTGTTTTCGCCATGACTGTTCCGCGGATAGGCATAAACGCTATTATTACTAAGGCGGAAGGCTTAACTCTGCTTATCATTTGGAGCGCTTCTAGTTCTCCGTCTAATTTGCCCTCATTTAACCCAACGATAACGTGAGGCACAAAATCTAGTCCTGATTTGTCTAAAGCCTTCAATGATTCCGCATAATCTTCCTGCGTAATGTTCGAGTTGCAGATTTTCTTTATCGTTTCTTTTGAACCAATAACGTCAATTAATGCTGCATCAACTTTAGCGCCTTTGAGCGAAACAGCAGTTTCAAGATTTATTATGCCTGTATGTACGAAAACTGCTAAATCGAGTTCCCGCTTAATTCTTCTGAGCACAGGTATGAAATGATTAAGAGGCATGGAACCATCAGTTAAACATCCGCCGCTGAAGAGGCAACCTCTAGCGCCGTCCTGTTTCAGCTTCAAACATAACTCAAACAGTTCATCAGGCGAGAATACTTGATGCATGGTTTCAAGTACTTTGCCTCCGCAATGTTTGCAGTTCAACTCACAAGATTTTCCAGTAAGTGAAATTGTTGGAAAAGTGTTTGGCGAAGAACATTGATATTTTGTTTTGTAGTAAGTGAAGCTAGGAGTGTAAAAGCGGATTTCTTTGATCTTGGGGGTAAAGAATCCCGATTCAAGTAAAGTCAGGAGTTCTCTTTCGTTTGAGTTCCAAATTGCTTCGGGAGATGATAGCAACATATTTTTCAGTATAAGATTTCTTTGTCTCACTTAATAGCATAGTGTAACAATATGGAAATTAATGGAGTATGGCATCGTTTTCCAAATTTCTCAATCAAAAAAACACAAGAACAAACGATAATGAATGTAACTAAAACACCCAAGAAATCGCAAACGCCGAATTGTTACGACCTAAAATGAATAGTGTTTTGTATCAAATTGCTAAATCCTGAAATAATAAGTCCAATTGACGGCAAAAAACAAATCTTTCACGAGCGTCTGGCACTAAACCGCTAAGTAAAAACCTATCACGAATGCAACGGCAAGCCCATAATCTTATATTTTGACAGAAAATCAAAGAACCATTCCATAAGCCTTTTGGAGACTGATTGAGAGAGCTTTTTCGACAGCTTTGCAGGTTTTCCTTAATTCGAATATTATTTTGCCTTTAATTGTCAATAAAGACACATGATTACAATTATTCGTGAGTTGAAAATTGCGGTCTGTGGTTGCCCCTTCCCCCCAAAGTAAGGATATGCGAACTTTAAATATTGAAAAGTCTATAATTAAGCTTGCAAGCGCGAGTTTTGCTAATTTATGAATAGAAAAGAGCTTTTTCAATTATTCAAAGTTTCATTCAAGAATTGGCGAGTTAACAATGCGCCTATAAGAGGTGCGGCTTTAACATTTTTCATAATTCTGCCGTTGCCGTCGCTTTTGCTAATAGTGGTAGCTATTTTTTCTTTGTTCTTTGGTCAAACTCAGGCGACTCAACAATTGATTCAGCAAATAACTGCGCTTGCAGGGCCATCTGTCGCCGGATTGTTTAAAGAATTGCTTGCAAGCTCAATGTCACCCTTCTCATCGCTTTGGGTTTCAATCACGATTGTGGGTTTTTCTTTAGGTGGAGCAATCGGGGCTTTTGCAGTTTTACGTGATACGATGGATGCTATATGGGAAGTTAAATCATCAGAAACACGAAGTTTCGCTAGAATGGTTAGCCGAAGAATTGGACCATTTGTGATTGTTTCTGTTCTTGGATTAATCGTCATAGCTTGGACAGGAATAGCAACCATTCTCTTTGGAGCAATAAGAATATTCTCTGTAAATGGAACTTTAACTCTAATTTCTGAAACAGTAGCCCAAATATTACTGTCATTTTCCTTATCGACATTGCTTTTTGCGATAACTTACAAATTGATTCCTGATGCAAAAGTTCACTGGAGGGACGGTATCATAGGCGCAGTTGTGGCAGGTGTTGCATTCACCATAACCAACTATATCATAGGCACTTATGTTGAAACCTTCACGGTTACTACAATCATTGGAGCCGCAGGTTCCCTAATGATTATTTTGCTATGGATTTTTATCCTAAATCAAATCATGCTTTTCGGCGCTGAGGTTTCAAAGATTTATGCTACAACTTCTCCGACTCATTCAAGAGAACATTTATCCCCAACGGCAGAAAAAATAGTTAAGTCTCTTGAGAAAGCAGGAAAAAGAATAGAACAAGCAACAAAGGGAAATGTTCTTGAACCCGAAGAAGAAGCCGTTGAAAAACCTCAGTTTAAAGAGGAAGCTGAGAAAACAGAAATTCAAATGCCAAGAAAAGGAGAAAAACCCGAAGAAAAAATCGTTAAAACCAACAGTTAATGACGAAACAAAATGCAGAGGCAGTAAAACCTGACAAAACTAACGAAGGCTCATAGAATTTCCAGTTAGAATTAAGACACCTGAAGAGAAACAAAATAGCACAGATTAAGCTGGTGGGCCGAGCCGGATTTGAACCGGCGACCTTTCGATTATCAGTCGAACGCTCCAGCCGTGCTGAGCTACCGGCCCGCGCTTAGGGTGACACAACTTTAATATTATGTTGGTTTATAAGAATTGTCTTAAATCTTTAATGCCACTGGCATTATTGAGTTGTCAAAGGTGGGCTCGTAGCCTAGCACGGCATACGGTCAAATTGGTGATATCACCAACAGTTTTTGTATTTGTGAAACAATCAACCCCCTTTTCTTTTTTTGGAGGGGCTTAACTTGGTTAACGCTGATAGGGTTAAGCGTAAACTGCCTTCTCTATTAGCTGGTAACTGTAGCAACCGGAAAAACAAGAAAGGCTGGAATACCTTTATGCGTTATCGGTATAGGCTTGAGCAGTTCAAGAAAAGGAACCCTGAGAAGTATAACACTTTAACAAACAAAGTTGTGGCTGATCTTACAGAGTTTGAAAAAGTTATTTCTAATAATAATACTGTCTCAAACTAAAGGAAAGCCTACAAAATTGCCTTTCACAAGTTATAAAAGCTCAAGCTGTCAATAAGAACAATTACCTTAAGGTTTTATCTAAATGACTGAAAAAAAACCAGAAAGACCTGAAGGATTAGCACTGTTAGCAATAATCTGGGTTTTGGCTGGATTAGTAAACATAGCAATAGGTTTACAAGCGGCAAGTTCTGATATTGGGAGTTTTCAGTATTTATCTAATCCTTCTCTGGGTTCTTCGGTCAGTTTTCTTGATTGGGCCATTCCCCTTGAAGCGGCTCTCGCAATACTCATTGCGGTCACAGGTTTGTTACAGATAATAGCGTTTCCTGGATTATGGCTGGGAATAAAATATTCGTTTAAAATTGCAATGTTTGTTCCAGCAATCATTTTAGTTAATTGGATTCTGTATCTTGGATTTTACGCATCTTTTCCACAAAGCCTTCTATCAGCAGCTAATTTGACTATTGATTATCCTCTTTACATTGGTGGTATTGTTAGTGGCATATTTTGGGTTTCTATTTGTTGGATTTACTTGACTAAACCTCATGTAACAGCATTCTTAGGGATAAGTGATACACCCTTGGAAATGTCAATGCCGTTGGAAACATCAATTCCAACAGATACTAATTCTTCTGAAAGTTTTTTGAATGAAAAACCTATCCAGATTGGTTCTTGTCCTAAATGCCATTGCGAGGATACTAAAGTAATCAAATCTAGCGTAGATTGGCTTTGTTTCAAATGCCGGCATTGTGGTTTTGTTTTTGCTCAAAAGAAGACTCCCCCTTATGCGTACCTCCAAGTTATTCGGGGACGCGGTAATCGAAATACGTCTCCCGATAGCCAAAACGTTAATTCACCGACATACACTACAAAAAGAAGAAAACCCATTAACAGACATACTATCGCCACTCTTCTTATCGTAATTTCTTTAATCGCTGGAATAATTTTTGTTGTTTCGTTTAATAAGCCATTTTTCCCAAGCTCTAATTCGTCGTCACCTTCACCAATCTCCTCTTCTTCAACCTCATTTACACTTGCAACTCCGACTCCTTCGGCAATTCCAACTGAAGCCTCAACAGTAGCTCCTACTATATCTCCAAGTGCTACTCCAAGCGGTGAAACTCAACAAGACCTAGTAAATTATGCGCTTTCTTTAATCAATACAGATAGACAAGCAAACGGACTCCAAAATGTTACACTTAGCAATATTAACTCAGGTCAGCTTCATGCGGATGATATGCTCACAAACGATTATGTCAGCCATTGGGATTTGAGCGGGTATAAGCCTTATATGCGGTACACCTTGGCTAACGGCGAAGGCGCAGTTGAAGAAAACATAGCTTGGACCCAACTGAATGCGGGTATTTTCAGTATAAATGTCGAAGCAGCTCTTAAAAGCGATGAGTGGGGGTTTGTTTATAATGATTCAGCGGAAAATTGGGGCCATAAAGATAACATATTGAACCCCTTACATAATGAAGTTAGCATAGGCATAGCTTACGATAACAATAACGTATATTTTGTTGAAGATTTTATAGACGACTATATTTCATGGACTCAGTTAAGCTATAACAGTGGAGTAATGACTATGCAAGGAATAATAGCGCAGAATCAAGGTAACATTCAACAAATCGCCATTTATTATGACGACCCATCTCCCTTAACGGTTGAGCAATTGGGTCAAGCACCATATAACGACGGTTACAACATAGGAACCTATGTTGGTTTAGTTGTGCCCCCGAACTTTCAAGCACAAAGTGGAATCACGATAATTGCTGATACTTGGAGTCAAAGTGGAACATCTTTTCAGATTAGCTTCTCACTTAACCAAGCCTTAGGAAATCATGGTGTAGGTGTCTACACTCTTTACCTTGAGGCAGGCTCTAGTTACACCGATCTTACAAGTTATTCGCTTTTTATAAGATAGTTTTTCCATTTTATTGTTTTTCTTAGACAAATTCTAAGACTGTTTTTATTATAATTAAACGGTATTCATAACTAACAATTGCTAGCTTTTCAGTCATGGACAGCGCAAAACAGTTCAAGAATCCACCTGAAATAAGGGAATACTGGAAAATCCACAAGCGCCAACAAAGAGCCAAAGCAAAGCCGGAGACTAAAGAAAAATGAATCTGAAGTTCTGGGAAAAGAAGCAGCCGTCAAAAATTGAAAAATTATATGAACAAACAATGATGTTGCAAATTCGACAATCACGCTTTGAAAAACAGTATTTTGACATAGCTTGGAAACTGGAAAAGCAAAGGCACAACGGAAAGGAGTACGTGAGCTGAGCTATGGTTCATAGGAAAAAAGAGAAGCCGGAGCCTATCTCAGAGGCAGAGGTCTTTTATTATGATGGCGCTAAGAGAGCGATCAACCGGTCTTGGCTAGAAGAAAATGCGGTTAAATCGACTAGTCGAGATTACAAAGCTGTTTTATATGTCAGTTTTGAGCCTCCAAGACCACTTAGAGCGGAGTTTTAAAAATGACAAATCGCCCGAACAAATGGGTTAAGAAAAGAATCCCTGAATTAAAACGCGAGCTAGGCGGTAAATGCGAACATCGCGGATGTGGTGAACATCGTTTAAGTTACTTAGAGTTTGCCCATGTCAAAAGCACACCGATAAGCCGGACAGGTCCACGCGACAGAAAAGAAAAAGTGGCAGACGTAGCAGCCCACCCAGGGGCTTATCGTTTACTATGCGAAAAGCACCACGACAGCGACAAGAAGGCGCGAGAACATGACGCTAGGATGCGGCGCTTAGGGAAACGGTAAGAGGTTTAAACATGTCAGAAGATTATCTTTTTCCACACCCAGACCACCACGCAGCATGTATAATGGATTTAGTCACGCCCGATTTTGATACACAACAACCGAGAAAAACCAAACGAAAAAAGAAGGTTCAACATGAACAAACCTACTAGTAAAATACCACCTTTAGGAGCTCAAAAACCTAAGAGGCAAATGAATGAAGATAAACACGAAAGGTTAAACACATTATATCAAAAAGACCTATCTCTATTTGAGATGGAAACATTATTCTGGGAAAGAAAAGAGTGTGAACGCGGAGTTTGCAAACTATGTTCTGTAAGTAGTTGCCAAATGAAAGCGATAAGAAAAACTATGCTTAATATCAAACCTTCTTTTTGTCCAGGCGATTATCGTAAGTGTGGAAGGGTAAAGTTTCAAACGTGCCGAGAGTGTCGAGCAACGAATATGGATTGGAATATCAAAAATTGCTTAGAGAAACAACCATACACAAATGAACAAGCCCTTAAAGACCTAGAAGAAGTATTGCAGGAGATCGAGAGGAGGGAAAAAAATAAGACCCCGAATAAGCAAGCAAGAAGCTGAGTATATCTTGCAGGTCTTACAGACAAGCCAAGAAGCAATAGAAACCAAAAAGAAGTATGTGGAACAACTCAAACGCGAGGTAGAGTCTTTAAGACTTAAACTAAAATATGGAGGCGACCCCTACACAATTTTATTCAAAGAAGGGTTAGCTGATAAGAAGAAGGAACTAGCCGAGAAGGAACATATTTTATGGGAGATAACATGGCATATCCACACACATGCAATTCTGATTAAGAAATACAAGGCTATGACTGAAGGAAAGCTAAACCGTTCAGGATGGAAAACAGTTAGCCCAGTAATTCACAACATCCTTTATCCCGAAAGAACAACCATAACGGAGATAAAGAACGCATGACAAACCCCAGCTCCGAATATAGCAACAGAGAAGTTTTATCAAACGAAGAAATAGACGACATGATCAGGGCAGCCGATAATTTGAAAATAGAATACTACCAACTAAGAGCAAAATGCTTAGTTGCAATCGCAAAGAAATTTGGCAAACGCCGGATAGAAATAGCCAGGTTAAAAAGGTTAGACATAGAGAAACTAGATAACGATTTACAGTTTAGTTTTACAATCGCTAAGAAACACAAGAAAGGGTTATTCCAATATATCAAAGAAGCTGAAGGATTAATCAAAGATGGGAAAATGGATCCTAGCGTTTTAGCCAAACCCCTTCCCGATATTAGATTAGATTGGAAAGCATGGCAAGAAACGGAGCAAGGCCACCGATACAAAAGCGACACAGCACTACAAGCTATGTCTATTGAAGATAAGTACGCTAAGTATATTCTTAATTATTTGCAGTTCTTGTCAATCCACTACCCAGAGAGCGAATACCTATTCCCTAGCGGTGTTGAATTGTTCGGCTCAGGCGAGTATGTTCTTAAAGGTAAGAAGCCTCTAACCGGAAGTCAACTGTTGCGAATTGTTAAACCGTTAAACCCTAGCGCATGGCTACACTTGTTTAGAGAAACGAAAGGAGCGGAAATAGCTAAGAGGTTCGGTAGAACAATCACAGCCATATCAGAGGTTAGAGAGAGCTTAGACTTAGAAGAAGAAAGCACAGCTTACCATTATGTTAGACGGTACGCAGCTAAGAAGCAAGAAACAGAAACTTAAACAAATTATTTCATAATGTTTTTTTGTTTACCATGTATGTGTTTACATACATACATCTATCTACTACTACAGTGTAATTTTACCATTATAGACAGTTTTTCTAGGCTTTTCCATGTTCTATGCGCTATAATCCCATTAAGAAGCATAGGAACATGCTTTTTTCGTTCAAAGCGAAAAGGAACTCATTCTATCCTTCTTTTAGTTACTCAATATATTATATTCCATATGCGAAAAACGCTTTTTTCGACCCCTTATGGTTCCACAGCTCTAAAAGCATGTTTAAGCATTCAAAAAGAGCCATTTACGGCCTTAAGGCTGTAGGAAAGTCAAAACAAATACTGTACTAATGGCACACTATGTTAGTTAACGGGTGTGGTCTTGTTTAAAGAATAGTGTTCCAATTAAAGAACAGTGTGCTATAGCTTAAGCACCATGCAAAGACACTATGACGTAACTAACGACTGAAGAATTAATCCTACATCATTAAAGCTAGGACTGCTGATGAGCGCGTTAATCTTTCTATCTAAGTCGTTACATGATTTAAGTTTCTGTTTGAACTCTCTAAACTGTTTAAGCTCTGACCTTTCCAGCTTCCTTTGTTCTCGTTCATACAATCGCCTTGCTTCAACATCTTTCAACGGCATACTATTCCTCAATAAAGAATAGTGTTCTTCCCTCATTTATTTTTTTAGCTTGTGGTTCTACATTAACAAAAGTTATATTCGCAAAACATACACAAGAAGTTAGGAAGAAATCTGTGAGCGATAAAAAGAAACATCACAGTCATCATAGTCATCACGGTCATCATAGGCATCCACATCCAAGACCGCACCAAAGACCGCGACCAAAACCAAGATTGGGAATACAATCGCTGAGAATATGGCTCCCCCTTTTCATTATTGTTGTTGGAATAATTGCCTTTACTGAAAATGGGGATCCTTCAAAATTTTATCAAAGCGTACCGGACTTTGCCAAGTATGCTCTTTACATATTTACCCTATGGGTAAGTGTTTTGATAGGCTACCGCATCTTTGATAAATGCGACATCAATCCCCGCTCAGAGAGAAGCTTGTTTGCGATGCAACTATTATCGGCAGGACTAGGCGCTATAGGAATTGTTCTAATAATCTATTCGTATTTGTGGTCCTTTGTAGGGCTATTTTTTGGCGCAAGTTTGTTTAGAGATATTATTTCTTTATTCGGTGTCTTCTTGGGTTTTGCCTTGTTAGTAGTTAGTGCTTTTCTTCTTTTCAAATTTGAGAGAAGGTCAGGAATAATAGTTTTCCATCATTGATCAGCATTTTTTCCCTACAACTCTAAAGCGGAGCTGGCAAAAAGTCTTAAATTTGCACATCACAGCTTAATGACTCAGGTTAGATGAAGAATTGCGCAAACATAGTCCACCAGATGGTCTAAATGGAACACCAGAGTTTAGCGAGTTTTATACCCACCTGGACAAAGATAGTGAAACATATAAGCGAATAACAAACTGCTTAGATGCTCTCCGTCAAGATATGTGCACCGGAAATCAAGTTTCACAGGATCGGTTTCCAAAATACTATGTTAAAAAGTATAAAATCAGGAACTTGTATAGAAAAGAAATTGGAAATTGCCGATTGTCTTACACTATAATTGCTGAAAATGCTAAGAAAATTGTTTGTGTTTTGGAGTATTTTCCAACTCATAAAGAATATAATAAAAGATTTGGATATAACCCTTAATTCAGAGTTTTACGCTTGTTTCCAATAATTTTTTCAGTTTTGGATTGTCTGGGAATATCCAAACTATTGTTCTGCAATTAAACATTATTTTATTTGAACATGTTAAATAGTCAAGTATTCGATTGAAGGTTGGGTATTGAATCCTCTTAGGCAAGGACAGCCAAAGTTCCTTTTTTGTCTTATATGATCCGCTATCTTTGATTGCGTTTTCTACCATTAGTATTGTATCAAGGCGCGGAGCATGGCCGTTTTGTGTCATTCATTTCACCTTCCACTCTTTGAACAAACATTATAGTTATACAAACTTATATAACTTTTGCTTATTTATACTGTAGAATCAATATGACAAAGGCAATCTTCATGTTTAGCTCACCTTAGCTTGTTCTTTTTCAGTTCTTTCAATGAAGGCGCGCCATTCAGTTAGACTTTTTAAGGATTCTGTGCATTCTCTTTCATGTTCGTACAATAAGTCATCCTTTAATTTTCTCAAGGCATGATCTTTAAATGCTACAGCCCAAACTCTCTGAAGGGACCCCCAGTTTTTGCCTAAGACTTCCTTAACTTGATCCAATGGCTCAGTAAGGTAAATGAACCCTAATATGTGCTGTTCAAAGACTTTTTCTCTATGCGTATCTTTCTCTGACATTGGAATTCCACCGGTGACCGCTGGAAGAAAAACAAATCTAGTAAGAAGTGTGGCTTGTGTTGCTTCTTTTAGTCTTTCAATCATAACGGTTTCAAGGTCCGCTTTTACAAATTTTTCCCATTTTTCAAAGACTTTTAGCATACCACTTTGAGCCTTTGCTACTTCTGAGATATTGATTGTTTTGAACGCCATGTAAGCAGCTAATCCGTCTAATCTCAGAATGTAATACTTTTTCTCTTTTCCCTTAGCCTCTGTTTTTTCAAATCTTGAAAATCTTATGTAACCAGTATCTAGCAGTATTTTGATTATTCTTAAGGCCGTGGTGTAATCCTTGTTTAGATAAGTTGCTAGTTCTTCTGTTGTTCCTTCTTTATGTTCGGCAAAAAATCTTATTGTCTTTTCTATTGTTTCACTTCTTTTTAAACCAATATGCAAATTTATGCACCTTATTGGCATAAAGACGCAACCTTTTATAAATACTTTATGCGCATAAATCATCAATATGCAATAAAACGCAGAAAGGTAATAAAAAAATGCCATTAACTCGAAAAATATTAAAAGTTGGTGTTGACAGCAAGGCAGTAACTTTACCAAAAAGCTGGTTTGACAATGCAGAACAAGAAGAAGGAAAAAAAATTGTTGCAGTAACTATGGAAGTCAACGGAGTAATAACTATAGCTCCAGTTTTTGAAAGGAAAAGTGAAGAACTACCATGCCAGGAACATTCTACGTTACCGGTTTAATCGCGCCTTCCAATACTGGGCGATCCTACAAAGTTTATACTTTAGACGATGAAGGAAACAAGATTTTTGTTGGCCTAATCAGTAGAAACTCTCTAGCCGCGCTTTTACGTCAAGAAATCAAGGTTTGCGATATTTGCAAGTTCTCAAGCGTAGCAGTTCAAGAACCGCCGGAGCTAAAGCCATGACCGCCACCGCAACCTGCGCCGCCGCCGACATAGAAGATTACAATAGCTTTGAGTGTATCGAAACATACGCAGCTTTAGAATACAACAGAATAGTGTCGTATTATAACACATTAAACCCAACAGATAAAAAAGCTGAAACTGAACGCTTAAAACTAATCAACATGATAGTTCGACTAAAACAGCGAAACATACCCTTAGCAAAGTACGCATACCTCACAACAGCCACACTTTTTAGAAAACCAAAAAAAGGTGACATAGACGAGTATGACGGTAAACGGGGTAAAAAAGTAAATGGATTCCCAGTGAAGTTTGTAATGGAATATCTCCGCTGTTCAAGACGTACTGCAATAGATTACCAACTTGCTCTAAAAATTGATAAACAAATGGATGTTGCTATGGCAGCTATCCTGGCGGCTTCTGAAACTGTGACGCATAACGACACACTAATCGCTAAGGAGCTGAAGCCATGAATGAACATGTGAGGCAAAAACCTTGAACAGTGGCAGAAAACACTCTTCAGAAAAACAAGTTGCCCCAGCCGCCAACTATGAAGAACACACTCTTGAAGCGGAATACGGTTTTACAATCAGGCCAGCACCTAGAGGCGGAGGATTCCTCTTTTCTTGGATAGGCATAGATGAACAAGGCGAAGAAATCCTAAATCCGCTTGACTCAGTAACAGAAACTAAGAAGTGGTTAGAAGATACGGCGCAGATTTACGGTTTAGACTTTGAGCTTTTGAAACAGTCAAAACTTCAGGCAAAAAACACGCCTAAACCAAAAAAACAGACAGACAGTGAAGCAACCAATAAGGATGCAATATTTGAGATTATCACTGAAAAAATTAACCATATAGCACCTGATTCGGGGCTGGTAGAAAATAGACCGTACCTAGGCTTTTGGTTACTGACAAAGGTCAAATCGGAAGAAGGCACAACGGTGAAGCAAGTGTTTCACTTATTATTTGATGACGGTGACTTAGTACCTTACGACCCTGCAACTTTGCTCTCTAAAGATATTACGTTGGAATCACAACCAGTCTATACTCCGCTAAGAATAAGCATCGAAACTGTAATGAACTTGGCTGAATTACCTGAAGTTCAACCGTTAGAAGTCTTAAACGACGTACTGACACAACTAAAAAAATACATAGAGTTTGATGACTACCGCTATTATCCATTAATAACCTATTGGATAATGACAACCTACTTTCACAAGGTCTTTTCAGCTTTTCCCTACCTCTACATAAACGCTTTAAAAAGAAGTGGAAAAACAAAACTGTTGGAAGTTCTAAAGCAATTATCTTACAATGCAATCTTTAGCCCAAACATGAGTACAAGCGCCTTATTCCGTTTAACTCAATCCGCTGGAGCTACAACCCTACTTGATGAAACTGAAGATTTAAACGATCCAGATAAAAAAGCTGATTTCAAAACATTGCTGTTTTCAGGGTACAAAAAAGGCAGTCCGGCTTACAGATCAGAAAAAGAAAACGATGCTTTCATACCTAAACCATATGAAGTCTACAGTCCTAAAGCAATTGCAAACATCAATGGCTTAGATAATGTTTTGGAAGACCGCTGCATCCCAATTACAATGAAACGTGGAAGAAACTTAGCAATCATAAACAAGGATATTCCATCAAATGACCCTGAATGGAACAGAATCAGAGACAATCTTTCCAGGCTATTTCTACAAATAGCTCCAGAGATTGCTGACGCTTACTCCAAAACCGAAAAAATAGAAGACATCTTAGGCATAAAAAATGATTGCGAAACAAGTGTAGTTAGTGAAGTTAATGCAGTTAGTGTAGTTTCAAAGAGGGTGCTAAAAAATAAAAACCTATATGTTGCGAGAACTTGGGAGCTTTGGAAACCACTCTTTGCAACTGCAAAGTACCTAGATAATTATTTTTCCTACAAGGATTTCATCTACACAAACTACACTAACTACACAAAGTACACTAAAACACCGTTTGAAGACTTGTTAGATATATCGGTAGACCTGATAAACGAAAAAGTAAGTGATGACAATGACACTGGAGAAACTACTCTTATAATTGGAATGCTCAAACTTGTTGATGAAGACACATACTATAAACCAAAAGAAATAATTGAAGCTGCAAAACCCTACAGTGAAAGTGAAGAATTGCCTGCATGGTTTAATGCAAAATGGGTAGGTAGGGTTTTGAAACGCCTTGGATTCAAAGATAAGCGTAGAATCGGTAAAGGCATGGAATACCACTTAATTCCTGAAAAAGTAAGGGATATGGCTGATAGGCTTAACATCAAGCTACCTGAAGGTGAAGCACTACCTGAGATCAAACAGAAAAAAGAGACATTCTATTTTAAACTTGCACCGAAAAATGAACATCATGTTTGCGATATGAATGGTTGCGATGGCGATGGAGCTCAAGAAGCAACTTATGAGCAAATTCTGAATGATGAACAAAAGTCGGTTTCTGGTAAGGAAAGACTGTTTTTCTGCCAAAAATGCTATGACTTCGGAAAGGAAAACGCCAAAGCTGAAAATGTTGATTGCGTTATTGTCAAAGTTTGCGAGTTCTGTAGTCAACCAATTACCAATCCATTAGACATCATTTCAAACGACTTCACAAACGGAAACCCAGCGCA
>JBEKPG010000054.1:0-16820 GCA_049520955.1 Bathyarchaeia archaeon | reverse complement strand
GTTTACAAAATCACTGAGTCAGGAGAGCTTATTCTCAGACGAGCTATCGTAAAACAGGCTGAAATCTTCAATAACATTGGCAGCCTTTTTAGAGAATTCACCAGAGACGTCCTTAACATCGAGACTATCACGGATATGCCGTACATGCCTTCCCCTTTTACTCCATTCCTTGAAGAAAGTCCAGACAGCAAGGAAAACCTCAAACACCTGGAACACGAGCGAAAACATATTTATGAATCAGTCAAAATGATGCAGAAACGACTAAAACTGGTCGATAAGAGGATTAGAGAAAGCAATAAACAGGCACACAATGATTCGCCTCCCGCATCGCCATAGGTAACATGCGAAACGGTTATTTGGCAATCGCTTCTAACAGCTTCAAGGAAGCTTAAAGCCAGAGCTCGCTACTTGTTGATAGACAGAAAATATTTTCAATGGCATCGTTGGTTGGCTTTCTTAGGGATTCGCTTAATAATTTAAGCGAATCCCACTGGACCCGCTCCTATTTTGGGCTCAAATCCAACCTGCACTTCAATTCAACGAAAATGACTTTTACGTCAAAAATCGCACGGTCGATTCCTATGTAATCAAACCGGCGGTTTCTTCCATTCATAGAAGAGCAGGCGATAATTCAATGCATAAGAAAACCTTCAAAACTCCAAGATCTATAAACCAAATAAGCCACGAAAAAAGGCCACTGACTAAAAACAACCAAAACTAAGTCATTTTCAAAAGAGTCTTTTTAAAAAGTGATCCCCCAAAATTACTCAGAATTGAGTAATGGCGAAGTGTGAATTAAGATTTGAGGCAAAAGCAAAACCAAACAAACCATAAGCTATGTTTAGAAAGCAAAAAACAAAAAAAGGCTTGGGGTGACATCTCCACATAGTTGAGAGTTCAAGTCCAAACATTTTTTTAGCAAATGGTAGGAAAGGTTATTTAATTCTTTAAGCAAAAGGTTCCACGGAGAAATAATTATGGAGTGGGGAATGAAAAACAGGTTAAGCAGGCTTATCCAAAAAGACGGGAAAGCCCTCTTTTTGCCCGTTGACCATGGATACTTCCAAGGACCAATACACTGCCTTGAGAAGCCCGGTGAAACAATCAAACCGCTATACCAATACGCTGATGCACTCATGCTCACACGCGGAGTTCTAAGAAACTGCATTGATCCAGCCATTGAGAAGCCGATAATTATGAGGGTTTCGGGTGCGGTAACTTTAGCGGGTGAAGATTTGGCAAACGAGAGCATTGTTACATCAATCCAGGAGATTTTGAGGTTAAATGCCATGGCAGTTTCCATGTCAGTGTTTGTAGGAACAAAATGCGAAAACAAAAGCCTCAGCAACCTAGCCAAACTCGTGGATGAATGTGAAGACTACGGTGTACCAGTGATGGCTGTAACTTCCGTTGGAAGAGAACTTGAAAAAAGAGAAGCACGATACTTGGCATTGGTTGCGAGAGTTTCAGCTGAAATAGGTGCAAGAGTAGTAAAAACCTACTATTGCGAAAACTTCCGAAAAGTGGTTGACGGATGCCCAGTGCCCGTTGTAATTGCGGGGGGACCAAAAACTGAAACGCAAAAAGAAGTATTTGATTTCGTGTATGATGGTATGCAGGCAGGAGCGATAGGCGTTAACTTAGGAAGGAACATTTGGCAAACCGAGAATCCAGTAGCTTCAATTAGAGCTATCAGAGGTATAGTTCATGAAAACTACACCGCTCAAGAAGCCTTAGACCTATACAACCAGGTTATAGCTGGCAAAGCTTAACAGGTTTTTCTTTTTTTTGGTGAGTTTCTTGCTTGCCGCTGTCTACTACAACAATCATGACGTCCGCATCGAAGAAATGCCTATCCCACAAATCGGCGAAGATGAAGCGTTATTGAAGGTTATGGCGAGCGGCATTTGCGGCAGCGACGTTATTGAATGGTATCGGGTGCCGAAGGCTCCGGTTGTGCTGGGTCACGAAGCTACAGGATTTATCGATAAAATCGGAAGCAAAGTTAAGAGCCTCAAAGTCGGCGACAGAGTCTTTGTTTCACACCACGTACCCTGCAATCAATGCCGTTATTGCAAGAGAGGGCACCACACAGCTTGCCACACATTGCATACGACAAATTATTATCCCGGCGGATTTTCACAATACATTCGCGTGCCAAAAATCAATGTTGAATTCGGTATCTACAAGCTACCCGATGAGATGTCTTTTGAAGAAGGTACATTCATTGAGCCGTTAGCCTGCGTGTCGCGGGGCCAACGCTTAGTCAACCTGCAAAAGGATGACACTTTGTTGGTTATTGGGAGCGGAATATCAGGAATCTTGCATACACAACTTGCCAAATTTAAGAGAGTAGAAAACATAGTTGTAGCTGACATTAACCCCTATAGGCTTATGCTTGCTAAAAAATTTGGTGCAACCCACGAGTTAGACGCCAAAGAGAATCTGCCTCAAAAATTTAAAGAAATAAACGGGGGGAAATTAGCTGACCAAGTTGTTGTCTGTGTCGGAGCTACTTCAGCCGCGTTAACAGCGTTAAATTGCGTAGAAAATGGTGGAACCATCTTGTTTTTTGCTGTGCCCGACCCGAGTGTTAAGCTTCCTGTTCCGATAAACCAGTTTTGGAGACATGAGATTACAATGCGTACAAGTTATGGAGCGGCGCCTAACGATTTGGAAGATTCAATGCGTGTTTTGGCAACTAAACGGTTGAATGTTAAAGATATGATTACTCACAGGCTCAGCTTGAGCGAGGCACAAGAAGGCTTCAAGTTGATGGCGGAGGCGGGGCAATCGTTAAAGGTTATTTTGGAGCCTAACAGAGTTTAAGCGTCTTAAGAGATAAAAAGCAACACAAACATACACATTATCATGTCACACGTTTCAGATGCAATTAAAGAGCGGCGAAGCGTCAGAAAGTATTTAGCATATCCTGTTCCAAAAGAGGCAATTGAGGAGGTTTTAGTGGCTGCTGGCTGGGCACCTTCAGCGCATAATGCTCAGCCATGGCGATTCATAATTTTAGAGGATGGTTTAGTTAAGCGCGAGTTGGCTGAGGCTATGGCTGAATCTTGGGCTGTGGATATTGCTAAAGATGGACTAAACATTGAACCAGAAAAGTTCAAGTTTCGGGTTGATAGATTATCAACTTCTCCCGTGCTCATACTTGCGTGCTTTACAATGGATGGCATGGATACTTTTTCTGATGAAAAGAGACAAAAGTGCGAGCGGGATTTGGCAATGCAAAGTTTAGCGGCGGCCTTGGAAAACTTGCTGTTATCAGCGCATGCTAAGGGTTTGGGCGCATGCTGGTTCTGTGCGCCGGGTTTCTGCAAGGAAACTGTCAGGAAAGTGCTTAAAATTCCAGTTGATGTTGAGCCCGAAGCTCTTATTGCGATGGGTTATCCTGCTGAGGAATCGCCTTTTCCCTCTAAAAAATCTCTTGGCGATTATTGTTTCAGGGATAAGTGGGGCGTAAAGTTTAGTTAAGATTTTATCTTAATTATTTTGATTACCTCTCCCATCGCTATTTCCCATTTTTCCTATATTTCCTAATTTTTGATTCCTAAACTAATAAGCAATCAAAACTGAAATCAAAAAAAGCAATCAAAAACAAGCCTTGCGCAGAATCGCCTACCCTACGAAGGGTACCTTATTCTCTAACAACAAATGCGGCAAAAACTAGCTGAGAGCTTACTCTTTCTTGTCAGGGATAAAATCCATGGATATCGAGTTTACACAATGGCGAGTGTCCTTTTCTGTAAAGTGTTCGCCAGTGAAAACGTGACCAAGATGGGCGCCGCAGTTGGCGCATTCAATCTCTGTTCGCATTCCATCAAGATCAGGCAGACGCTTAACGGCGCCTGGAATTTCCTCGTCAAAGCTTGGCCATCCGCAGTCTGCTTCAAACTTGTTTTCCGAACGGTAAAGGGAGGCTCCACAACGTTTGCAAATGTAGGTGCCTTTTTGCCAAAAAGCGAAGTACTTGCCTGTGAAAGGCGTTTCGGTCCCTTTGTGAACTATGACGCGTTCTTCTTCAGGAGTAAGCTTCTTGGGTTCATTTTGAGAAGTAGACATAATTTAACGTTATTATCTATGTTTCTAGATTGTAAAAAACATTCTGTCGCTATAATTGGCGACAAACAAATATAGAGGCAACTTGTTAATTTAGTAACTAGGTCTTTCATATGGTTGAAATTACAAGAATATTTTGGAAAAGGGCTTTTACTTCCGACGCTGTTTTGCTTGGCGAAGTGGAAAGTGCTGAATTAGACATGAACACTTGGCAAATAACCAGCTTTTATGTGGGCTTAACCGATGAGGCGACGAAAATGCTAGGTTTCAAGCGACCTTATCTGGGCAAAGTGGTGGTTTGTTTGCCAGTTTCTGCAATCAAAACGATAAAGGATACGGCTATTTTGAACCAGACTATGAAAGAGCTCCGCGACCTCAAGGTGTGCAAAGAATAACCTAAGGATTTAGGCTTTTTTTGAAAAATAATCATGTGATTAGTCTATTTTCTATAATCAGTCTACACAGAGGTTTCTGCGAAATTCCTTGAGGGCAAGTTCATCCAGTTGAAAGTAATACGAACAGAGAAGTTGCATAGCAAGGCGTCAAACTAAAAGCCTGTTCACTTTCACTCACCCGTCCTCTAGGGAAATTATTCTTTTCTTCGGTTGTTTTAAATACCACACACATTACATCATGTTCAAACGTGAACATCATGAAAGAAGATGAAGACGCCGAAAACCAAAATGAAACAGAGACAATAGAATCAAAACAAAAATATGAGTTCATAGAAGACCTTCCAGGAGTAGGCCCAGCCACGGCGCAAAAACTCCGCGAACTTGGCTATCACACTGTAGAGTCATTAGCTATGGCGACGGCGCGAGAGCTAGATCCAGTTGGAGTAAGCGAAAAAAAGGCTTTCCAAATAATACAGGCTGCACGCTCATCTATCGGAATTGCCTTCGTCCGAGCGGATGAACTATTCAAAATGCGGCAAAGTGTCTTACGGTTAAGTACAGGCAGCAAAGCCTTAGACAAAATGGTTGATGGCGGCTTAGAAACCCAAACTATAACAGAATTTTACGGTGAATATGGAACTGGAAAAAGCCAAATATGCCATCAGCTTTGCGTAAACGTTCAGTTGCCTCCAGAACGAGGTGGACTCAACGGTGCCGCATTATACGTGGATACAGAGAACACTTTCAGGCTTGAACGTATAGTGCAAATGTCCAAGTTTTTGGGGTTAGACCCTGAAAAAGTGATAAAAAACATAATTTACGCTGAAGCATACACTTCAGATCACCAGATGTTCCTTCTTGAAAATGCAGATGAGATAATCAAGGCTAACAACATCAAAATAATCATAGTTGACTCGTTAACAGCTCATTTCAGAAGTGAATACCTTGGAAGAGAAATGTTAGCTTCAAGACAACAAAAACTAAACAAGCACATGCACAAACTAATCGGTTTAGCCAGAGCATTCAACGCGGTAGCAGTCGTTACCAACCAAGTAATGGCTAAACCAGACCAATTCTTCGGCGATGCAATCCACCCAATCGGCGGAAACATCGTCGGTCATACAAGCCACACACGTATCTACTTGCGAAGAGCTCCCCATGGACCAACAAGAATTGCAAGGCTGGTTTCAAGCCCGTATTTGCCTGAAGGAGAGGAAATACTTAAAGTAACCGAAAATGGAATAGAAGATATCTCTGAAGAAGAGAAAGCAGAGAAAGCAAGCAAAAGTCGTGGACGCTAAAACATGCCGATACCACAAGCCTTAGTCACACGTTACTTCCAACTCATCGTCAGCAGGCAATTCACCGAAGCTGAACGAGAGCTGGAAAGAGTCAAGCAAAAAATGCAGAAAACAGATTGGAACAGAGGGTACTTCCGAGCTTTATATGGAATGTACCTTTCACGTAAAAGTGGTGCTACTGACGACTACGCATTCTTTTCGAAGCTTGACTTGAGCGACACGGTGGCTTTGCATGCTTACAGAAAAGAGTTTCTGGATCACATGCGCAACGGCTTGCATGGAGATTTTGACCGTGGATACTTTTCAGCTTGGGCAGACTGTATGCGCATCTTAACACGCATGGGAATTCCTAGCACGCAAAATGGTAATGACAAAGTATCTGGAGAAGACAAAATTGAAACTCTAAAAAGCGACAAGAGTCAAGCTACGATTGCTAATTTCATAGAGAAAAGTAAAGATGAATAATTTACATGTACACTTTCATAATCGTGAAAAATAAGATAAAGAAGGGTAACCAAGCGAAGAAGTACATGGCTATTCCAGTGCTTAATATTTTTGATTGTTTCTCTATCTTGTCTTTGTACATTGCTTTCAAGACGTAGTAGGATGCTAAGTAAACTATTAGGGCAACTGTGAAACTGTCAATAAGAGTTTGGACTTGTGTAAAGTTACCTAACTGAAAAGCTATGATTGCACTTATCCCTCCAGAAACTATGCCTAACACGAGTCTTATCCAGTAAAGTTGCACTATAGGGGTCATGTCTGTCTTATCCTTGGCACAGTATATTTTATTCTTGCTTAAAAAACATGCCTAGATATTAATCATTTCTGCCTTCCAAAAGCAATTAATTTGACACAGCGAATTCTATTGAAAAGGTTATTTTAGTCAAGTTTCAGTTATAACAAGCAGATGTGTGCAATGGTGTGAGTATTGCGTAAAAAAGAATTCACAAGTTTTGATATTGCCGCGGCAATCAGCGAACTAAAGGGATTAATCGCTGAATCAAGGGTGAACAACATCTACCAGCTTGACGAGAAAACATTGATTTTCAAACTTCACAAAATTAACCTACCACCAATACGATTAGTCGTGGAAGCAGGACGAAGATTACACTCAACCGTTTACTCGCAAGAAAGCCCTGCTACTCCCCCAGCATTTTGTATGTCACTAAGAAAGTATCTGCGTGGAGCATGGGTAGCTAGCATTGACCAGTACGAATTTGAAAGAATTGTTACGCTAGGTTTTAGGACCAAAGAAGGACTGCTCAAGTTGGTTGTAGAGCTTTTCGGCGAAGGCAACGTCATCTTAACAAACGAGAAAAACATGATTTGGCAGGCTTTATTCTTTAAGCGTATGCGTGACCGCAACATCTTACGCAACGAAGTCTTGCTGGTTCCTCCTCCAAGCGCCAAGAATCCTTTCAAAGTCTCCCAAGCTGAATTTCAAGAAGTCCTGAAAAATTCGGGCGAAGCCGAGGTTGTTAGATCAATGGCCAGGCTATTAGGCTTAGGAGGAGTTTACGCTGAAGAAATCTTACTTAGAGCGGGCGTCGATAAAGCTAAGCAATGCAAGAACTTAATGGCTACAGAGATTGAGGCAATTTTTTGTGTCCTCCAAAGCTTGCTTTCAAGGGTTTCAGCGGGTGATTTTGAACCAAGCATTATTCTCGACGAGAATGGAGGCTTCCTAGATGTCGTGCCTCTTAGGCTTAAACGCTACGAAGGCTTCAAAACTCAGGTTTACACCAGTTTTAATCAAGCGTTAGACGAATTTTATCTTCGGGTAACCACCGCTGAAAATGCATTTTCCAGCATCGAAGTTGATAAGTTAAAGCAGGAGGCAGAACGGCTAAAACGAATGGTAGCGGAACAAGAAAAATCTATACATGAAGATAAAGCAAAAACAGAACGGGACAAACTAATCGGTGATACTGTTTACGCTCACTTCAACGAACTTCAAACATTCCAAGACAAGCTTCTTAATTCAAACATGAAAGGAAAAGACTGGAACATAGTGATTGAGGATGTATTGACCGCTAAAAAAAACGGCAGCATACCAGAAGTTTACGTTGAATCGTTTGATGGACGTAACCTCGCACTTAATCTTTGTATAGATAACTTGCGATTTAGCTTTAACTTGCGACATTCACTTTTCGATAATGCTAACGAATATTATGAGCGTGGAAAAAGGGCAAAGCAGAAAGCAACAGGCGCATTAACAGCATTGAAGGATTCAGAGAAAAAATTAGGTAAAATTGAGAAGGAGTTGTATGAAGCGGAAGAGCTGAAAAGTCTTAAGCCAGCAGCGCTTATGGAAGCACTCGCCAAGCGTAAAGTAGAGCGGGAGAATAAGGAATGGTATGAAAAATTCCGCTGGTTTACTTCATCAGACGGCTTTTTGGTGGTTGCAGGTAAAGACACGGTCAGCAACGAAGTGCTTATAAAGAAGTATACTGCGCAGGATGATGCGGTTTTTCATGCTGAAATTTCGGGCGCCCCATTCGTAGTTGTAAAAGCTGAAGGCAAAACCATAAGTGAGCAAACTCTCCGTGAAGCCGGAGAATTTGCAGCGTCTTTTTCGCGTGCTTGGCGTGAAAATGCCGGTTCCGCCGACGTTTATTGGGTTAAACAAGAACAGCTAAGCAAGAGTGGTCCCTCAGGCGAATCTGTTCCTCATGGTGCCTTCGCAGTTGTTGGCAAACGCAACTGGACGCGCAGTGTACCGCTAAAGGTCGCGGTTGGCATAATTGTAAATGGGGAAACCTGTTTTGTCGGCGGACCAATAGATGCAGTGAAAGCGAAAACCAAAACCTACATTGTCCTTGCGCCAGGTGATTCGACGGGCAAAGAGCTTTTACAACAAATTCTCAAATCGCTAATGCTTAAGTTGCCAAAAGAGCAACGAGAGAAAACTGGAAAGACGTCAATTGAGCAGATTAGGGAGTTTGTTCCTTACACTAAGGGTACGATATCACTGAAAATGACATAAAAACTTGGCAATAGAAAAATACTAAAAGAGAGCGCTTTCAAAGCGCTAAATTTAGCTTATTTTGTTTTACTAGCTTCTGCAGTTTGGAACAGGTTCTTGACAGCTTTTTGCCTATATTTCTGCGATAATGTTTCAGCAGTAACGTATGTTAATGCTTCTTCAGGGCACCACTGGACGCATTGGGGCTCTTTTGTTTCATTGTCTGTGCAACTGTTGCATGTGAACACGATTTTCTTGTCTGGATGCATGTTCATGGCGCCGAATTGGCATGCGCTGATGCACCATCCGCAACCGTTGCATGCGTTCTCGTCAACGCGGATTATTCCGCTGTCTTGTTCTTGTGAAAGAGCGTCTCTCGGGCACGCAGCTACACATGCTGGGTCTTCGCAGTGCCTGCATGTAACTGCCATGTTTATTAGTGGGCCCAAGCGCATAGCGCGGATTCGTGATTTAGTTGGATTGAAGGTTTTCTCGTTAACCATGCTGCAGGCGTATTCGCAGACACAGCAGCCTATGCATTTTTCAGGGTCTGCCGTTACGAATTTTCTGTCTTGTGGACGCACCATTTTAGTTTCCTCCTTGAACCTTTACTTCAAGAGTAACTTGAGGTTTAGATTCTTGGGCAGCTTTCATCGCGTTCTCGGCAATATATGCTAAGTCGCCTAAACCTACCTGTTGCAAGCGTTCAACCGTTGGAATACCGTCAACCGTCCATCCTCTTGAAGCATAATAGTCATCTAAGCCAACAGCCATTTCTTCGTCGTTAACGCAGACGCCTTTGGCTGGTCCTTCATCAGGTACTGGAAAATTCTTTATTTTGTAGGGTACATCGTCATATTTGCGTGTGCCTTTTCCTTCTCTTATGTTGAAGAGTCTTGCCAAGTTTTCGATTCTATCGCCATCTTTAATCATTTCTTCAACGGTGATGGGGATGCCTGTTGCAAGCGTGTAATAATTGGTTAGGTCTTTCCAGCCGTCGTAGTATGTGCCTCTGCTGAACTTGCAAACGATGAGTGAGTCAATGATGTTGTACATGTAGCTTTCTTCAGTAATTATTTTGCCTCTGCCTTTCTCAATCTTGAAGCGGTTGACTTTGCCTTTAACGTCAGGTGAATAAGCGCCGTTTCTGAGGTGACATGCTCCACGAAACGAGACACTGAAGCCTAGTGCGGCTGTTTTTAAGGTTCTCAGGTCGTAGCCTGGCAGTTCTAAGCCTTTGATGTGGCAAGCGTACTTGTATGCGTCTCCGCCGATAATTTCTGCGGCTTTTGCTACACCTTCAGCAAGTGCATTGCCTAGCCAGCCTTCGCGTTTACCAATTTTGTGAATTATGGCGATTAATGCTTCAGCGTTGCCGAATTTGAGGTCAATTCCGTCAGTTTGTTCCTTTGTGATAATACCATGCTCATAAAGATCCATTGCGAATGCTACCACAACACCGATGGATATGCCGTCCATTCCGTACTCGTTTACAATGCGCATTGCTTCAATAATTGCATCTAACCTGTCGATGCCGCAGAGTGGTCCCATGCTCCAAAGACACTCGAACTCCAATCGTGAAGTTGAGCCCTTGTATGGTCCTTCTGGAACAACCCCTATGTGGTCGCAACGCATACCGCAAGTTGCGCACCCAACAATTTTTTTAACATAATGCTCGTTAAAGTATTCGCCGCTTACTTTGTCGGCGCCTTCAAAGGTTGCGTTCGTCCAATTCCGCGTTGCCAATGCTGAGAGTGAGTTGAGGACAAGAACGTTTTCGGGCGTTCCTAAGGTTTTATATTTCTTGGTTGAAGGACCCTTCATGCGTTCATAAATCATTTTGACAAATTCTTTGAAACCATCAAGGTTTGCAACGTTAACGTCATGTGTTCCCCGCACAGCAACTGCTTTGAGATTTTTAGAGCCCATGACTCCGCCCATGCCACTTCTTCCGATGGCACGGAACTCATCATTTATGATTGCCGCAAACCTGCAAAGTTTTTCACCGGCTTCGCCGATGGCTGAAACTCTGATATAAAAGTCGCCAAGTTCAGCTCGGATTTTATCGTCAGTTTCCTTAACTGTCGCGTTCTTCAGATACTCACCGTTTCGGATTTCAACCTTGTCATCGTCAACCCACAAGTAAGAAAGCTTTGGAGCTTTACCAGTGATAACGATAGCATCGTAACCTGCACGTTTCAGGTCTGGACCAAAGAAGCCGTGGGCTTCAGCATTGCCGATACCACCAGTAGCAGGAGATTTGGACACGACGGCATAGCTGTTTCCGCCTGTTGGTCCCATGGTGCCGCTGAGTGGCCCTGTCAAATAGATCAATGGGTTATCTGGGTCATAAGCATCGGTTCCTGGTTTTGAATTGTCAAACAGTAAGCGGATGCCTAAGCCTATGCCACCGATGTAATCTTTCGCCATCTGTTCTGATAATGGCTCGTTTTTCATTTCTCCAGTTGTGAGGTTAACATGTAAAATTTTTCCTGCATAAGCAAACATGCATTTTTCCCTCAATTCTTAGTTACGGAATTTATCTAAAAAGTATATTAAGTTAATGGCTGATTTATTTAAAATTTGACGGTTAAAACCGACTTGTTTTTAATTACATAACGCAAAAATGAAGCGAAAACTTAAACCGACTAAAAAACATACCCTCTTTTGGCAGGCCAAAAACCTTGAACAGAATAAACGCCTTAAAGAAATCAGCATTTAAAGAAGGAAAATTCGCTTCTTTCATAATTTTCAACAATATCAATTTAACATACTTCACAAGCTTCCCCGGAGCAACTGCACTGCTAATTCCCGAACAAGGCGAAAGCGTCCTTTACGTTTCTGCGGTCAATTATGAGCAGGCAAAAAAAGAAACTAACGGGTTAACGGTTGAACTTCTAAAGCGAAGCGAAAACCTAATGACAAAAATCGCCAACCAAACAGCCTCCAAAAAGCCCAGCAAGTTTGCTGTGGACACTGTGCCAATTGAAAGTTGGCTTGCACTTGCCAAAGCATTCGGAGGGGAAGAAAAACTCGAACCAGCCAACAACTTCATCTCTGAGATGAGAAAAACCAAAGATCAACAAGAAATCCAGAGCATCCGCAAAGCCTGCAAGTTTACAAGCGAAGGTATGCAAGTAGCATTTGAAATAATCAAACCTGGAGTAAAAGAGAGACAAGCGGCAGCGGAAATCGAGTACGCTATGCGAAAGAAAGGTTCCGAAGGAACAGGTTTCGACACCATAATTGCTTCAGGCGTAGCCTCAGCTTTCCCACACGGCTCATGTTCAGACAGGACAATCCGTGAAGGCGACTTGGTGGTTGTAGATTTAGGTGCAACATTCAACTTCTACCGATCAGACATGACCCGAACCTTTACAGCTGGAAACCCTTCAGAAGAACAAAACAAAATTTATGAAACAGTTAAACTTGCGCATCAAAAAGCCTTCAAAGCCATGAAACCCAATATTCCAGCCAAGGAAGTCGATGCCGCAGCTAGGCAAACTATTGAAGCAGCAGGTTACGGGGAGTCTTTCGTTCACAACCTTGGTCACGGCGTTGGCTTGGAAATTCATGAAGCGCCGACCTTGAGTCCTGACAGCAAAGACACACTAGCAGCTGGCAACGTGATTACCGATGAACCTGGAATTTACCTGTCAGGATACGGTGGGGTGAGAATCGAAGACACCGTTCTTGTCACTGCAAAAGGTGCTGAAAAGCTTACCGTTGGACCCTATGCCTTAACAAGAACACCTTAAGCCAAAACTAAATAGAAGCGCATCCTTATTTTTAATAAAGTTTAGTGGTGGACCCGGCCGGATTCGGACCGGCGATCAACAGGTTTCTCGACACCCTTCAGGATGCTTATGAGCCTGGCGCTCTAACCGGACTGAGCTACGGGTCCACTGCGCTATTCTCTTATTATTCCTGTTTTATACCAGATTTAAACATTTACGTAATTGCTTTTTGGAAGTTTTTTGTAATACTCACAGAACCGAAGTCACAAGATCTTAAATCGTTTTAACACTGAATGAAAAAAGCGAGTGCTTTGGTTTCACCTGCACTAAAGCACATATTGCTGCTTGGAGGATGAATTGGACTAAAAACTTAAATGCAACCTAGATAAAAGAGGACGCATGCGATATCCGGATTGGAGGCTCATTAGTTCATTCGGTTACGTTTTTGGCGCGCTTGCCATCTTAGTGGGTCTTTATGTCTATTTGTATTATGAAACAAACGTGATTGGTTGGATTGGTTTGGCATTTGAACCTTATCGGAATTACGCCATTCCGTTGATAATTGTTGGAATCGCTCTACTAATTACGGGCTACTTAACAGAACAACGCGCAAGAAAGAAAATAGTTGGTTACTTTGGATGGGGATGGCCAGCATATCCTGAGCTACATAACAGAACAACGCGCAAGAAAGAAAATAGAAAGAGACAAAAACAATCCTTAAGCAAAATCTAAACGGTATAAAGAAGGAAAACTTAAACCTGAACTAACCCAACCTCTGTTAAAAAAATAGAAGAAACTCGCAATCATCGCAAATTTGCAAAACTAAAAGAATTTGTCAAAGAGTTCGATGTAAAATGATTGCTTTAAATCTAGAAAATCTTCTTAAACCTTTTTACGGCTTGTATGCTTCTACTTCTAAGCGCATCATTCCAACATGAACCGTGCCTTCTGCATCTGCAGCATGCTCTTTTAGGTAGAAGTTGACTATTAGTTCAACGAATCTTGTTCTAAATTCAACTGGGAGCTTGTCTGTGAATGGCAACCATGTGGTCCGTACCCACCCAGCTAGGCCTTCTAAACCGTTAAACTTCATATCTTTGGGAAAAAGCTCAACCTGCTCAGCAACCAAACCCGTTTCCTGCAGTAACGCTTTGTATTCTTCTGGGTCGTAAAAGCCATATGGAAACGCCATGTTGCGGAAAAATTCCTTCCACTGCTCCAATGCTGCCAACTTGTTTATAATGTTGAGTATGTCTTTGGCGTTGCCTTTCCCAGCCATTTGAAACAGCAATTTGCCGCCCGACTTTAAGCTCCTTTGCACACCGAAAAGAACAGCTTCTTGGTCAACAATCCAATGCAGCGTCGCATTAGAAAACGCCAAGTCAAACCGCGATTGGAAAGTTAGCTTCCTCGCATCCATTACCTGAAAAGAAAGATTTGGGTAATCTTTTTGCGGGAAGGTTGTTTTTGCTAGGTTTATCATTTTTTCTGAGCTATCAACACCAACCGCTTTGCCTTCGGGTAGGTATCGTGCGAGTTCTGCCGTGATTTTTCCGTCGCCGCAGCCAATATCTAGCAGCATTTCGTTTCCTCGTAGTTTTAGTTTGGGAATAAGTTCTTTTGCCCATTGGAACTGGTTTGCTGAGTTTTTGGCGTAGTCTTGTGCGTTCCAGTTATAGGATAAGTTTGCCATGTTTTCACAGGCTTATTTGAATGTTAATTGTGAGACTGAGTAGTAGACGATTTCGCCTCGTCGGTTCATGACTGCTAGGGTAAGTTCTTTCTTTTGGCTTTGGCACTGCTGCAATGCATCCACTAAATCATCAATGCCTAAAGGTTTGCCTTCTTGAGTGCTCAACACCAAGTAAGGTGCAGTGTCCTTGCCGTATGCGCCCCGTTCATACATGCGAAAGTCAATTCCAGCGCCAAACCCTTCTCGCGCTACGTATCCGCGGCTTCTCAGGTCGCGATAAACCAGGTAGCTAACCCATGCATTTCCATTTTGGGCCTCGTAACAATGCAGAAGGGTTTGGAAATCCACCATTTGGTCTTTTTCGCCTTTGACTTCAAGCATGCCCTTATCCACAAAGTATAAAGCTTCAAAGAAGGTAAGCGTGAAAACCTTATCCTCTAACGTGCCATATCCCCGTGAGGTAAGCGCATCAATGCTGCTCTGCTCAGCTACCACAACACCTTTTTTCGCAAGCATGCCGCTGGTTCGGAATTCTGGGGGCTGCGTCTTTTTGGATTCGCTCATTTTGCTCTTTTTCCTTCATCCTTGAACTTTCTAAAATCTTTACTGTAATAAACTTGAGTCTCACATATGATTGCTGACACATATTTCAACGGGGTAATGTCAAATGCTGGGTTCATAACGTCGATGCCCTCTGGAGCGATTTGCTGGGAACCGATGTGTGTGACTTCTTCGGGGTTGCGCTCCTCAATAATCACATCAACTGCCTTGTGTTGCAGGTCGAAAGTTGATTTTGGCGCAGCAACATAAAATGGAATGCCATGCTCATGTGCCAGAACCGCCACCGAGTAAGTGCCGATCTTGTTAACTACGGCGTCTTGGACAATGCGGTCGGCGCCTACAATAACCTTGTCAACAATTCCTTTGCTCATGATGTAACCTGCCATGTCATCCGTTATCAAAGTGACAGGTATCCCATCGCGCTTAAGCTCAAAAACCGTGAGCCTGGCACCCTGTAGCAGCGGTCGCGTCTCATCAGCTATAACTTTGATTTTTTTGCCCTCTTCCCAAGCTGCTCGGATGACACCCAAAGCAGTACCATACTCCACAGTTGCGAGCTCGCCTGCGTTGCAATGCGTTAGAATGGTGTCGCCGTCCTCTATGAGCAGTGAGCCGTTTTTTCCGATTGCGCGGTTCTGAGCTGCGTCTTCATCAGCTATTTTCTGTGCTTCTTCAATAACTGCCTGTTTGACTGCCTCGATATTTCCCGATGAGCTTCGAGCCCTGTTTAGGACGCGGTCTACACCCCAAAACAGGTTCACGGCAGTAGGACGCTGACGCTTAATTATCGCACCCGCATCCTCAAGCTCAACCAACAACTTTTCTTTACTCTGCGCCTTTGAATGATAAGCTGCCAAGGCTACGCCGAAACCTGCAGCCGCACCTAGCAGCGGGGCACCTCTGATGCGTAGGGTTTTTATGGCTTCTGCAATTTGCTCGACGGTTTTGATTTCTAAAGTTACTTCTTGAAGGGGAAGTTTGGTCTGGTCAGGCGTAATGACAACTCCGTCGCGCCACTTTATCATCCGCATCTTTCATGTGCCTCAAACGGGTTTGCTATGCTTAGTTAGGAACGGTTCTGTTTAAGATTTCGGAAAAAAATGCGTATTTTGCTAAATATTTTTTGCTCGACATTTATCACTGAAAGAGCTTAATTATTAGTAGTGGATTTATGGATGCATACCTTGAATTGCTCGGTAACAACTCCAAAATACCTTAGCGGTTAATGGTTTTGGAAAACTTTCTTCTTGACCGAAAAGACAACAAAAACGTTCAATTCCAAACAGCAAAAACATTACAGAATTAGAAAAAGCATATTTTCATAATACTCCATCTCGGATCAAAGGACCATTATTAAAATCGTTGCATCTACCAGTTAGCACATAGCCTCACTTCCTTGGCCTTTTTTGCCTTTTTTTGACGAAATTTGACATCTCTTAACGTTTCTTGACCTTTTTTGACTCAACCTGTAAACGTTTTAAGCTTTGCTTCAAAAAAGAAACTCAAAACAACATGAACAAGAATGGCAACACAAGTTTTGTTGTTCTTTCAACGAGACCTATTTTGTGAAAGCTAAAGGAAGAACGACCCTCCCATCAGAAAATATCTTTTTTCTTCTCCTCATTATTGTTAGGTTCCTATTATACGGCGGCTACTAAAAATCAATACTTTCAGGGATAACTATCCATAAACAGACACATTGCGACATATCCCGACACATCCCGACACATTTTAAGACGCAACCTACAAACAATTCAAGCCCTAAACCAAAGAAGCAACCTAAAACAAACAGTTCAAAAATGCAAAAATGAGTGTTGTTGTTCTTTCAAAGACACTTACCAACAAAAAATAAGCTGAACGTTCTTATTGAAAATCAATGTTTACGCCGTTGTATTAAGTCAAATAGGTTACCGTAGAGGTCTTCGAAAACAACATCGACGCCGTATGGCTGCTCTGTTGGTTCTCCATAAAACTTTACGCCTTTCGCCTTCATTGCTTCGTAGTCTCTTTGGCAATCATCAGTCTCTAAAGTTAAGAATACGTGGTCTCCCGCCTGCTCCCCTAAAGCCTTAAGCTTATCCGCAGTGTCTG
>JBEKPG010000053.1:0-16938 GCA_049520955.1 Bathyarchaeia archaeon | reverse complement strand
AGGAGTTACTTTGCCATAAAGTAATATAGCTTCAAAGGGAATGAAACCTGCCTAGAGCGGTTATGCATGAGGAAGATGAAAGGTTCAAGCAACTACCTTAAGAACCAGGTAAGAAAAAACTTGGCAAAAGCGGTTCTGTGCCTGGTCATATTTTTATTAGTCTTTTTCGCCCTAAGTTTAAGAGTACTCTTCCGTTTGAGTTTGAGCATTTTTGAAGAGGCTGGACTGTTGGTTTCATTGGTACCCTTAGCTGGGTCTTACTTTTACCTACGACAATACCGTATTTACAAGGCTGGTTGGGCCGGCGAAAAAGAGGTAGCTAAACTCCTAAGCAGCAAGCTTAACGACGACTATTTCCTCATAAACGACCTGTATCTTCATGACGGTGGCGGCGACATTGACCATATCATCCTTGGTCCCAGCGGCATCTTTGTTTTGGAGACCAAGAACTGGAGCGGCGAAATATCCTGCAATGGTGATGCGTGGCAAAGAATTGGTAAACGTAACTTCAAAGGCAGCCCAAGTTTACAAGCCAAAAGGAACGCTGCCAAAGTAAAACACATTATCGACTCTTCGGAGGCTTTTGGATCTGTGAGTGTTTGGGTTGAAGGAATCGTGGTTTTTACAAACAACCACGCAACGTTCCACTTAAACAATCCATCCGTTTTAATTCTTAGGCTTCCTCAATTGCCCAACCACATAACCACTCATGGAAATTCTATTAAGTACTCCCGCGAACAACTAGAAGCTATTGGAAAGGAAATTCTCAAACGATAGGGGAAACTTGCTTTACAACTGACATATCGATCCATGCTTTTCTTCTTACGCAGGCAAACGAAGTAATACTAGTAATTAGGAAAGTCGACATAGTAATAAAGTTGGAAAAAGTAAAAGCCAGTTTATGGAATATAGATAGGGCAACGGCGAGAAAAACGTAGAATGAAACTAAACCAGTAATTAATTGAAATGCGTAGATTGCTTTTCTAATATGGTAAAATCCTGACTTTATCTTGTTGAGGGCCGATTCGACTCGTTTTGAAACGTCTGGAAGGTCATCTAAGAACAAAGTTAGCCCGGTTAAGACGAAAAATCGTCCGGCGTTTACTGCTACGCTTGAGGAATATATGAAGAAAAGCATGATTAGAGAAACGGATGTAAATGTTACTACGAAAATGACTGATGAAAGCAAAACAAAGAAGCCGTAGACGTAATGGTGGAACCACAGTCGTCCGGTGTGCAGGCATCTGCCTATGCGTGCGCTTGGAAATATGTTGATTAATGCTGCAGCGGCTACCAGCAGAAAAAGGTTACCGTTAATAAGGTATGGTGAAAATGGCTTCCAATAGGGCCAAGCATGGTAAAAACCATATAGGATTCCAGCAACAGAGGCTAGAGTTATGAGTGCATTTAGGATTAATGATAAACTGAACAATTTTTTCAAGTATACAAATACTGAACAACCCATGTTTAATCCCAGAAACTGCCCTATCTTTGCTGCCCTTTTTCAATTTTTTTACAAAATACTAATAATAACACTCATTTAAAATTAGCGTATGTCAGGGATCAAAAAAATGTAATATGACATCATTAACTTGTGTGATGTCAATTTAGAATGTTACTGTTCAGTTTTTTCGTGGGGTTTTTGTTAACATTGATTATTGAATATCTCTTTCCAGGAGTCGGCCATCTAGTAGGTAGTTTCCTCGGTGGCTTAGTCGCTGGACTCGTAGCTCGAGGCATCGGCAAAGGGTTAATCGCTGGTTTTATTGCAGCAGAAATAAGCAGCCATAATTTTCGTTTAAGTTTGTCCCCAACGAAAGCGGTGCCACTGCAAAAAAAACAGAGCGACTGTGCGCATCAAATTTGCCCCAAATCAGAAAATAAGACTTATGACCACTTTACACCAATTTCGGGACAATCCAGCACGCTAAAAACAAAACGTTACAATTACTGTACGGACATGATATATCGGAATTAGTAATATAGATTATAAGTTCAACTTGTTTGTGTAACACAGAATAGAGGAGAAGGCAATGAAGAAGCAAATTCAAAAAAAACTATACGAATGCGGTTATAGCGAAAAAACAATCGAGAAAATTCTTCGTTTGTATGCGGAGTGATTTGAATGATTTTTGTTGATTTAACAACGATTGAAGAGTTATTGTTCGGTATGCTTCTTATGGGTTTGATAGTTGGTGCTTTAAGCGGTATATATCTTGAGCGTTGGGCTGTGAAAAGGCGACGCTAATAGAAAAGCTATGAAATAAAGCTGAGACGTTAGCCAAGTTTTCTTAAAGATAAGACTTGAATCTGCATAGCGAAGAAATAACGTGTTGCAGATAGGAAGAGAAAACATTTTTTTCTAACGTCTTCTCTGATCTTTGATTTGGAATATTGAACATGAATTCATAAATCTGATTAATTCTCCTGATCGAATGTGTTTTCGGTGTCAAGTGACGAGGAAACAGAAAACTGATAGTTGCACTGCTCAAGATCCAATTATTATAGACTTTGCAAATGACGACTTTATTTCTCTTGGTGAAACACAAGGGAAAAACCGCGGGTCAATAGGGCTTTTAACGCGAAAGGTAAAAACCCTTTTCCGCCATCCGAAGACGGTATTTTTCAAATATACGAAAAGGACATATTTCAAGATTATTAGCGCTCCTAGACCTTATCTTGACGAGGACTACAACCATCATTGGGGTTTCACTGATTTCAAAGGGAAGACCATATTGGATCTCGGTGCAGACTATGGTAGCACAGCTTGGTTTTTCTTAGAAAAAGGCGCTAAATCAGTGGTTGCTGTAGAAGGTGATCCTTATCGGGCGAAAAAGTTGGCGACAAACTCTGCTAAATACGGGTTTACAAGTTTTGAAAAAACTATAAGCTCTATAAAAGACATTGAGCGATTTATCGAGAACTACAAGTTTGACGTGGCTAAAGTTGACATTGAAGGGGCAGAAATTTACTTGTTGAGTTGCAGAAGTGATCTCTTGAAAAAGATTCCACTCTGGATGATTGAGAGTCATTCGGATCAACTTACTTCATCCGTTTCCAAGCTCTTTAAAGAATTGAATTTTAAGGTTAAACAAATTCAAAAGCTCGATGAACCTACAATAATAATAGCACGAAAGTTTCAATAGCTTGAATTATTGGACCTTAAGATTAGGTTCACAAATAATCGCTGCATCTTAGAAGCAGGAGTCTTAACCATATTTTAGTGGCGTCTTGCCTATTGAAGCCTGGCAGATAGTGGCTTACCTGTCTAACATGAACGTTTTTTCGCGCGAAAGCTTCTCAGGTACCTGATCCAAAATCATCTTTTCACGAGGCTTCTTAGTTAACGCAATAGGCGACAATTGCCTAGCAAGTTCCAGTGCCGAAGCCAACTTGCTGCCACGTTCAGCATATACTTCAAACAAGACGCCGTCTTTATGAACAGTTTCACCAAGTTTCGCATATAATATAATGCCTGCTCCCTTCTCTTTGGGAGCTCCAGCTTCCCTTGCAATCCGCACAATATCTTCTGTACTGAGCCATATGACTTTGCCAGAGTGTTGTGACCTTACTTCAGCCATCTCGGCTCCGACAGGTAACTCATCAGGCTTAACCGCTGGGTTTCCGCCTTGAGCCTCAATAATCTCCCGCATCTTCTTTTCAGCTTTGCCAGAATCAAGCATTTCCTCCGCTTTAGCTAACCCGTTTTCAACTCCAACCATCTCAAAAAGCATGCCAGCAAGACTAACTGCCTTATCCCGTAAATCAGGTGGTCCACCACCCATCAAAGTCGTTAACGCCTCACGTGCTTCAAGGGCAGGTCCGATGCCGCAGCCTAAGGGTTGATCTCCAAAAGTTAAAGCACATTGAATGTTTAAGCCTAAACGTTTCCCTAAATCCACAAAATCAGAAGCTAAAGTATACCCTTCGGTTCGAGTTTTAATTTTAGCAGCCATCCCAGTTGGAATGTCAATCGCGACATGTGTAGCTCCGATAGCTTTTTTCTTGCTAAGAATGGACGGCAAAAGCATAGGGTCAATTCCCAAAGGATATTCAACTTGAATGAAAAGATCATCGGCTGGTGCAAGCTCTAAGGAGCCACCCCAAACAAGGCACCCGTTGGTTTTCGCTACAACTTCCTTTATTTCGTTGATTGATAGGTTTACAGGGCAGAGCGTTTCCACTCGGTCTGCTGTCCCAGCAGGCGAAGTAATCGCCCGCGAAGACGTTTTGGGAATAGTAAATCCTGCAGCAGCCACAATTGGCACAACCAGCATAGAGGTTTTGTCGCCTGGTATACCGCCTACACTATGCTTATCTAGTATTGGTCCTTCGCCGAAGCTTAGCGTTTTCCCAGTTTCAACCATAGCCCTTGATAATGCCTCATTCTCACTCGTGCTTAAACCGAAAATGCTTAGGGCGGTTAAGAAAGCCGCTACTTCAGCGTTGCTCAAATGCCTCTCAACAACGTCTCTTACGATAGTTACAATATCTTTATCGCGCAATCGCTCTCCATGCAGTTTAGCCCTTACGTTAAACAGCGATTCAGGAAGCGGAGCCAACAGCACCGACACAGTTTCATCTTCTTTTACTCCAAGCGCCAAAGCTGTTTCCTCGTAAAGCCCAATGCGGTTTTTGGGGAAATTTGCGGCTATGTTTGCAATGGCAATCATTTCTTGGTTGCCGAATGTTATTCGTACTCTGTCTGAACTATGCACGTCTAACAAACTGGCGTTATGCTCACTGAGAATGGCGATTCTATTTCCCCCTGTCGTGATTTTTAAGGCTTCAACTATTAGCTTCATTTTGCGGCCACGTCAACTATTGATTAGATTAGGAATAGTTAAAGATTTTAAGCAAAAACCAATTCAGACTAAACCTGAGAGGAACACTTTGAAGTACCTTGACTTTGTAGACTTAACTTACAAGCCCAAAGAAACCGATTTAACTTGCACCTTCTATTTGGAGCCCGAGGGCATCAGCCTTAAAGAAGCCGCAGGCGGTGTTGCCGCGGAAAGCTCCGTCGGTACGTGGACAGAGCTCACAACGGAGCCGCCGTATGTGACTCGGCTTGCAGCGCGTGTTTTCAGTATAGAAAGTAACGTAGTAAAGATCGCTTACCCCGTTGAACTCTTTGAGCCAGCCAACATGCCTAACATACTAAGCAGCGTTGCTGGAAATGTTTTCGGGCTTAAAGTTCTCAAGAATCTGCGCCTTATGGATATTCAAATTCCCAAAATGCTAATCGCAAGTTTCAAAGGTCCAATGTTCGGTATAGCTGGAATCCGCAAGCTCCTAAAAGTTCCAGAACGCCCACTTGTCGGCACGATAATTAAGCCTAAACTCGGATTAGATACCAAGGACCATGCAAGGGTAGCTTATGATGCCTGGAGCGGTGGCTGCGACATCGTAAAAGACGACGAAAACCTAAGCAGCCAAAAATTCAACCCTTTCGAACAACGCCTTTCACAGACTCTGGAGAACCGAGATAAAGCACAAAAGGAAACAGGTGAACGCAAAGTCTACATGGTAAACATCACCGCTGAAACCGCAACTATGCTGAAACGAGCAGAAGCTGTCACTGCTCAAGGCGGAGAGTACATCATGGTGGACATCTTAACTATTGGTTGGTCAGCGCTTCAAACCCTCAGAGACCAAAACAGCAAACTCGTTATTCACGCTCACAGGGCAGGACATGCTGCTTTCACTAAAAACCTCAAACATGGCATAGCAATGCGTCCAATAGCGACTGTTGCCAGAGTAATCGGCGTTGATCAACTCCATGTAGGTACAGTAGTCGGAAAAATGTCTGAAACAAAAGCCGAAGTGCTTGAAAACATTGAAGCTTGCAAATCTCAGTTAAGTGGGTTAAAGCCTGTTTTGCCCGTTGCTTCAGGCGGACTGCATCCACGGCTGGTACCTGCTTTGCTTGACACATTCGGCAACGATGTCGTCATTCAAGCTGGCGGCGGAATCCACGGGCATCCAGATGGAACAGTAGCAGGTGCAAAGGCAATGCGGCAAGCCGTTGACGCCAAATTGAAAGGATTAACCTTGGAAGAGTACGCTGAAACGCATAGGGAACTTAAAGCTGCATTGAAGCATTGGAAAGCTTAAGTGCGCTTAAGAACCCAAGGATATCTTCGATGCACCGTTTCAACTATTGATTGAGGCGCGATTACTCCTTCTTCACAGATAAACCCGTGAATGTAATTGCTTGGGGTAACATCGAAAGCCGGATTCTTTATCACCAACTTTTCTGGTGCTTCACTCCAAATTTCCGCGGGGTTTCGCTGCTCAATTTTCTCGTATTCGCCATAAAGTGTTTCCGGGTCGAATTTTAACAATTCCGAAACAACAAAGAAGGGCTTACTGGCCTCGTTAGCTAAAACTGCTATGCTGCTGGTGCCAATCTTGTTAACTACATTGCCCTCAGACGTGATGGCATCTGCTCCTACTATTACTATATCGACGTTTCCCATAAAAGACCGTGTGGCTGAGTCAACAATAAACTCCGTCTTGATATCCAACTCCACCATTTCTTTGGCTGTTATTCTGCCTTGAAAAGCGGGTCTGGTTTCAGTACAGATTACGTTGAAGTTTTTGCCGTCAGCTTTGGCCCTAGCAAGCAATCGCGTTACGGTTGAGGAGTGACAATGAGTAAAAACTGTAGATCCATCGCGGATTCGTTTGGCTCCTATTTCTGCAATGTACTCTCTTGAAGCTTCGAGATTTTTCAGGAATTCGCTTCCGTTTGCAATAACCATTTGGCTCAGTGTATCAACCTTTTTTGTGCTGCTGTTTTCGGTCTGGCTAATTATCCAGTGAATGGCATTTCTCATTAATGGCTCAGTTTCTCTTGACGCAAAAAACACCGATTGTGCTTCTTTAAGCTCAGCTAAGAACTCTGTTTTGTTTTTAGCTTTCGTTTGTTCTGCTAACGTTTGGAGGGCTTTTATGGCGGCTATTGCCACGTTTCTTGCACCTTGAACTTCAAGTCTCCTTATCCTTTCAGATGTCGAGCGGACTGTTTCATTCATGATCTTTCAACCTATTAGCAAACGTTTTGGATGTTTTATTTATCAAAAGAGAAGGATATAAGCCAATTCATAACAAATTGTAGCTAAGTATTTGCTGGCTCTTTCTTAGGATGACTAATTAAATGCGAGAAATATTTTCGCACAGGAGTAGTCACGTAAATAGCTCCTATTATGATAATTATGCCAATAATAATTAGCATAAAAGCTACGTCTTGACCTGAGGCTGAGATATGACCAGTTAAATCAAGTATGGCGGAAATGCCTACTATGCAGAGGATTAAACCCGCGATTAGATATCTGACGAAGCCATACTGATTTTTTTCTCGAATTTCGGCGTCCGCAAGAATCTCCTGTTTCATCGTCTTATCTTGCTCATTAGACTCGGTGACTTCTTGACTTGCTGTTGTGCCTTTCAGTGTAGTTCCACAGTTTGGGCAGAAATCCATTGTCTCGTCAATGTTATTGCCGCATTTCGGACAATATGGCATGCGAGTTCTCCTAATTTCATATTTATTCTCTCTGACTATTAAAACATGCACTCTTTTGCTTTGAGAGAAAGATATATGTGCTAAGATATTATCTTCGCCATAGGGACAACGCGTTTGAATAAAGATTTGAATTCTCAGGCGTTAAGCGATAAGAAAAAAGAAAACTTGATTAGCGCAGTGTATGTAGGTCTTATTTTCATTCTGCTTGCCCTCATTTACTTGATAAATTTACAAAACAACATATGGAATAACTTTGTTAATTTCCTGGGCTCTTTTGTTCTTGCTCAAGTTCCGGGAACTAGTATTTCTTTGCCTGCGCCTTTTGCTCCAGGTGCCTACACGGTGCTATATAACGCTGCTTTCGAGTTTTGTTTAGGCATAGGAATTTTAGAAATCTCTATATTGGCTATCAGGATTGTGATTCATTCTCCACTAACAAGGAAAGCTGAAACTATTGAAAACGTTGTTTTTTGGCTCGGAACAAGCTATTTAGCAATTACTTACCTTGTTAACATGACAATAATGAGCGATTGGTTTGTTTTTTGGGCTGGAATAATTCTAATCGGCGGCTTAGCATTAGTTGCTAGATCATTTGTTCTTTTAGCCGGACGACAAAATTAGCCCTGACGCTTTATTTTCAGTTGCCACCAGAGCCCTATTATGTTCCCAAACATTCTCGATGAATCTTTGGTGAGGTTAACCTTTGTGTCCTTACCGCTTTTCCATTCCACTGGAATTTCTTTCACCCTGTAGCCGTGCCGATACGCTCTTACAAGTAATTCAGTATCCCAAAACCAATGAGTCGCCTCTACCTCATCAAGCAAGTTCAAAAGAGGTTCTTTCTTGAAGGCTTTAAAACCACACTGGTGATCCCTGACTTTGGAGCCGAGCATGTGTCGAACAAGGAAGTTGTAACTTTTTGAACTAATACTTCTACGAAAACTGCGTTCAACCTTACTTTCAGGCAGCAATCTTGAACCAATGGATACGTCGTATCCTTCAACCGCGATGGCTTCAATAAGAGGCTTAAGAGACTTAAGGTCAGTGGCTAAGTCCAAATCCATATAAACCAAAACTTCTCCCCTGCACTGCATCAGCGCGTTCTTAAGTGCGGTTCCCCTTCCAAGACGCTTTTCACAGTGAATGTGTTTGACGTATGAAAACTTTTTCGCTAGCTCTTCGGATCTTTCGGCGGTGCCGTCGGTGCTTCCATCTTCGGCGATTATGATCTCATAAGAATATTTGAGCTCGTTTAAGGTTTGGACGGTTTTTTCAACTGCTGGATACAAGTAGTTAACTTCGTTGTACGCTGGGAAAACGATGGAGACCTGTACTATTTTGCTGAAGCTATTTTGTTTTATCATGGTGCGAAGAACCAGCCTGGAAGCCATTTCAATTTGTCAACGTATGAGTTAGAAACTGGCATCCCTGAAATTACTGGGTAAAATACTATAAACATAATCACTGCTGCAGCAAATATGGCTATGGCGGTAGCTTTCCCTATACGTGTGTTCCAGTACTTGTTAATGAAATAGGTTAATGCTAAGCAAAGTAGCGGCACACTTAGATAGAAATGGTAAATATAAGTTGCCCTAGAAATTAGAATGTAGGGAAGCCATGAAAAAAAGAATATAACAACTATGTATACTGCAGGTAAATCCCATCCGTTAGAGTTAATGCGTTTATGTGCTTGGTTTCCAGAAACTCTTTTCCACAGCTTTTGTGTTAATCCGGTTTTATAAATCACTATTCCAGTTAGCATGATTACGCTGATGAAGCCAATCCACCAAACTGCTGGGTTGCCAAATGCGGTAATTGTAGATACTACATTATTAGGCAAGTATGTTATGTCAAACCATTTAGGAACAGACACTTTTGAACTAAACATCAGAGGCCAGGACCACCAAGGGGAAGAAGTGGGGTCTGTGACAGTTCCTGAGTGAAAAGCATACATTGCACCTTGCAATTTGAAGATCGTTGTTAAAGAGTCACCAGCAAGCATGTCCGGAATATATGTCACAAAGTAAATCAGAACCGCTAGACCTATGAAACCTAATAGCAACAAGGCGGGATAGTCAAAGAAGGCGAGATACTTGTCGCTAAATCTACCTTTAATTTTTATAGCATCCTTGAACCTATAACCTGCAAGTAGCACAAGCATGCCTGCGGCGCCAAATAGTGTAAACCATTTCGTAGAAAATCCCAGTGCAAAAAAGATTACCGCTAAAAACAATGGCAGAACAGACGTTTTCCATCCGTTCTTAACAACATTTGTGAAATAAATCAAGAAGAATAACTGTGATAGCAACGAAAAGAACACCACGTAGGTGTCGACTGTGCCTATCCTTGCCATGGTAAAATGCATAAAATCGAATGCGAACAAAAACGCCGCTGAAAAACCCCCTATCCAGGTTCCAAAAAGTTTCTTGCCCAGAAGAAACATCAGGGCTATCATCAAAGTAGCGAATATTACTCCCATTATTCGCCAACCAAAAGGAGTATCACCGAAGAAGGCTATTCCGGAAGCTTGAATGAGCTTGCCAAGGGGCGGATGAGTTCTCTCATTAGGTATCTGTAGGTGTAGGTAGTTTTCTGCAGATCGGGCAAAGTATACTTCATCAAAATACATCTTAGACATGTAATCAGGTGGGATCTGCAGTAAGTTTTGCTCATCAACAAGCTTGGATATTGTTGGGTCTGTGTTATTTTCTCCTGTTATTCCAATAATTGGAATTTCTTTGTTGGTTTGGCTTTGGATGCCAATTTCTTGGACTTGAATGAAAGGTGATGGTTGTTTGTCAGAGGGGTTATTGATGCCCCATCCATTTGCAAAGTCGGGTCTGGAATCGTATATTGTTGGTTGAACATCGAAACTCAAAAACTGCGTGTTTACGTTGATATTGGTGGATTGAAAAACAGAGTAATCCGTGCCTAACACTTGAAGAATGAATTCTCCGGCATAAGTCCAGTTTCCAGGAGTACCATCGTATATTGTGACTGTGGCGTTGCCGCTTTTAACAAAAAAGTACACCGTTCGAACTTGTTGCACTCCGCCTAAGTTAATGTAAAAGTTTTCTTTTTGGGTAGATTGCCAAGTTGTTACAGGATAATTAACTGAACCCACGTTCCATGCTGCTATGGAGAAAAAAACTGTTGAAAGCAAAACAATAGTTATAACGTCTTTCTTATTGATTTGCAATCCCCAGTTCATTTTGGTCCACCTCTCTTTTGGCTTTGGCTTAACGCGGCGGGTTCAGTTTTGAGAACTCTTCGTCCTCTGAGTTCAAACCACATTAGTAGTGAAGCATATAGGAGCATCAATAAATTAATAGCGCTAACCGCTAGAACAACTGGGTCTCCAGTCAAATTGGGACCGGCGTTAGGGTAATAAACATTAAGCCAGTAGAGAACGTAGGCTTGATTGATTAGAAGAGTCGCTGTCAAAACAACGTATAACGGACGGGTTCTTTTGAGGAACGGAAACATTAGTGCCAACACGCTTATGGCTGGAAACAGGTACCGCTCATGAATCCTGGTTGGAAGCATGAAAAATGCGAAGAAGAGCATGAATGCACCGAAAATTGCCAAAAACTCATCTGAAGCATTAAACCGCTTATATAAGAAGTACAAAGTGAAAATGGCAAAAGCCCCAAATAACGCCAAACCCAATATATACAGCGCTCCGTCAGGCATCCATAAGCCGTATAGGCCCCACAGGTTGAAGGCGTTTACTGAAGTGACAGCGTATTCTCCATAGGCTCCAAAGTAAATGTTGCCCAAGAAAGTCACGGGATTACTCCATTGGAAGGGAAGAATAACTAAGAAAACCGTTCCAGCAAAAACGGCAACAGAAAATAGCAGATTTTTCAATCCGTTTTTCTTATAAATAAGGAAAGCGATCAGAGGCGCTAAAACTATTCCCTGCGGCTTAGTTAAAAGTCCTATTGCGAAGGCTGCTGCGGACAGTTTAGGTTTAGATTTGAGTGCGAGCATAAGCGAGAGTAAAAGGAAGAAGGTGTAGATTGCATCAAATTGTCCCCATACTGCCGTGTTATAAATTACAGCTGGGTTGAAAGCGTAGAGAGCGGTCGCGAGGAGGGCGGTTTTAAAATTTGCTTGTTTTCTAACAAAAATGTAAATTAGCAGTGACGTTGCTAAATCGAAAAGGTTTGGAATCCACTTAACAACGCTTGTTGCGCTAATGCTTAATGCCTTTGCTAAGGAGCCGAACGCCCAGAAAATATAAACGTTAAACGGAGGATAATCAATGAATCCTGAAACATTGGGATTGTAAAACGGTCTTATCCCATGCACAGCAGCGGCGTTAATCCAGTAGGAAAAATCTCCCGTATCAATGGGATATCCTTTCAGTGGAAACAGGAGAACTCTAACTAGGAAGGAAATAGAAAGCAGGATAACTAAAATAATGATCTCCCGTTTGGTAAACGAAACGTTAACTGCGTTTCCCCTCCATTTTATAAACACTTGCGTCAAAGGCATATGAAGGTTTTCAAGAAATCAATTATTTGCCATTTAGAAAGAAGCACGAGACAGTAAAGCATGTTAATAACCGATAAAATGGAAAAACATTTGCATAAGCTGGCTAGATAATGAGTCAATTTAGAGATCCACGCACTATAAGCAAATCTCTTAATTCTAACCTGTGTTAATGATGTAGCGGGCCAAGCTCTAACATAAGCATTTTTGGCTTTTGTCCTTCATTTCTATTGAAGCAAGCGTCTTAAAACTTTGCCTGCTGAACTGATGGGCAGTTCTTTTCTGAACTCAACTTCTCGGATTGCCTTGTATGATGCTAGTTTACCGTTAACGAAAGAGATGATTTCCTCTGCTGTTGCAGCGGTGCCTTCTTTGAGCACTATAAAAGCCTTAGGAACTTCGCCTGTCACCTTGTCTGGTTTGGCGACGACCGCGCATAATTTTACGGCTGGGTGTTCGTAGATGACATCTTCGATTTCCCGTGGGTAAACACTGTAGCCCTTGAATTTTATCAGGTCTTTTTTGCGGTCAGTAATGTAAAAGTAGCCATCCTCATCCATATATGCAATGTCGCCTGTGAAAAGCCATCCGTCACGAAGGACCAAAGCAGTTTCCTCAGGTCTGCGCCAGTAACCCTTCATAACTTGCGGTCCCTTCACCGCCAACTCGCCAGTTTCGCCCAGATCAAGCGTTTCTTCGCCTTTATCTAGATCAACAATCTTCGCATCTGTACCTGGCAGGGGCAAGCCAATTGAACCAACCTTAACCGTTCTCATTGTTCTGCCAACTGGGTTGCAGTGAGTAACTGGCGACGCTTCAGTTAACCCGTAGCCTTCAGCTAACAATCCTCCTGTGACTTGCATGAATTTCTTTTGGATTTGCAGCGGCAGGGATGAAGCGCCAGAAATGCAGACGCGAATCGAGGTTAAATCATAATTTCCAAGCTTCGAATTGGCCAATAATGCTGAGTACATGGTTGGTACACCGCAAAAAACCGTGATCCTATGCCTCTGGATGGCTTCTAAGGCTTTAGTTGTCTCAAATTTTGGCAACAGAACCATTTTTGCCGCCAAGCTTACGGGTACAGTCATGCTTGTGGTCATTCCGTAAATGTGGAATAGAGGAAGTGCTGTTAGGAACGTTTCTTTTGTCGGTGCACCTTTTATCCAGGCGGCGAAGGCTAGCGCGTTTGAAACCAGATTGGTGTGAGTTAGCATGGCGCCTTTAGCTGTTCCTGTGGTGCCTCCTGTGTACTGCAAGACAGCTAAATCTTCAATGGGATTGACTTCGTTTTTTGGAGCCTTTTGTGATGCTTCTTTTAGTATGTGCTGGAAGCTACATATGTTGGGCTTGCTTGAGAAAATAGGAGCCTCAGTGGCTTCGTCTATACTTGTAACTATGACATTTTTCAGTTTGGTCTTATCCCAAACATTTTCCAACACTGGATAAAGAGAATCCAAAACGATTATGGTTTGGGCTTCTGAATCACAAAGTTGGTGCTCAACTTCACGCTCCCGATGCAATGGGTTTATCGCCGTTACAGCCCCTCCTGCTTTGAGGATTCCGAAATAAGCAATTACAAACTGGGGGATGTTTGGCAAAAAAACTGCTACTCGTTCGCTTTTTTTAAGGCCTGATTTTACAAGGGCGTTTGCAAACTGGTTTGAGTGCGATTCCAGCTGTGCATAAGTAATTTCCCGCTCACCACAAACGATAGCAGTTTTTTGGGGAAATTTGTTAGCGCTCTTGAGAAGAATTTCTTGGAGAGGTACCTGTGGGAAATTCATTTTTTTAGGCACTTCAGCAGGCCACAACTTAAACCAAGGCTTCTTCACTTTTAACAAGACGAACTCGCGTTACTATATGAGGGAATATGTAAAAACTTTATCTTAACTTGACTTCCAATAGTAAACATTTATTTCACGAACAACAGCGATTTCAGCCAAGTTTGGGATTAGAAGCATTCTTGGAATAATCTGTCAAGCCCAGCCTATTTCCGAATGGATCATCAAATTCAACAGCCATACCTGTATGAATCGCGAACGGCTCGGACAGAAACTTTAGCCCTTTAGCCTTCAAGTGCTCATACTCTACTTGCACACTATCTACCACAAACCAGATGGTCGGTTTAGCTTCTGGGAACTTGCTGGTGTCTTTTAAGATGATTGCAGGTTCATTGTCGCCGACTTTGAAAGCTATCATACCCATGCTTGAGAAGTCAAATTTAACAGGCAGCTCCAGAAGGTCTTGGTAAAATTCTTTTCCTTTTTTCAAGTCGCTGCTTGGCAGAAAAAAATTGTCGTAGTCTTTCACGTTTTCACTTCAAAGATGGTTCTGTGGAAAGAGCTTAATAACATTTTTATGAACCTCCGCTTAAAACTTTAGGAGCTATGAATCCATTTACGCCATCCTAAGTGGTGGGCGGATTTGCTTCTGGTTTTTTGTAAAATAATAACGCTGGTAGTAGAGCAACAACCGTAAAGGTTGAGTTGAATATATACCCACTCAATTCGATTCCAGAGGTGCTATGAGGAACTAAGGGTAAGCCTATCGCTGAATCTGGAAACCATTGCGGAGCAAAAAACTGTGGATAGCCAACATTAATCCATAGCAGGTAGATTGCACCACCTATAACTGTGGTTAAGACAAGAAACTTGTTGAGATTCATGTATTTGTAACCTGCAAACGGCAAGCTGACCATCAAAAGGTTCCAGTACAGCGGGTACGTTGCTGCTGAAGTGTTGAAGTTAAAGTTAAATGTCAATATAACGTTAGCAATCTCACTTGGCATTCTTGCCTGGGCGAAACCAAAATGGTATAGTCCCTGCACTAACCATATTCCAGCTACAACGCATGCAACCGCTATGAAATATCTTTCAAAGCCAACGCCCTGTCGCCTCAGAAAAAATTCAGCGAGAATAAATGAAAGTCCATATACGATAACGGCGCTCGTTAACACAGTTGCAGAGGTGGTTCCATCTCCAGCGAAAACAAAGGACCTTCCTCTCCAAATTATCACTAATGCAAGCGCGCAAAGCCAGGTAATTTCAAACCAGTTCTGTTTGAATCGGCTTACAGCTTTATGAAAAGCAACAAGTAACCGCACCGATAATTTCTTCCTACTTATCGCCACCGAGTTAGTTGAGATATTCATCTGTTTAAGATTTTTGGTTTCTTTGTTCTGTGTTAAGAATAAGTGGTGCCGGGAGCGGGATTCTCGCTTTATTAAGCTTCGAGCCCGCGACCTCTGGACATGGGCGTTTGGCCACCTTTGTTCTCCAGATTATGAGTCTGGCGCCCTAGCCAGGCTAGGCTACCCCGGCAAATTGCCACTTTTTTTGCTGGCTGGTGTCATTTAGTTTGTTTTCCATGATTTAAACTTTTAAGGGCATCCATAAGATTTGCTTGTGACTCATTCAACAGAGTGGTTACTTGAAAAGTCCTTGTGAACAACATGAAATAAGCATTTTTTGAAACATAAAATTTATTGGAGCGGAAAAAGAAAGATAGTGTGGTGAGTGTTATTGTCTTCTGACAATGAGGATTATCCTGAATGGTCAAGGAAGAGGCGGGCTAAAGAGCCTTTTTTTAGTGACATAGATGATATGTTCCATGAGATGGAAAAAATGATGGATGAAGAGCTTAAGAATTTCACTGAAAAGGTGCCTAAAGAATATGTTAAGGAACGTAAACTTCCCGATGGAAGCACAGTTAAGGAGCTTGGGCCCTTCGTTTATGGTCACAGTATGAAGATTGGTCCAGACGGCAAGCCTGAGATTCAAGAGTTTGGAAACATAAAGAAAGGTCTCAAAGGTGCGCCGCAGGTAAAAGAGGAACGAGAACCGCTTGTTGATATTGTTGAAACCAATGGTGAAGTTCATGTGGTCGTGGAGCTTCCGGGCGTAGAAAAAGGCGACATAAAACTTCACGGCACGGAAGACTCGGTAACAATTTCAGTCGATACTCCGCAGTACAAGTACTTCAAGGAAGTTGAGTTGCCGATGAAAGTGAAGGTTAGAGAAGCAAACTCTAGCTACAAAAACGGCGTCTTAGAAGTAGTGCTACCCAAAGCGGAATCTGAAAGCAGGCCTAAGGGAGAACCAATCAACGTAGGCTAAAAGCTAGAATTCATTTTCCCTAAATTTCAAGTTGCGAGTGTATAATGAGCGATAACTCAGAAATAGATACGTTAAACGCTATTTGTCGAGCAGCAAAATCAGCAGGTAAACTGTCGGGCAACGACCTAACTGAACTTTACGAACTTTTTGGGCCAAGATTCACCAAAGCACTTGAGGCGCTAAAAGAGAATCGAGTGAAAAAGTACATTTTTAAGCCAAGCGGAAGAACAGTTTGGATAGTTATTGGTAGAGAGCGAGATTACCTTATCATGCCTGAAGCTGAATTCTGTACTTGTGACGATTTCTATTTTCGAGTTTTAGACAAGAAAGTTCACATGTGTTATCATCTATTAACGCAGAAAATAGCGCAGAATCTTGGCTGGCTTGAAATCATTGAGGAAAACGACGATAGTTATGACATGTTGATGAATGAGTGGAAAAAAGCTACTCCTTAAATATTAAGATGTTACAAGAATAAGTAAAATGCAAGGAGAACCTTCATGGATTTAAGTGCATACTTCCAAACCTTACAATACGTTGCAATGGGCTCAGTGTTTATTTCTATAATCCTAGTCTTCCTCTATGCGTATTACGGTAAGGATGAAGAGATAGCGAACGAGTAAAGCCCATCTTCTTAATTGTTAAAGGCATCGAATAATCTTCTTTTCATAATCAAAAAGAGCACTATGCTCAAAACAGCAAGAATTACCCCAATCAAGATAAGCCAATCAGAATTTGGTCCAGAACCAAAAACGATTGGAAATGGACCGATGAAAACAACTACCCCAACGCTTC
>JBEKPG010000052.1:0-20116 GCA_049520955.1 Bathyarchaeia archaeon | reverse complement strand
CTTGTTTCTGCTCTGAGTTTCCCCATGGCCTTGTCCAGTAAACCAAATAGGTTGGCAGTTTGTCTTTAAAAGTAAAATCAATTTTTGAGGTTGACATCCGCCGATTTCTCCTCACCATTCGATGTTATCACTTTGAAGATTTAAGCTTTAAGTTCGTATAGGCAGTTTAAAACTCGAATTTGCAGCTCTTAGTATCCTTGACGCCTCTTCTGTTCTTCCGCTTCACAATCAACAATCTCGATAACGTCGGCGCCCTTGAGTGTTTTTGACTGTGATGAAGCTCGCGCGTGAGCGTATGTTCATGTTGAGAAAAAAAACAGACCTTGACGAAATAATAGAGATTCTGAGAAAGTGCGTGCAATCCCGTCACAGGCTAAAATGTTCATGCGATTCCTGAATATAAGATTCAAACTTACAAAACAAATTAGGCTCGCGTTAAAGCAACGGCTTATTGTTGGCGCGAGATACCAGTCACAATTGTTTAATAAAATCACAGAGGCACTAGGTTTATAGTGAAATTTTATGAGTAAAGATGACGTTAAAGGTAAACTCAAAAAAGAAGAAGGTAAAATCCGCGTAGGCGCGAGCAAAGTTACTGGCAACCCAGGTCAAATAATTAAAGGCGAAGCTGAAAAAGTTAAGGGAAAAATCCGAGAGGATGTAGGCAAAGCCAAAAGAAAACTCTAACAATGCGTAAAACCTAACTGTTCAAGGCTTCGATAGTCAGTCGAAATAGGTTTTCAAGAGATCGAAGAACTACTTCTCCCAACTGCTAAGCGAATAGCTTACCGCCTTTTCCCTATTTTGTGTTTCGCGTCGTGTTGTTGTGGGTGTGATTAAGGATTAGCAGTATAATAAGAGTAAGGTCGTCGTTAAGGTTAGTCAGTCGTTAGTTTTAGAGAGAGAAAGACTAGAATTTAATCCCAAACTCAAACGCTTATGCTCACTTAACCACTCTTACTCTCGTTCACCCTCACATTCAGCGTGCACACACTCTGTAGCCAAAGACAAACTGGGGCTAGTTAGATGTCGGCTCTTTCCGTAATCTCGGCTCCTTCGAACACGAATAGCTTGGGTTTGCCACCTTCTAGCCGCACAAAGGTATTATGGATAGGCGCGGTTGTAACCCATGAGCCGGTATTTGCGAGGTTTTCGGCTTTGTTCACGAAGGGTCTGTGAGTATGCCCGAAGATAAGAACTTCCTTTGGCTGAACTGTGGAACGGGCCTTCCTTTCTACACCCTTTAGGGTTTCTATGAGCCTCTCCTCTGGACCTAGCTGCAGCATCTCAGCGAGGCGGCGTTTTCTTCCCCGATCGATCATGGAGAAAAAGCGAGACAGGTCACTATCGTAACGACCAAGAGCAGCCCAAATGTTAGTATCACGGTCGCCCTTCTGATCAGACATTGAGTGGCACAGAGATTCCATAAAGTGCTCCCTCTGCATCTCGTCGAACTCCCAGCCGTGAACAAACCTGCAATTAAGACCGTTTTGCTGAAGCGTAAGATCCTTAAGGAAGTTGATGGGGTATCCTCGGCCTTGTAGCTTGCGGACATGGAAATCGTGGTTTCCTGCGACGTAATATACGCGTATCTTCTTCTGAAGGGCGATAATCAGGTCGAGAACGTCATGGTTCTCGAGGAAAATGCCTGAGGAATCTCGCCTCCACATGTCCACGATGTCGCCGAGAAGGACCAGGTCTGTAACGCTGGGGTCAGATTGAAGTTTTTCGAGGAAGCGGATAAACGCAGCCTTGTCGGAGGTATCGAATCCTAGATGCAAGTCCGAAACAACAATAATCGCCAAGTGGCCTCTCTCAAGTATTCAATTAAACCGTTGTAGTATAACAGTTTTTTGTTTTGTGTTTTCGCGGCGAGCAGGAGAATATTGGAGATTTAGCGCGTGCGCTCTGTTCAGAAGAAAAACTTACGAGCTTTTCAAGAAGTTACAGGCTTTTTAACGTTTATTCTTGAAGGACTCCTGTATAGCGCGCCTGTGTGAAGTTTGTCATTTAGCCTTTCTTCTTTTTCATTCTTCACCTTGACTTTCTTTCATTTTTTCCTCGCTGATTGATAAAGGGCAAGCGCCTATTCGCCCACAAAAAGGGCACTATGGCTCCGCATCCAGACCCTCCTCAATCGTGCTAACAAGTGTAGCTGTTTGTTCACAGTCACACATCTTAAAATAAAGCGCGCGTGTTAAAATTGAATAGAAAACTGATGCGCTAAAAACAACCTACAACATGGATGCAACTGTCGCAGATCTTAGAAAGGGTCCACCGGACATTACACCATTCCAAAACATTATTGTTGGTGGCGGTGGTGGAAACAGCGTTTACGATGAAGCTGTGGATTTTATGGAGAATGACTTTGAAGCCAAAAATGTTGCGTTCTATTTCTTATGCGAGAATAAGGAAGACGCAAAAGCGCTAAATACTGAAGCAAACCAAAAAAGATTACTGGCTAAAAACAAGTCTCTCAAGCCTATTGCCGTTGCTGGCTTTGGCGGCTGCCTGATTAGCCAAAATAGAACCGTCATGGACGATCTAAACATGGCTAGGGTGAAGGAATGGGCGATAGAGTTGGGGAAGAAGTTTAATACTTTATCCCAACCGCTAAACCTACTCAACCCCGTTCCCTTCGAATGGGGCTTTCAATTTTTCACAGAACTCGGAAAAAACACTGGGATAACTGCAAGTAGCACTGTTGAGTTCGCCGAAAAGCTCCAAACCGTACCGATTCAGTCTGTCACGTTTCATTTTCAGCGTCAAGATTTTCAAAGATGGTTCATAAACGTTATTGGCGATGAAGAACTAGCTAAGAGAATTAACCAGATTAATGTATGGACCCACGACGATGAAAACTTGAGGAAAGAGCTATCCGAAACGGTTCAAAATCGCATCGCTGAATTAACGAAATCTTAACAGCAGATTTCTTCCTTACGAATTGAAAATGTGCTCATATAAAAAAAATCGTAGATGACGATGTGGTTAGACCAAGGCGCTTCAGATGGATGATGAAAGCTGTAGGGCAAACCCGCACTTAGTTGTATGAGGGAGGTGAATTTGAATTTGTCAGAAATTTCTCGAATAGCCTACTACTTAGCGCTTATAGGCGGAATACTGTTGGTAATTTTTGGGTTGCTATCGCTCATCGGATATGCTTTCACATTCATTGGACCATTTATATCATTTGGCTTTGCCTATTTCGGTATTGTAATGATCATCTGCGGCATCATAGCGATCGTTGGCGCAAAAAGTGTAACGAGTATCGTTTGGGCAATTGTACTCATAATCGTTGGCGTCATTGGCGGAGGACTTGGCGGACTATTAGTTATCCTCGGAGGACTAATTGGACTCATTGCAGTAATCATTAGAAAAACATAGGTAAATGCTGGCCCAATCTGAATTTGATCCATTTAAATTGGGCACCGCGAGTCTATTTGAAAAACCGGAAACTTGTATGGCGCCGGGCGGGGGGGGGGATCCTATCCCCAATTTACCAGTAAAAAGATGCTGTGACCGAGCCGGACCGGACTTACCCCCCATGGGGCTGTGTCCCAATGCTGTAACCTCTCTAACTGAGGATATTTTCGCATATTTTGACCAAGGTTTGAAGTTGCCCGTCCCGGAACCCAAAAGAGTATGTGCGAAAACTTTTTTAGTTTCAGAAAATTGACACTTTTATTTTGATTTATTAGTGCCATTTGTTCGTTCTGTGGAAGATTTTTCAGGGTTGCTTTATTATTTTCCGCTATAAGTATGTAGATGCTTGCTTCTCCAGGAAGCGGCTGCTTCCAATCTTTAAGAGACAGCTTCTCGACACTGCTCCTCATACCCGTCAACCGTGCATCAGATTTGCCTTTTTCTTCAGCCCCCAGTAGGCTTAAGGCATCCGAAATCGGAGTAGCTCGAACCTCGGCTGGTTTACCCAGCAATCTTTCAACTAAACCCATTTTTTCGAGTGACGGCAAAATTCTATAGACATCTTCCTGCGCACTTTCGAAAACTTCGCTACCTGATCCACCGTGGTTTTTTCCAGCTTAAGTATTGCCAAGTAAACCCTGCCTGATTAAGACTCAAACCCAAACCAAGCAGAAGATCCGTGTTTTCGTCGTTTGCTATTTGCGACGCTGCCTAAAATATATTAGGTACCTAATAGATTTATTTGGTACCTAACAGCGCGCCATTATTTGAAAAGTGATATTATGCCCAACAAGCTTAACGGTGAATTTGCTGGAACAGGCATTTATTCTATTTTGAAACTCGTTCCAGTGGGCATAATCATTCTTGAAAGCCCTTCTGGAAAAATCACATATGCCAATGATCGTGCCATCGAACTATATGGTACTAACCCACTGGGGCTTGGAATTCATAGTCATTCAACTAAAGTGATGAAACTGCTTAAACCAAATGGCGAAATTTATCCGCCTGAAAAGCTTCCAGCAAATCGCGCTCTGAAGGGAGAAAAAATCGTCAACGATGAAGCAATAATTGAGAGAAATGATAGTTCAAGAATAATTGTCTCCTCAACATCAGCTCCATTAACGGATGTGAAAGGCGATATCATAGGGTCAGTTGCTATTTTCGAAGATATCACTGAAAAGAGAGAACTTGAAAAAAAACTCGATTTACATATGGAACATTTGGAAAAGCTTGTTTCAGAACAAGTTGAACAGCTTAAAAACGCTGAAAGGATGTCCGCAATTGGGCAAACGGCAGGCATGATTGGGCATGACATAAGAAACCCGTTACAATCCATTATGGGCGAAATCTACCTGTCTAAATGTGCTGTTGACTCGCTACCCGATTGCGATGCTAAGAAGGATCTCAAAGAAAGCATCAACAGCATTGAAGAAAGCCTGTCGTACATAAACAACATTGTACTTGACCTGCAAGATTATGCGAAATCACCAAAGCCAATCTTTGAAGATGTTGTCGTGGAAAAAATTATCCGAGACGTATTATCGTCAATGGATATTCCAAAGACTATATTGGTTACTTACTTGTTGGAAGATAATTCTCTGGCACTTAAGGCTGATCCAATATATATGAAGAGAATACTTACAAATTTGATTTCTAACTCAATACAAGCTTTGACAAGCAGCGGAACAATATCCATAAACGTGAAACGTAAGGAAAACAAGGCAATTTTAAGCGTTGAAGACACAGGGCAAGGCATACCCATAGAGTTAAGAGACAAAATCTTCACACCTTTAGTCACGACAAAACCTAAAGGGCAAGGTTTTGGGTTGGCTGTAGTTAAAAAATTGACGGAAGCGTTAAACGGCACCGTGACATTCGAAAGCGAGTTAGGAAAAGGAACACAATTTAATATTGAACTTCCATTAGGAGAATATTGAATTTTTCTCAGTAATCTTATTACTTCCTTCCATTAATATATTAAGTGACACCATGATTTAACTAAAATATCCGAAAAATTCCCACTAAACTCTCGTTCAAACATTTTTCAAACCTCAAAGGATATAAAATTGGGTTGTACCTACAAAATTAATGGATTAGAACCTGAAGAGGTCAGGGTCTCCACCGGGTTCACCCCTGCGAAGATACGAACCTCCCAGCGAACATTTCTGTTAAGAAAATCCTGGACATGCTCAACTGTTCATGGTCTTGCGTCTTTATTTATTTAATTGATTTACGCCTCCCTTATGAAAACGCGAAGAAGAAGCCACTTTTACCAGTAAAAATATTGGGCAAACATCGCAGCTGGCGTCTCCGAAACTCTTCGGTCAAATCCCAGTGGCCTAGCTTTTAATCTCTTTAAAGAAAATAAGCCGAAAATACTTTGACTTACCTCTTGGATTGCGGAAAAAGGCGAGGACATTTCCTGTCCTCTAGTGGCAACCGTCATCTTGGGATATGTACAACCGTAACGTAGGACGTTTGAAATCCAGCTCTACTTCTCGAGTTGGACACCCTGATGCCACACAGCGCGAATGGACAGCGTGTTGGAGATGTCCATCGTTGGGTCCCCATCGACCATCAACAAGTCGGCACGAAAGCCAGGAACAACTCGGCCCCGATCGGTGAGGCCGAACCGTCGCGCAGGGATCGATGTCGTTGCTTGCAGCGCTTCGATCGGGGTCAATCCGGCCGCGACAAGCAGTTGCAGTTCCTGATGTAAACTGGCGCCGTGGGCGAGTCCCCCGAGGCTGGGAATAGGCTCCGACACATCACAGCCAGCCAGAATGTCTACACCAGCCTCGTGCAAAGCTCTGACGCCGGCATAAGCATCTTCAAGCTTTCCTTCGGGGTAGACGTTCATGCTCCGTGAGAGCGCGTCGAGCCACTTCTGGCTCAGCTTGGAACTTACTCGTTCGTCAGCAGCCAGCGCGGATGCGTTATTGCCAACGGCAGAGGATATCGTCACTAGGGTGGGGATAACAAACGCGCCGGAAGATGCAATAACATCCACAAATTTGGGGGTAATTTGACTGTCAAAGAACAAATGCGCTAGCCCATCTACTCCAGCCGCAATAGCTCGCTGCCCTCCCTCTGCGGTCGTCACGTGGGTGATGGTCATCTTACCTTTACTATGAGCTTCTTTTACGGCTGCATTAAGGGTTTCATCATTAAGTACAGGAAGTCCGGGGAAACCGATACAGGTTCCATCCTCAATGAAGATTTTAATGTAGTCAGCTCCTTCGGCGATCTGTTTGTCTACGAATTTGACCGCCTCGTCAGGGGTCGAGACAGTCGGATAACGGTAGAATAAGCGTATAAGTAAGCTGTTGCTTGAACTCATATATTCAGTTGGGTGACCTCCCGGAGGAGTAAGGCCCATCCCCGAGGAGCGCAAATCGGCGATATCGCGCCGTTCAGCGATTTCTTTACGCTTCTTCGTTGTCCAACGGCCGTTCATTTCCAGTTCTGTGGTGACACCAAAAGACAGCGCGTCTCGCAAACCGTCCAGGTCGGTATGCACATGGGAGTCAATCAAGCCGGGCATCAGGGTTGCGCCGTGACCATCGATGACAGTTGCCCCGGCTGGTACCTCGCCACCCACCGCCTGTATATATGCCCCTTTGATCACCACAGTCGCATCGTTGATGACACGATCACCGTCGAAGACTCTCGTGTTGGTTATGGCTGAAATCTGATCTTGAGAGGCGGGCTTATTTCGCCGATCCGCTAAAACGCCAACACCAAGAGTCCCAGCAAGAAGGGCAGTTATCGTTCTCAGGAAGCTCCCTTTGGACTTTTGACGCTCGGAATCGTTCTTGATTTTATAAATGCTTTCTTTACATTTCACAGTAATTACCGAGATATTTCCCTATGATCGTTTGAAAAGAATACAGTCGCTCTTTATAAAAAATAAGATGGGAAATGTAGCTGGTATGGTAGTTTTTGCACTTTTACATTGTTTTTAAGAAGGTGAATCAAAAAATAGACAAACTATTTTTATGAAATAATCATAAGAAAAAGGAAAAAACGGATGATGCCATATGAAATCCGTGGTGCGCATCACAACGGTTTCGCATTTGTCTCTTTTTACCAGTAAAAATTTTCGCCTGATTTTAGACCTTTTCACAAATAGGCGATAATTGCGATTATTTAGTTGAAATAGCCTCAAAAGCTTTCTCAAAAATGGCGTCGGGAGGAGGATACTAGCACCAATTTACCAGTAAAAGCGCGCGTGGTTGTTCCTAAATTAGTTTGCGAAGTACCTGATGCTTCTGGATTTGGCTTTGTTATGAGTGTTGATGGCTGCTTCAGCTGTTAAGAGCATAATTAGAATGCACAGTTGGGAATGAAAGGTCACTCTTGCTAATCCTCTCAAGTTAAGCTTGTCGCTGGTTCTACTTTTGAGACATACTCGGCTTGTATTCGAAGATAGGCGCCTAAGCACACAAAAAAGGTAAGGCCGAGAACAATAGTCTGCTCAAATAACCCAATCTCTTTTAATTGGTAAAACGCTGTTGCAGAACTTAGAACCAATAGAGCAGCGAACGCAACAAACAGACCTTTCAAGATTGTTTCTGCATGTTCAAGGTAATTTGCAGCCTTCCTGTTCGCCTTTAAGTCGGTAACCTTTTCTACGGTTTGTACACTCAGTAAAGCGTCTCTTCCTTGTTCTGAAAGACAGTATTTGCCATACTCATCAGTTTTTACCAAGCCGTTGAGCTTGTTTAAGTGATGTAAAAGATGGCCGCTGCTTTCGATTCCAGTTTTCTTTTTTAGTTCAGCAAAACCAGCCGGTCCTTCGCTTAAAGCCTTCAAGATAACTACTCGTGTAGGATGCCCTAATGCATCAAAAACTTCTGCTTGTTGCATGTCTTTTTCAGTGGCATGATCTTCGTTTGTCAAATGGATGCCTCATCATAGCATAGTTATTTTTTCTTATTTAATCCTCGTTTGTAGACCAAAGCTAAAACTGAGTAGCACGCGTGCGTGAGTAGGACCGTATCCCCAAAACCCTCTGAATCCCTAGCCGAAAAATTTGCTCTAAGCAGAAAAGAACTTGGCTGCAAATCCTGGGGTGGGTTTTTGAATTGAGGTGCGATTTCTTTCCTCGTTTAGGGTTCAAAGAAGTTGCGTGCACACAAATTACCATGGATTCCTCTAATTGTCAGGTCAACTGATCGTCCTCCTCCATTTTCAAGATTTCAAATGAAGCAAATCACTAATTTGAATGAACTTCAACTATGTAGATTTTAGACAAAATAAACTCAAAAACAACCTTAACCGGTAAAATGGCGCCGGGAGGGGGATACTAGCCCCAATTTACCAGTAAAAAATATGGACAACGCTTTGTGCAATGGGGCTGCCCGTCCCTGAAACGCATTTGGGTTCAAAGGCCTGTATCTGTGTTTTGTTCTCAAGTTTTTCCCTATACTTCACTGTAGGGACTTCGCAGAAAAATAAGTGATCGAATCCAGTTTAAGCAGCTTGTCCAATTGGCGTCCAAGGGCTATCCAAGAAAGCGTTCCGTCCGATTTGTCGAAATGCTGGCCTGTCCGGGTTCTGTGTTTGGAGTTCGACTGAAGTCATTAGCTTGAAGCAGGCTTACTTCCTCTGTAGACCAACGACGCTATCAAGAGAGTTACGATTAATACGGCAGTTAAGAGGTATTCGAGGGTGGTAATTGCAGGAGGGATTGGTACCGAGAAGAAGGACCCAGTTCGATCTACCGAAATGATAAGGAAGAAGAGAACCGAGCTGATGATCGCCAGACCCGAAGCCAACCTAACTCTAACTCTCTTGAAGAGAAGGAGGACGATTGACGTCAGATCCAATGCGAGACCGGCAAAAATAGTAGTAATCGCGATGTAGCCGAGCGTCTTCAAGGCTGATATCGGGCGGGTCTCAAAGCCAATTGGAGTTAAGAGGATGATTATCACGACGTTCACAATCATCACTATGGCAAGTATTATGGCGTTTCTGGAGAATTTTGTTCCTGCTGCATTGGAAATGTCCGAGATCATGATTTAACCTTCAATAGGATACAACTTTGTGCAGAAAAATTTTTCTACACCCGATTTTCGGGGTTTATCTATCTTCCTTTTTAAACTGTACCTTTATATAAAATTTGCTTATTCGCAGGGAATTCAGATAGAGCGCGTGTCATTGAAAGTGCTAAAGCAACAAGCAAATAAGTCAGCATACAGGTTATTTTGGCATCATAAGTTCATTATTGGCTCTAAATAGTAAAATGGCGCCGGGAGGGGGATTTGAACCCCCGCGGCCCCGAGAGGCCACAAGCTGCTTGGTGCTTGCACCGCAAGCATCTCCAGGCTTGCTCCCTGCCTGGCTAGGAGACCCCGGCAAATGAGAACCAACTTGCATTATAGCTGGTTCGTAACCTTTCTCTGAGTTAAGCATAATTTAAAGTTTATCGGAATAAGCATGTACCGTGAGCTGCGGCTTTACGAATGTCGGTAGTTCTTCGTGTAACGGGTTTTTGTTTAGACAAAGTTTTTATTCGCGTTTGAAACTTAACTTCGACCGTTAAGATAAAGGATGATTCAAGATGGCCCTACAAAAAGGAGATTTCATTCTAATTAGCTATACAGCGAAAGTTAAGGAAACAAACGAGGTTTTCGACACAACGTACGAAGATGTAGCAAAGAAAGAGCATCTCTATAAAGAAGCGAAAACATATGAGCCAAAACTGGTAGTTGTTGGCGAAAGCTGGGTTCTCAAAGCGCTAGATGACGGTTTAACCACAATGGAGATAAACAAACCTACAACCGTTGAAATTCCACCTGACAAAGGCTTCGGGCAAAGAGATCCAGAAAAAGTAAGACGCGTGCCGCTTAAACAATTGCTGGCAAAAGACATTAACCCCGTTGTTGGAGGACAAATAGAGTTTCAGGGGAAAGACGCTGTTGTGCGTTCAATCGGCGCGGGAAGAGTGCTTTTAGATTTTAACCCTGCGTTAGCTGGGAAAACCTTAGTTTACGATGTAATTGTCTGCAAGAAACTTGAACACAACGAGGAAAAAATCGGCGCTCTCATTCACCGAAGAGTACCCATGGTGGAGGAAAACAAGTTTACCCTAACCATACAAGACAAAAACTTAACCATTGACATGCCAGAAGTAGCCTTCTACATTGAAGGAATCCAAATTGCCAAACGCGGCATCGCCCTAGACATTCAGAAATTCATCCCCGACTTGGCTGAAACAAAATTCGTTGAAGCGTTCAAAGCTGAACCCAAACCCGTAGCAGCAGCACCTATGCCTGCGCTAGAAGCGCCAGCACCTGAAGCACCGGTTTCAGAAACTCCAGTACCAGAAACTCTGGCGCCAGAAACACCAGCTAGCAAGCCCTAAAAAGCATTGCAAACATTTCTGCCTTTTATTATTAAATCAAATTTCGTTAAAGGTAAGAATAAAGATAAATGCGTCTGCCGATATAACTATAATATTCAAGCAATAGTCTTCCCTTTTATTTTAGACCTATTTTCGAAAGGAGGTGAAAAGTATAGATGGATCATACAATAGTTCACTTTGAAATCCCAGCCCAAGATGTAGAAAAATTAAAGCAGTTTTATGAGGAAGTTTTCGGCTGGAAAATAATTCAGTACCCCGCACCAGAAGAATATTGGGTTATACAAACTGTTCCTGTCGACTCAAAGGGCGCGCCTCTGAGGCCAGGAGTAAACGGTGGCATGTTTCGGAAGCAACAGTCTGGAATTAGACCCATCAACTATATCGCTGTTGAGTCCATTAACGATTACTTAGCTAAAATCCAGCGGCTTGGCGGAAAAGTAGTATCGGCCAAACAGGAGGTCCCTAATGTTGGTTGGATAGCTGCTGCAGAGGATCCTGAAGGAAACAAGTTTGCGCTTATTCAGTCGTTGCTCGTTTAGACTTCAAGCCTAATTGATTATTCCTGTTGCCTTTGCTGTTTTCTCGCAAGCTTCGAAACTAAGACTGAGCTTTTGCAGAATTGTGTAGCGTTCAGGCCTTATTTTCGCTGCTGCCTCCAACGCTTTAACCAAATCCAGGTCTTTAACGCCTAATTCGCTGGCAGTTGTAGGTGCTCCTATCAGCTTGAGCGTATTTCTTATTCTTTGCCAGTTTGCCCTGTAAAGATAAGCAGTCAATATTGAGCCTACACCGCATTGTTCGCCGTGCATGGCATGATGAGAATTAAACATGTCTAGGGCGTGGCTAAAGAGGTGTTCTGACCCGCTGCATGGGCGGCTGCTTCCAGCGATGCTCATGGCAACGCCGCAGCTTATTAAAGCCTCAAGAAGTACGTGTAATCCTTCATCTTTGTGGGAGACGATTAACTCAGCGTTTTCCATAACCAGTTTTGAGCTCATCAATGCTAAGCTGGCGGCGTATTCACCGTAATACTCGTTTTTCTCCAGATGCGCCAGTTTCCAGTCTTTGACTGCCGTAATTTTAGCGATAACGTCTCCACACCCGCTTATTACAAAACGCCAAGGTCCTTGAGCAATAACTTCTGTGTCAGCAATTATCGCCATCGGCGCTTGAGCCAGGACTGAGTAAGGCTTGTCTGAACCTTTAATTGAAGCTAAGGGGCTTGCAATGCCGTCATGAGAAACAGTTGTGGGCACGCTAATGAAAGGTATGTTTTGGCTTCCTGAACTTACTTTGGCAGCATCAATTATAGTTCCGCCGCCCACACCGAAAAGCACCTGCGGCTTTAACTCTTTAATTTGACCTTCAATATCTAACACATCTTTTGTATTCATAGTCTTAACGAGAAGAAAATCAACCGAAAAGCCTGATTTCATAAGTAAGTCAGAAACCGCTTTTCCAGCAACATCATAACATATTGAGTCCGACATTACCAAAGCTTTCCCCCTAAGACCTAACCGTCTTACCACTTCAGGAATGCATTGCAGGGTTCCTTTTCCAACAATCACCTCACGAGGAAGCTGCATATAATGGTAATTTAGCGTCAAAGTAACCACTGTTAGCTTGCAAACACTAATTCAACTCCAATGGTTTAAAACTTTGGGAAAATAACCAGAAAACAAGCCCGTTTAACCCGATAATGATTACCTTCTAAGAATTATTTTTAATGAGAAGGGCATTTACCCCAAGAGGCAAAAGAGGGTTTAATTAAGGCCCTCAGAACTGCACTTATTTTTAATCCCTTTTTCTTATTATTGTTCCATAGTTGTAAGCTTTCTATTTGAGTGAAGATGTTCTTGAAAAATTGGGTTTTTAAGTCTCGTTATGGCTGTAGCAAATAGAAGTACGGAAGATTTATCGCCCATGAAGTTAACAGAACCTAAAACAGCAAGCTTTAATTGAAGCTTCTGCCTTACAATAAGTTGAGGCTTTTAATTGATTATTGCTGGTTTTGACGTGTCTTTTCCAGGCATACTTTACACTATAATTGGGCTGATTATACTTTGGATAATTGTTTCTATTCCTGTTTGGCTTGCTGGGAAGGCCGTAACTGGGGGAAAAGCGACTTTTGGAGATGCATTGCTGGCAACGCTTGCTGGACCAATTGTATACTTCGTCGTTGTTTTTTTGGTGGGCTTTTTCCTCGGAGCTTCGGCTTTGGTTTTCGGCTACATTTTAGCGCTTATTGCGTGGATTTGGGTTTTCAAGGCAAGTTTCCAAACAGGCTGGCTTAGAGCAATTCTCATTGCAATTCTAGCATGGGTCATCTTTATCGTTTTAAGCATAATAATTGGAGCTCTGTTCGGAATAGTATATCCTGCACCGTTTTTCCCAAAAATCTAGAAAAAATCAAAACAAAGATGCTGGTTAAATCACCACTTTAGGCAACGTACACATGGAAGATTAGACTTATCAAAATCATTCCACTGACTATCCGCTTTCAATCATTATTGATAATGCTCCTCTTGCAGATGATAGTAGCATCTAGCATTTTTCGTCTGACGGTGGCTGTATGCTGGTTGGTTCAGGCGTATAGATGGGTTTTTCCCAATCTATTTTGTAGAATTTACAGTATCTTGCGTAACAATCGCATAGTTTTCCTTTGTAGTTATTCGTTGCTTTATGTCCATTAATTTTATAGTAGTCTGCTATTGCTAATTCTACGGTTTGAGTGTCGTCTAAGTTTTTGACTCGTTGAGCGAGGTATAATAGGTTTTTGCTGTAGGCTTCTTGTGTGCTTGTGCCTCTTCCTTTTCCCTTTAAGTATAGAACAAGTTTGTCGATTTTGTTTTGTGTTTCTTGGTCTATTTGTGGTTTTATGATTGCTCGCTTTTTCTCTATTTCTAAAAACCTTTTAATGTCTTGTTTTTGTAGTTTCTGCAATGTGGGCGAGTAGCTCAGTACGGATGCACCATTCTGGCTCTTGTTCCTCGATTCTAATATAGGGGTCGAGGGTTGTAGCTTAGGGGTGTCGGATAGAGCACCAGCCTCCTAAGTTGGGGGTCGAGGGTTCAAATCCCTCCCCGCCCGCTTTTAACAATTAAACCCCAGAAAAAGCCCAAATTTTGTTTTACAACCCATAATTCGGATATTTTCCGCAAAAAAAAGTTTGGGCGCGCACATCCATAATGTGATTAGTTTAACGCTATTCTTCGTATAATCCCTACGAAACACTGAGAAATAAAGTCAGTTTGACAAGATACCCTGCTTTCGGAACATAGCTCGACCAATTTCTGTTATGATCAAAAAATATTTAGTCTTCATATTTCCACATTGAAAGCAGAGGTCTTAACTGTGAACGCCAACACTCAAGAAAAATTTATCAAATTATGGAAACGATATTTCAACGGATCCGAACTTCCCATCACATTTTATTACACTAACGAGGAAGGGCATGCAGAACTAGTTAAGGCTGGATCAATTCCAAGATGTGTGATAGCAGCGATTTCCACCGTGAGAGAAGGCGATGCATTGTGTTTCGACGCCACATCAATTGCCTGTTTTGGAGGGCGAAGATTTCTAGGCTTCAGCACTAACATGACCGCTAATTTTGAGTACTTCCTATCTTGCGGCATTCCAGGCAAGCTTGAAGGAGAACGCTACAAGAAGACACCTGAAATTGCGGCTGAATGGAGCAAGAACCTGCCGCAGTTCAAAGCTCCAGCCAAGTTTGTAGTTTTCAAGAGGTGGGATGCGCTCAATGAATCTGACAATCCTGATGTAGTAATTTTCTTTGCTAAGTTCGATGTGTTGGCAGGGTTATTTACGCTGGCTAATTTTGACGAGACAGATCCTAATGGTGTCTTCACGCCTTTTGGTTCAGGTTGCTCCTCTATCTTGACCTATCCGTTTCTTGAGAAAGATGCCGCTAGACCAAGAGCAGTTATTGGTTTGTTTGATCCCTCGGCACGCCCCTTTGTACCTGAGAACGCGCTTTCTTTTGCAGTTCCCATGCGCAAGTTTGAACGCATGGTTGCAAACATGGAAGAGAGCTTCTTAATCACAAATTCCTGGAAGCAAGTTCAGGAGCGAATACAAAAATCAGAATAACCTTTCACTTTCCTCTTTGCAAGAGAAATTTAGGCTAATTAATCCAAACCTTGAAAGGTCTTGTATAATTACTTGAGACTATACTTGCATCAGCCAAACTTACACTTAAATTAGTCCATCGTCTGCACTGCATCAACCCGAGTGTTCAAACGAGGGCTCAACACTATTCCCGCCAGCTTTTAGTAATTAGGACTTGCAATAAGGAGTAAATTTGTTTTATGGCTTAAATCAGTGAAATCACGTTAAGACAGCGATTTTCGGCTTGAACCCTCGCGTTCTACAGCAGATTGGGTGCAAGCGAACAATTCAAACACCAGACAATATAGAACGGCTTTTGTCGCTAGCGCCTGTGGGTTGGTGAAATACTCGGTTACAAAATTTTTGGAATGCCAGCTCACACAGCAAGTTTTAAGGTCTCAACTCAGAAGTAATAATCAGAATTCGTTGGATGTGCAAGAAAATGGATAAGAATGCTCTTTACGAAGCAATCTTTAAAAGAAAATCAATTAGGGATTATGACTCCACGTCGATTGACTCAAATCGTCTCGAAGAGATTTCAAGAAATTTGCAGTCCTTAAAGCCTTTGTTATCAGGGACAAAGACTGAGTTCAAGATTATTTCGCCCAATCAGGTAACTAGAAAACTTGGGAATAAAGCGCCTCACTTTATTGCAGCATTCTCCGAAGCCAAGGACGCCTACAAAGTCAACATTGGTTTTATGCTTCAGCAAATGGACCTTTATTTTTCAGCGAATGGATTAGGCAGTTGCTGGTTGGGTATTCCTCAACCCACCAAAGACTTAACAGACTCTTCGAATCTGGAATTCATTATCTTGATGTCGTTTGGAAATTCAAAGGAAACACTATACAGGACCAGTGCTTCGGAGTTCAAAAGAAAATCTCTTACGGAAATAACAAACATGGAGGGCGTTGATGAATTGTTAGAGCCAGCGCGTCTTGCTCCATCAGCGGTAAACTTACAAAACTGGTATTTTACCGGTAACATGAATGCAATTCATGCCTATTCCTCCAAGTCTAGCTTTCTTAGAACTATGGTAGGCGGGAGCTACTATCCGGTCAATATGGGTATTGCCCTTTGCCATTTGCAGCTTGCTGCAGAATACAATGGTTGGAAGACAAAATTCGTCTTCGACAGTTCAGAAGACAAGAAGCCACCCAAGAATCTGGAGTATGTTGCTAGTTTGGAGATTGAAAAGTCAAGCTAATGGCAACTGGCATCAGTACTCGAAAGCCCAGCAATAGTGCTACTACTGTCCTCTTGGAAAAGGCCTGATTGACTCATCAAACGCAGTATTGTTAAACTTAAAGTTGGCGTTCATAGTTTTTCCTTTGGTTACAAGACATTGGGCTTGGTGAAATTTGCTCCTTCTTGCATAAGCCTTATTATGGTTGATTGATTAATTCAATCAATAGTAAGTGAAGATTTATGCCCAGAAGTAAAGAAGCAAATCAGAAGTTAAGAAAGGAGACAACTCAAAAGATTTTGGACGGTGCTGTGGCCGTCTTTGCAACTAAGGGTAGCGCTGCAACCATAGCCGACATTGCTGCAAAGGCAGAAGTCAGCCAAGGATTAGCATACCATTACTTCAAAAGTAAAGAAGAAATCTTTGCTATCTTGGTTAAGCAGGCTGCAGAAGCAGGGGGTGGACCCGCCAAGCGCATTAACCAAATTCAAGGGACGCCGGGCAAGCGTCTTGCACTCTTAATTACGTACATTTTAGAGGATTACCGCCAAAACTCCGGTATGGCGCAAATCATGTATAATGTCTTGGAAGATGAAACTGCACCAAGCGACCTTAAGGGTCTAGTTCTGAGAAACGGCAAAGCTATACAAGACATTATGCGTCAGCTTATTGTTGAAGGGCAGGCTACTGGCGAAATCGTTGATGAAGACCCCGACGAACTTATGGTTGCGTTACTGGCATGTTTTAACGGCCTAATGAAAAGAGCCACAATGCTTGACCCGAACGATGCAAAAAGCCACTTTCCTGAAGCCAAGATAATCTTACGGATGCTCAGACCTGAAAATCAAGGAGAGAACTAAAAAATGAATCGAAAAGGAGTTTGCTATGATGTTGGACGGGTGATGATGGGAAGCCAATGGCGCCCCAAATTCGACTTAAAACAAGTACACCGTGAGCTTGAAATAATCGAAAACGACCTACACTGCAACACAGTCAGAATCTGTGGCTTAGACCTGAAGAGACTCGAAATCGCGGCGGAGGAGGCGCTTACTCGGGGCTTGGAGGTTTGGCTGTCGCCTGAGATGTGGGATAGAAGCCAAGAAGAAAACCTACCGTACCTCGAGAAGGCGGCGGAAGTTGCGGAACGTCTGCGGCAGCAGTTCCCGGGCAAGGTAGCTTTGAGCGTTGGATCAGAGGCGACGCTTTTCACGCAAGGTATTGTTGAAGGCGAGAATTTCATGCAAAGAATGAAAAACCCTTCGTTTTGGATGAACATCCAAGCGGGGAAACACAATGAACCGCTCAACGCATTTCTGGATAGGGCATGCCGCGCTGTTAGGCAGACCTTCAAGGGCGAAGTGACGTATTTTTCAGTCCCGTTTGAAAAGGTTGATTGGGGCCCATTCGATTTTGTCGGCGTTGATCTTTACCGAGACGCCAGGATAAAGAACGTCTTTGACAAAGTGGTCAAGGGGTGCCTTGCTTACAACAAGCCTGTGGTAATTGGCGAGTTCGGTTGTTGCACTTACGGGGGAGCAGATTTGCTTGGAGGAAACGGCTTCATCGTCATATTTGGCATGATGAACGATTATCTTGGGGAGAAACTATCCATACCCACGCCGTTTGCCGAAATGCTCAAGATCATTCCGAAGGTTGACGGTCACTACATTCGAGACGAGAGTTTGCAGGCAAAAGAAATTATTGAAGAGCTCGCCGCTTTCGACGCCGTTGGCGTGGAGGGCGCGTTCGTCTTCACGTTTGTTTCTCCGACCTCCGCCTATAATGATGATCCAAGGTTCGATATGGATTTGGGCAGTTTCAGCCTTGTAAAAAGCTACCCGGAGAAAGACACATTCAAACAGATTATATTTGAGAGCGCAAAACAGGGAAAGGAATTCGCCGGCATAGAGTCAATGCCAGATCTGTCGGCTAAGTTCGCCAACGTCATCGGCAAGCACGGAAGCGTCTATCCAGATATGCCTTGGGAACCAAAAGAATCATTCCGAGCAGTAGCTGACTATTATGCCAAACACTAAGATGGCGAATTGACACCCGAGGGTTCAAACGAGGGCTCATACCTATCTCCGCCCGCATTTTGCTCAATTCTTACTAAGTTTTGGCTTATTTTTTTGCATTCAGCCCATATTGTTAATATAGTTTTTTTCGGGTCCGTTCAGCCTTAAAGTTGTTACTACTGTCAGAAGCATGGCGATCGTACAGAGCAACGCGCGTATTGCGAGGCAATGTAATTTGACTGCGTCAATCGTGGAGTGCCAGCATTTTCATTATAGATTTAATTATGAGCTCCTTCCATCAGCAACATTCGACTCAATACGTTTGGGAAATCAAAGGATACTAAAATGAGCGGAGCTTATGAACTCAAGATGATCGATTGGGAACGGTTATTACGAATTTTGCGCCTTTGCCCGGCTCACCCTCTTCAGTTATCACCCAACCGTAGACACCCATCATTTTCCTTATGAAGAACAAGCCGAAGCCTGTGCTGCCCCCCGTGCTGAAACCCTCATTGAAGAGCTTCGATTTGTTCTCCGCAGAGATGCCCACGCCATCGTCCTCATAAATCAGCCGTAAATCACCAGACTCTTCCTTCTCACAATAAACTTTTACAGCGGTGGCTTTTAAGCCATGTTTCCGTGTATTATCAATGAAATTGTAGAACATCTGCCTAAGAAAAGAATCTGCCAGCACACTCGAGCCGTAGCAGTCATTAACCACCTTAATTGTTAAACATGAGAAAAGAGCAACAGCCTCATCCACAGCCATCCCCAGATCAACAAAAGTTAGCTCTTCAACACCCAGCTGCTCATACATTTTGGCAAAATCAAAAATCTTAACCGCTTCTGCAACAGACTGCTCAATCTTACCCAATCCCTCAACAATGTCAGCCTGATCCCTGTGCTTCTTTTTCAGCAAATACGTATAACCATTCACTGCCGAAAGCTTGTTACGAACATCATGCCTAGACAAGCTTCCTACAACACGCAACTTCTCGTTCATCAATTCGAGTTTATCACGGCTTTCTTTCAAATCCATTTCAGTTTTCTTACGTTCAGTGATATCTATTACCAACCCTCTAACCCCTATCACTCTGTTTTCAGAAATAATTGGGGTGGTCCTAACAAGCGCAGGATAAGCAGTACCATCTTTTCTGACGAGCGTATACTCATTTGCACTGAGGTTTTCTCCAGCTATCGACTTTTTCATATTTTCTATTGCTTTTTCTCGCTCTTGGGGCAAGACGAACGAGATAATGTTTAAGCCTTTTTCAACGTCTTCTGGTGTGACGCCTGTTAATTCGAAAGCTCGTCTACTGAAAAAGGTAATCTTTCCGGCTAGATCAGTCTCAAAAACAATTACTGGCAAAAAGTTGGCAAGATCCCGATACCTCTCCTCACTTTTTCTCAGTGTCTCTTCGGCTTTTTTGTGTTCAGTGATGTTTCTTGCGATATTTACCACAACCCGTTTTCCATTGTAGGTGGTTAGAGTTGAGCTAATCTCTATGGGAATTTCCTGACCATCTTTGGTTGTGTGAACTGTTTCAAAAACCTGGGTCCCAACAGCAGGCAAGCCGCTAATGAGATTTTTGACTTGCTCTGAACTCAGATACTTATCAATGCCTTTAATTCCCAAAGACAGCAACTCTCCTCTACAATACCCTAACATCTCAACAGCGGCATCGTTCACGTCAACAAAGTTTCCATCAAAATCAATAACCCAAGCCGATTCACCCATGCCGTTAATCAAGCTTCTGTAATTTGCCTCGCTTTCGACTAGTGCTTTTTCAGCTTTTTTGCTTTGGGTAATATCTTCTAATTCAGCTATGAAAACTGTAGACCCATCTTTGTTGCATATTGCACTGACGGTAACTTTTCCATCAATTATTGTTCCGTCTTTTCTTATGTAACGTTTCTCTTGGCTGAAAAAAGGGATGTGCCCAGAAACGAGTTCTTCCATTTTTGAAATACTGTCGTTGATGTCCTCTGGGTGTG